>CAJJBK010000008.1 GCA_905182415.1 uncultured Woeseiaceae bacterium | reverse complement strand
TATTCCATATAAATTTTGAATATTTTTAAAACTAACATGATCTGAGAGCGCTAGTTCAATGATCTCACTTTTCTCACTTTCTGAAAATATTGTCATTATTCTTGCTTCTAATTTTAGCTTAATTAATTTTCATTAAATCGGCATTACCAAATAACGATAGATCCATTATTGATTTAAAATCCAGCATCACCAGTCGGCCAGGCTGGACTATTGCCAACATCTTGGCCATCACGATCGATCTTAGCAATAGCCGCTTCCATAATATCCAATCCTTGCTTGAATGTGTCCTTATTCATATTGAGAGCTGGATACATCCTGATATTTTCTTCGCGGTCACTAATAGCCCAAACCCCTGTATAAAGCATTTCACTTCTTACGGCACGGGCATACCACCAATTTTCATCAGTCATTTTTTCAGCTGGCGATTGAAAGCTTACACCAAGCAGTAAACCGCTAAGGCGAACCTGACGAACAATCTCATACTTACTTTCCCATTTACCCATAACTTCTTTTGCTATTTCAGCTAAGCTAGCAGCGTGCTCAATGATGTTATCGCGTTGATATATTTCGAGTGTTTTCAATCCTGCAGCGCATCCAGCTGGCGTACCAGCAAATGTTGAGCTAGCTGAAAAATCGGGATTATTGCCGAGAATTTCATCGCGTGCAGCCACTCCCGCACAAGCCTCTACACCACCAGATAGATTTTTACCTATAACCAAAATATCCGGTATCACATCGTAATGCTCAACTGCCCACATTTTTGCAGTTCGACCCAGTCCCGTCAGTACTTCATCCGCAATCATCAACCATTCGTTTCGATCGCAAATATCACGAATACCCTGAATAAATTTCTTTGTTGGTATCCAGTTACCACCCTCAGCTAAGCCCGGTTCAACCATAATGGCAGCGATATTATCTTTTGCTACGATATGCTCGGGAATATGATGCTCTAGATAATGCAAACAATAATCCGAATATTGCTCTTCTGACATACCTGCAGGTATATTGTCGCTATGAGGATAGGGTGCAATTATTGCCCCACCATTCCAACCTTCTAAATATTTTCTATTATTGAGGCCTCCAAAAATTTTTGTGCCTAAACTATTTCCATGAAACGAAGATGAAAAAGTAATCACATGACGCCTTTTTTTATAACACATGGCCATATAAAAAGCGGATTCAGCCGCTTCTGTACCTGACACCTCATAGGTAAAACGAGATAATGCTTTAGCGGGCGTAATCTGAGTAATTTTTTCAGCCAACTCATAACGAAGGGGATGGTCATAGTGAAACCCATATCTTTTTTGTGCCTCATGAACAGCTTCAATAATTTCTGGATGAGCGTTTCCGATAGGATTTGTAGCCCAACCGTTCTGAAAATCAATATATTTATTTCCATCTACATCCCAAATGTAGTCACCAAGTGCTCTATCAACCATAACCTGACCGGCCGGTCTAAAACCGCGCCTCGCTGCTTTTTGCAATTGTTCATCGAATATTAAGCCATTCTGGAATATAGGAATTCCACGCTGAAGTATTGCTTTTGCCTTTGGTCCTGGTATTGATTTTTTCATAATAAATTTCTTGGTTATTTATAAATTTAAAGTGTGACTTTATCATACGGAATTTCTATTTAGCATTCCTTTTAACTATTTTTTTTACAACGAACAAGTTTAATTGGCATTTTTTAAACTATTAGAATTATAGGCTGGCCTGGTTACCGAATAAGCCCAATAGAAAAATAAAAACTGCAATGCAAGACGAATATAAAGTAATGATATTGGAATATCGGGAAATGCTTCGGGCGTAATTGCCATATAAATATTGGCAGGATAAACAGCAATCAGTAACGTCAATAAACCCCAACCCGCTATTTTACGAAGACCTGGAATTAACACACAGACTCCTCCAAGGATCTCAAAAAAACCGCTAATATAAACTGCCTCTGAATGCATTGGAATGGCTGGCGGCATAATAGATAAATAAAAATCTGGATTAACGAAATGATCTACCCCGACATTGATAAAAAACGCAGCCAAGCCAAATAATACTAATTTTTTCCACCACCCATTGGGTAGCTTGAGGGCGGTAAAGAGGTAGGATATAAACATCATTAAATTGTGTATTTTATTTATGCGGGACGACTAAATATTTCTCACCAGTCGCTTGTTTTGCATAGCTTTTTAGAATATTTGGTTGAAGCATTTCTTCGAGGGATATGCTCTGAGTATAATGACTTGCGAATGTGGTTTTTATCTCTTTAGCCACTCGCCCTCTCATCTGCTGAAATCTTTCCATACCGATTCTTGTAATCATTGGCATCAAAAGCCAACCACCAAGGCCCCATTGCATTCCAAACGATCGATTCAAAATCGTCGGTGAATGATCCAGTCCACCATAGATATAAACCTGTTTATAGACATCTGAACCATAGCGACTATATTCTTTAGCGGATTTAGTTACCGCTATCTCCATCGCTGAAAGTATTTGCCCAGGAAGCTTCCCATCATTACCTCCCCCTGTTGCATCAAAGCCTAAGGTAGCGCCTGATGATATTAAAGCAGCAATTAGGTCTTTCATGAAACTGGAATCATTGGTATTGCAAATATATTCAGCACCCAAGTTTTTTAATATTTTTACCTGTTCAGCGCTCCTAACAATATTAACCAATGGAACTGAATCAGCTTTACAGACCTTTATCAGCATTTGTCCAAGATTAGAGGCTGCAGCAGAATTGACTATAGCGGTATGATTTTCCATTCTCATCGTTTCAATAAATGCTAAAACAGTTAACGGATTGACAAATGAAGATGCTGCTTCAGCAGGCGATGTATTTTCATCCATCACCAAGCAACTGCTTATCGGAACGCATCGATATTGAGAATACATTGCCCCACCTGCTGCACCAATGGTCTTTCCTATTAGATTTTTACCATTGCAACCAGCATCTTCAACAATACCGCCACCTTCATTACCAACAGCCATAGATTGACCTAATCTCGACTTCATTGCATTTATCAGGGCTGGATGTATCTTTATTTTTACAACCGTTTCATCGCCAGAACCCGAAACTTTCAGACTATCAAAATCAGCCGCAAAACTTATAAGCAGTCCAAGATCTGAGGGATTAATCGGAGACGCCTCTACTCTCATTAATACCTCATTCTCCAATGGCTTAGGTTTTTCAACTTTAACTATGGAGATCTCTATATACCCTTCGCTAGTGACAATCGACCTGATTTCTTTTGATAACTCAACAGACATATTGATCTTTCCTTTTATTTTTTTCCTATAATCATAGGTATTAATTTGGGAGTATCTTTTTTGTATTTATTATACGCATCTAAATGTCCCCATTTTTGATGCCCCCTTGCCTCCAATAATCTTATTCCACTGACATGGTTAAGCAATAAATAAGTAAATATGGGGGAGAATAGAGCCAGGTAGTTCATCCCAATAAAAGTAGGTAAAGCCATTACTGTTATGCCCGTCCACAAAGTAATTTCTCCAAAATAGTTTGGATGTCTAGATCTGGCCCATAAACCTTCGTTAATGAATGAATTCTTATTTTCCTTTTTTGAACGAAATCTAGACTTTTGATTATCTGCAATTACCTCGATAACGAATCCAAAAATAAATAATACAAACCCAATAATAAATATATTACTGATAATTACTCCAGTTGGACTGGTAATTGCAACCAAAGCAGCTGAGGAACAAATAAAAACCCACATACCTTGCAATGTCCATGTCATAAAAAATCGAGAGAAAGATGTTTTAATAGAATTAAATCTTTCGTCTTTTCCATCCTTTGATATCCTCATAAACAAGAATGATCCAAGTCTCATAGCCCAGATCATTACCGCCCCCGCGACCAGTATGTTAGTAAATTTTAAATTTCCGATGCTATCAGTCGCTACTAAGCAATATATAAAAATACTTAGATAAGTCAGACTGCCAGTTAAATCGTAAAATTTTTCAGTTTTTAATATAAAAGCCGGGACAAAAGCAACCCATTGAATAGCAAAAGCAATAATTAAAGTTTGCTCTAGTAGATTTATTCCAGAGATTTGAATGCTATTAAAAGAGATCAACTCTGCATAAGTTTTAGTAAAGATAAAAACTCCTGCTGCAATAGCTAAATTTATTAAGTGTTTCATTTTATTCTCCATCTTTTTACACTAATCGTTTTAAAAAAAAGTTTAAATAATTACACATCAAACTTTTAAAGAGTAACCTCCATATCTATTCGATGCATTGCCTTTCCCCATCCATCTTTTATAAAATTAAGCTTTGTAGCACCATATTTACTAAAAAAGGCCTCAGTATGCTGGCTTGTTGAAATTAATATCTTTTTCTGAGCTTTATCGATCACATGATTCATAAGATAAGACATCATCGCATTGCCATAACCTCTATTATAAAAATTAGGGTGCACCATTATCCATCTCAAACAAGCAATACCTTCAGAATTATTTCCAATTCCAAAACAACAAACAATTGAATTTTCTTTATAGCCAAGCAAATAGCGATCGCTATTAAATTTTAGATATTGCTTGTAATCATCCCTTTCTTCTTCTGCGAAAAAAGACGGACAATTTAATTCAAATAATTCCAAGCAATCATTGTAATTTAAAGAAGTATATTCTTTAAATTTCATATCATATTCCTTTACTCTATTTGTCACTCAAACCTATATCGATAGTGTTACATAGATTATTGAAGTTAAATACGAATGATTATACGAAGGATGTTGACGTATAAATATATTAAAAATGCACCGATGCCGATGAGCCAAGTTTTGCTGTAGGCGGAGTAAATTTAGTGAGATTGATGCCCTTTACGGCAGCTTTATACTCATCGATAGTTGGTGTCCTACCAAGTATCGCCGAGAGCACAACAACCGGAGTTGATGCTAAAAGAGATTCGCCTCTTTTCTCTTTAGTATCCTCCACAACACGTCCTTGAAAAAGACGTGTCGAAGTGGCTAAAACCGTATCGCCTTTGGCCGCTTTTTCTTGATTCCCCATGCATAAGTTGCAGCCGGGTCTCTCAAGATACAAGATATTTTCGTATTCAATTCGGGCAGATATCTTTGGAGAGCTATCATCGAATTCAAATCCAGAGTATTTTTGTAAGACAGCCCAATCACCCTCCGCCTTTAATTCATCAATAATATTATAAGTTGGAGCAGCAACAACTAAGGGAGCTTTAAACTTAACCTCCCCCGTATCTTTTTCCAGATTTTTAAGTATTTGGGCAACGATCTTCATATCACCTTTATGAACCATGCACGAACCAACAAACCCTAAATCTACTTTTTTCTCAGCTCCATAGTATGAAATTGGTCTGATTGTGTCATGCGTATACCTCTTAGATATCTCCACGTTATTCACATCAGGATCTGCAATCATAGGCTCATCAATCTGATCCAAATCTATGATAACTTCTGCAAAATATTTGGCATTTTCATCAGGAGTTAATGCCGGTTTTTCTCCCGATTTAATTTCTGTAATTCTTTTATTAGCTATACCAATCAGACCATGAAGCATTCGGCTTTCATTTTCCATTCCCTTATCGATCATGACTTGAATACGATCTTTGGCAATCCTAAGGGACTCAATGAGGGTATCGTCTTCCGATATACATATCGATGCCTTTGCCTTCATTTCGGCACTCCAATCGGTAAAGGTAAAAGCTTGGTCGGCCAGTAAAGTCCCAATATGAACCTCAATAATTCGCCCCTGAAAGACATTATCACCAAACTGATTCAACATTTGTGATTGCGTTGCATGCACGACGTCACGAAAATCCATATGCTCTTTCATGCTACCTTTAAAGGTCACTTTCACTGAATCTGGAATAGTCATCGTTGCTTCACCTGTCGCCAATGCAAGTGCAACCGTTCCTGAGTCAGCACCAAAGGCAACACCTTTAGACATTCGGGTATGAGAATCACCCCCAATAATAATTGCCCAATCATCAACTGTAATGTCATTCAAAACCTTATGAATAACATCCGTCATAGAGTGGTAAACACCCTTTGGATCTCTCGCTGTAATGAGGCCAAACTTGTGCATAAATTTCATAAGTTTTGGTGTGTTGGCTTGGGCTTTAATATCCCAGACAGAAGCCGTATGACATCCAGATTGATATGCTCCTTCAACAGTTGGAGAAATGACTTTGGCAGCCATTGACTCAAGCTCTTGAGACGTCATCAACCCAGTCGTATCCTGCGATCCAATGATGTTAACTTTCACGCGTGCGTCTGAGCCAGAGAATAATACAGTGCCCGAAGCTACGCCAACTGCGTTTTTATTGAAGATTTTTTCTACAGCCGTTAGACCTTGGCCTTCATGAGAGATAACTTTGGATGGCGCATAGGCAGATTTCAACTCAATCCCTAGCGTCTCACATGCAAAGCTTTGAACTTTTTTCCCAAAAACAATCGCATAAGAGCCGCCGGCCTTGATGAACTCGATTTTCTGAGGAGTAAAGGACGAACTTAGATCAATAAGCTCTGTGCTTCCATCATCACCGTATAGTTTTTTATCTTTTGTATTGATAGTGAGAGTAGTACCAGTCTCAACAGAGTAAACTTGTTCCAGAATCGGATTACCGTCGTCATTTAAAACGTATTTTCCGTCAGCATCGGATTTTTTAGTCCAATTTTTCAAATCAATACCAATACCACCTGTTACATCAACCGTCGTCAAAAAAATTGGTGAAATTCCATTTGTCCCAGCAATAATTGGAGCGATATTCACAAAAGGTATATAAGGGCTGGCGGGTTTACCGGTCCATAAAGCAACATTGTTCACTCCCGACATCCTAGAGGAGCCAACACCCATAGTGCCTTTTTCAGCGATCAACATTACTCTCTTGTCGGGATGTTGTTTTTGTAGTTCTTGAATCTCATTTTGAGCAGCTTCAGATATCATGCATTTACCATGCAACTCCCTATCTGCTCTAGAGTGCGCCTGCTTTCCAGGTGAAAGCAAATCAGTCGAAATATCTCCCTCAGCCGCAATATACGTTACGATTTTAATTTCTGTTTCTATATCGGGAAGTTTTGTAAAAAATTCAGCTTTAGAATAACTTGTAAGAATATCCAGAGCGATCAAATTTCCAGCTGTATAAGCATTCTCAAGTTTTTCTGTATCAGCCTCATAGAGAAATACCTGCGTTTTGAGAACTTCAGCCGCATTCGAAGCGATTGAAGGGTCATCACCCAAAGCGAGATCAAGAAGAACCTCAATTGAGGGTCCACCTTTCATGTGAGACAAAAGTTCAAAAGCAAAGGTTATGGGGATATCTTTAATAACACTACTACCAGTAATTATTTCTTTTAAAAACTGAGATTTCACAACTGCAGCAGCAGTTGTTCCAGGTAAAGTGTTATAGATAAAAAACTTAAGAGACTCTTCTCGGTGCTTGCAATGAGAATCTTTTATTTGTCCTATAATTTCAGAGGTAAGCTCAGCATTTTCAATCGGCAGAGGGCTCAATCCTAGCTTTTTTCGCTTTGCAATCTCATCTAAGTATTCTGAATAAAGGCTCATAGTGGTCTCGGTAAATTGATTCTAGATTACACTTTATAACTGTTTCTCTTAACGTTTTGACAACGTAATAGAAACTTAATCTATTAATTAATTATATCAAAAAGGTCAAAAATTATCAGTTATTTCACTCATGAGTTTTTCAGAAACTCCGAATTAACCAAGAAACTATAACAAGGAAAACTTGTAACTAAAAAAGTGTCATCATTTTTAATTTAATCTGCCGTCTGTGTTCTGGTTTATGACACATCATTATCGGTGTCTAGTAGTTCGATAGGTATGTGACTTCGGACCTTCTGACCTGAACTCGACTCCACCCATCGATCCTACATACTGATCAACATTTTCCTGCCAATGTAACGTGACCTTAGCCGAACGATGGATCGTCGCAATAATGATGTCGTGTTCGCGAAACTGGAGAATCTCTCCGGTAACGGCGATCTCATTCTTTACACCGATGATCTCACAGGTGTCATCAAACCGTTTAGGACTCTCTACCACTTCTTTTCTCCACTCTCATAATCATTCGAACAACCTAGTCTATTTAGAAAGAATTCTACTCCCACTCAATAGTAGCAGGTGGTTTACCTGAAATATCATAGGTTACTCTTGAGATACCCTCAATCTCATTTATTATCCTCAATGAGACCATCTCAAGAAACTCGTATGGCAATCGTGCCCATCGTGCTGTCATAAAATCGACAGTTTCAACAGCTCTTAAAGCAATAACGTAATCATATCGTCGGCCATCGCCCATCACACCTACAGACTTGATAGGTAAAAACACAGCAAATGCTTGGCTTGTTTTGTTATAAAGATCATGATTAACAAGTTCTTTTATGAATATATCATCGGCTAATTGAAGTAATTGAGCAAACTCAGGTTTAACCTCGCCCAAGATCCTCACCCCTAAGCCGGGACCTGGAAATGGATGCCGATATACCATCAATTCGGGAAGACCGAGTTCTATTCCAATCTTTCGTACTTCATCTTTAAATAATTCTCTTAATGGCTCTATGAGTTTCATTCGCATATTTGCAGGAAGCCCACCTACGTTATGGTGTGATTTAATCACATGAGCTTTGCCCGTAGATGAACCTGCTGATTCTATAACATCCGGATAAATAGTACCTTGTGCCAGCCAGTCAACACCATCAAGTTTATCCGCTTCTTCATCAAACACCTCAATAAATAATCGTCCTATTACTTTTCTTTTTTCCTCTGGATCAGAAACACCTTTTAGAGCACCAAAA
This sequence comes from uncultured Woeseiaceae bacterium, assembly GCA_905182415.1. GTDB lineage: Bacteria > Pseudomonadota > Gammaproteobacteria > Steroidobacterales > Woeseiaceae > SP4260. Next base: position 6,151 of record CAJJBK010000008.1, on the reverse strand, counting down.
AAACGGTCTGCAACATTCACTCGAATTACTTTTACACCAAGATTTTCGGCAAAGATTCGCATAACCTGATCACCCTCTTGATGACGTAACAAGCCATGATCAACGAATACGCATACCAATTGATCGCCAATTGCTTTATGCAAAATAGCGGCAACAACTGATGAATCAACCCCCCCAGAAAGTCCTAGTAAAACTTTCCCTTTACCAACCTCGTCTTGTACTTTTTTTACAGCCTCAGTTGCTATATTGGCTGGTGTCCATTCATGCAAGCAGCCACATATATCATGTACAAAGCGATCAATTATTTTTTTACCTTGAAGGGTATGAGTTACTTCAGGATGAAATTGCAAACCAAAATACTGGCGTGTTGTATCTTCCATGGCAGCATAAGGGGAGTTCTGACTGCTTGCCACGGCCTTAAAACCAGACGGAATAGATTCTATTCTATCTCCGTGACTCATCCAAACTTTGAGCAAGCCATCATCACCATCACTAAAATCTCTCAATAAAACAGAATTAGTAGTAGTAATTTCTGCATAACCAAATTCACGTTCATCAGAGGCTTCTACATTTCCACCTAACTGTGCCGCCATAGTTTGCATGCCATAACATATCCCCAATAATGGAATTGATAGCTGGAATACTATTTCAGGTGCCTTGGGTGGATTTATTAAATTAACCGATTCAGGACCGCCAGAGAGAATAATGCCAGCAGGATTAAATTCTCGGACCACTTCTTCACTGACATCCCATGGATGTATCTCACAATAAACGCCGCTTTCTCGAACTCTTCTGGCAATCAATTGTGTGTACTGACTACCAAAATCAATAATTAATATTTGATTTACATGTATATCCATTGAATATCCGGAAATTATTTATTGATTAATTTTATGACGTGCTTCGATAATTCGGTGCTTCTTTAGTGATTGCTACATCATGAACATGGCTCTCACGCATTCCCGCAGCCGTAATTTTCACAAATTCTGGCTTAGTTCTCATTTCATCAATATTATGACTGCCTGTATAGCCCATGGCCGCCCTTAGACCACCCATCATTTGATGAATAATGGCCAAAACAGAACCCTTATAAGCAACACGTCCCTCAATACCCTCGGGAACCAATTGATCATGACCGTCAGCAGCGTCCTGAAAATAACGGTCTGAAGAGCCATGTGATTGACTCATCGCGCCAACTGAACCCATACCTCGATATGATTTATAGGATCGACCTTGAAATAATTCGACCTCACCCGGAGATTCTTCGGTACCGGCAAATAAACTCCCCAGCATTACCGTATGAGCGCCAGCTGCAATCGCTTTAGCTATATCGCCAGAATAACGTATACCTCCATCAGCGATAACGGGTATGCCAGATTTCTTAAGTCCTTCAGCAATATCAGCTACGGCACTTACTTGTGGCATTCCCACTCCAGCGATCACTCTGGTGGTGCAAATTGACCCTGGACCAATACCTACCTTAACACCATTAACTCCAGCCTTAACAAGTGCATGGGCTGCATCAGCGGTAACAATATTACCACCTATAATTTGTAAATCAGGGTACTGATTCCGTATCAAACTCACTCGATCTAAAACGCCTTGGGAAAAACCATGCGACGTATCAACAACAATCACATCCACTCCTGCACTAACTAATTCGTTCACTCGTTCGTTGGTGTCTGCTCCCGTACCAACCGCAGCACCCACTCTTAAAGCTCCTTCCAGATCTTTACAAGCATTTGGATAATCGGTCGCTTTTTGAAAATCCTTTGCTGTAATCAAACCACACAAATTAAAATCTTTGCCTACAACTAGAACTTTTTCAATACGATGCTTATGAAATAAGGATAATACTTCTTCTTCAGGAGCATCTTCTTTGACCGTTACCAGCTTTTCTTTTGGTGTCATCACCAATGAAACAGGCGCATTTATATCTGTCTGATAACGCCAATCACGATGCGTAACAATACCGACTGTCTGACCATTATCAACAACTGGCACCCCAGAAATTCCATTTAATCGAGTTAGCTCAATAACCTCACGAATCGTTGTATTTGAGTTTACAGTGATTGGATCTCTAACGATTCCACTTTCAAATTTCTTAACTTGATTAACTTCTTTAGCTTGATTCTCTATCGATAGATTCTTGTGAATAATTCCTATGCCACCCTCTTGTGCGAGTGCTATCGCTAAACGAGATTCTGTCACTGTATCCATGGCTGCGGATAGCAACGGAATATTTAGATCAATTTCAGAAGTAAGCTTAGTAATTAAGTCAACGTCGCTAGGAAGAACGTCGGAATACGCGGGCCGAAGAAGGACGTCATCAAAAGTTAGTGCTTCTTTAGTTATTCTCATAAGCCTGTCCGTTACATTTTTGATTTCTGTAACGATGCAATTCTACGCTTTAGTTTTTTTCGGGTAAACAACAGAGTTTAAAAAATTAATTATTTTTCTACTCCTAATTATTTTGTCTTGGTTATAATGAGCCTATGGATGACTTATTCACGCAAGTGACACCACCAAAAATAATTTCTGTTTCAGAGTTAAATAGAAAAGCAAAATCCCTACTTGAGGGTGGTATTCCAAAACTCTGGATTGAGGGTGAGATATCAAATCTTGCTCGTCCAGCTTCGGGTCATATGTATTTTAGTCTCAAAGATGAGGCTGCCCAAATTCGCTGTGCATGGTTTAAGCAGCGTCAGCATCAAAATACAATGGCCATCGCCAATGGCACTAAAATGCTCGCTTTGGGAAAGATTAGCTTATACGAAGCTCGAGGTGAGTATCAATTCATTGTGGAAAAAATGGAAACCGCAGGAGAAGGTGATTTAAAAAGAAAATATGAAAAACTTAAAGAAAAACTTGCTATCGAAGGTTTTTTTGCTGAAGAAATAAAAAAGTCACTCCCAAAATTACCAACTCAAATTGGAATTATCACGTCACCTAGTGGAGCTGCAATTAGAGATGCGTTGAGCGTCCTAAAAAGAAGATTTCCAATGGTTCCAATCATTATTTATCCAGTATCGGTTCAAGGAGCAGCAGCTGCCCCTGAAATTAAAATTGCTCTTGAAAAAGCCAATAAACGCGCGGAATGTGATCTTTTAATAATCACTCGGGGTGGTGGATCTCTTGAAGATTTATGGGCTTTTAATGAAGAGATTGTAGCCAGAGCGATTCATCAGAGTGAAATTCCAATTATAAGTGCTGTTGGGCATGAAACCGATGTCACTATAGCTGACTTTGTAGCTGATCATAGGGCGCCAACACCTTCAGCGGCGGCTGAGATAGCAGTTCCAGATCAACAAGAATGGTTTAATTCAATAGATAATATTTCGGGAAAACTTAACGCCCTCATCATTAGAGTTATTAATAATCGCCATCAATCAATCGATTGGTTCCATAAAAGACTCACTCAAAGCAGTCCACAAGTAATTGTAAGGCGGCAAATTGAAAAATCTATCAATCTTCAAAGAGTGCTGAAAAGCAGTATAAAAAACCTTCTTATTGTTCGCGGGCGAGAAATAGATAAATTAACCTCAAGATGCATCCAAAATTCTCCATCACACTCACTCCAAAAACAAATCATGCGCTTAGAAGCAATAAAACAAAATATCTATACGAAAGGAAAAAAACTCATCGAGGATAATCAAAATCGACTTCAATTAGCCTCCCAATCATTAAATAGTGTTAGTCCACTCGGAACTTTAGACAGAGGTTATGCGATTGTTAGTGAAGCCAAAACAAATAAAATTATAACTAATCCCAGTAGCTTAAAGATAAACAGCAAGCTCGAAATACAGTTAGCTAAGGGTAAAATTACGGCCGCTGTATTAGAAAAAAATAGTATCTAAAATTCTATTCGTTGCTCAGAAAGTCATTCATAACAGGTCGAAAAGCATCCATTTCTACCAAAAAAGAATCATGACCTTTGATGCAATCAAGTGCTACGAAATGTGAATCTTTAACTACCTTAGCTAAATGTGAGGATAACTCCTCTTGCTGGTGTATAGGAAACAGAAAATCACTTTTAACTCCAATAATCAGCGAAGATTTTAACTTTAATTTGGCGCAAGCTTTCGCTAATGAACCGCCATTCTCATTAAAATCAAATAGATCAGAAGCTCGCGATAAGTAAAGATAACAATTCGCATCGAACTGACCAGTAAATCTCTCTGCTTGGCTTTGAAGATAAGATTCAACAGCAAAATCTCCATAAAATTGATCGCCATCTTTATATTCAAGCGTATTCCTTTCTCTAGCAAAACGCGCTTCCCATTCTTCTGCTGAACGGTAAGTAATCATGCCAAGTTTTCTAGCTAAACGAGGGCCCTCTATAGGTGGATCTTTTGGGTCATAATTTCCATTGGACCATTTGTTATCTCTTCTTATCATTTCTCGTTGCAAGGATCGAATGGCAATCGAAAATGGCAATGCTCTTGCGGAAGACGAGATTGAAATCAATCGTTCACTAACTTCTGGAAATTGTACGCAAAAAGAAAGTGCGCTCATACCACCCATTGAACAACCAATCGTCGTGTGTACTTTTTTTAATCCCAGTGCTTTTATGACCTCATAACCACCTTTTGCAACATCTTCCAGCGACAGAACTGGAAAGTCGAGCTTATACTGTCTATTTGTTTCAGGATTAATCGAAGCTGGACCTGAAGAGCCAAAACAACTCCCCAGTGAATTTACACAAATAATAAAATATCGATCAGTGTCGAGTGGCAAGCCCGAGCCAATCATATCTTCCCACCAACCACTGGTTGAGTCTTCTGGCGAAGATGAAGCATGTGCTGAAGGAGATAATCCTGTAAATATCAAGATGGCATTCTTGCCATTGTCATCTGTTCCCCATGTTTCATAAGCAATTGATGGTGACTCTAGATAGCCACCACGGTGCATAGGGAATTTACCGTCAATCTTTATGTATTTTGTTGCACTCATAAAATACTCTTCAATCTCACATTAAAGTGAAATTAATCATATCATTAACACCAGCTAGATTTTCTCTTTCCAGTATATTTTACAGCAAGGCCATTTTTTAATAAGGCAAGAGCCAGGCTTTCTTCATCCACATAAACATCCGCTAATAATCTAAAATATTTATCTCTCTTGAGGTTACTCAACTTTATTTTTGAGTTATTTTTAAGAAAAGCGCGGGTAAAGTCTCTTGCTCTAATAGCCAATTTATTTTCTCTTTGGCACTTACCTTTTATTTCAGGTGCATCAATACCCAACACTCTTATGGCAATATTTTTACCCACAATATCTGAGAGTTCATCAATATCAACACGAAAGGTATCGCCATCATAAACATTAATGACTCTGGTGACAGTAACGGTCTCCTGAGCATAGGCGGGATATATAATAAAGAGGGATAGTATTAGGAATCTTTTCAGCATCTTAATAGACTATATAATTATCAAAGCCTTGTGAAGGCACGTTTTTAATCCATGCGTCATATTATGATGCAACCATCATTAACATAGTTGCTATCTATTTTCTTTTAACCAAGATACTGCCGTTATTAAGATATACAATCTTCAGTGGTTGATATTTAATTTTTTTCTAGCTTTAGTTGGCTTGATTGTAGTTCTAGTTTCAATTCTTACAGATCCCTATTTAAAATTACTGAGGAATGAATGAGATACCTATTTAAATTAAGCATTATTATTATTTTGAGTTCTTGCCAGACAACGCTTCAAGATATTGATAATAAAATAGAACAAGCTGATGAAGACATTTCAGAAAATATGAATAGTGAAGTTGAAAAAGCAATCAGCCCCATGCCAAGACGAGGAATAAGACAAATGGGTGAATTTGAATCTCCCACTTCTTCATATCTTTTGGATAGAAGCTTTAAACGAAGTGGTAAGACAATATGTGTCTATAAATCTAGTAGTTTGAGCAATGATGAATACTTCTTTGCATTAGAGAATTTTTCAATAAGATGCCCTATGTTTAGAGATCGATAACACAACTTACCTGAAGAAATATAACTAAATACCACCATTTGTATGATTACTTCTTCTTAACGAAACTCATCAAGCGTTATTAATTTAACCTCTTGAAAAGTATATTATTATTTTAAGTAATTATTAATAGGAGTTACATAGGAGTTATTACATATCTATTTTCTATA
>CAJJBK010000007.1 GCA_905182415.1 uncultured Woeseiaceae bacterium | reverse complement strand
CTAAGTGCCATGACATTTATTATTGTAAAAGATAAAAATCTTCATCGTCGATTTTTTAGTAAATTTAGGATTAAAGAATGAGTATTCTTGCTAAATATTTAGTTGGGTCAATCCTGAGAAATACTTTTTTAGTTTTAATGCTGTTGTTATCAATTACAGCCCTATATGAATTCATTAGTCAGCTGGGAAATCTCGAAGGTGAATTTGGAGTAGCTCAAGCGCTTTTATTTGCTTTATTGCGATTACCTCAGCTCTCATTTGAAATGCTTCCAATTGCTACACTTATTGGCTCTCTATTAGGTCTCGGTATGTTAGCGACAAATAGCGAATTAATCGTAATGCAAACTGCTGGAGTATCAACCGCACAAATATCAAAGCTTGTTAGTACGAGCGGATTATTTATTGTGTTGTTTTCTATTTTAATGGGCGAGTTTGTCGGCCCATCATTGGATCATTATGCTAGAAATATGCGAGATGAAGCCCGTTATGGCAGTCAAGGCGCAGACTTTGGGAACGCAGTATGGGTAAAAGATAACCAGAGTATATTGCATCTTGAGAGAGTAAACACAGATTATGATTTTGGCAGTCTGTACTTATTTCGCTTCAATGATGATAACTCTCTAAAATCAATAGCCATAGCTGAAAATTCAGGAATTGATAGGAATGAAAAATGGGTATTAAATGATTTTAGAGAGACACGATTTGAGAAGAATCGGGTAATTACCAGCTCCTCACAAACAATTAATGAGTCTTTTGAGCTCAACAGTGAGTTGCTTGGAGTCACACTCGTTAAGCCAATTAGTTTGTCAATCAGGGAGCTGCTAGGCTATGTTCGCTATTTGAAGAAAAATGATCTATTTTCCAGTCGTTATGAAATTGAACTCTGGTCAAGATTATCCTCGGTATTAACCATTATTTTGATGCCTATTCTTGCCTTAGCTTTCGTATTTGGCTCACTTCGAGAGGTAGGGGCAGGAGCAAGATTAACTATAGGTTTGGTGATTGGCTTGGTCTATTTCTTGTTGAGTGAGCTTATTTTCAATTACGGTCAGGTATATAATATAAACCCAATATTAACAGCGTGGATACCGCCATTATTATTGGGATTTTACACCTTATTTAAATTGAACAACGTGCGGCAATCCTAATTTTTATTATCTTGGGTAATGAGATAATTTCGTTCCTGAAATTCGATCATGCCAACTGAGGTTATTTTTATCTAATAGTTGCCACCAAAAACCCAAACCAAAGGGCAGTAGTGAAAATATTCCTGCAAAAAAACGGATAGTACATTGTATAATATTGGGTTTATTACCCTCCAGAGTTTCAAGTCGCAAGCCCCATGACTGCATACCTAAGGTCCTGCCTGAGATACTCCAAAAGCCAACCAAAAAAAAGTAAATTATAATGAATAAAGTTAATTGATAGTAATTTGAGTTTGTCTCGACAGCATCACCATAACGTATTGCAATGAACGGAAGCGTGCCAATAATCATAACTGATAAAATTAATAAGCTATCATAAATTATTGATGCTAAACGTCTTTTTAATGTTACATTTGACATTAAACTATCCTAAGTAATGGTTATTAATGTAAACGCCATGGTTGCGTTTCTGGTTTGATTTTTATGTATTAAAAATTTTTGGGTTGTATAAGATATTTCTATCTATGTCTGTAGTAGAATACCAATTGTAGATTATTTTTAAAAGGATAAGGTAATGGAATTAATAGCAATGATTACTGTGATGATATTAATACAAGTATTATTTTTTGGTTTTCAAGTAGGTAAAGCAAGAGGTAAATACAATATAAAAGCTCCAGCAGTAGCTGGAAATGAAATTTTTGAGCGGCATTATCGTATCCATCAAAATACGATTGAACAAATAGTCATTTTTATTCCGTCATTATGGATGTTTGGGTATTTTGTTAGTGAGAACATTGGAGCTGCTCTGGGGCTTCTTTTTTTTGTAGGAAGATTTGTTTTCCGTTCTGCATATTTAAATGATCCCGGGAGTCGAGCTGTTGGTTTTATTATGGGCTTCATACCCATCCTTGGCTGTCTTTTGGGTGCACTCTTCACTATCATTCAAGTTTTAATTTAACTTTAAAATTTATTATTCTTAGTTATGCATCAAGATAATAGGTATAAAAAACAGGGTCTAGCAAGATTTATTCAAGCTTTTGTTAATTCTGGTAAAGGTTTTGCTTCTGTTTGGCTTAACGAATCAGCATTCAGGCAAGAGGTCTGTTTATTAATTTTCTTGAGTATGATCGCTCTTTTTTTACCAATAAGCATAAATGATAAGTTTGTTTTAATTCTATGTATTTTTCCTGTACTAATTGTGGAGTTAATCAATTCCGCAATTGAATCAACTGTCGATAGGATTAGTATGGAAGAGCATGATTTATCCGGTAGAGCAAAAGATATGGCCTCTGCTGCTGTTTTGATATCACTATTAATTGTTCTATGTGTTTGGTGTTTTATTTTTTGGAAAAACTTTAATGTTTTTTTTCAATAATTTAATTTGCAATATATAGCTATGCAAAACTTTGTAAAAAAATATCTAACCAATTTATACCCCTTTTTTTACCTATTTTTATTTGGACTTAGTTTTCTTTCTTTATCCAGATTTTTATTGGGTATTTGGCATTTTGATAGAGTTTCAAATGTTCAAGGCTGGAGTGAAATAATATTAAGTGGTTTACGCATAGATATTGCTTCTTTGTCTTATTTATATCTCTTACCTGCATTAATTTCATGCATGATGATAAATAATAAAAATATTCAAAGGATATGGGGTTATATTCTGAGGCTATGGATCACTTTCACCGTCTGGTTATTGGTTTTCATGGAGATAGTAACACCATCATTTATCCTTGAATATGATGTGCGCCCAAATAGATTATTCGTGGAGTATCTAATTTACCCAGATGAGCTCATTAGCATGCTCTTAAGTGGTTATAAATTAGAGTTACTTATTGTAACGATTTTGAGTATATTTACATTATATTTCTCATGGAAGTACTCAGAAATAATTTTAGTTGAGTCGGAAATGCCGAAATGGTACTGGCGACCTTTGATAATGATATTGGTTTTATTGTTGGGAGTGATGGCTGCTAGATCATCTTTAGGTCATCGACCATTAAATCCAGCCATGGTTGCCTTTTCCGTTGATCCATTGGTGAATGACCTCACTCTCAATTCCACTTATTCAATATTATTCGCCGTTAAGCAACTACAGAATGAGGATGATGCATTTAAATATTATGGGGCAATGGATGAAAAAGAGATTATAAAATTAGTAAGAAACTCCACCAATCTCGATCAAGATGAATATGCTATAAACAAATCGCCAACAACAGCATTTCATCAATCCTCGTATAGGGGTCCTAAGAAAAATTTAGTAATACTTCTTCAAGAAAGTTTAGGTGCTAGATATGTAGGAAAGCTTGGCGGGTTACCTCTAACACCAAATATAGATAAATTAATGGAAGAGGGGTGGAATTTCACTAATGTTTATGCAACAGGAACGCGTTCAGTTAGAGGTATAGAGGCAATTGTTACTGGGTTTTCTCCTACTCCAGCCAGATCAGTAGTTAAATTAGGTAAAAGCCAAAATGGTTTTTTCTCTATTGCTGATCTTTTGAAGAAAAATGCCTATCACACTCAGTTTATATATGGCGGAGAAAGTCATTTTGATAATATGAAGAGTTTTTTCCTTGGCAATGGATTTGATGATATGCAGGATTTTGGTACTTTTAAGAAACCTATCTTTGTTGGTTCATGGGGCGCCTCAGATGAGGATCTTTATATTAAGGCTCACAATCAGTTCTCTTATTTAAATGATCAGGAAAAACCGTTTTTTAGTTTAGTATTTACAACATCAAACCATACCCCTTTTGATTACCCTGATGGAAGAATTGAGCTTTATAATGAGCCAAAAGAAACTAGAGAGAATGCCGCTAAATATTCGGATTATGCGCTTGGTGAATTCTTTAAAAAAGCGAAAAAATCAAGTTATTGGTCAGATACAATCTTCCTGGTTGTGGCGGATCATGATTCTCGCGCTTATGGAGATCAATTAGTCCCCATTAAGCATTTTCATATTCCTGCAGTAATTGTTGGGAGTGGTATCAATCATCGCGAAGACTCAAGATTGGTGAGTCAAATTGATTTACCTCAAACTTTATTATCATTGATTGGTATAGATAGTGAAAATCCAATGATTGGGCATGATTTAACCCGGGAAATTAAGAAAGAAAAGCTCAGAGCTATGATGCAATTTTATAAAAATTTTGCTTGGATGGATGTAGAAAATAATGTCGTTATTCTTCAACCAGAAAAATCGCCATTAACATTTCATTATGATAGGCAAACTGAATCATTAAGCCCTATTAAGATCAACGATCAAGGTCTTATTGAAACAGCTAAAGCGAATGCTTTATGGGGTAGTTTGGCTTATAAAAAAGACTACTATCAAGCGGTGGATTAATAAGTTTTATTTATTCTCACAGAATAATTCATGATCTAGCTTTCTTTTTTGATAAGCTACTTGCTCGTTTCTTGACATTGTGCAGTTAATTGACCAGCGGCATTGTTCGTCATTCTTTATTTCTTCATTTAAGAGTGAGCAATTAGTACTAATTTTCTTAATTGGAAGAAGGATATTATTATCAATAGAGCTACTTACAGAAGGTGGAAGGCTATCCATAATTAGGTCTCCAGTTAACCAGCCCATCACAATTATAGCGACTAACGTTAGAAGTATTTTACGCGTCAAAATAGAAAGCTTATTAAGCATGATATTATTCCTTGGTTCCTTGATGTAGGATTAGTAAAAAAATATTATAACTCAATAACATATTTTTCTGCTAACGAAAGCTATTTGTTGGTATCTTGAGGCGTCTCATAAGAGTACTTTTATTTTAAGAAAGATTAAGAAAAAACCTCTTCTTGATTTAGATAATTATCTAAGAATGAATAAACATCAATAAGGATTAATTTTTTGACGAAACAGTTAATAAAAATAAATAAAATAGATGCTGTATCTCTTGGTATAGATAAAAAATTAATCTCCATAAATGCATTAAAAGTACTCCAAAGATTAACTAAGTCTGGTTACCAGGCTTTTTTGGTTGGCGGATGTATCAGGGATCTTTTGTTGGATATAAGACCAAAAGATTTCGATGTCGCTACCGATGCAGAACCAGAAGAAATAAAGAGTCTATTTAGAAACTGCCGACTAATTGGGAGACGATTTCGATTGGCTCATATTCGATTTGGTCGAGAATTGATCGAAGTTGCGACCTATCGTTCTTCTGCGGAATCGGATAATGAAAGATCTAAGCATGATAATAAGGGGCGTATTTTAAGAGATAATGTTTATGGAAGTATTGAAGAAGATGTCTTTAGAAGGGATTTTAAATGCAATGCCCTTTATTATGACAGCGATAAAGATAAGGTTTGGGATTTTGTTAATGGCTTGAATGATATAGAAGCATGCCAGTTAAATTTTATAGGTGATCCGGTCAAGAGGATACAAGAGGACCCAGTCAGAATGCTTAGAGCTGTAAGATTTAAAGCTAAGCTTAACTTTAAGATTGACTCGGAATTATCAAATAAAATTAAAATGAATGCCCACTTGTTAAACGGTATACCTGCTGCAAGAATATTTGATGAGTTTATAAAATTATTTCAATCAGGGTATGCCGAAAAAACCTTTGATTCATTACTGACATTTAATTTGTTCAAAGAGTTATTTCCTGAAACAGATAAACAAATTAAAACTGATGTTAATTTAAAATATTTCATTGAAAATGCGTTAAAAAATACCGATACAAGAATTAAAAATAGACAATCAATAACACCAATGTTTTTGCTAGGTGTTTTTTTATGGGGGCCAATCTCCAAAAAAGCCAATAAAATAAGACAGAAATCTAAATCTTCCAAAGCCCAATCTTTAATATTGGCTTCTTATGATGTAATTGGTACTCATCAGGATAGATTAGCAATACCCAAAAGATTTTCGAGCATCATGAGAGAGATGTTTGTTGCACAAGCAAAATTTGAGGTAACTACAGAAGCACAAGCTAAAAAAATGAGTGATTCAAGAATATTTAGAGCTGCCTATGATTTTTTATTATTGCGATCAACGACAAATGACTGCCCTAAAGAAGTGATTGATTTTTGGACTAAAGTTGAGCAAAAAACCAATAATACAAGCCTAAGATTCAAGAAAAATAAGAAGTATAGATCTAAGCGATGAGATCAAAAAGAAAAATTTGGAAACCTGCTTATATTGGGCTTGGTAGCAATCTCAATGAACCATTACAACAAATAACCATGGCTATAGAGAATATCAAAAAGATACCAAATTCTTGTTATATTTTATCTTCGAAACTATACGATTCTTCACCGATGGGCCCACCAGACCAACCGAATTTTATTAATGCAGTTGTAGCTATAGTTACCCAACTTAAGCCTCATGGGTTACTTTTAGAGCTACAGAAAATAGAGCATAAACAAAAACGAATTCGTAATGAATTGAAATGGGGCCCACGAACCATTGATCTCGATCTTTTATGTCAAGGGCAAGAAATAATTGAAGACGATATATTGACTCTGCCTCATCCAGGAATTTGTAAAAGAAATTTTGTTTTATTACCGTTAATGGATATTTCTCCAGATATTATGATTCCAAGGTTGTCGAATATGGTAGATTTATTAAAAAAGATAGAGAATAATCCAATAAGGCTAAAATGCTTGGAATGAAGAAAGTATGACTGTAGAAAATATTAATAATAATTTTAATGCTTCTCGTTTTATTGTAGTTGAGGGCCCTATAGGGGTTGGAAAAACAAGTTTGGCCAAAAGACTAGCAGATAGTTTTTCTGGTTCGCTTATATTGGAAGATATTGAAAATAATCCCTTTTTAGATCGATTTTATGAGGGAGGTCGTGATGGCGGATTACCTGCACAATTATTTTTTCTATTTCAAAGAGCAAAACAACTAGAAAAACTGCACCAATCCGATTTGTTTTCGAATACAAGTATTGCAGATTTTCATATTGAGAAAGATAAATTATTTGCTTCGGTTAATTTGGATCCAAGTGAAATGGCCCTATATGAACAGATATATGAAAAAATGGATATTATGACATCAGTGCCCGATTTAGTGATCTACCTTCAAGCAGATCCTGATATTCTGCTCGAAAGAATTGCTCATCGGGGCGTTCCAAGTGAAAAATTTATAGATAGAGATTACTTAGAGAAATTAACAGAGACTTTTGCAAGTCATTACCATAACTATAATGATGGGCCCTTGTTAATAGTTAATACAGCTTCAATTGACCTCATAAACAACCATGAAGATTATGAACAATTATTGGATCAAATAAAATGTACCACAGGCGGTCGTCATTTTTTCAACCCACAGACGGCTATTGGATTTTCATAAATTAAATTAATCAAGAAATAAGTATATGTATACACAATTAGAACAACGTAGCATGGCTGTGCCACCGGTCAATGTTGCTTCATTAATGAAAATGAAGAATGATGGCGAAGCTATTGCCTGTATAACTGCCTATGACGCAAGTTTTGCTTTAGCTGTTGATCAGGCCGGTATTGATATGGTTTTAGTTGGCGATTCTTTGGGTATGGTAATTCAAGGTCATGATACGACTGTACCAGTTACAGTTGAGGACGTTATTTATCATACGCGAAACGTTTCTCGTGGTCTGCAAAGAGCTTTTTTAGTTGCTGATATGCCATTCATGAGTTATTCAGATCCAAATCAAGCACTTGAGAATGCCGTTCGATTAATGCAAGAGGGCGGTGCTATGATGGTAAAATTAGAGGGCGGAGAAGATCAGATCGCAATTGTAAAGCATCTTGCAAGGCATGATATTGCGGTTTGTGCGCACTTAGGACTTAAACCTCAGTCAGTTCATAAATTAGGTGGTTTTAAAGTCCAAGGTCGAGATCCTAAGGAGGCTAATAAAATATTAAATAACGCAAAAGCTCTCCAAGATGCAGGTGCTGATATTGTTTTGCTGGAATGCGTACCTAATGAGTTAGGTAAATCTATAAAAGAAAACTTAGATGTCCCTGTGATTGGAATAGGAGCGGGTCCTTTTGTTGATGGGCAAATATTGGTTCTATACGATATATTGGATATCACTCAAGGGTCTACCCCAAAATTTGTTAGAAATTTTATGCTAGATCAGACGTCACCAATTAATGCTATAAAATCTTATGTTCGGGCCGTTAAAAATAAGGATTATCCTGCACCAGAGCATTGTTTTTCATAGATATTATACTTTATTGAGTATTTCCTTGGATGTAATTTATAAAAAAAAAGAAGTACAGGTACTACTGGATGGGCAGCGCAGGAAACTGTCTAAAATAGCCTTAATCCCAACGATGGGTAATTTCCATGACGGCCATTTAAGCTTAATTGAATTAGCAAGAGACTATGCAGACTATGTCGTGGTTTCAATATTTGTAAATCCAACTCAATTTAATGACGAAAAAGACTTTGAAAATTACCCTAGAACACTTGAGAGTGATATAGAAAAATTAACTAAAACAGGCGTTAATCTTTTATTTTTGCCCGACCTTTGCTCTTTATATCCAAATGGCACTGATGACGCTATTAAAGTAATTATTCCTGAAAGGGCTAATGATTTATGCGGTAAAGTTAGGCCGGGTCATTTTGAGGGAGTTCTCTCAGTTGTATTAAGATTATTCAATATCATTAAACCTGACCTCTCTGTCTTTGGACAAAAAGATTTTCAGCAAAAATTATTGATAGAGCAGATGGTTATGGATTTATCATTAGGTATAAAGATTATTGGCGCCCCTATTATTAGAGAGCGTGATGGCCTTGCTATGAGTTCTCGTAATCAGCATCTATCATTCGCCGCAAAACTAACTGCCATAAAATTACACAAAACTCTCCTTGAGGTAAGTTATTTAATAAACCCTAAAAAAGGAGAATTTACATCTATACTAAAAGAAGCTGAAGATAAGTTGATTGGTTACGGATTTGACGTTGATTATATTTCAATCAGGTCATCGATAGATTTAAGTATTCCCAATAAAGATTCCAAGAAACTGGTGATTCTTGCCAGTGTTGTTATTGAAGGCGTTAGGTTAATTGATAATATTTTAATTGGTTGATGAGGGGTTTATTTATTAAGAGGAGTGCTGATTAAGCGCCCACTGAACATGTTCTTTTACCAGTAATGAGTCATAATCTTTTCTTCTTTTAAGAGCGGCAATAAGCACCTTGCTTTTTTTTGCGTTGCCTAATGCGACAGCAACATTTCTCAACCATTGTTCAAATCCAATCCTTCTTATTGCACTTCCCTCAGTTTTTTTCAGCCATTCTTCTTCGCTCCAAAGAAATGCGTCTATTAGATCCAGCGAATCTAGATCATGTCTTGGATCAAAATCTTTAACCGATGATTGAGCTGCGAATTTATTCCATGGGCAAAATATTTGACAATCATCGCAACCGTAAATTCGATTACCAATTAATTTCCTATATTCTAAGGGAATCGAACCTTTTAGCTCAATAGTTAGATAGGAGATACAACGTCTTGCATCCAATACATACGGTGCAATGATAGCTTGAGTAGGGCAGACATCAATACATTCGCGACAAGTACCACAATGTCCTGTGCTTGATGATGAGATAGGTAGATCTAGATCGGTATAAAGCTCCCCAAGAAAAAACCATGAGCCAGTTTTTTTATCAATAAGATTTGTATTTTTACCAATCCAGCCAAGACCGGCTTTCTCAGCTAATGGTTTTTCAAGCACAGGAGCACTATCTACAAATACTCGAAAACCGAATTCATTTATTGAAGCTTCAATTTTTTTTCCCAAGCGTTTAAGCCTTTGTCTTAAAACTTTATGGTAATCTCTCCCAAGTGCATAACGAGAAATATACGCTTTTTCAGGGTGATCAAGAAGGGATTCAGTCGATTCTTTATCGACCGTAAGATAGTTCATTCTCGCGGATATTACACTGATTGTATTGGGTACCAGGAGATCTGGCCTGCTTCTTTTTAAGCCATGTTTTTCCATGTAATTCATTTCGCCATGGAATTTTAAGTCGAGCCATTTTTTTAGATTTTTTTCGGCCCTTGAAAGATCTATATTGGTAAATCCTATTTCTTGGAAACCCAGATCCTTTCCCCAGCGTATTATATCATTTGCAAGATTATTTTTATTTATAATGCTATTTTTTATCATATTTATTAACCACTCTTAGGTTCTAGTATAATAGCTTTATGATAAAAAAATTAGATTCAATTTTGGTAAATAGGGTATCTGCATCTCTAGGAATAAGAAGGGTTAGTTAATAAAGAGTGAACGTTATGTGTTTTGTTATTATACCAAAAAAAAGTTCGGATGATTTTTCAACTGGCATCTGCAATATATTGATAGTTATAATAGCTGAGCATAAAAATCGAATCTGTAATATATATTAAATTTGTCCTCTATAAATAACTTTTAACATTAACCATTGGCTTTAATTATTAATACTAGGAATGAGACTTAATCTATGGATTTTACTATAGATCTAAAAAATGAAAAAGCTACAAAACAATTAGGGCAGTGTTTATCTGAGGCCCTCCCTCAATCGCTTTCTGGAATAAAGATAACACTCAGCGGAGAGATGGGTGCGGGTAAATCTACACTGGTTCGTGCAGCATTAAGAAGCATGGGGTACAAAGATATCGTACCCAGCCCAACATATACCTTAGTAGAGCCTTATAAGTTTGATTTTGGAAAAATATATCATATTGATTTGTATAGAATTAATGATCATGATGAGCTCAATTTTCTTGGATGGGATGATTTAAGCGATGGCTTGATGTTTATTGAATGGCCACAAAGGGTCCCAATTTTATTAGAGCAAGCGGACATCACTTTCACTATAAATTTTAAAGAGATGGGACGTAAGGTTAGAATTAAATCATTGACATTAATGGGTGATGATATACTTTCTAAGATTCTAAGATCCTATTAAACCACGACGTATACAGGTAAATAAAAAAATTAATCAATGCTTATAAAAAGATTAGGATTGTTTTTTATTTTATATTGCATGACCACTCATAGCTGGTCTGCTGCATTGCTTAAAGATATTCGTATGGCGACGCAAAATAATCAAGTTAGAATGGTGTTAGATTTAGATTCAAACGTGAATAACCGTATATTTACTCTAGAAAAACCTTATCGGATGGTGATTGATTTACAAAATACGAAATTATCGCCATCTATCGAAACAAAAGACTTACAAAATAATTTGATCCGAAATGTTCGTTTTGGTAAGGGAGGTAAAGGAGCTTTAAGAGTAGTTATAGATTTAGAAGAGGCAGTTAAATTTGAGCATTTTTCTATTCCTGGTAATCGTACCAAGAATTCCAGAATCGTTTTAGACATAACACGTATTAATGGCGCTAGCATAGCTTCAAAAAATCCAATATCCCAGAAAATGTCTCGCGATATTAAAATAGTCATAGATCCTGGCCATGGTGGAAAAGATCCGGGTGCTATTGGCCCAAATGGTACCTGGGAGAGTGTAGTTGTATTAGCGGTTAGTAAAAGGCTGGTTGAGCGAATTAATAAGACTCAAGATATGCGTGCATATTTAACTCGAAGTGGAGATAGTTTTGTTCCATTGAGGGATCGAATGGAGATTGCTAGAGAACGAAAAGCTGACTTGTTTGTCTCAATACATGCCGATGCTTTGGATAATAATCCTCGTGTTAGAGGCGCTTCAATTTATACGCTATCTGATAAAGGGGCGGTTGATGAAGCTTCTAAGCGTTTAGCCAAACGCGAAAATGAAAATTTTTCAATTGGTGATGTGTCTTTATCCGGTAAAAATGATTCATTTGCTTCACTCATGATGGATCTGTCACAGGGTGCAACAAATGAGGCAAGTATGGAGGTAGGTGAATTTGTGCTGAAAGAATTAGCTAGTATTGGCACTGTTCGCAAAAAGAAAGTCCAGCAATCGGGATTACTTGTATTAAAATCACCCGATGTACCCTCTATCCTCATTGAAACAACCTATATATCAAATCCTGATGAAGAAAAGAAATTAAAGGATAAAGGGTTTCAAGATAAACTGGCCGTTGCTATTTTGAGAGGCATTCGTAACTATTTTCTGGTAAACCCACCCCAAGGAACCAAATTTGCAAAAAATCTGCTAAATAAATCAAAAACCATAAATTATACAGTAAGACGTGGCGATACCTTGAGTGAGATTGCCGATCTCTATAACATTAACTTATCTATGCTACAAAGTTTCAATCAAATCAAAGGAAGCACTATTAGGATAGGGCAAACCCTCAGGATTCCATTGTATCAATAACATGAATTTACTTTTATTTTTATGAGCACCGTTGGAATTATGGAGCTGCCTGTTATCTGTCTTTTTGGCTCGACTGCCTCTGGTAAAACTGATCTAGCTATAAAACTTTTTAAAGAATTTCCCCTAGATATAATTAATGTTGATTCAGCTCAAATTTATCGAGGTATGAACATAGGGACCGCTAAACCAAAAAAGGAAATTTTAAACCAATTCCCACATCGATTGATTGATATTTTGGACCCTGAAGCGTCATATTCTGTAGGTCATTTCGTTAAAGATGCTAATATAGAAATTAAACGCTCTCACGATAAGGGTAGAATTCCATTGTTAGTTGGTGGAACGATGCTATATTTTCATGCTTTGATAGAAGGTCTTTCTGATCTCCCTGAGGGAAATTCTAATATTAGAAACACCATCAATCATGAAGCTAAAGAGATAGGTTGGCCCGCAATGCACAAGAAATTAGCTGATATTGATTCTCTAGCAGCAAAGAGAATTAATCCACATGATGGCCAACGGATTCAAAGAGCAATTGAGGTGTTTGAGCTAAGTGGTCGCAATATTTCTGACTGGCAGGAAAAAAAAATTAAGAATAATAATTATCGATTTATAAAATTAGCTATTACACATCACACTCGCTTAGAAATTCATCAAAGAATCAATGATCGTTTTATTAAAATGTTAGATGAGGGTTTCATTCAAGAAGTGAAAGTTTTAATGGAAAGAGAGTCCCTAACCTCAAGTCATTCCTCGATGAGGGCAGTTGGATATCGACAAATATGGGCGTATCTTGAAGGCCAAATGAGTATAGATGAAGCTGTGAAAAAGGCACAAGCATCAACCAGACAATTTGCAAAAAGACAAATTACATGGCTTCGAAGTACCACAAATGTAATTTCTGTTGATTCTAATAGTGAGAGTATTTTTGAAATTATTGCACCGGAAATACAGAAGTGAGGTTTTAATTTGTTTGAAAGACCAAAAATTGGAGAAAAAGCAACCCTAGTTCATTCATCGAAAATAGATCACAGTCAATCTCTTGAATTTACTGAATTGGCTCGTTCTGCTGGTGGAATTATTGCAGGTAGTATTTTCGCTTCTGGAAAGAGGCCAAATGCTCGTTATTATTTGGGAAAAGGGAAGCTAGATGAGTTGCGCTTGTGTATCGAAAAAAATAATTCCGAATTAGTTATTATCGATGCAGCACTTAGTCCCAGCCAGGAAAAAAATATAGAGCAGTATTTAAAATGCAGAGTATTAGATCGTAGTGGTTTGATACTGGATATCTTTGCACAAAGAGCGAGAAGTTTTGAGGGTAAATTACAAGTAGAACTTGCTCAGTTAAGACATATATCTACTCGATTAATAAGAGGCTGGACTCATCTTGAGCGACAAAAAGGAGGGATAGGTTTAAGAGGGCCGGGTGAAACACAATTAGAAACCGATAGACGTCTAATTGATAAACGTATTCGTCAATTAATGCTTCGACTTAAGCAAGTGGATAAGCGGCGATCAATGAGTCGTCAAAATAGATTAAAATCTGAAATTCCCACAGTTGCCATCGTTGGTTATACCAATGCCGGTAAATCTACTTTATTTAAGCAATTAACTGGTGCGGATGTTTTAGTGAAAGATCAGCTTTTTGCTACACTTGATCCAACCATGAGAAGACTTGATTTACCTGAAGGAGCACCCATTATATTAGTCGACACAGTCGGATTCATTAAAGAATTACCGCATGAGTTGGTAGCAGCATTCAGGGCGACACTCCAAGAAGCTAAAGAAGCTGATTTAATTTTACATATTATTGATGGGAGTGATCCCAATAGGTGGCAAAGAATAAAACAAGTTAATAATGTGTTAAAACAGCTTGAAGCTGATAAAGTACCCCAGTTGAGAGTTTATAATAAAATTGATAAATTAAATTATAAGCCTAAACTAACAAAAAGAATTAACGGCAGTGGTAGAGCGGCCTGGGTATCAGCATTAAAGGGAGAAGGGCTCAATTTATTAATGACTGGTATAAGTAGTTTTTTTGCTAGGAATCTTCTCATAGGGAGTATTAAGCTCAACAATAGTCAAGGTAAACAAAGAGCAAAATTATTCCAAATGGGCGCAGTTAAAGAAGAAAAAATACTTGATGATGGCAGTTTTAGATTGGCGCTAGAAATTACCAAGCAAGACATTTATCGATTTTTAAAAAAAGAAGGCATGAGTACGAATGCTTTTGTTAAGATGTAAACAGTAATAATAATTAAACAAAAATAGAGAAATAAACTATGAGTTGGAATGATTCAGGAAATGGCCAAGATCCATGGAAAGGCAATAATAATCAACCAGATGATTTGGATAAAATTATCCAAGGATGGCAGAAAAAAATAAATGCAATAATTGGTGGTGGTAAAAGCACTAAAAAAGGATCTGGGAGGTCTACAGGTATACCTATTTTCAGCGTATTTTTATTGGTTGCTTGGCTATTTACTGGCTTATACAGTGTTGATCAGGCGGAAAGAGGAGTTGTTCAAAGATTTGGTGCCTATACTGAAACTACATTTCCAGGCTTGCATTGGCATATACCTTTCCCAATAGAATCAGTGGATGTTGTAAATACCGGCGTGGTTGAGAACTATGGTTATAGTACAGAAATCTTAACTGCCGATGAACAATATGTGTTTGTTCAAATGGTGGTGCAATATTTCCGTAATGATCCAGTTAAATACAGTTTTGAAGTTGTTAATCCTGAGGGAACACTTCAGGACTTGACTGAAAGTGCTTTAAGAGAGGTGGTAGGTACCAGTTCATTAGAGGTGCTTGTTAATGAAAAACGAGATGAGATTGGTCCAAAAACTCAATTAGTCCTGCAAGGCACATTAGACGCTTACCAGGCTGGTATAACGGTAACATCTATAAACCTTGAAAAATTAGACTACCCTAAGGCCGTTCAAGATGCCGTTGATGATACGCAAAGAGCAAGAAATGACAGCGATCGATTTATTCTGGAGGCCGAGAAGTATGCTCAAGAGTTAATTCCAGGGGCAAGAGGAGCGGCCCAAAGAATTCTTCAAGATGCTGAGGCTTATCGTGATCGAGTTATTGCTGATGCAGATGGACAAGCGGATAGATTCTTATCGCTATTAACGGAGTATCAAAAAGCTCCAAGAGTTACTCGAGATAGACTTTATATAGATGCAATTGAAGAGGTCTATAGAAATTCAAATAAGGTAATTCTTGATTCCCAGGGAAGCGGTAATCTTATGTATTTACCACTCGATAAATTAATTGGGGAGAGCAGTAAGCGGATGAACAATCAAAATACTTTATCGACATCAGGCGCTCAAAATGAATCATCTGATGCCAATTCGAATCGTGATAGGAGACAGCGCTAATGAATATAGGAAAACCTTTAATTTTTACAGTCATCGGTTTAGCTTTAGTAGCTATTAATCTAACAGCGTTTACTGTAAATGAAAGAGAGTTGGCAATTAAACTCCAAGTGGGTGAGGTTGTTCAGTCGAACTATGAGCCAGGATTACACTTTAAGCTTCCATTTGTGCAAAAAATTAGAAAGTTTCCTAAACGAATACAAACCATTGATGAGCGACCAGAGCGAATTTTCACCGGTGAGCGTTTAGCGATGGATGTTGATTTTTTTGTTAAATGGCGAATAATTAATACTGTTAATTATTACGTAGCTACCGGAGGCTCCAGTAGAGTTGCTAATGATCGAATCTCAGAAATAATAAAAAATGCAATAGTTACTGAGTTTGGAAAAAGAACTGTACAAGAAGCGATATCCGTCGAACGTGCTGAATTGATGAGGGATATGCTAGCAACGGCAACCACCACTGCTGAGGGTTTGGGCGTAGAGTTGGTCGATGTTCGAGTGAAGCAAGTTGAATTTCCTGATGATGTTCGTAATTCAGTGTATCAACAAATGCGACAAGAGAGGGGGAGAATAGCGGCAGAGCGTCGTGCTGAAGGTATGGAAGTTTCAGAGCAGTTGAAATCTACAGCTGATAAAGAAAGAACCATTATTCTTGCAAATGCGAATAGAGACTCTCAAAAATTACGAGGTGTTGGGGATGCACGGTCAGCAGAAATCTACGCTGAAGCGTATAACCAAGATCCTGAATTTTATGCGTTTTACCGAAGCATTGATGCTTATAGGAATTCAATAGGAAATTCGAATGATATCTTGGTAATTGATCCAGATAATGAGTTTTTTCGTTACCTGAATAATTCAAAAGGTAAGTAATTTAATTTATCTATTGACCTGCTAATAAGGTATGAAAAGTATTTAATCAAGTTATGTGGCAAGAACTATTAACAGCTTTATCTTTGTTTTTGGTCATAGAAGGTATGATTCCTTTTATTAGCCCATCTAAATATAGAAATTTTGTGGAAAGAATGTCGCAACTTGAAGATACTAACCTCCGTTTCATAGGACTAATATCAATGCTAATTGGTTTGTTATTATTATTTTTTATTAAGGCCTAAATAATGATATGTGAGAATTAATAATGAGTAAGAATGTAGTAATAATTGGTACACAATGGGGTGATGAGGGGAAAGGCAAGATTGTAGACTTGCTAACGGAGGATGTGGCTGCTGTTGCTCGTTTTCAAGGAGGCCATAATGCTGGGCATACCCTAGTAATAGACGGAAAAAAAACGGTCTTACATTTAATTCCTTCTGGGATATTACACGATAAAGTTAATTGCCTCATTGGGAATGGGGTGGTAATTTCCCTCAGTGCACTGATAACCGAAGCAACTAAGCTAATTGAGAGTGGTATTCCAGTATACGAGCGCTTAAGAATTAGTCCAGGATGCCCAATTATTCTCCCTTCTCATGAAGCGCTTGATGCTGCCAAGGAAATAAAATTAGGAGGTTCAGCGATTGGAACAACTGGCCGAGGAATCGGTCCAGTATATGAGGATAAAGTTGCTCGAAGAGCTTTGCGAATATCAGATTTATTTGATGCAAAAATTTTATCAAACAAACTGAAAACAATCCTTGATTATCATAACTTCATGCTTAAACACTATTATGAAATTGATGAGTTAGATTTCGATACAATTTATAATGATTTATTGGTACAAAGAGAGACGGTATTACCAATGATCGAGGACATCTCCGTAACTCTAGAAGATCTTCAAAAGCAGGGAAAAAATATTCTATTTGAAGGTGCGCAAGGTGTTTTCTTGGATATTGATCATGGCACTTATCCATATGTTACCTCTTCGAATACTGTAGCAGCAGCCGCAAGTATTGGGACAGGCTTAGGACCAAGAGATTTAACGCATATACTTGGAATTGTAAAAGCTTACACAACTAGAGTGGGAGCGGGTCCTTTCCCAACAGAATTATTTGATGAGTCTGGTGAGCACTTAGGAAAAATCGGTGTTGAATTTGGTGCAACGACAGGTAGGCCGAGACGCTGCGGTTGGTTTGATGCGGTTGCGTTAAAAAGATCGATTAGAAATAGTAGTATATCGAGCTTGTGCGTCACTAAGCTTGATGTCCTCGATGGTCTAGAGACAATTAAGATATGCATTGGCTATGAATTAGATGAGGAAAAAATAGAGGATTTTCCTTTAGATGTGGCACTTTTGAATAAATGCACGCCAATCTACGAGGATTTCTTAGGCTGGCAAACTTCAACAATAGGCGTTACTAATTATTCAGATTTGCCTGAAAATGCGCGCGCCTATCTTGAATGGATTGAAAATAAACTTAATATACCAATAGATATAGTTTCAACAGGTCCAGATCGAGAGCAAACCATAATCAAGAAAAACCCTTTTTCATAATTACTTATAAGCTTTAAATGAGCAAAGTTAGCATTTCTTGAAAAAGCTAGACTCTTTAAAGATTAGGGTCGGGCAGAGTGCTTATCGGGATATTCGAAAGCAAGGCTTTGACCTCACAAAAATAAAAGCAATTCTTGGTGCTTCTGGTGGACCAAAATGGTTAGTTCTTAGTCACTTCGACCGATTAATCTTAGAAAAAATTATTCCTCAAATTAAAAACCCAATCCACTTAATTGCATCTTCCATTGGAGTTTGGAGGTTTATCTGTTACACGCAAAATGATCCAATTGCTGCAATCAATGAGTTTGAGCGTGGATATATAGAGCAGCATTTACCTCAAAAATTAGGAAAAAAACAGATTAATCATCATTTGAGAGCTATGCTGGATATGATGTGCAACACATCAAGTATTCAAGCGAGTCTTCAGCACCCTCAATTAAGAACTAGTATTTTGACGACAAAAAATCTTCATATTTTGAAATCTGAGCAAGATTTTATTCTTGCTATAGGTCTATTAACTTCGATGCTAGCAAATTTCGCTAATAGGAAAGCGTTGAGGTATTTTTTTTCAAGGGGTTTATTTTTTGACTCAAGAGAAGCGCCATTTTTTATTAATAACGATGACTTTCAAATAGACGCCATACCTTTGACTGAGAAAAATCTAAAAGATGCAATAATTGCTTCTAGTTCTATTCCAATATTTATGGAAGGGGTTAGAGATATAAAAGGTGCACCCGAGGGGGTTTATAGAGATGGAGGGATTCTTGACTATCATTTAGATATTTTACCCGTTGATAAGGAGCACTATGCTCTCTACCCACATTTTTTTGATATCTTGAAGCCTGGTTGGTTCGATCAGCCATTATTTTGGCGTAATGTAAAGGTAGATAATTTAGATAGAACGATATTTATTTGCCCCTCAGAGAAATTTATAAAGAAATTACCAGGCGCTAAGATACCTGATAGATCTGATTTTAAAAATTTCTCAAATTCTGAAAGAATAAAAAGATGGAGAATTGTAACCGATATGAGCAAAGTTCTAGCTGAAGATTTCAACGAAATCCTTGAGCTAGATCAGTTAGCTGATTACATGGTATCTTTTTGATTATTTTTTAGGCGGTCTTCCCAGAAATGTGCATTTTTAATACCTAAGAGAATAGGGTTAAATGAGTATTTTTTAACCTTTCTATTTTTTTGAGATTCATAATCCTGTAATGCTTTTATGGCCGGCTTAGCCATAAAGAAAATAATTAGTATACTGAAAATATTTAACCAAGCCATGACTCCAACACCAATATCCCCAAGACCCCAAGCAATACTAGCTGTTTTTATGGAGCCATAAAATACTGCAGCTAACATGACTATTTTTAATAAAAACATATCACCGGGCATTTTGAATGAGCGTCTAATAAATGCGATATTTGTTTCGGCAATATAGTAGTAAGCAAGAATCGTAGTAAATGCGAAAAAGAATAGTGCAATGGCAATAAACGGCGAGCCCATACCTGGAAGAGTTGTTTCTAAGGCGTATTGAGTAAATGCAGGGCTATTTGCGTCTGCTGAACTACTTAAGTTTTGGATGATAAAGCCAGGTGAGGTGCCTTCATTCTTGTGAACATTATATGCACCAGTTATTAATATCATGAAAGCAGTGGCCGAGCATACAAATAAAGTATCTATGTAAACAGAAAAAGCTTGTACCAGTCCTTGCTGTGCTGGATGCTCAACTTCTGCAGCTGCAGCAGCATGAGGCCCAGTTCCTTGTCCCGCCTCGTTTGAATATATCCCTCTTTTTACACCCCAGCCAACAGCGGCACCGACGCCAGCCATAGGTGTAAAGGCATCTGTTAAGATCAGGTTAATAATCTCAGGTAGACGAGATATATTAAGACCTATAACTGCCAATGCCGTAATAATATATGCAAATGCCATGAACGGGACAACGACTTGTGTGAATTTCGCAATTCTTTTTACACCACCAAAAATAATAAAACCAAGCAGTATAACAACGCCTATAGACGTTGCTAATTTAGTTGTACTTAGGGGTCCAACAACAGTTTGAATTATTTCACCGCCACCTAGCGCCAGCTCCACCGCATTGCCGATGCTATTAGCCTGAACACCTGGTAGTAAAATGCCTGTCGCTATAATTGTGGCAAATGCAAAAATCCATGCATACCATTTCTGCCCCATCGCTTTTTCTATGTAATATGCTGGTCCACCTCGATACTGACCATCGCTATCTTCTTTGTATATTTGACCAAGGGTAGATTCTACATAAGCGGTAGAAGCACCTAGAAAGGCTACTACCCACATCCAAAAAACAGCACCTGGTCCACCGAAACCTATTGCAGCCGCGACACCCGCTATATTGCCTGTCCCAACACGTCCAGACAAAGAGACGGATAAGGCTTGAAATGTTGAGATGCCTTTTTTGGAGCTCTTTCCAGATACGAGCAATCTTGTCATTTCACGAAATAAGCGTATTTGGACAAATCTTGTTTTAAAAGAGAAGAATAAACCTGCGCCTAACGCAAAATATATAAGCGAATCGCTCCAGATATATGAATTAATATTGTTAACAAGTTCTTGCATGATTATCCTATCTTTGATGTTGAATTTTTTCTAAGAAATAAATGATTACATAACTAAATAAATTTTATCATTACTATTATGATTCTCTTTAAGGCATAGTGCCTGTTGATTGACGTTTTTAACTGAGTTTTATGATCAAAAAATAAACAATCATGGTGCCGAGAAGAGGACTTGAACCTCCACGGGGTTTCCCCCACTAGCACCTGAAGCTAGCGCGTCTACCAATTCCGCCACCTCGGCATGTCGGTCTAAGAAGTTAATCGTATCGATAAGGGACTTTACTGAAAGTAATGATTTAATGCTATTAATATATAAATATAAATATACACTTTAGAGAAACAAATAAATCAAAATATTATGAAAAAAAAGCTTTATCAACACATAGTACCGAGCACTAATCAATTACTTGCTTTCATTAAACAAGCGGATAATGCAGTGTCTTTTAAGCAATTATGTGTTCAGTTTGATGTTAAGAATATGAAATCCATGACTGCTCTGCAAAAAATACTTTATAACCTGACAAAAGAAAAACTCGTCAAGAAAGATAAAAATGGTTCTTTTTATCTCTCTATTCAAAAAGATTTGATAGAGGGTATCGTTTCAGCTCATCGAGATGGATATGGATTTGTGATAGCGAAAGATCGGCCAAAAGATGTTTATTTATCTTCTCATGAGATGCAGTCTTTATTGGACGGAGATTTTGTCTCTGTAAAGTTATTGGGACATAATACCGAGCGTCAATCAGGCCAACTGGTAGAGGTTTTGAAAAGAGGAACAAATAAGGTTGTGGGTCAGTTAGCCTTTGAGCGCGGTAGTTATTTCGTGGAAGCACATAAAAAAAATAATACAACGAAAGTGAAAATAAAAAAACAATATTTAGCAGGGGCAAATATTGGAGAGATTGTAGAGGTAGATATTACCGAGTACCCGTCAAGAAAATTAGCAATGTATGGCGTGATTAAAAAAATTCTGGGTAATGCAGATAAAAAAGGAATTGATACCGATATTGCAATTAAAACTTTCGAACTTCCTAATACTTGGCCTGACGAAGTTAAACTAGAAGTTAAAAAATTTACTTCAGATGAGGCGTTAGATATAAAAGAAATTGAACGGCGAATTGATCTCAGGAATCATAATTTAATTACTATAGACGGTCTTGATGCTCGAGATTTTGATGATGCCGTATACTGTAATAAGACTGATGATGGATGGCGATTAATAGTAGCTATTGCGGATGTTGATTTTTACGTGAAACCAAGTTCACCACTAGATAAAGAAGGGCATTTAAGGGGAACGTCAGTTTATTTTCCTGATCGAGTTATTCCGATGCTGCCCGAGATTCTCTCGAATGGTTTGTGTTCCCTGATGCCGAATGTAGACCGCTTTACTTTAGTCTGCGATATGCAAATAGGTAATAATGGAACTGTTGTCGATTCAAGTTTCTATGAAGCAGTAATTAAATCACAGGCAAGGTTAACTTATTCTCAAGTCAATGATTTTTATGAAGAAAAAGATAATACGTCAATTCCTACAAAAATTAAACCCGTTCTTCATGATCTTTTTGCTATGTATGGAGTTATGTCTTTAGCAAGAGATAGAAGAGGAGCAATTGATCTTGATATCCCTCAATCTAAAATCGAATTTAATAAAAATGGCGATATTAAAAATATCGATATTGTAAAAAGAAATGATGCGCATCGATTAATCGAGGAATGTATGATTGCTGCAAATGTTGAGGCGGCCAGATTTATTAATGAAAGCAAGGTCCCTGCATTATATCGTAATCACGAAAAACCAGAGCCTGAAGATTTCGAACAATTACGTTCATACGTATTATCATTAGGTATGAAGGCACCTCATCCCCAGCACTTAACTCCTGGAGATTATAATTCAATCATCAAGCAAACAAAAAATAGCAATTATAGTTCATCATTATCTATGACAATGCTACGATCTTTTAAACAAGCTCAATATCAAGCAGATAATATTGGCCATTTTGGTTTGGCGTTAAAAACATATACGCACTTCACTTCACCTATTAGGCGTTATCCGGATTTACTGGTGCATCGTGCTATCAGGTATATTGCAACACAAAAGAAATCAGGACAATATCATTACACCAATAACGACATGCATAATTTTGGTGATACATGTTCCGAGAAAGAACGTCGTGCTGAAAAAGCAACTCGTGAAGTGGATGCGATACTGAAATGTCGATATATGGAGGATAAGGTTGGATTAATCTTCAAAGGAACAGTAACCAGTATCACGAATTTTGGTTTATTCGTGCAGCTTGACGATACTTTAATTGAGGGGCTCGTGCATATATCAACTCTGAAAAATGATTATTATCTCTACGATGAACGGTCGCTGAGCCTGGTAGGTGAGAGAAATAAAATTACTTATAATATTGGTGATCGACTTGAAGTTAAGGTGAATGAAGTCGATTTAAGCATGCGAAGAATAAATTTCTCGTTAATGAGAAAGGTAAGTAAGGATAATAAATAAGATGAGCAAAAGTAATTATGTCATCGGACTTCGAGCGATTGAGCAGCTAATAACTAATAAAAATAGTGAAATTAAAATAATTTTTGCAGAGTATCAGAGTGAAAACAAAAGACTCCAATCAATTATAAAATCTGCAAATACAATGGGTATAGTTGTTAAACCCGCCAATCGATCTAGGTTGGGTCAAATTTGTGGGGATTCCTTGCATCAAGGAATCGTTGCCGAAGTAAGGAGAAAATTAATTAATAATGAGTCTGATTTAAGAACAATGATTGAAGAAAGATTATCTCGCGAGGGAGGTAAAACTCTTTTTTTATTAATGCTTGAGAGAATTCAAGATCCTCATAATCTTGGGGCATGTATCCGAACTGCTGATGCAGCGGGTGTGGATGCCATTATAATCGGGCAAGATAACTCAGCCTCATTAGGGCCTACAACAAGTAAAGTGGCGGCAGGGGCCGCTGAGCATGTCCCCGTTATTACAGTTAAAAATCTAGGAAAAGTACTTACCTGGATGGGTGATTATGGTATTGAACGAATTGGTACTGCTGATGCTGCTGCTGAGAGCCTTTACGAGATAGATCAGAAAGGTCCAGTTATATTGATAATGGGCCATGAGCATTCAGGCATTAGTAAGATGATTACGAGTCGATGTGACAAGCTTGCTCGTATACCAATGTATGGTTCAATTTCCAGTCTAAATGTTTCAGTTGCGACGGGAATTTGCCTTTTCGAGTTAATTCGAAAGAGGGGTGATACAAAATAAAAATATTAAATAGAAGAAAATTTACTATATGACTTGCACCAATCATCATCCTTGGGTACGATTCGCATCCACCTATATGGTGATAAGTAATTATTTTTAACCCTTGCCTTACTACTTAATAAAATAGAAGGCTACAATCCGTAAGGGGATACAATGAGACATTATGAAATTGTCTTTCTAGTTCATCCAGATCAGAGTGAACAAGTTCCAGCAATGGTCGAGAAATATCAGTCAATGATTACTGGTACAGGCGGCAAAATTCACAGAAGTGAAGATTGGGGTCGACGTCAACTTGCTCATCCAATCAAAAAAGCGCATAAAGCACATTATTTACTCATGAATGTTGAGTGTGATCATGAGGTAATTACAGAGATTACTACTGCATTCAGCTTTAATGATGCTGTCTTAAGGCACCTTGTGCTTAATCAAAAAGATGCGGTTAAATCTCAATCTCCTATGTCAAAATCTGTAGAAGAAGAGAAGGTTAGAGAGGAGGAATCACAGCGACGAAGAGATGCAAAGGCTGCATCAAATGCAATTTCCTCAGCAGAAGCACCTGTCGCTGAAGAAGCACCAGCAGAAGCACCTGTCGCTGAAGAAGCACCAGCAGAAGCACCAGCAGAAGCACCAGCCGCCTCTTCTGATGCAGATAAGTCCAAGTAAGGGAGAAAAAAACTATGATGACTCGTTATCCACGAAGAAAAAAATATTGTCGTTTTACAGCCGAAAAAATAACTGAAATAGATTACAAAGATCTAGCTCTATTAAAGGCATACATTACGGAGACTGGAAAAATTGTTCCTAGTCGTATCACTGGAACAAAAGCACGTTACCAAAGACAACTAACTACCGCAGTAAAACGAGCTCGCTTTCTTGCATTGCTTCCATATACAGATAGGCACTAAGAATAAAATTAATTAAATCATATTCTAACTGGATATATCAGCGCCCTTACCATGGGGCAATTGGCCTAGCAATAACTCTGATTCTGCCTTTCTCGATTATATTTGGTGGAGCAACATTTATTTCTTTGTCTTTAAATTATAGAAATATTAATGTCTTAAAACAATGTATTATTGCTATTTCTGGTTTATTTTTATTAGGCTTAGTTATAAATATAACTGCTGATGAAATTTTTATTACCGCCTTAATGACCTGGTTGCCTGCACTAATATTGGTGAAAATTCTCCAATATACACGCTCATTTGTTTTAACGGTTCAGATAACGGCCATTATATCAATATTTCTGCTGGTATTATTTTATGTCGTGGTGGATGACCCCAGTTTTTTCTGGGGTGAGGTAATAGTTAGTTTGTCTGAAAGTTTAGTACAGAATGGATTAACTGATCAGGCTAATCTAATCAGTAATCAGAGTGTAAGCATATCTAAACAAATGACAATCTTGATGATTGTGATGACCTGGTCTTTGTATGCAATTGTTCTAATTTTGGGTTGCGCAATTTATAATGCCTCTAGTTTAGAAGTATTTGATTATGGACGATTCAGTAATTTAAATTTTGGGCGATTCTTTGCCATTATTACTGCAATCAGCTCTTTGCTGCTGTTTGTTTTTGACGTAGAATGGCTGATGAATCTTGCGTATTTATGTTTTTTATTCTTTTGGCTTCAGGGATTGTCACTCATTCATTGGTTTCATGAAGAAGGGACATTACCAACCTTAGGATTGATTCTTACCTACGTAATGTTACCATTCTTAAATGTGTTGATGATTATGATACTCGCAGTCGCTGGTTATACCGATGCGTGGTTTAATTACCGATTGCGAATGAAGAACTAATTAAGATTAATGCTATTAATTTGCTTAGCTTAGGATAAAGAGATGAATGTAATTTTATTGGATAAAGTAGAGAATTTAGGGGCGATAGGTGACCTGGTATCAGTAAAGTCGGGTTACGGTCGTAATTATTTGATCCCATCTGGAAAAGCTGCATTAGCAACAGCAGCTAATATCAAAGACTTGGAAGCTAAACGCTCTGAGCTTGAGAAGAAGGCATCGGAAGATCTAGCAGCGGCTAAAACTAGAGGTAAGTTGATTGAGGGTATGCAATTAATTATTCCTGCTAATGTTGGAAGCGAAGGAAAGTTATTCGGATCAGTTGGCCCTGTTGATATTGCTGAAGCTTTCGATAAGGTCGGAGTCAGCATTGAGAGAAGTGAAATTAGGATGGCAGATGGCCCTATACATGAAATTGGTGAATCTGAAATAAAATTACATCTTCATACGGATTTAGATATTTCGGTGAAAGTCAATGTAGTTCCAGAGGAATAAAGAAAGGTAAGGTTAAATAATGGCTCAGTCTTCTGACGATGAGATTGGTAAGGTGTCAGAAATGTCACTTAAAATCCCGCCCAATTCCATTGAGGCTGAGCAATCTTTATTAGGTGGAATAATGCTGGATAACACAGCCTGGGATAAAATCGCAGATATAGTTATTGATTCTGATTTTTATCGTAAAGATCACCAAATAATTTTCTCTGGAGTAAAGGCACTTATTGAAAATTCTGAGCCTTGTGATGTAGTAACTCTGTCTGAATATCTTGATAATCAAGGTCAACTAGATGCAGCAGGTGGGTTGGAATATATTGCCACCTTAGCAAATGAAACCCCAAGTGCAGCAAATGCATTTTCCTATGCAAAAATCCTTAGAGAGCGTTCAGTGCTTAGGTCACTTATCAGTGCTGGTAATCAAATTAGTGGAAATGCTTACTTAAACGATGGACGAACCACATCAGAACTGGTTGATGATGCGGAAAGGCTTGTTTTTGAAATAGCTGAAAAGGGAAATAGAGGAAAATCAGGCTTCCAATCAATAAAAAATGTTCTACCTGCTACGATTGATCGAATTGAGTATTTGCATAATTCGGATGGCGATCTTTCGGGGATTTCCACTGGCTTCAAAGAGTTTGATAAATTAACAACGGGCTTGCAAGCGGGAGACTTGGTTATAATTGCTGGACGACCATCAATGGGAAAAACAACTTTAGCCGTAAACATCGCTGAGAATGCAGCTATAGGATCAAAAAAATCCACCGCAATATTTTCTATGGAAATGCCGAAAGAGCAGTTAGCTTTTCGAATGATCTCATCCTTAGGAAGAGTAGACCAAACGCACCTTAGAACAGGAAAGTTCCCCGACGAGGATTGGTCTAGAATTAACACCGCGGTTCAATTAATGTCAGAAGCACCAATTTTTATTGACGACACGCCGGCCTTATCGCCAACGGAAATTAGAGCAAGAGCAAGGCGCTTAAAGCGAGAAAAAGATGGATTAGATTTGATTGTTCTGGATTATTTGCAGTTAATGCAAATCCATGGGAGGACTGAAAATCGTGCTACTGAGATATCGGAGATCACTCGATCATTAAAAGCCTTGGCAAAGGAGCTTGAGGTGCCAATAATTGCACTTTCGCAATTAAATAGAAGTGTAGAGTCACGAACTGATAAACGACCAATAATGTCTGACTTAAGAGAATCAGGCGCTATTGAACAAGATGCAGATATTATTGTCTTTATTTATCGTGACGAAGTATACAATCCTGATACCCCAAGAAAAGGGGTGGCAGATATACAAATTGCTAAGCAACGAAATGGACCTATTGGAGATTTCCCACTAACGTTTGTTGGCAGATATACTAAATTTGAAAATTGGGTTGCTGATGCCTACGCCAATGAGACTTATCAGTGACCTCATGTCCATATGCTTACATCAGTAAGCACGCACTAAAACATAATTTCGATCAACTTAAAATTAATTCAGGCGCTAAGTCAAAAGTTATGTGTGCTGTAAAGGGTAATGCTTATGGTCATGGGATTGTTGAGACAATAAAAATTTTGAGGGAAGCCGATGGTTATGCGGTTGCACGGCTTTCTGAAGCGAAAATGTTAAGAGATCTTGGAATTACACAACCAATTACTCTCTTAGGCGGTTTTACATCTATCAATGAATTAAATGAGGCAATTTACTTAAACTGCGATATTGTCATTCACAATATGAATCAAGTTGAGCAATTAGAGAGCCGGGCTATTGATCGCAATTCCTTTGCTTGTTGGTTGAAAATTGATACCGGTATGAATCGTTTGGGGATTAAAGTTGCTGATTTTTTCGATACCATATCAAGACTTGAATCTATAAGCTCTGTATCAAAAATTAGTTTAATGACTCATTTGTCTGATGCAGAAGATCAGAGCAGTAAAAAAAACTCAATACAGCTTAAACTTTTCAGAGATCTAACTGATAATTTTTCTGGCGACATTAGCTTTGCCAATTCAGCTGTGATTTTTAACTATGAAAAATTAATTAAGAATTATAAATGGAATAACAAAGGTGATATATGGATTAGGCCTGGTATAGCTCTTTATGGAGTATCTCCACTTATGGAAACTAGTGCAAAACAATTAAATTTGAAACCAGTGATGCAATTTGTATCAAAATTAATAGCTATTAGACCAATCAGTAAAGGGGAAAGTGTTGGTTATAATAGTGCCTGGAGAGCAAAAAATGATACTAATATTGGTGT
Source organism: uncultured Woeseiaceae bacterium (assembly GCA_905182415.1). Classification (GTDB taxonomy): domain Bacteria; phylum Pseudomonadota; class Gammaproteobacteria; order Steroidobacterales; family Woeseiaceae; genus SP4260. The sequence continues at coordinate 37,654 of CAJJBK010000007.1, read as the reverse complement.
GGTTTCTGTTGGTTATGGGGACGGGTACTCAAAATCATTAATTTCTGGAACATGGGTTATTATTAATGGTAGGAGGGTTCCATTGGTAGGCTTGGTTTCAATGGATTTAATCACAATTGATTTAGGTCCAACCAGCGACGATTCAATTGGGGATGAGGTTGTTCTTTGGGGCGAGCTATTACCTGTAGAAAAAGTGGCAGGTTATTCAAATTTAACTACTTATGCTTTGGTAACAGGCGTTTCAGAAAGGGTACAGCGCCAGATTCGTTAATATTTATTTTATTGGAAATATGGATTATATGAAAAATGAAAAAAAAGCATATTTATGTTCTGAATGTGGAGCTTATAGCGGCAAATGGCAAGGCCAATGCCCAGATTGTGATGCTTGGAATAGTTTAGGACAAACTATTGTTTCCAAAAAAGCAATTACTTCTTCACGAAATACAATAGAAGCAAAAAAACTTAACGAAATTAATGAGGAGTTAATTATTCGTTATGATACCGGTTTTAGCGAGTTTAATAGAGTACTGGGAGGCGGCTTAGTTCCCGGCTCCGTGGTCCTTTTAGGTGGGGATCCAGGTATTGGTAAATCAACCCTTCTACAGCAAATAGCTACAAAATTACCCAATGAATTAACCCCTTGCTATGTAACTGGAGAGGAATCTATCAATCAAGTTGCACAAAGGTCGAGTCGAATAGGGACCAGTCAATCCGATATGCTTATTTTGTCTACGACATCCTTGGAGCAGGTATTTCAAGTTACAAAGAAATCACAAGCAAGAGTTATTATTATTGACTCAATTCAAACCATGATAAGTAGTGAGGTTAGTTCATCTCCCGGTTCTGTTTCTCAATTAAGAGAGTGTGTTGGCGAATTAGTGCAGTTTGCTAAAAAAAATGATATCTCTATATTACTGATTGGTCATGTCACAAAAGAGGGGGTAATCGCTGGACCTAGGATTGTTGAGCATATGGTCGATACAGTACTTTATTTCGAAAATGATTTGGCGAGTAGATATACCATTATTCGAGCCGTAAAAAATAGATTCGGGGCTAGCAGTGAAATGGGTGTTTTTGCGATGACTGAAATTGGCTTTCGTGAAGTTAAAAATCCTTCTGCTATTTTTCTTTCTGGTGATTATATTGATAGACCGGGAAGTTTGGTTTCTGTTGCTTGGGAAGGTAGTAGGCCGCTTTTATTTGAGATTCAAGCATTAGTTTCAGAAACACATGCTAATCATACAAAAAGATTGGCACAAGGAATTGATCAAAATAGGTTACCGTTATTAACAGCCGTGCTGCAAAAATATGCTGACCTTTCACTGGCACAATTTGACATATTTATAAATGTGGTAGGAGGGTTACGAATAGATGGAATTGCTGCCGATCTTCCAGCAATACTTGCGATCGTATCTAGTTATAAAGAGATTGCTAGTAAAAAGCGACTTATTAGCTTTGGTGAGATTGGCTTAGCCGGCGAAGTGAGGCCTGTAAAATATGGAACAGAGAGGCTTGTTGAGGCTGCAAAGCAGGGTTTTACAATTGCTGTTATTCCTAAAGCAAATCTTCCTAAGAAGAAAATAAATAATATGGAGGTAGTCCCAGTCGAAAATTTAACAGATGCAATTAATATACTATTTTAAAAAAAATTATATTAATTATTTTGCTTTTTTATACGAACACTGTGAATGAAGTTCTCATTGCCACCTATAACTTCAAGAGAATAATCGCTAATATTAATTTGCGTTTTTGGCTTCGGAATATCCCCAAGATGCTCTAGAATCAGTCCATTTATTGTTTTTGCTTTTTTTGAGGGAATTTTCCAGTTAAGCACTTTATTTAAATCGCGAATATTAGCATTACCATTAACTAAGAAGCAGTTAGCGCTCTCTTTTTTAAATTCTTCATTTTTATTTGTTGGGTCGGTAGTAAATTCTCCTACAATTTCCTCAAGAATATCCGCCATTGTTACAATTCCTTGAATATCCCCATATTCATCTACAACCAAAGCAAAGCGTTTTTTTCTTTTTCTAAATTCTACAAGTTGAGTGTTAAGAGATGTGCCTTCTTGAATAAAATAAGGTTCAAAGGATAATGTTTCAATATCTTTCTTGCGAAAAAGGCTTTTAGCTGAAAGATTCGCTAATTTTCGTAGATGAATAATACCAAAAACTTGATTAATATTTTCTCTAAATACTGGTAATAAGGTATGTTCGCTATTAATGATGGTATTTCTTATTTCACTTATGTCTTCTTGGATATCTATACCGAGAACTTCTGTATGAGGAACCATCACATCATCCACAGTGACTTTTTCTAAATCAAGAATGTTTAAGAGCATACTTTGATAATTTCTTGTAATGAGCTTGCCCGCTTCATAAACTATAGTTCTTAGTTCATCATTACTGAGCGATGCTTCCTTTTCATCGTTCGTCCTTACTCCAATCAACCATAATAATCCATTAGATAAGGCACTAATAAGCCTGACAACTGGATACGAGATTATCATTAGCGGGTAATATATAAAGGCAGAAGGAAAAGCTAACCGTTCTGGGTGTAAGGCTGCTAGGGTCTTTGGCGCAGCATCGCAAAAAATTAATACGAAAACTGTTAAGATCAATGTGGCAATGGCAACTGATGATTCCCCGCCCATTTTTAAAGCAATCATTGTTACCAAGGCAACAGCGGTGAAATTGACTAAATTATTACCAAGTAATATTAAGCCAATTAGCATATCTGGTTTTTTTAACAGGTTATCAATTATTTTTGCAGCTCGGTTGCCGGCTCTTACTTCATGTTTTAGCTTATAGCGATTTAATCGCATAAGCGCAGTCTCAGTTCCCGCGAAGAAAGCCGAAAAGATAAGTAGTACGATTAATATGCTTACTAATGAAGCAACTGAAAAGTCATCGCTCAATGAATGAGCACCTTTTGAAATTGATGGTGACATACTTCATCAGGATAGGGGTGTTCTGTCAAGATAACTTTCAATTAACCCCAACTCTGACCTAGAATATATTCCAGCATAAATCGTGTGCCAAAATAAGATATAGCTAGCATTAAAAATGCGGATAGATAGAGGTAAATTGCTAAGCGTCCACGCCAGCCGTAAAATTTTCTACCGTAAATTAATACGCCAAACATTACCAAAGCAGTAAAAGAGAATATTGTAATAGGTATTTGTTGGGTTGAAATATCATCTATTAATATAACTCCAGAGAAAAGCGCAAGAAATAAAATTGAAAATCCAAATGAGGCTATACCAAATAAAAGGTTTTCAGTTGTTTCTAGTGGGGCAAATAATGAATTAATGGATGATATTTTTCCACGACGCAAGCGTTTATCCTGAATTAATGCGAATACTGCAATTATTGCTCCAGCACAAAGTAATCCGTAAGCAAACAATGAGCTCAAAACATGTCCTTTCATCTGCCAGCTTAGGTCTTTTATTTCATTTGGAGTCTCACCCCACTGATTAAGACCCCATATGGGAACTAAGGCTGAGCATATGGCGATAAATAAAATACCACCTGCAAAACCTCTTAATGATTTATTGAATGACGCAATAATCGCTATTAATGCTAACTGAAACCCTATCAGTGAAATAGTATTGGTTAATGATAATGAAAGGCCATCAAGTCGAGTAATATCAGTAATCAGGGCATTCAAATGAACAGAGAGTCCGATGATTCCAGAAGTTGAAGCTACACCAAATAATAAATTTTTATATTTTTCTGATGTTGGCCATTGACATGAGATATATGTAATAGACGAAATTAGATATGTTGATAAAATTACCATATAGCTGTTTAAACCATTCATTTGTTAATAATGCCAGATATTTTAAATTTGGTAATCATATTTTTAATTAAGAATATCCTAAATGAGAATCATTCTCAATAAATAAAACAATAAATATATTTTTAATGTAAAATTTGTACTCTATCGTTTTTATTATTTCTGGAAAACCATCTATGTTTGCTAATCTTACAGAACGCTTGAGCTCCATAACGCGAAACCTTCAGGGTAAGGGCCGTTTAAGTAATAATAATATAAAAGATACCCTGCGTGAAATACGCTTAGTTCTTTTAGAAGCTGATGTAGCGCTACCGGTAGTTAAAAATTTCATAGAAGGGATTCGAGAGGAGGTAGTTGGAAGTAAAATTGAAAAAAGCTTAACTCCAGGACAAGCGCTAATCAAGATAATCCATCACAAATTGATTGATTTATTTGGTAATAAGACCATTGAGTTAAATTTAAAAAGGCCATCACCCCTTGTAATTATGATGGTAGGACTTCAAGGTTCAGGCAAGACAACTACTGCTGCTAAGTTAGCAAAACGACTAATAGACATCGAAAAGAAGCGAGTAATGCTTGTTAGTGTCGATGTTCATCGGCCGGCAGCAATCTTGCAGTTAAATAGGTTGGCTAACGAAATTGGTGCTGATTTTTTTAATAGTGAAGATACGCAAAATCCAAAAACAATCGTATCGAGTGCTTTAAAACAAAGTCAGCGTTCTCAGTCGGATATAATTATTATTGACACAGCTGGAAGAATGCATGTCGATGACTCAATGATGGCAGAGATATCTGAGGTATACAAAGAAGCTAGTCCGAGCGAGACATTCTTTGTAATTGATAGTATGGCGGGTCAAGACGCAATTAATTCAGCACAAGCATTTTCAGAAAGACTCGATATTACAGGAATTATCTTAACTAAAACTGACGGAGACGCTCGCGGTGGCGCAGCGCTTTCTGTTTCTCAAGTTACGGGGAAATCAATATTTTACTTAGGAGTGGGGGAGAAGATAGATGATATAGAGTTGTTTCACCCCGAAAGAATGGCTTCACGTATATTGGGTATGGGTGATGTTCTTTCATTAGTTGAAGAAATAGAAGCTAAAGTTGATCGAAAACAATCCGAACGCTTGGCCAATAAATTAAAAAAAGGTAAGAAGTTTGATCTCTATGATTTAAAAGATCAATTGGAGCAAATGATCGGAATGGGAGGTATGAGTGCAATACTTGATAAATTACCTAATGCTGGCCAACTTAATAATGCTGCAGTCAGTAAACAATTTGATGAAAAACAATTAAAACGCCAAATTGGAATAATCAATTCGATGACTCCAAATGAAAGACATTTCCCTAAAACTATTAATGGCTCAAGAAAAAGACGTATTGCGGCAGGTTCTGGTTTGCAAATACAAGATATAAATAAGTTAATGAAACAACATGTGCAAATGGAAAGAATGATGAAGAAGATGTCTGGCGGAAAAATGAAAAAAATGATGCGTGGTCTATCGGGAATGAATTTACCTTCTGGCTTAAGATAAAAAGCTCATTAATCGAAGTCTTACTCGATTAAAAAACCTTCACTTTCATTTTTAAATAGGTACAATGCGCACTCTACAAATTAAATATGAAGTATAAAAAATTTACTTGCATTAAAAAAACGGAAAAACAATGGTAACAATAAGACTTTCACGTTCAGGCGCAAAAAAACGACCTTTTTATCATCTGGTTGTCACAGACAGCAGAAATAAGCGTGACGGTAAGTATATCGAGCGTCTAGGTTTTTTTAATCCGGTAGGTAAAGAGTCAACTGAAAATCTAAGAATCGACTTAGAGCGGGTAGATTATTGGCTAAGTAAAGGTGCTCAAACTTCAGACACTGTATCCTCACTCTTGAAAGTCCAGCGTAAGGCGCTTGCCTCCAATAGTTAAATATTTCCAAGGGCATTTTTTAATGCTTGATTATATTTAAGATGGACCTGCAATCAGATAAAAACCAAGAAACCATCATCCTTGGAAGGGTCTCCGGTCATTACGGTGTTAAGGGGTGGGTCAAAATATTCTCCTACACTAAGCCAATTGAAGGTATTTTAAGTTACTCTGAATGCTATATTGAGGGACTAAATACTCTTAAAAGCGGAAGAATACTCGAGGGTCGAAAACAAGGCAAATTGATTATTGTTAAACTCTCCGGAGTTAATGATCGTGATACTGCCGAAGACTACATAGGGTTAAACTTACTTTTACCAACTGACTGTTTGCCAAAATTAGATGATGGTCATTATTATTGGCGAGAATTAGAGGGTCTGCGTGTTGTTGATATACAGTCAAAGGAATTAGGTGTTGTCGGTAAATTATTAGAGACTGGAGCAAATGATGTGATGGTCATTCAAGGCGATAATCAAATTCTAATTCCCTTTGTCATGCATGAGGTAGTAAAGGAAGTTGACCTTAACAAGGGAAAGATCATCGTAGATTGGGAATGGGTTGACTAAATTGAATATAGGTATTGTCAGTTTATTTCCTGAAATGATTCATTTGATTGCTCAATATGGAGTAGTTGGTCGTTCTGCCGATGAGGAGTTATTAACTCTGTCCATGTATAACCCCAGAGATTTTACTACTGATGCTTACCATAAAGTAGATGATAAGCCATACGGGGGTGGCCCTGGAATGGTGATGAAATTCAAACCATTGGAGTCAGCCATAAAATCTGCCAAGAAATCTATGCCTAAAGATTGTCCTGTAATACTTATGTCTCCGCAAGGTAGGCGTTTTGACCAAAAAGTAGCCAGGCGATTTTCAAAATTACCAGCCATGATATTAGTGGCAGGTAGGTATGAAGGAGTTGATGAGCGTTTTATTGAAAATCATGTTGATGAAGAAATTTCGATGGGTGATTTTATTTTAAGTGGGGGCGAGATAGCTGCAATGGCAATTATTGATTCCGTAGTGAGACTTCTTCCGGGTGCGCTTGGGGATGACGCATCATCAGTTGATGAGTCATTTGAGAATAATTTACTGGAGTATCCTCATTATACTCGGCCAGAAGAGGTAGAAGGGCACTCCGTACCAGAAGTTTTATTGTCCGGTAATCATGAGGCGATAAAATTATGGCGTTCTGAGCAATCCTTGATTAGAACATATAAAAAAAGACCAGATTTATTAGATGAACTAACCGAGCAGCAAGAAATAATTTTAAATAAATACAAGCAACTAATTAAAGATTAAGGGTATAATTGCACCATTAGTTTTAATTGACACAGCATTAGGTATAGGTAAATGAGTAATATAATAGAAGAATTAGAAAAAGAACAAATGACAAAAGAGATACCAGCATTTTCACCTGGTGATTCAGTTGTGGTTCAGGTGAAAGTAAAAGAAGGAACTCGTGAGAGGCTTCAGGCATATGAAGGACTTGTCATAGCAAAAAGAAACCGAGGCTTAAATTCTTCTTTTACGGTTCGTAAAATCTCCCATGGTGAAGGCGTAGAAAGAGTATTTCAAACATACAGCCCGGTTGTCAGTGAGATTAAAGTAAAACGACGTGGTGATGTAAGGCAAGCTAAATTATATTATTTACGTGGATTGACCGGTAAAGCTGCAAGAATAAAAGAGAAAATTTAGTATCGTTGATTATTTTTTATCTTAAAGGTATTAGCTATGCCGGTATGATAGTTAAATAGGCATGGTTATTTAAATTAAATTGAAGTGCTCAATATATAAATTAATTGGCTTTATTGTAGTCGTAATCACGATGTCCTCGTGTACCTCAATCATATCAAATGTTTCAGAAGGACTTGCTAATAACTTAGCTATTTCGATTTTAAATCAAGATGATCCTGAATTAGTTCGTGATGGTGCGCCTGCTTATTTATTATTATTGGACAGTTTAATTGAAGGAGATCCTGAGAATCCAATAATTTTGTCAGCAGCAGCTAATTTATATGCCTCGTATGGCGGTGTATTTGTCGATGATAATGAACGTGCAAAGCGCCTGACGAGAAAAGCACTAACATACAGCAATAAATCGCTATGCTTATCCCTTGTATTGACCTGTTCTTGGGATGAATATAATTATGAAAAATTTGTAAATACTCTTGAGAGAATTGATAAGGAATATTCAAAACTATTGCTAAATCATGCAGTCGCGTCTCTTGCGTATACACGCGCTCATAGCGCTGATTGGAATGCAATTGCTCGTTTACCTCATATTCAAGCTTTATTAGAGCGATATATTATAATCTCAGTTGACGACGCAATGTTCGATTCTGTTTATACTTATTTGGGCATTATGGTCACGCTGAGACCTCCAGCATTAGGTGGAGATTACGATAAAGGGAAACAATATTTCGAACTAGCGATTAAGCTAAGTGAAGGAAAAAATCTTAACGCAAAGGTCGAGTATGCCGCTGGATATGCAAAACCATTGTATAATAGAGATATGCATGATCAATTATTAACAGAAGTTCTTGCTGCTAACCCCATAGCATCAGGATATACCTTGACCAATATGATGGCCCAGGAAAGAGCAAAATTATTACTTAAGAGCGCTGATGACTATTTTTGATAAAAGAATCTGGAGGAATGAGGAGATAATAAATAAAATCATAGTATTATTTTTTTGCATCTCATTAGCATCAGTTGCTCACAGTCAAACACAAATAAAAATTGCTACTTTAGCACCACAAAATTCAGACTGGGCGAATAGATTCAATGATGGGTCAAAAGAAATTTTTGAGCTAACTGAGGGCCGCGTAAAGCTAAAATTTTACTGGGGTGGAGCTCAAGGTGGAGCAAAAAAGAACAAACAAAAAATAAAAATAGGTCAATTACAAGGAGGTACTTTCTCTCCTAATGATTTTCAGGCTAACTTTCCTGATCTGAATATCTATGGTCTACCGTTTTTATTCAAAAATTTGGATGAAGTGGACCATGTTAGAAACCTGGTGGATGATGAGTTAACAGCTGGTTTTAAAAAGCTAGGTTTTAACACTTATGGATTCGCTAGCGGTGGTTTTGCTTATATAATGTCTAACGAACCAATTAAAGGTTATGACGATCTAAAAGATAAGAAAATATGGTTACCTCAAGGCGATCTTATTAGTTATAGAGCAATGAAAGCCCTTGATTTGTTACCTATATCGCTCCCCATAACAGATGTTTTGACTGGTTTACAAACAGGATTAATAGATATCGTTGCTATTCCACCGGTCGTTGCATTAGCACTTCAATGGCATACTAAAGTTAAATATGTGACAAAAATTCCAGTTTTGTATGTAATGGGGTTTCTTGCTATCGATTCCAGAGTGATAAAACGCCTTCGCCCCGATGATGAGGCGTTGCTGTCAGAAGTATTAACAGGTATTTATGATGATGTTGATCAAATGAGTGAAAAGGATACTGAAAATGCGATGCAGGCTTTATTAAATATTGGTTTGATTGAGGTTGCTTTTGATGAAAATGAGTATAACAAATTGACCGATCTCCTGATTGAGCCAAATCGAGAAATGGCTGATAATGGTATGTTTTCAACAGAACTATACGATAAAATTTTTATGTATATTAATAACTATAGAAAGAGCGCATCAATTACTAATTAATTATGATAGACAAGGCGATCTTAAGGAAAATTGAGCACACAGCGATCATTGCAGAGGATGGCTTGATTGTTGGATTGATTGGTGGTGTTGTATTATTTTCAGTTATTCAAATTGTGATGCGGTTATTTTTTAATTCGGGTTTTATTTGGGCCGATGAATTAATTAAGATGTTCGTGCTTTGGGCAACTTTGGTAGCTTCAATATCAGCCAGCCGAGAAAATAAACATCTAAAAATTGATTTAATTTCTAATTTAATTGCTCCTCAGTACTCCATGTTACTGCAGGCGTTTAATGCATTAATTACTTCTGGGATATGCATAATTATAGCTTGGCATGCATTTCGTTTTGTTGGTCTTACCTTTGATTTTGATGAAAAAGTTTTAATTGATATCCCAGCTTGGATTGCTTACAGCATAATTCCTATCGCATTTTTGCTAATGAGTTTTCGTTATTTGATTGCATGTATTAAGCATCTCTCAAGATACAATAAACCCTTAAGATAATGATGATTTTACTGGCTTTATTATGTTTGGTTGGTACGCCATTGTTTGCGATAATAGCTGCAAGCGCCATGATTGGTTATCAATCTGAAGGCATAGATCTTATGGCTTTGGTTATTGAGATTTTGGGCCTTGCAAATATGCCATTTCTTTCGGCGATTCCACTTTTTACTGTTTCTGGATACCTATTAAGTGAGAGTGGAGCACCTAAGAGATTGGTTCGTTTAACTAATGCCATGCTGGGCTGGATGCCATGCGGGTTAGCAATTGTATCGTTATTTGCTTGCGCCTTCTTTACGGCTTTTACTGGCGCCTCTGGCGTAACCATTATAGCTATTGGTGCTATTTTATATCCTGCACTTAAAACTGATGGATACTCAGAAAAGTTTAGTCTTGGATTGATAACCACATCAGGAAGCTTAGGGCTTTTATTTGCACCTTCATTGCCTTTGATACTTTATGGCGTAATTGCTGAAGTATCTATTGATGACTTGTTTAAAGCCGGATTACTGCCGGGTATTTTGATGTTGCTCATGCTTTCTTTTTATTGTTTGTGGGTGGGTCGACATTCAAGTAGAGAGATAAAACCATTTAATTTTGATGAACTAATAAATGCATTTCGTGAATCAGCATGGGAGCTTCCATTGCCGATTATTGTTTTAGGAGGGATATATTCGGGATTTTTTGCTGTCTCTGAGGCGGCTGCAATTACTGCTTTGTATGTAATATGTATTGAAGTGCTGTTATTGAAAGAAATAAAAATAGCTGATTTACCTCGTTTGATGCGTGAGTCCATGCTTTTGGTGGGAGGTATTCTAATAGTATTGGCTGTATCTTTGGCGTCTACAAATTATATGATTGATTCAGGTGTTCCGCAGCAGTTATTTTTTACCATTTCTAGTGTCATCAGTGATCAATTTACTTTTCTAGCATTACTATTATTATTCTTGTTAATTTTAGGGGCTATTTTGGATATTTTTGCAGCTATAGTGCTGGTCGTCCCCCTCTTACTTCCAGTAGCTAACCAATATGGAATTGACGAGATACATCTAGGGATAATTTTTCTTTCAGCGATGCAATTAGGCTATTTAACTCCACCAGTGGGGTTAAATTTATTTATAGCTAGCTATCGATTCGATAAATCCATTGCCGCGGTTTATGCAGCAACATTACCGTTTTTTGCTATACTCTTTATATCAGTTATTCTGATAACTTACTGGCCAACATTAACATTATTTTTACTATAAACCATTGAGTATTATTGGTTTACCGACTGAAAAAGAGCAAAAGCTTAATCATGTCTTCAATCCTTAAATTATTAAAGAAATTTATAAAATTACTCTGGGGCGGTTTAGTAATCCTCAGAAAAATGATTGGCATGGCATGGTTTTTCTTGATATTGATATTTGTATTAAGTTTATTTTCATCCTATTTGCCATCAATTAAAGATAATAACGTATTGGTAATTAACCCACGAGGTCAACTTGTAGATCAATTACAAGGTGACGCATACGAAAGAGCGGTAAATGAAATCTTTGGTGAAATTTCAAATGAAGTATTGGTGGACGATATTGTTGATGCGTTGAATTATGCTGAAAATGACGAAAGAATCTCTGTGATCGCCTTAAGGCTAGATGAAATGAAAGGGGGCGGGTTAAGCAAATTAGAAACAATCGGAATAGCCTTGGATAAAGTTCGAGAATCAGGAAAGCAAGTTATTGCTTATTCAGATTTTTATAGCCAGGAATCCTATTATTTAGCTGCTAGAGCAGATCAAATCTATCTCCACCCAGATGGAATTTTTTTCCCTGATGGTTACTCATATTATTCAAATTATTACAAAGATTTAATCGATAAAATTAAAGTTGATTGGAATATCTTTAGAGCTGGGGATTATAAAACTGCTGTTGAGCCATTTATGCGAAATGACATGTCAACAGAATCCAAAGATTCACGCTCTAGAATAGCAAATAAACTCTGGAGCAAATATGAAAATGATGTTGTTACTGCTAGAAATTTACCTGAAAAATCAGTGACAATTTTTGCTCGTGATTTACTTGACAGTATAAATAAAGAACAAACCAATATTGCTTCAATTGCGTATAAAAATAATTTATTTGATGGTCTATTAACTAAGGACCAGATTGAATTACAGATTAGCAAGAAAATGAATATTGCTGAAACAGAGTTCGGTGAAAGTGTGATTACTTTTGATGATTACCTAAAGGTGATGCGACTTAATGAGCGCTCAGAAAACTACGAGGACAATATTGCCGTCATTGTGGCTTCTGGTGAGATTCTTAATGGTAACCATGCGCCAGGTGTTATTGGTGGAGAGTCAACTTCTAAATTACTCAGAAAGGCATTACATGATGATTCAGTTCGTGGTGTGTTACTTAAAATTGATTCTCCAGGTGGAAGCGCCTTTGCGTCAGAGCAGATATTGAAGCAAATTATTGCTTTGCAGGCAGCAAGTAAACCGGTGGTGGTTCTAATGGGCAGTGTTGCGGCATCAGGGGGTTATTGGATCGCAATGTCTGCCGATAAAATATATGCATCACCGGCTACTATTACCGGATCAATAGGTGTGTTTGCCATGTTTCCAACATTGCAAAATTCATTGGCTGAGTTAGGAATATATACGGATGGTTCGGGAACGAATCAATGGTCTGGTAGTTTTCGTCTAGATAAAGAAATGTCCCCAAGTGTTAAGCAATTAGTCCAATCTCAAGTCGATTATGGCTATAGCGAGTTTGTTAGAAAAGTTTCAACTCATCGAGATATTCCTGAGGAAAAGATAAGAGAGATTGCTAAGGGTCAAATTTGGACTGGGATAGAAGCTCTAGATAATGGCTTGATTGACGCATTAGGTGGCTTTAATGAAGCACTAAATGAAATTGAGATATTAACCAATTTGAGTGATTCCCAATACGGTTTAATTTATCTTCAGCAAGATATTAGTACATCAGAATTATTTGCTGTTTCTTTTTTAGATACATTGAGTGCACTGAATGTATCAATCCCAAAATCTAATTCTAATCTTCCAATTTTTGACTATCTTAATTCTGAAATTGAAAAATTTATGCTGCCTTTATTGCGTTTTAATGATCCAAAAAATATGTATGCGTATTGTTTTTGTGAATTAAATTAAACGAATTGATCGGGGCAGTCATATTTATAGCTTTCAATCTGAGGATATATATCAAGGCCTGTGACGTTTTCTTTGAACTTGATTGATAGGCAAGAGCAAGTTGGCATAAAAGCCACGAAAGAAGGGATCAAACGATTTGCAAGTTCACTTAATCCGGGATTATGATTAATCAAAAGTAAGTGCTTTGTTGCCTCAGATACTTCGTTGATCTTTTTTATTAATATTTCCAATGAAGCCAGATAAAGCTCTGCGTGATTTTCTGTTGGTATGGATTGCCAAATATTTTCTTCTATTATTATTTTAGCAGTGCTCATGGTTCTTATGGCGTTACTAGTGATTATTGCATCTGGCTTAGATGACAGTTTAGCTATTGGACTGGCCATTAATTTAGCCTCTATTTCACCGACTGAGCTTAATGGGCGATGTAAATCTAATATTTCATTAGAATCATAGGATGCGGCACCATGTCTAAGCAGAGTTAAAAATTGCATTTATAGTTGTTACATCATGCCCGTTTGAAGTCTTGCTTCGTCAGACATCATTTCTTGACTCCAAGGTGGATCAAACACTAATTCAACCTCAACATCATCAATTGTTGGAATGATTGCTACTTTGTCTCTAGCATCTTCAACTAAGATTTCACCCATACCACAACCTATTGCTGTTAGTGTCATATCAATAGAGACACTTCTTTTGCTATTCTCTAGAGTTGTTATATCGCAACGATATATCAAACCTAGATCTACTATATTTATTGGTATTTCAGGGTCATAACATGTCCTGAGTTGGCTCCAAACAATATCTTCAATATCTTTATCAGTCGCATTCTTTGGGATTTCTGGGGGCGGTTCAATTTCCTTACCCAAAGCATCGGCATCTGATCCTGAAATTCTAAATAAGTTACCTTCAATATAGATGGTGAAGCTACCACCAAGAGACTGCGTGATAAAACCAGAAGTTCCTTCTCTTAACTGTAGTACTTCTCCGGCAGGTATGATGACTGCTTTTACATCTCTTGTTACAACAAATGGTTCGTTAGTATGTCCAAACATAGTGATTTATTTTTCCGTAGTGGTTATTTTGTTATTATTCAGAGCCGATATAAATGTTTGCCAACTCAATGTGGCACACTTTATTCTTGATGGAAAATCTTTTACGCCTTCTAGGGCGTGAATTTCTTGAGAGTCCATCATCGGTTGTTGACCTTCCTGAGATTTGGACTCATTAAGATTAGAGATTAGATCAAGTGCATATTGATTTGCTTGGTATTTTTTCATGTTTAGTAATGTTGAGGTCATCAACGACGCCGAGGCTATTGAGATAGCACAACCCGTTCCTTCAAAGGTCAGGTTCTCAATTGTATCTGCTTCATTAATTTTGAGATAAATACGAATTTTATCACCGCACAATGGGTTAATCCCCTCAGAGAGTAAAGAGTTATTTGATAACTTACCGAAATTTAGAGGATTTTTTGCGTGATGAATTATCAACTGTCGATAAAGTTCTTTGAGCGATTTATTCTCTGAATTATTTTTTTTCATTATGCAAAAATTTCAATTACTTTATCAAGTCCTTTGATAAAGCGATCGATATCTTCCTCATTATTATATATCGATAATGATGCTCGTGCTGTTCCTGGCAGGCCAAAAAACTCCATTACAGGCATGGCGCAATGATGCCCTGTACGAATCGCAATTCCTTGGTGATCTAAAATTGTACCAATATCATGAGAATGAATATCTTTTATGGTAAACGATTGAACCGCCACTTGGTTTTCTGCTTTGCCTATTAATTCAACACCATCAACTTTCTGCAAATCCGCGATCATTTTATTGAGCAATATATTTTCATGTGCTTCAATATTATGCATTCCAGCCTGATTCAGATAGTCAATTGCAGCGCCAAGTCCTGCAGCACCAGATATATTTGGTGTACCAGCTTCAAATTTATAAGGCAAATCATTGTATACGGTGCCTGTGAATTTAACTTCCAGTATCATATCCCCACCACCTTGGTATGGAGGCATATCTTCTAATAAGCGTTCTTTTCCATATAATATCCCAATACCAGTAGGTCCTAACATTTTATGACCTGAAAAAGCATAAAAATCTGCATTAAGAGCTTGGATATCTATTTTCATATGTGAAATTGCTTGGGCACCATCCACTAATACGGGAACTTCATGCTGGTGAGCAGCATCTATAATTTTATTCAATGAGGTCACAGAGCCAAGCGCATTTGATATATGAGAGATAGCTACCAAAACTACATTTGAATCGATCATATCTATTAATTGCTCGGTTATTATTTCACCATTATTGTCAATTGGAGCAACGATAAGACTGGCTCCAGTTTGCTCGCAAATTAGCTGCCAAGGCACTATATTTGAATGATGTTCTAAATGACTGATAAGAATTTTTTTGCTTGGATCAAGCTTGGGCTTACAGTAACTATTTGCCACAAGATTAATGGAGTCTGTAGTACCGCTGGTAAATATTATCTCATTAGTATTTTTCGCGTTAATGAACTCACAAATATTTTGTCTAGATGTTTCATAAACCTCCGTTGCTCTATGGCTCAAGGTATGGATACCACGGTGAACATTTGAGTGATCTTGACTTTGGTAACGAGAGATTTCATCGATGACTTGTTGCGGCATTTGACTTGAAGCCGCGCTATCCAAATAGACGAGAGGGTACTTATTAATTTCCTGATTGATGGTTGGGAAATCTTTTCGTAAAAGTTCAAGCTGGCTATTATCAGCTATTTGATTTTTCTCATTAAAAGAGAGATTCATTGTGTTAATACTCGTAATTTATCTGTAATTAAATTTTCTATAAAATCTTTTGTGGAGGGAATATTTACCTCATTTAAAATTCTAGTAATAAATGTTTTTGTTAGCAATTGCTGAGCTACAACTTCATCAATACCTCTTGATTGCATATAAAATAGAGCGTTTTCATCGAGTTGACCAACGGTCGTACCATGACTGCATGCGACATCGTCTGTGTATATTTCAAGTTCGGGCTTGGTATTGATTTCAGCATTTTCACTGATCAACAGATTATGGTTAAATTGATTTGCATTTGAGTTAATGGCTGCCTCACATATAAGAGCTTTACCGTTAAATACGCACCGGCCATTTCCTCCAATTACACCGTAGAAATTTTGACTGCTTTTTGATGAGCCAATAAAATGGTTTGCTAGGATATGATTATCAATATGTTGATTATTTCCTGCAATATAAACTCCATTTATATTTGCATTTGCATGTTTTTCATTAAAGTTAACAACTATATCTGCTCGCATTAATTGAGCACCTATATCAACACTAGTGTAGTTAAGGTTTGCATTGATACCGAGATTAGCAACTGATTTTTCTATCAAAGTCTGATGGACCGAGAAATCTTGTAATCTCAAATATTCTATATGACTATTTTCCCCTATATCCATCTGTACCACAGAGTTTGTGAAATGAGGAGCTTGAATTTTTGCTGTGTGAGCATGAATTATACTCACGGTGGCATTATCTTTTACTTCAATAATGCATCGAAAATTACTGACATAATTATTTAGGTTTATATCATTCTCGAAGAGTATACCAATAGGTTTATCGCTCTCAACACCACTAGAAACTGTAATTTTTATGGCATCATGCATCAATGCAGCGTTCAAACTGCAAAGTGAATCATCAATAAGTACTTCAGTGTCATCAAGATTTTTTGAGAGCAAAGATACATGAATCCCGATTTTTTGTAATCTTTTTGTTTCCATGATATCGATGGTGCCATTTTTAATAATTATCCAATAAGCGTCGATTTCATTAGCAATGGTATTTTCTTTGTTAGTTAAAGATTTAATTTCTTTTGATGGTTCATGGAATGATTTTTCACATAATGCATAAATATTACTTATATCAGTATATTGCCATTCCTCGTTTTTTGTAGAAGGCATCTCTGAAACCTTAAAATTGGAAAGTGCATTGACTCTAGTGTCAGATAGCTCACCTTGAATTAGTTTTTTGGCAGCTGAAGACAATAGCTCAAAGTTGATTTGAGCACTCATTTTTCGTTATCCTTTTCTTTAGCATATCCAGTTTTTTCTAATTCTATCGCCAAAGACTTATCTCCCGAACGAACAATCTTTCCTTCTGATAAAACGTGCACCTTATCTGGTTCGATATATTCTAAGAGACGCTGGTAATGAGTAACAAGAATAACCGCATTATCGGGATTGCGAAATTCATTAACACCTTTTGCTACCACTTTGAGTGCATCTATATCAAGACCAGAATCTGTTTCGTCTAGAATTGCAATACTTGGTTCCAAGATAGTCATTTGAAGGATTTCATTTCGTTTTTTCTCACCACCTGAAAATCCCTCATTAACTCCTCTATTTAAGAAACTTGGATCTATTTCAAGTTTCTTAATAGCATCACGTGCTATCTTTAGGAATTCAAACGCATCCATTTCTTCCATACCGAGATGCTTTCTTTTGGCATTTAAGGCAGCTTTGAGAAATTGAGTGTTGTTTAATCCAGGAATTTCAACTGGATACTGAAAGCCAAGAAATATCCCTTCCCGTGAACGTTCTTCTGGAGGTAGGTCCATGAGATTTTTGTTGTTGTATGAGATTTCCCCCTCAGTTACATCATAACCATCATAACCGGCTATGATTCTAGCAAGCGTGCTTTTACCAGATCCATTGGGCCCCATAATGGCATGAACTTCACCTTTTTTTACGGTGAGAGACAATCCATTTAATATATTAGTTTGTGCTACCTTAGCGTGTAAATTTTTTATTTCTAACATTTCCCCACTCTTTGTAATTGTTAATTAACCTACCGCGCCTTCAAGACTAACGTTAAGAAGCGCTTGTGCTTCTACCGCAAATTCCATTGGCAGTTTTTTGAAAACATCCTTGCAGAAGCCATTTACAATCATATTCACGGCATCTTCTTCTTCAATCCCACGTTGTTTGCAATAAAAGAGCTGATCTTCCGAAATCTTCGAGGTAGTGGCCTCATGCTCTATAATTGCAGATGGATTTTTTCCTTCTATGTAAGGGAAGGTATGAGCACCGCAAGTTCCACCAATAAGTAAAGAATCACACTGGGTATGGTTTCTTGCGTTATTTGCTTGAGGCATTACTCTAACTAAGCCTCTGTATGCATTTTGAGCATGACCGGCGGAAATACCTTTTGAAACTATAGTGCTTTTTGTGTTGTTGCCGATGTGAATCATTTTTGTTCCAGTGTCGGCTTGTTGTCGATTATTCGCGACGGCTACAGAGTAAAATTCACCGACGGAATTATCACCCCTCAGGATACAACTCGGGTACTTCCAAGTTATTGCTGAACCGGTTTCAACCTGTGTCCATGATATCTTTGAATTAGCCTCACGACAGTCACCTCTTTTTGTTACAAAGTTATATATCCCGCCTACGCCATTCTCATCACCCGGGTACCAGTTTTGTACAGTTGAATATTTGATTTCAGCATCTTTTAGGGCAACGAGCTCAACAACCGCTGCATGGAGTTGATTTTCATCACGCATTGGTGCTGTACAGCCTTCCAGGTAGCTTACATGACTGCCTTCGTCCGCGATGATAAGCGTGCGTTCAAATTGACCGGTATTGGCAGCATTAATACGAAAATAAGTTGATAACTCCATTGGGCATCTAACACCTTTAGGTATATAGACGAATGAACCATCACTAAATACGGCCGAATTAAGTGCAGTAAAAAAGTTATCTCTATAAGGCACTACACTTCCTAGATACTTTTTTATCAATTCTGGGTGATTGATGACGGCTTCTGAAAAAGGGCAGAAAATGACACCTGCTTCAGAGAGTTTATCTTTAAAAGTGGTGGCCACAGACACACTATCAAAAACTGCATCTACTGCCACTCCTGCAAGTCTTGCTCGCTCGTGCAATGGAATACCTAATTTTTCATAAGTTTCAAGTAATTTTGGATCAACTTCATCTAAGCTTTTTGGGCGATCAGCATCAGATTTTGGCGCTGAGAAATATGAAATTTCTTGATAATTTATTGGCGTATAGTCTACATGAGCCCAGGTAGGTTCTTTTAGTGTTAACCAGTGCTTGTAAGATTTCAGGCGCCAGTCCAGCATAAATTTTGGTTCATTTTTCTTGGCTGAAATAGCCCTGATAACATCTTCGTTTATTCCAGGTGGAAGAGATTCGGATTCAATATCAGTGATAAAACCGTGCTTATAGCGACTTTCTACGAGACTGTTTATTTCATCTTTATTTGCAGACATCATTGCACCTTGGTTTCTATGTTAATTGGCATACCCGCAAATTTCGTTATTGAAGTATGCTGGTAATTATTATTTTGCAGATCAAGAATTGTTATGCCTTCTAATAATGTCCTGATTGATGCATTGATATTTTGCCAAGCCGGCCCCACTGAGCATTGGGGTTCATGCTTGCAATTTTGTTTTGATGAGCTGCAATCAGTTATAGACAACGGACCTTCAAATGCATCAATGACATCAGCGGCAGATATTTCATTAGCTTTGCGGAGTAATTTATACCCTCCATTTGCCCCTCTAACGGAATCTATTAGATTGGCTTTATTGAGTATTTTTAATATTTTACTTACGGTGGGTGAGTTGATACCGGTTAAGCTTGCCAATTCTGAGGCACTCGCAAGTGCATGCTGATGACTAGCCAATTCAGCCAAAACTACTGTCCCGTAATCCGTTAATTTACTGATCTTTATCATAAGATATTTCTTGGTTTGTTTAATTAGGACTATTTTAGTCCTAATTAAACGGATAGACCAGTTAAAATAAGAATTTTGAAACACGCAGATACAAACTAATTTTTTGTAAAACGAGCTGCACTATTTAATATATAATCAAAAACCTAATTCAATATAACAATATGGAGTGGATTTAATGAACCTAGAAGTATTAAAGGCAACTGCGAATGCAATGGTTGCAAGCGGCAAAGGTATCTTAGCTGCAGATGAGAGTACACCAACGATAAAAAAACGATTCGATACAATCAATACTGAATCTACTGAAGAATCTAGGCGGCGATATCGTGAAATGTTATTTATTACTGAGGGTGCAGCTGATTTTATAGGTGGAGTTATCTTGTTCGATGAAACTATTCGACAATCAAGAACTGACGGAACTCCGTTTCCAGCATATTTGAATAATCTGGGCATGCTCGCAGGAATTAAAGTCGATGCAGGAGCAAAAGCATTAGCTGGATTTGAGGATGAAACAGTTACAGAAGGCCTTGATGGACTTCGAGATCGATTGGCGGAATACGCTTCTCTTGGCGCTAAATTTGCTAAATGGCGGGCCGTAATCAACGTGAGTGGCACAATACCTTCAGCGTATTGTTTAAAAGCTAATGCACATGCACTTGCTCGTTACGCTGCATTATGCCAAGAACATAATATCGTGCCTATTGTTGAGCCTGAAGTGCTCATGGATGGAACTCACAGCATTGAAAGATGTGAGGAAGTTACAAGTGCCGCTCTTGATATTGTTTTCCAAGAACTTGAAGAACACGGTGTTGCCTTGGAAGGTATTATTCTAAAGCCCAATATGGTTATTTCTGGAAGTGATGCGCAAAATCGTGCGACTCCTTCTGAGGTTGCTGAAGCCACGGTGAGGTGTTTGAAAAAACATGTACCCGAAAATGTTGCAGGAATTGCTTTTTTATCGGGAGGTCAAACTTCAGAAGAAGCAACAGAGCATCTGGATTTAATGAATAAAATAGGTAATCTGCCTTGGGAACTCTCATTCTCATATGGAAGAGCGCTTCAAGCTGCACCTTTAAATGCATGGCAAGGTAAAGAAGAAAATTTCTCAGCAGGACAAGAAGCTTTCTTAAAGCGAGCGAAATTAAATAGCCTTGCTCATTTGGGTCAATATCATACTGATATGGAAGTTTAGTATTTGCGAAATAACTAGGAGCGGTTGCGACGAGATTGTTGTAACTGCTCCTCAGTCATAAACTCTCTAACAAAATCAATGCGTGCCTCAAAACGTATTCTTTGGATTTCATGTAGATCGGGAATGTTAAGCGCACGCTCTAAAAATGTCACACCGCCCACTAAATCACCAATCATAAAGCGATACTCAGCCATATAATAATTTGCTTCAGCAGGGTTATTAGATTCAATCGCAGATTTTGCTATTAGTCTGACTTGCTCAGGTGTAGGTGGGACATTATTAAGAAGGTCTAACAATATCTCATGTGCTAATTTTGCTTCATTTAAATTTAAAAGCGTATTCGCATAATAAATTACCAAAGAGATATTTCTAGGAAATAGATTGATTGCTTTTGCATAAATATCTTTAGCTTCTTCTTTATCATCGAGTAAAAATAATATCTCCGCTAACCCAATGTGGTAAGCGATTACTTCTTTATTGGCATTTAGTAGAGCAGCAAATATTTGTTGTGCTTCTTTTAATTGTCCATTCATTTGATAAGCTAATGCTAAACCGTATTTTTCTTCGTCAGATAAATACCCGTATTCTTTTTGGGTGTAGAATTTGACTGCATTTTCGGACGACTTTTGTCCGGAAACTATCAGTCTGGCTTTTGATATTCCGTAATTACGCGTATCTTCAGTATTTGCAGCGTCAAAAAATCTAGCACGATTTCTCGCTTCAGCAATTCTGCTGCTGGTTACTGGATGGGTTTTTAGGAACTCGGGAACACGCATTGATCCGATGGTATTTGTTCCAGACATTACTTCGAAGAATGAGGCCATGCCAGATGGGTCAAAGCCAGCACTTGCAAGGGCTCTAATTCCTATACGGTCAGCCTCATATTCATTGTCACGAGTGAAGTTTATCTGTTGTTGAGCTTGCGTACCTTGAGCTACAGCTATTGCTCCTTGGATCGCATCAGAACCAGCACCGGCAGCGCCAGCGATTACCGCGCCTAGCATTATTGCAGTACTTAGAATACTTTGTTTTTGGCTTGCATCTATTGCACGCGCGAGATGTCTTTGTGTGACATGAGCCACTTCATGAGCAAGCACACCAGCTAATTCATCTTCACTGCGTGTTGCTTCTATCAAACCCGTGTGGACCCCGATATAACCCCCAGGTAAAGCAAATGCATTAATACTTGAGTCATCTATAACAAAGAACGTAAATTTACGTTCACTTTCGTTTGCATGAGCTGCAACACGATATCCAATTTCATTGATGTACTCATTTATTTGGGGGTCATCAATAATAGTTCCACTTGCACGTATTTGCTGCATTATGGATCTACCAATTTGCGCTTCATCTGTTTTAGATAATACCGCGTCAGCAGGACTACCCATATCCGGTAAATTTATGTCTTGAGCAAGCACGATATTTGTGCTCAATACCAATAATAGTACCGAAAGTTGAGTGCGGATATTTAAGCTTTTATATGAATACATTTAGTTAAGATTATGATGATAATAATTTTATATCAATAGTTTAGAGGTCAGAAAGATAATCGAGGATAATATGAGCATGACCTTTAGCTTTAACTTTACGCCATTCAGCTATTAGTTGTCCGCTTTCATCAATTAGAAAAGTGCTTCTTTCTATGCCCATGTATTTCTTTCCGTACATATTTTTCTCTTTGATGACATCGAATATTTTGCATATTTCTTCATTTTCATCCGAGATGAGCTCAAAAGGGAATTGATATTTTTCTTTAAATTTTTCATGTGAGGCAACACTATCACGAGAAACTCCAAAAATAAGCGTATTTTGCTCACTAAATTGATCGGCTAATTCTTTGAATTCAATACTTTCGGTAGTGCATCCTGGTGTATTATCTTTTGGATAGAAGTAGAGGAGAATTCTCTTTCCTTTATGATCACTAAGCTCAAAAAGTTGATTGCTAGTTGCCGAGGATTTGAAATTTGGTATCACTTTATTTATGGTAGGATCATTCATTGGGGATTCCTTATTGTATTTTTATTTACTTATGAAGCAGATGGATTTATATGCTTCAAACTTATCTTGCTAGCATCTATAATGATCAGTAATATAGCGATTATATTCTATTTTAAAATCATTTTTTAATATCATAATACATATTTACGAGCATTAAAGAGTGAGGCAGAGGTTAGATATTGAATTATAAAAATTTTTATATGATTATTTTAATGACTTTTTTTGGCGGTGGCTGTGCAGCTGATTTAACCTGTGACGAACCTCAAAAATATCAAGCGGCCACCGAGTCTAACAAGATATCCTCTCCAGAAGGTCTTGATCAGCTCAGGCAGGATAGAGAAATGACCATTGGAAGAGCATCACCTCGGGATCCAAGACCCGTCAATTCACCATGCCTTGATGCTCCACCGAAAATTTTAAGTCAATCATCTAGCTTATAAATTTATATTATTTGTTAATGGAGAGTGATCTGGGCTGGGTTCAGGTGCGCTTGGAAAGCGTTACGCACCGCAAGGTGTATGGTTCGATTCCATCTCTCTCCGCCATCTTAAAAATATCCTTAGTAAATCAAAAATATCTCTTGCATTGGTGCTTGTGTAATACCAAAATCTTGCATCATAAGTATTTAAGGCATGCGGTATTATCTTTTCTGATAACAATGTCAGGGATTTCAATAACGTTAGGCATTTTTTTTAACTAATAGTTTACTTAAAGCCTTAGACGAGAATGTTATCTCCCAAAAACACAAATTAGATGGATTAATTATTGGTACATCAGTTATACAACAGAACTCTTTTTTCTGATTACTGGTTTCAAAGTCATTATTTGCTATTAATTGACTCGTACTAGACGATTTATTCGGGCTATATGACATTATTATCTCCATTTAGTTGCTTGAATAGCCGTATCGTTTTTTCCACCTTGCAAGAAGTTAGCAGGTTGGCGAGAGACTTAACTCTCCTCTTGATACTTGTGCTTATTATAAAGGATTTTTTACTAAATGGTAAAGCTTTAGAAGTTTTAGAGTTATTGGTGATCATCTTTTATCACCCACCTACTTTGCTACCTCCATCAGATGGAGGTAGACTGAAGCGAACCAAGTGGAGAACATAATGGATGATAAAGAACAAATTAAAAATGTAGTTCAACTTTACGTTGATAGCATGGATGAATCTAACCCCGATAAAGTAAGACAAACATTTCATGGCAATGCAAAAGTAGTTGGCTATCTGCATGGCGATTTTATGGAAATGTCAGTGGGTGATTTTGCTGGTTTTGTAGCATCTCAACAACCTTCACCCAAAGAAAAAGGCGAAAATGTGGTTTTTGAAATCCTTACATGTGAAGTAGAAGGTACAACAGCATTGGTAAAAATCAGAGACAAATATTTAGGTATAACCTTTTTGGATATTTTGTCTTTTATAAATGTTGAAGGCGAGTGGAAAATTTATAATAAATTATTCAATGTTGAGAGCGAATAGAATCATTGTTTTGAAACGCTCTGTTATTATCAATCAGTTCATCAATTTTCCATTTTGGGTAACTCAGCATTTCACCAAATTTTCTAGCAATATCTTTTTGAGCTTTATCCGTATATTGATTTAATTTAATAAGCTGCTCTTTTTGTGACTTTAGGTCCAAATATTCCTCTTTAGTTTCGCCCTGATATATTAGTAATACATGTTTACCATCTGTAGCAGATGCAGGAAATAAATCTGTCACTAAAAAATCATTTTCTCTGTATATTTCGACGTTATTCCGTTTTGCAACATTCTTCGCTTCATCGATGATATTGTCCATATCTTCTGGCGATGACGCAGCACTTAATGCTAACTTTTTAATACCTATATTTACCAATTCACCGAAAGCCCCGATACCACCGAGCTTGTATGACCGCTCATCAACAATGAGTTCGGATTTTACTGAGTTACCACTAATTGATGCGATAGAAGTGCAAGCACTAAGTAGTAAGGTCAAAAATGCCACAAATATTAGTTTCTTGAAGTACAACCTTACTTCTCTTCTGTAATTACTTTTCTGGTACTCACTCTAACGTAATGATGGCCGTGAGCATAGGTGCTAGAGTGCTGACCAAAAAAATCACCATCTTCAAATCGTCCTTCATATTTGTTGCTATCTGATAATGTATAGATACCTTGTCCATGAAACTTGTCATCCTTCCACTCACCGACGTATTTGTTACCATTTGCGTATGTATAGGCGCCTTTTCCATTCTTATCACCATTTTTCCATTCACCCACGTACTCATCGCCACCTATATAGGTATAAGTGCCTCGACCATGTTTAAGGCCTTTCTTGTATTCACCAACATATTTGTCACCA
Organism: uncultured Woeseiaceae bacterium; assembly: GCA_905182415.1. Lineage (GTDB taxonomy): Bacteria > Pseudomonadota > Gammaproteobacteria > Steroidobacterales > Woeseiaceae > SP4260. The sequence goes on along the minus strand of CAJJBK010000007.1, from coordinate 12,324 downwards.
TTATCAAAGGCATATGAGCTTAATCCATTTATACAATTACCTGTGACGCATTCTTGACCCCAACTTACGCTAAAGAATAGACCTAATAGAATTAATGTTGTTAGTTCCTTAAAATACATCACAATACCTTACACCATATTACAAAACCTGTTAAGGCTAGGTGTTGGTTTTGATGCATTCAACACTTGGAGTTAGACCGTGGTTATGAAAAAACTATTTATCATTCTCTTCCCCGTATGGTCTCATTAAGGAATTTGGGTTGGTGATACCAGATGGTTCAATTATTGAATTTATCGAGTGAATTTAATATTCTGATAAAGCTTTGTGAAGCTAATTATTAGTTAATTCATTATTAAGTTTTTCAGCAGCAGCCCAATCTTTTGGCAGCATCTTGGCGACAACTAAAAAACTAACAATCGATGGAATTAGAATAAAAAAAGCTACCGTCATTGCATAACGTATCGATTCAAGATCATTATTGCTTTCTTTGAATAAATCAATAAGCCACCCAGCAAAAGTTGGTCCACCCCCTAAGGCGATCATGTTAAGAATAAAGAAAAATAATGCCGTTGACATGGCACGCATATTGATAGGCGCTAAAGTTTGTGCAATAGCAAAACTTGGTCCTAAATAAATCCCGATAAAAATCAAAAATATGGTGGTTAAGATTAGATTCATTTCTACTGATGCTACCCAATAACTAGATATACCTATTGGTAGGCACAAAGAAATCGCTATCGCCGGCAACCAACCATATGCTCGAATATCTCTTTTACCCCAGTAGTCAGCAATTCTAGCTCCAAAGAAGGTTCCTCCCGCATAAGCCACACCATTCATGATTCCTAAAATTATTACTAGTGTCTGAAAATTAAAAGTAGGATCGAGGGTAACTAAAAACTTTGTTTGAAAAGCCATGGACGCATAGGAAGCGAAAGAACCGAAAGCTATGCCAAAGCACATAGCCCACCAAGCTGGAATTTTAAGCAAAATTTTCAACGATTCCATAAACGCCGGTTTTTTTATTTTTACCTCATCACCAAACTCTATCGCACCTCGGATAGGTTCACGAAGAACTAACTTGACTAAGATAGCGAGCGCAATACCAGCAAGGCCAAGAAAAATAAAGATTCGCCTCCAATTAACATCTTCACTCGAAGCTCCCATTAGTGATGCGGTCACAAAATAAGCGGCCATAATACCCAAAGGAATACCCATTGAATAAATACCTAGGGCACTTGCTCTTTCTTCTTTGGGATACATATCAGAAATAATTGAATGCGACGGTGGGCTACCACCAGCCTCACCAACACCAACACCCATTCGGGCAATGCCTATTTGAATAAAGTTATTAGCAAGGCCTGTTAAAGCAGTAAAGCCACTCCAAGTAGCCAGGGCAATACTAAGTATATTAACTCTATTGTAACGATCCGCTAACCATGCAATTGGGATCGCAACCAAGGTATAAAAAATAGCAAAAGCCAGGCCTATGAGCAGTCCTAATTCGGTATTGCTAAGCCCTAAATCTTTTTGGATAAAAGGTGCCAAAATACCTAATATTTGGCGGTCAATAAAATTAAATCCATATACGACAGTAAGAAGGACCAATGCTGATGTTCGATAGCTTTTACTGTATATTTTTTGATTGACCATAAGATTTGATTGTTTTATAAATAATTACACTTCAAAAGCATAACATCATCACGATTTGAAAAACCATCCAATCTGTTTCATTATGAATTCAAGGAAGACGCAGTAAGCTCGAAGTGCTAATAGATAAAAACTATAAAAATTTAAATGATTGAATAGTGTAAAGTATATTTTTAATAATAGGAGTTTTGAAAATGGCAAAAGGAAGAGATAAACAAAAAAAAGATACCAAAAAAGTAGGTAAAACTCTCAAAGAGAAGAGGGCGTTAAAACGGCAGAAATAAAATTTAGAATTTATGCTATTTTATATCCATGAAAATAATACTACTAATTTTGAGTATTTCTATTCTTAGCGCTTGTGCTAACCAAGAACTGAAATCAAAAACATTACCAACTTTTGAGCATTATAGAGCCTGTGATCTCATGTCACTTGATTTTATATCTTCAATGCAATGTGGAAAAGCAACAAGAAACTCTTATTGTTTACCTGATAACAAGTGCAGTAAAAAAGGAAATAAACTTGTTGCCTATTATGATGATTTAGTTAAATCAGTCCAAACGAAAAAGCTAACCGAAGTAGAGGCAAGGAAGCTGTTTTTAAAAAGAAATAAAGAGGCAGAAATTGAATATACTAAAGTTATGCTTGAGATTGCTAAGCAATGAGAAAAAACCCCTGTAAACTGGTAACTTCAGTCTTATATTCTCCTTTATTTTTTTTAATTATCTTTTTATTTAATAGTCCTACTCATGCAGCATCTGAGCAAAAAAAGAAGCCAAATATAGTTTTGGTTTTAATGGATAATTTTGGCTATGGTGAGATTGGTGTTTATGGTGGTGGAATGATGCGCGGAGCTCCAACACCGAACATAGACAGTATTGCATATGAAGGTTTTCAATTAACAAATTATAATGTTGAGGCAGAATGCACGCCATCGCGCTCAGCTTTAATGACTGGCCGTTACGGTATTCGAACACGACAGCAACCTGATGGACCTCCAAGAGGTGTTTGGTACGGGATTACCAAATGGGAAATTACTTTAGCAGAAATGTTATCCGACCAAGGTTACGCAACAGGGATCTTTGGAAAATGGCATTTAGGAGATACCGAGGGCCGCTACCCAACAGATCAAGGTTTTGATGAATGGAATGGGATCCCAAGATCCTCTGACCGAGCATTCTGGCCAGACAGCAATAGTTTTTCACCAGGCAGCCATCCAGATGCTGTTTTTACTCATGTTATGTCATCATTTAAAGGGCAGAAGCCAAAAGAGCTCGAAGTTTTTGATCGAGCAAAAAGAGCCACTATTGACAGAGATATTACTGATAATGCTATTGATTTTATAAAACGTAAGGCGGCTGATGAGCAACCATTCTTTGCGTATCTACCTTATACTCAAACGCATGAACCTGTTGACCCTCATCCTGATTATTATGGTAAAACTGGGAATGGGAGTTTTGCAGATGTTTTGGCGCAAACCGACGACTATATTGGTGAGCTCTTAGGAACCATAGACGATTTAGGCTTAAAAGAAGATACTATATTTATCTTCACTTCTGATAATGGTCGCGAAGGTGTGCCACGATCATTTGGCTTCACAGGACCCTGGAGATCAGGCATGTTTTCACCCTATGAAGGCTCTTTAAGAGTCCCTTTTTTGATTCGTTGGCCCGGTCAGATACCTTCAAAAAAAGTATCCAATGAAATATTTCACCAGATAGATCTTTTTCCAACTATTGCAAGTTTTATTGGAGCTGATATCCCCACAGATAGAATAATTGATGGCGTGGATCAATCCAATTTCTTGAAAGGTAAGTCAGATAAATCTGCTAGAGAATCAATGGTCATTTATATAGGAAATGAGTTATTTGGCGTGAAGTGGCGTAACTGGAAGTTGCTTCTAAAGGAGATGGATAGTGATGGCTATGGGATTAAGAAAATGGCCTATCCAACGGTCTATAATTTACTTGTAGATCCAAAAGAAGAAGTGCCTGAACTTAATTATTTGAATGATACTTGGGTTGATTTTCCTTTGTATCAGGTGATGGAAGATCACGAAGCGTCTATTGCAAATGATTCTGGAGCACCCGGTCCTTAGAGCTTATTCGGAATAACTAATAAAAATTCGGAAGATAAAGAACATTGAATAAAAGAGATCGAATACTTGGAATGAATCATGATATTACACGTCGTGATTTTATTAATGGTACTAGTTTAGCGATTGGTAGCTCGTTGATTTCTCCTGCCCTAAAAGCATCTACAGCAGCTAAACCCCTTTCATCTGCTCAAAATATGCCTGGATATTACCCGCCAACCCTAGAAGGAATGCGTGGAAGTCATCCAGGTTCTTTTGAGCTAGGGCATCTGATAAGAGATGGAAAAAGATGGGATAAGCCGTCAGATTCGCTAGATACTGGTGAAATATTTGATTTAGTAGTTGTTGGAGGTGGCATCAGTGGTCTTGCTGCGGCATATTTTTTCCAAAAAGAGCATGGGACGGATACTAGGATCCTTATTATCGAAAATCATGACGACTTTGGTGGTCACGCTAAACGAAATGAGTTTCAATATAAAGATCGTACTCTGATAGATCTGGGCGGCGCTGAATTTATTGAAAACCCAAGTAGTTACCCGAAAGAGGCACGCGCGCTCATTGATGATTTGGGTATTGATATTGCTCAATCTCGAGAAGTTTTTGATCATGAATTGTATCCTTCGCTAGGCCTGCGGGGCGGTATTTTCTTCGAATCAAATACTTTCGGCAAAGATAAGTTGGTCGCAGGTAAGGAAGGTATTCGCAACAGTAAACGTCAAAGCGGTTATGTGACACTCCCTGCTGAACTGGAAAATAGTATTGGTTCACAAGAAGACGTAAGTGCTTTTCTTGACCAATCACCATTATCCACAATTGCACGTGAAGAAATAATTGGATTATTTTCAGGGAGTATTGATTATCTTTCCGAATTGTCTCTTGATGAGAAAGTAATCAAACTTAGCTCCTTGTCTTACAGTGATTTTTTGAAAGAGATTGTGGGCACTACTCAGGAAACATTGGATTTTTTCCATATGTGGCGTACTAGCTATATGGGGCATGCTTTAGATTTGACACCTACTTTTAATGGTATGCGTTATGGACTGCCTGGCGCCAAAGGGCTTGGTTTGATCGATTATCTGAAAAGTGGCAGACAGCCACACCACGATAACCAAAATGATTTTCATTTTCCAGATGGGAATGCATCAGTTGCTCGTTTAATTGTTAGACGATTGATCCCTAATATCGCATCAGGTAACTCAATGCATGATATTGTCTCAGCGAAGTTTGATTACAGTGAACTAGATCAAACTGAGAGTCCCGTAAAAATTCGCCTTAATTCTACAGCAGTAAATGTTCAGCACATCAATGCGAAGACAGTGGAGATTACTTATGTCGAAGGACAATCAGCCAATCGCGTCCGAGCAAAGAACTGCATCATGGCCTGTTACCATTCAGTTATTCCATATATTTGCCCAGAATTACCGACAAAACAAAAAGAATCTCTTCGTAAAACAATTCGGACGCCATTAGTTTCGATTTCTGTGTTATTGGATAATTGGAATGCCTTTGAAAAACTCGGGATTAAATCAGCTTATTGCCCATCTAGTTTCGCTAGTGATATCAGACTTGCCTACCCATTAAAATTCGATGACTATCAATCAGCCACTAAACCAGATGAGCCAATAATGCTCCATATGTATCGTATCCCTGTGTCTGGTAATACTCTGTTTGCTAGAGAGCAATTTCGTCTAGGGCGGCACGAACTTTTGGGTATGTCTTTTGAGACATTTGAGAGAAATATTCGTGATCAGTTAAATAAGATGCTCAAAGATGGCGGTTTTGATTCAGCGCGAGATATCAAAGGTATTATAGTTAATCGTTGGCCACATGGTTATGCTGTTGGTTATAACTATGAGTCAGAAATGATGGGGTGGGATTTTTCAAATCAGCAAGAATGGCCAGAAGAAAAAAAGCTCTGGCTGTCAGGACGAGTTAGGTATGGGCGTATTGCGTTTGCTAATTCTGATGCTGATGCTAGCGCTATGAGCGAAGCAGCAATTGAGCAAGGTTATCGTGCAACTCAGGAGTTAATGGATTCATTATGAATAATTATCTAAAGCAACCAATTTTAATTCTCTGCATCCCATTAATTCTATCATCAATCATTCTACTTAGTGGTTCTAGCCAAGCCGCAACCGCAAACAAAAAAACACCCAATATAGTTCTGATTTTAATGGATAATTTTGGTTATGGTGAGATCGGTGTTTATGGCGGCGGTGCCATTCGAGGTGCTCTGACACCTAATGTCGATAGCATCGCTCATGAGGGTTTTCAACTAACAAATTATAATGTTGAGGCAGAATGTACTCCTTCACGCGCATCATTAATGACTGGCCGTCAATCGATACGTACAAGATTAAGGAAAGATGCTCCACCACGAAATCCATGGTATGGCATAACTAAGTGGGAGCATACATTGGCAGAACTTTTATCTGATGCTGGTTATGCGACAGGGTTATTTGGAAAATGGCATCTTGGGGATACTGAAGGTCGTTTTCCCACGGATCAAGGTTTTGATGAGTGGTGGGGACTCCCTAGATCATCAGACAGAGCATACTGGCCAGATAGTAGTTCTTTTCAGACAGATCTCGATATTAATTTAATGCATGTTATGTCAGCCAAGCGAGGCGAGAAACCTAAAGAACTAGAAGTATATGACCGTCAAAAACGAGCAACAATTGATCGTGAAATCACCGATCATGCAATCAATTTTATCGAGCGTAAAGCTATAAAAGAAGAGCCGTTTTTTGTTTATATCCCATATACACAAACGCATACACCGCATGACCCTCATCCCAATGCTAGGGGTAAGACTGGTAACGGTGATTTCGCAGATATTCTCGCTCAAACGGATGAATATATAGGGGATCTTTTGGGTACGATTGAGGATTTAGGGATTAAGGACGATACTATTGTTATCTTTACCTCTGATAACGGAGGTTATGGTGGTGTTGGTAGAGAGGGTTTTAATGGCCCATGGCGGGGCAGTCTTTTTACGAGCTACGAAGGATCTCATCGTGTTCCTTTTTTGATACGCTGGCCTAATAAGATACCTGCAAGACAAATCTCTAATGAAATTGTTCATGCTATGGATGTATATGGGACATTAGCTGCTATGCTTGATCTTGAAGTTCCTAATGACCGAATTATGGACAGCGCAGATCACTCAGAGTTTCTAATGGGTAGATCGAAAAAATCAGCCCGAGAATCAATCGTTTATTATATTAGTAATGAAATTGTTGGGGTAAAATGGCGTAACTGGAAAATGCTTTTTAAGGAGCTTGAGAGAATAGGCGAGCCTGTCATATCTGGTATTGATCCAGCAATTTATAATTTATTAAAAGACCCTCAAGAGCAAGAACGTCTTCGTCATTATATCCAGGATACTTGGGTTGAGATTCCCTTATATAAGGCCCTAGAAGAGCATCAAGAATCTATTGCAAGCGATCCGGGCGCTCCTGGCTTATAAAATGATTCTCTGAAGATTACATATATGATATTCAAGATGAGTGGAATTTAGCCTTCTATTTAGATTAGTTTACAAACGGACTTAAAATCCGTTGCACCTATCTGAAGTTAATAGAATCATTATCACTTAAAGATAAGTCATTAAGCTCTTATAAAGCCCAGAACGATAAACTAAACTATTATTAATACTTCAACGCCATGCCCATCAATTTATGAAGGGCATTTAGTCCTTGGAGAGGGCGAATAAATACTTTAAATTCAGTAATTTTTTGATCTTTATTCCAAGTGATTAAATCGAGTCCATTAATATGAATACCTTCGAGTTCTAGTTCGAATTCTAAGCTCGCCATATTGCCATCAATAACTTCATGAGTATAAGAAAAAGAGTCAACATTAAAAACCATAGCTACTGAGGATAAATACATTAAAGTTATTTTTTTACCTTTTTGAGGGGTAAATACCACAGGCGAATAAAAGACAACCGAATCATCGAGAATACTCTCAAGCAACTCGAAATTTTTCTCCTGGACTACTTGATGCCATTTTTTTATAGGATTTGAGCTCATCAATAGAGTTTATCCAATATTGTTTGTTTCAAGCAAGATTCAAATTAAATTAAAATACCATTTAAGCTAATTATTTCTAACACATTCCTTTGTTAATCTAGCGAATAATTTTTAGTTTAAATTTGAATAAAAGATCTTAAATCATTGAATCATTCAATAATGATACTCATTATCTTTGAATTATATTATTATCTTATTAAATCTTTTAACAACCACAATAAGAGAAAAAGTATGATCAAAATAAAAAGTGTTGATGCCCACTGTGATATTCCTTGTGCTATTTATGATACCTCCGCTGCGCAATATGCGAGTCTGTCAGTAATTAGATTTTTAGATTTAATCGCTGAAACTGAAGGTAAAACTAGTAATAGTGCAGATATGGCAAAATTTGTTCGTCTTATTGGAGATAAAGATAAGCATGCTCAAATAGTGAAAAATGAGATTGTAGTTATCTGGGGCGACTTTTTTAAAGCACCTCAATTTGAGCAATTCCCAGAATCCCATGAATTGGTGCACTCTATTATGATGGATGCATCCAAGTGTAAGCAAAATTTAGACAGGCAAAATGGGCTTGATTTACTTGATAAGGTGAATAGATTTAGTGAAATATTCTGGTCTACAAAAGGCGTAGAAGTGGAAACTAAAATTGCACCATATGCCCCTAATCTACCAATAGTATGCCCAGTACTTAAAACGAATTCCTGATATTTAAGGTTGTTTGCCTTATATAAAGTAAGGGGCGTCAGCATGGCGCCTAATTACCTTCCCGAAGACATTGTTTTTTGTAGAAGATCAAAAAAAATTAAAATCAATGATGTAGTTGTGATGGATGTAAAATCACATGGTAGGATCTTGAAGAGAATTTGCTCAATTACTGATGAAGGCGTCTATGTTAAAGGAGACAACAAGTCATATCCTTCTCCGATTTATGAAGCATTGCATCAAAAGATATCCATCATTGGAATAGTTGTATTCAAGCTCCCTTCAATATTTACATTTTCTTGATTACCTCGCACTAAAATTAATATGAAAATAGCTATAATTGGCGCTGGAATATCTGGACTAACAGCAGCTATGCATTTGAATGATGTTGCAGATATAACCTTGTTTGAGAAATCTAGAGGGGCGGGTGGCAGAATCTGTTCAAGATATACGGATGCATATAGTTTTGATCATGGTGCTCAATTTTTTACTGCAAGAACCCCACAATTCAAGAAATTTCTTGAACCTCTTATTGAGTCAGGTGTAATTGCTAATTGGAATGCAAGATTCATTGAATTTAGAAAGAGTATCATTATGAATCGTAGGGTTTGGGGTGAGGAACATCCTCATTATATTGGAACCCCTACCATGAGTTCTATCGGTCAATACCTAGCTAAAGATTTAAATATTAATCTAAATACCGAAGTATCTATAAAAAAATGTAATCAGGGTTGGAATATACTTGATTCCAAGGATAGAGATTTGGGTAAATATGACTGGGTAATTTCAACCATACCCGCCGAGCAATCGTTGCAATTACTACCAGAATACTTTTCGCATACTAAAGCAATAGAGCAGAAAAAGATGCTTGGTTGTTACTCTTTAATGCTTGGGTTTGAACAAGCATTAAATATTGATTGGGATGCTGCTCTGATAAGTGAGGCCGATATCAGCTGGATTTCGGTTAATAGCTCTAAATCAGGACGACCAAAGAATTACAGTTTGTTAGTTCATTCCACTAATGATTGGGCTGAGAATCATCTTGATGATGCTTCAGAAGCAGTTATTAAGCATTTATGCTCCGAGGTTCAGATGATTACTGGGCAAGATGTAAGTATGGCTCAGCATATTGATCTGCATCGTTGGCGTTATGCGAATATTTCAAGGCAAGCCAAAAGCAAACCCTTTATTGATAATGCTATAAAGATAGCTGCATGCGGTGATTGGTGTGCAAAAGGCCGTATAGAGGCTGCTTTTAGGAGTGGTTTTGACTTAGCGAAGGAAATGCGTATGCTGCTTAAATGATCAATTAACCTTATAGTAAGAAAAATAATTATGCCTATTACTTGTGATATAAAAGATGGAATTGGTTTATTCATAATTGATAGCGGTAAAATTGGTTAATCATAAAAAAATTGGCAACTAATTTAAGAAAAGCAAATATAAGAAAATGGCTTGTTATGGCAGTGCTATCTGTATCAGCCGCCTCAATTTACCTTTTACCATTCCTGCAGGAGGTTTATTACAAGCCATTAGCTGATGCGTTAAACTTAAATAATACACAAGTAGGCTCTCTAATGAGCATTTATGGTGTTTTTGCCATGATCTCTTATTTTCCTGGAGGGTGGTTAGCGGACAAGATAGCACCAAGAATACTGATATCCTCTTCTCTAGTTTTTACTGGTTTATTAGGTTTATTTTTTGCAACGCTTCCCAGCTTTAAAGTAAGTCTTATGATTCATGCTGTTTGGGGAATCACTACAACTTTCTTATTTTGGAGTGCTATTGTCAGGGTGACTCGTAATTGGGCCCCAAGTGATCAGCAAGGAAGGGCATTTGGATTCCTTCAAATGGGGCGTGGCATCAGCGATATAATTGTATCGATGCCAATACTCATGGTTTTTGGGCTACTTGGCGGCAGTTATTTTGCGTTATCAGTTGTAATTATTCAGATTTCTTTGATCACGATTATTTCGGGTGTTGTAGCCTGGTACGTTCTAAATGATGATGATGGTGGTGAAAATAGCACTATAGGGACTTTCAAATCGGGATTTGAAGAAGTAATTTCGGTTTTGAGGATGCCTGTAGTATGGCTTATATCAATTGTTGTTTTAGCTGCATACTCCGCTTATTGGGGCACTTATAGATTTACCTCATATTCAACGGATATTTTTTCCTTGAGCGTAGTAGTGGCGGGTGCGATCAGTATAGGAAAGATGGCTATGAGTCCTCCATCTGCGTTAGTGGCTGGTTTCGTATCAGATAAAATTGGAATCGCAAAATCTGTCGCTATTTTATTTGTTGTGCTTATCCTTTCATTTTTAATATTTGCGTTCATGCCTGGTTTACCATCACTACTCCCCCTGATGCTTGTAAATATAGCGATAGCATCTCTTGCCGTATTTGCACTTAGAGGTATTTACTTTGCTTTGCTTGAGGAAGGCGGAATACCTATGAAGGTTACAGGTATTGCAACAGGGTTGATCTCCATGATTGGTTTCACGCCAGATATATTTATGCCTCTAGTTGGAGGGCTATTACTTGATCGATTGCCAACTATTGAAGGTTATCGTGTATTCTTTTTGGTTGTGGCAGGAATCTGCACATTGGGCTTGGCTGCGGCACTGAAGATATGTCATATAGTGAGTAGCTCAAGAAAAGATAACTAAATATATGATAAATTTTTACATTTGAATACAAGGAATAGAGAAAATATGAATCACAAAATAATAAATTACTTATATATTTTGATTCTGGTATCAATGGGGGCCTGCACTAGCGAGAAAATTAATTATGTTGAAGACAGTTCGTTCGCTGAAATATGTAAAAATCTACACACCAACAAGGCTTTCCCACTATCAGATACGTCTGATGATTGGTTTCAGGTTTATGAATCGTATGAGGGTGTTTATTCAATAGTAGAGCCTTATCAATTTCAAATGAGTATCTCCCATTTAATCATCGGTACTGATAAAGCTTTACTCTTCGATACGGGTATGGGAATTCTGCCAATTAAGCCTATAGTTGAAAGAATAACAAATTTACCCATCACAGTTCTTAATTCTCATACGCATTTTGATCATGTTGGGGGGAATGCTGAATTTTCTGAAATATTAGCTATCGATTCTCTGTATACGAAAAGTAATATGCAAGGATTCAAGCATGAAGAAGTCGCTGGAGATGTGGCGTTAGAGGCGTTTTGTGGTGAAGCACCAATCGGTCTCAATACAGATACCTATCATACAAGATCATGGTCTGCTAATGAATACGTTTCAGATGGGCAGAAAATTGATTTAGGGGGAAGGATTTTAGAGGTTATGCATGTACCAGGACATACACCTGATGCAGTTGCACTCTTAGATGCAAAGAATGGCTTATTGTTTACTGGTGATACATTTTATGATGATAATTTATGGCTTTTTTCCCCAGAAACAAATCTCGACGATTACTCAAACACCATTGATAGGTTAGTTGAAGTTGAGAATAAAATACAATATTTATTTGGCGCTCATACCACAGCCAGGGTTGATGCAGGAAGATTAGCATTGGTAAAGACGAGTCTGCAGAAATTAAGATCAGGAAGTACAAAACCCGTTAAAGAGATTGGTGAAAGACAAATATATCAGATTGATGGTATTAATTTTGTCACTTCAAAAGCGGCTTTAGAAGGCAAGCAAATAGATATCACAAAAGGTGCAAGTGGTTTATAATTATTTCATATTAATCATATTTTTATAGGTAAAACTTAAAGTGAAAAATTTAATGAAAATTAGATATTTTTTTGGGATTTTAGGCTTAATTCTTTTTATTTCATCGTGTGCAAATAAAGACCAAAAGGAATATGAGAT
>CAJJBK010000006.1:2500-33749 GCA_905182415.1 uncultured Woeseiaceae bacterium | reverse complement strand
CATTGATATTTTTCGACTAAATAATTTATAATATCTTGAAAATTTTGTGAATCCCAATTTCGATAATTACGATATCTATCGCTACTGCAGGGACTTATCACGATATTTTTCTGAGATTTTCCGCAATGATTTTCAGCAAAAGTTATCTCTTTTTTACTTAACGGAATATCCCATTTTAGGTCCTGCTTTTGCAAGCCAATAACTTTTATAAATTCAAACATTGTATTTAATACATGCATTTTAGATGAATGTATTTTTTTATTTGAAACTAGCCATTGTAAATCTCTAGCACGCTTCAAGTCATAGCCAATTTTATTTGGGCTTTTTATTATTCTGGAAATAATATTTGATCTTAAAGAAGCATGAAGGAGAAGAGTTATCTCAAATGAACGATTGTTTAGTTTCTGGTATATATAGTTATAACTTGACAAGCTTTTACTTTTATCGAAGATAATAAACTCAATTCCCTTTACATCACCGATTAAAGTTGATTCAGTTTTGCCAATAATCCATGTAATCTTAGTCAATGGGGATTGTATTTGGATGGCCCTTACAACTGCTAATGTATGACAAACATCACCGATAGCAGATAAACGGACTATGCAGATATTTTTTATTATTTTATTATTTTTCATAATGACTGCATCTTGGAGATGTAATTTTGACAGATATCATACATAAGATTCCTGATGGAGCAATAATCTATGATAATAACGTCATATCGAAAGTTAGGGACGATTTATTTGTACCTGATTCATGGCCAGAAGTAAATTTAATGCCGAAAGAGATTGGTGGTAGGGGTCAAATATACTTTGTGGGCGATGGCAATAAAAGATTTGTGATCCGACATTTTGTTCGCGGTGGAATGGCCGCTAAATTTTCTTATGATGCATATATATGGAAAGGGGCTGAACGAACTCGTTCATTTAAGGAGTGGCGACTTATGAGGAAGCTCGTAGAGCTAAATTTACCCGTACCAATACCTGCAGCTGCCTACTATACAAAAAGAGGCTTATTTTATAGAGCAAATATTCTCACTCAGGAAATACCAGATGTAGAGTCTTTGGCAGCCTATGTGATTAAAGGAAATACATTTGAAAATTTTTGGCGTAAGGTTGGCGAACACATTTCGAGATTTCACAGTATTGGCCTCTATCATGCCGATTTGAATGCTTATAATATACAAATTGATAAGGATGCAAAGATGTGGCTTATAGACTTTGATCAAAGTCAAATTTTAAGTCCCGGCAAATGGCGTTTTGATAATTTGAATCGCCTCAAGCGATCTCTCAACAAAATACTCATCGACAATATAGGCGCAAAATTCAAATCATCCGATTGGCTTGAGTTGAAAGAAGGTTATTCCCAGGCATTAAGATCTTTGTAGAAGTTCTCGTAATTTTTTGGCAGGTTCTTATACTTTCTGTGAATCCAGAAGTATTGTTCGGGGCATAATCGAATTTGATCTTCTAGTATTTTTATATATTTTTTTGTGTCCTCGATGGAATCATCGCTTGGGAAATTATCCATTAAAGGCAAAAATTTTAATACATAACCACCATCAGGTAAACGTCTTGGGAAAAAAGGTAATACTACAGCATTTCCAAGTTTAGCAATGGTACTGGTTGCTGTATTTGTCATTGCAGGTACATCGAAAAATGGTAAAACTTCGGATTGTTTTTGATTATAACTTTGATCAGGGGCGTACCAGACGATCCCACCATTTCTTAAATTACGAATCATACTTTTAATGTCTCTTTTTTCAATAGCAGTTCTAGCAGACAACTCTCTTGTGGAACGTAATATTTCATTTATAAAGGCGTTGTGATTGCGACGATAGACTACATCAAAAACTGGAATTTCTTGTTTCATAATACGCCCACTTATTTCCAGGGAAGTAAAATGGGCGCTAAGAAGTATGATGCCTCGCTTTGTATCTAAGGCTTTTTGTATGTTTTCTTTTCCCTCCCAGATAGAATGTTTAGATAACATTTTGTCCGAAGCCCACCTACTTAATCCAAATTCGATTAATGAAATGCCCATGGCTTCAAAATGATCAAGAGTGAGCTTATTTCGTTCACTGAGTGATAGTTCTGGAAAAGCTAGTGCTAAGTTTCGTCGTGTTATTGCTCTTCTTTTTGAAAGAAACTTATGACCAATTCTACCTAATAACTTACCGTGCTTGAGTTGTCTTGAGTATGGGAGAAAGCTATTTATCTTTAGTAAGGATATTAGGAGCCATACAGGCCAATGAGACGGCAAAAAGAAGTGATGGAGTGGCTTAGTATTATTTTGGTGCATTAGTGATTTTTAATAAAAATTTATTAACATAAGCATACCGTATTTTAAAAGATTTAATTTGTACTGCAATATTTATTAAATATTAATGTATTCCCTTAGTTATCTGTATAAATAAATTTTTTACCCCTTGAAAAGATGTCTATTGCCTCCATCGTAGATTAATATTTCTAGTTCTATTAATTGAAGAACATAATCTTTCTAAATGAAGGGGTAAGACATAGTGAGCGACAAGAAGAATAAAGAAACTTTGGGCTTCCAGACTGAAGTAAAGCAATTATTACACCTAATGATCCACTCTTTATATAGTAATAAAGAGATATTCCTAAGAGAATTGATATCAAATGCATCAGATGCAGCAGATAAACTGAGGTTTGAGTCATTAGCAAAAGCTGATTTATTAGAAGATCAGCCTGATCTTAAAATTAATATCACGTGTAACTCAAAAAACAAAACAATGTCGATCACTGATAATGGAATTGGTATGTCTCGCAAAGAATTGGTATCAAATTTAGGGACTATTGCCAAATCAGGAACCGCGGATTTCCTAAACAAACGAACTGGTGATGAGAAAAAAGATGCGCAACTTATTGGTCAATTTGGTGTGGGGTTTTATTCAGCCTTCATAGTTGCCGATAAAGTAACGGTTGAAACACGACGAGCCGGTAACAAGAATTCGTCAGCACATAGATGGGAATCTAAAGGTGAAGGTAAATTTACTATCGAAAGTATCGATCGTGCCGCTAGAGGAACAACTATAACGCTGCATTTAAAATCAACTGAAACTGAATTTTCAGAAAAACTAAGGTTAGAAACTTTAATTCGTAAATATTCAGATCATATAGCTTTTCCGGTCGAGCTGAACGATGAAACCAATAAAGAAGATGATGTAAAAGTAATTAATTCAGCTACAGCGCTTTGGAATCGATCAAGAAATGAAGTAACCGATGATGAGTATAAGGAATTTTATAAGCATATTGCCCATGATTATTCAGACCCAATTCAATGGAGTCATAATAGAGTCGAAGGTAAGCGAGAATATACGAGTCTTCTCTATATTCCATCTCGAGCACCTTTTGACTTATGGAATCGTGAGGCGCCAAAAGGCTTGAAATTATATGTTAAGCGAGTATTCATCATGGATGATGCTGAGCAATTCCTGCCTTTGTATCTTCGTTTTGTAAAAGGAGTTATCGATGCTTCTGATCTGCCATTGAATGTCTCTCGAGAGTTATTGCAAAAAAATCCAGAGATTGATGCTATCAAAGCAGCATTAACTAAACGTGTTTTGGATATTTTGAATAAATTAGCAAGTAAAGAATCAGAGGAAGATCAAAAAATATATGAGAATTTATGGCGAGAATTCGGTGCAGTTATTAAAGAAGGTTTCGTTGAAGAAACAAAGAACAGTGAAAAACTGATCAAACTTTTACGATTCTCATCCACACAGTCTCAGTCTTCAGAGCAGACCAGATCAATTAGTCAATATTTAGATGATACTAAGAAAGATCAAGATAAAATATATTATCTCTTAGCAGATAATTACGCGGCAGCAAAATCAAATCCACATCTTGAGCAGCTCGAAAAAAGAGGTATTGAGGTCTTATTTTTTACCGACAGGATAGATCCTTGGATGGCAGATCACTTACCCGAGTTTGAGGGAAAGAAGTTTCAAGATGTTGGGCGAGGAAAAATAGATTTACCTAAAGATGAAAATGCCTTGGATCAGGATACTATCAATAGTCAGTATGAAGATTTGATTAAAAATATGAAGAAGTCTCTTCATGACCGTATTGAAAGTATCAATATCAGTCAAAGATTGGTTGAATCGGCTGCTTGTGTTGTGTCAAATGAGCAAGACTTACCGCCACAAATGCGACGTATGATGGAAGCTTCTGGGCAACAAATGCCGGACTCAAAACCAATATTAGAAATTAATGTGCAGCATGATCTGATTGAAACATTGTCTGCCACTACTGATAATGATGCCTATAATTCTTTAGCTAATACAATACTAGATCATGCTTTGATTGCAGATGGAGAACAGCTTCAGAATCCTGCGGAATATGTTAAGAGGGTAAACAGCTTATTACTTCAAACGTTGCAAATAAAGAAAACAGCTAAGAAGAAAACAGCTAAGAAGAAAACAGCTAAGAAGAAAACCACTTAATTCTAAATTAGAAATTACAGTTAATTAGAGGACCATATTATGGTAAATAAACTAAAAGAAACTCTTTCAGAAGAGCAGTATTTTGTTACGCAAAATAAAGGCACTGAGCGACCATTTACAGGGGAACATCTCAAAGAAAATAGAGAGGGTAAATATCTTTGTGTTTGTTGTGAAAATGAACTTTTTTCTTCAGAGCATAAATATGAGTCTCATACGGGATGGCCAAGTTTTTTTCTAGTATTAACAGCTGACCGTGTCAAAACAGTGAAAGATGAAAATCACAAAAGACCTGATGGAACGTATTCTGGATTAGAGGTTATTTGTGGTCAATGCGACTCTCATTTAGGCCATGTGTTTGAAGATGGGCCTCAGCCTACTGGGCTTAGATATTGTATTAATTCGGCCTCTTTGGCATTTAATTCTAATAATCAATAGAGAGTTAAATTGGTTATTTTTTAAATGAATAACACTTTTCAAAATATTAATTTACTATTCTTTATGGGATTTTTTCTTGTAGCATGCTCATCAGATCATCCTGACTTAAATATTCAAAAGGTATCAAAATATAGTAATGAGATACCTGGTCTAAAGATGCGCACACTAATTAAGGGTTCCGGAGAAACCGCAAATTATGGGGATACATTGAAAATGCATTATACGGGATGGTTGTATGATGCAAATACGATTAATAATCATGGAAATAAATTTGATAGTTCGCTAGATCGGGGCAAGCTCTTTGAATTTAAGCTTGGAGTTGATCCTCTGATAAAAGGCTGGGAATTGGGTGTTACGAATATGTCTGTGGGTGAGAGTAGAGAATTAATTATTTCTCCAGAGATGGGTTATGGCGATAGATCACTTGGAGGAATTCCCCCTCAATCCACACTTCTTTTTCACGTTGAATTAATGGATCTTGTTAAGATAGATTAGAACAAAGATAAAAATAAAAAAATGAACTAACTCGATTGCTCCGTGTCTGAGGGGTTACTTCTAAGCATTATTTCTGCCTGACCAATCCAATCTTCACGATATATTTGCCTTTTAAAACCTTTGATTTTTTTGGCAATTTCTTCAATCTCATAATCACTAATTTCCGCAATTTGACTGAAACGAAAAATGTTAAAATGATTCAATGTTTTTTCTATTGATGGTCCAATACCACGGATCTCTTGAAGGTTCTCGCGAGATCGATAGTTATTCAGATTAATGACAGTTTTTGTTTTTTCAGGTGAATTCATCACTTTACTAAGCGCAATAACGCGCTTTGCTTCTAATAATTCACTCTCTAGATTCTTATTTTTTAATGATAATTCTTTATAACGATCTATTAATGGTGTGACGCGGCGTTTCCATTGCCTCAGCTCATTGTTTAATGATTTGATTTGTGGGTTATTTGGAGAATCGTCACGTAGAACATTTTTTTTTGCTACTTCTTTCTTGTTGTGTGACGCGCTCATTTTAATGTTAGTAGATAGCCTATTTACTTGCTCTTTGAGTAAACGATGACTGCGATTTATTTTTCCAAGCTCGCGATTCTTTTGTTTGGATCTCTGGTAAGATCTGATCAAAAGCACCAGAGTAAGAGTCAAACAAGCGCTTAAAGCAATAACATAAGGTATTAGGTCAGGCTGATTAAAGTTTAATGTGTTCATATTAATGGAGTTGTATCGATAAATATTCGTTTAATCTAAAGAATATAATATCGAGAATGATATGAAATACAAATGATATGGATAACGGATAATATGAGTAAAATTTTTTCCACAAGAAATTTGATGATAAATGCTCCCTCCGGGGTTATTGAGGCCATCTTAGAAAAAAATGATGATGTTAATTTACTGGGTGTAATCATAATCTGTCATCCGCACCCTTTATTTGGCGGGACGATGCAAAATAAGGTCGTTCATACTATTTCGCGGGCGTGTCTGCATGAGAATTTGATGGTTCTTAGGTTTAATTTTCGAGGAGTGGGCAAGAGTCAAGGCGCTTTTGATGACGGCGTTGGAGAATTGAATGATGCAATTCATATGATCAACTATGTTCAGATTCATTACCCTAAAATGCCAATTTGGATAGGTGGGTTTTCATTTGGAGCAGGTATTGCTATTCAGGCAGCAAGTATCAAAGCACCAATAGGTTTAATTAGTATTGCTCCGTCCTTGTCCAATCCTGCAAAGCTGATCAACAATGAACCTCAATGTCCATGGTTGATTGTGCATGGCGCTCAAGATGAGCTTATTGATATCAATGTTATTGAAAGTTGGTGTAAAGAATTACAAGTACTGCCTGAAATTATAATTCTGGAAGAAGCCACTCATTTCTTTCATGGGTGTTTGATTGATTTGAGAATGAAAATTGAATCTTTTATTAAATTAAATATAAAAGATGACGGTTAACTTAGATCATATCCTTTAATCGTTTGAGGGCAGCGACTTTAACTATTTTTGTGGCTGGCTTAGCTTTAATAGTCATTGCTTTTCCATTAAATGGATTGGTACCGTTTCTAGTTTTGGTTGCCGCTCTTTCCATTACTTTAATTTTAATAAGGCCTGGTATTGTAAAGTTACCTGGTGCGTTACGACCACTAAGATTTTTCTTCATAACCACAGCCAGTGAATCAAACACGGCAGAAATATCTTTTTTTGTTAAGCCGGTATCACCAGCAATTTCACTATAAATCGAAGATTTTGTCGCTGCATTTTGCGATTTATTTTTTCCAGCCATTTTAACCTATAACCTTTTAATTGTGTGGGGATAAATACATCATCACCATCATAGAATAATCGTAGTTTTATGCAAATAAATTCATCAGATTATCAACTTAAGAAAGTATTACTAAGTTAATTGATATAAAACTTTTTTTGGTACTGAATTTTCTCTATATATTGGTCTTCAGGAGACACTTGGATTGAATAAAGGAGTGTTTCTTGGTTTGAGACTGCTGAGATAAAGACATATGAAATAAATTCGTTTTCAGTGATTACTAATTTAGTTGTTTTTTTGATTTGTCCCAACAGATTTTTGACTTCTATATTGATATTCGCACTGACAGATTTGTTAATAGAGTTCTTTAATATTGAAGCGTTCAGCATGATTAAATTATTTTTTCTTTCTATATTATATTTTTTAGCAATATTTTTTGAAAGATCGCTGGTTTTGTTAGTACTTAGATAGATTGTGTGTTCGCTGAACTGAAAAATACTATTTTCAGCAATAGGTGCTTGAGGAACTCTTTGTTGCTCACTTCCACAGGAAAGTAACATTCCCAGAATTAAACTAGTAGCTATTTTCTTTGATGGTAGATTTAAAAATGACATAATTTTTCAATCTAATTTTAACTTAAAGTTGCAGAGGTGTGATATTTCTTAGAAAGATAATGACAGCTTGGATTGCAATTATTGAAAAAATTGGAGATAAATCCATACCACCAATAGGACGAAAAAAATTTCTATAAGGTCTTAATAATGGTTCAGCAATATTTTCAACTAAGCTTTTTAATGGAGTATATGAGGCTGGTGATGTCCAGCTAAAAAAAATATGAATGATTATGGCAAAGAAGAATAGATCAGCACTGGCTAGGCATAGTTCAAAAAATGCACCTAAGAGAATCGTTGTATTGTCAATTTTTTGATCTGCAATTATCAATAGAATCGAGATTAGTATGTATTGCAGAATAAAGGGGACTAATATTGAAGCTGAATCTATTTGTTTAAAAGAAGGGAGATATTTTCGTAAGGGATTTATTAGTGGTGAGGTGAATTTCATGATGTTTTGAGAGATAGGGTTACGAAAATCAGCACGAAATAATGGCAACCAAAATCTCAAAATAAAAACAAAGAGCGCTAGTTCTCCCAGTGTTTTAAAAATAAAGTAAATAGCCGGCGACATAGGAATCTATTGTTTTGCTTCTTCAGCTAATTCTTTGGCCCGTTCTCTAGCAACATCGATGGCTTTGGAGAATATTTTTCTCGCGTCTTTAGAATCTAGATATTCAAATGCTGCCATGGTAGTGCCGCCCGGAGATCTAACTCGTTCGATCATAGATGTCATTGTTTCTGGTGATGAGGCAGATAAAGCTGATGCACCTCTGGCGGTCTCAACTGCAAGTATTCTGGCAATTTCAGGATTCATGCCGTTCTTAATGGCTGCTTCAATCATTACATCGATTAGAAGATAGAAGTAGGCGGGACCAGTTCCTGAAATGGCTGTTACTGCATCCATTTGACTTTCTTTCTCTAACCATAAGGCCTTACCGACAGAGGACATTATTTTTTCTGCTAAAAGACAATTTTCTGGTTGAGTAAGGCTATTTGCGAACATTGCTGAAACTCCTTGATCAATCATTGCTGGTTGATTTGGCATAACTCTTACAATAGTCATATCCCCACCAAGCCATTGATCTATATCTTGAATGCTTGGACCTGCTGCAATCGAGATAATTAAAGGCTTGGTTTTTTGTATGGTCTCTCTTAGTTCATTGCATACAGATTTTAGTATTTGTGGTTTTACAGCAAAGAGAATGACTTCAGCAGCATTACTAACTGTTTTATTATCAGTAGACACATATGTTCCATAGAACTCCTCTCTTAGCTTCTCACATTGCTCCTCTTTAGGCTCAGATATAAAAATATTAGTCGCATGCATGCCGCCCCTTAATAGGCCGCCAGCAATAGCACTTGCCATATTTCCGCCACCAATAAATGCAATTTTATTATCAATCATTTCTATCTCCGTGAGATACTAATATATATCATCGTGAACCAAAAAGTGCGGTTCCTACTCGAATTATTGTAGCGCCTTCTTTTATAGCGGCTTCAAAATCATTGGTCATACCCATCGATAAGGTATCAAGTTTAAGGCCGTGTTGGATAAGAAGTTCTTGTTGCTGATAAATTTTAGCAAATGGTTTTCTCTGCTTTTCGGAATTTTTTTCAGTTACAGGGATGCACATCAAACCTCTTAATTTTAATTTTGGCAACTCATCAATCGCTTTACATAGTTGCAATAGAGTATCTATGTTTACACCTGATTTTGATTCTTCTTGATCTATATTAACTTGGACACAAACATTCAAATCTGCAGCTGTTCTTGGTCTCTGTTTGCTCAATCTTTCAGCAATCTTTATACGATCAACAGTATGAACCCAATTAAAATGTTCAGCGATTAATCGTGTTTTATTACTTTGAATATGCCCTATAAAATGCCAGCAAAGTTTATCTGATTTAATTGCACGAATTTTATCAACACCTTCCTGTACAAAGTTTTCTCCGAAGTGATTTTGTCCGTGTGAATGTAATTCCTTGATTGATTCAATTGAGTGTCGCTTGCTTACCGCTAGAAGGACGATTGATTCGGGATCCCTATGACAATCATTGGCAATGTTCAATATGCTTGTATTTAGAGTTAATAAGTTTTGTTTAATGTTAAGCATAAGATTTTAACCAAAGATGGAAGGTTTTCATTTCTAGTTTATAAGCTAGAAATTTTTTTAAAAAAACTATTGTATCAGGGAGTGATTCTGTGGTTAAGCTCACTATTCGCTATGATTCTTTGTAAGTTCATTTAATAATGCCATTCTTACGGCTACGCCATTAGCAACTTGTCTTAAAATTACTGATTGATCACCATCAGCTAGCGAGGACTCAATTTCAACATCTCGATTCATAGGGCCCGGGTGCATAATGATTGCATTCGGTGAAGCAACTTTCACATTTTCACGAGTGATTCTATATTTTTTAATGTAACCATCTAGATTGATATTTATATCATCCATTCTCTCATGTTGAATTCGAAGCGCCATTACAACATCAGCATCTTTAAGACCTTCATCAAGACTAACAAAATGATTAGAGATTGGAGTTAGTTTTTCATGGGGCATAAATTCATTTGGTGCAACCAATCTCAGCTCCTTTACTCCCATAGTTGTTAGTCCTTCTGCAGTGGAGCGAGCAACTCTAGAATGAGCAATATCACCTACTATAGTAACGATGAGATTTTCGAACGTCTTTTTAACTTGTTGAATGGTGAGAAGATCAAGTAATCCTTGTGTTGGATGGGATATATGTCCTTCTCCAGCATTAACAATAATACATTCAGTACCAATCTCTTGAATCAGTTGAGAATGAATACCAATTTCCTTGTGCCTTATAACTAATACATCAACACCCATAGATTTAAGTGTCATTACTGTATCTAATATTGACTCTCCTTTTTTCCCAGAAGAGTTTTCAATATCAAAGTTGATGATGTTTAATCCTAGGCGTTGCGCTGCAATTTCGAATGAAGCGCGAGTCCTGGTGCTTGGCTCAAAGAATAAATTTGCGATGATATGTTGTTTATTGTGAGCAATTAATTCATTGGATAGTTTTTTTGATTGTGTGTATTCCTGAGCTTCATCAAGAAGTTTCACGAGAATATTTTTTTCTAGATTTTTAAGACTTACTAAATGACGAAGTTTGCCATTATTTGTAAGCTGTATCGAGGATTCATTTATTGAATCGGAGAGCATTAAGTTGCCTATTTATCAGTGTATTCAGTCTATTCTACTTGGTTTATGGTATAAAATTAACTCTTTTTATTTAGCCACCTCTTGGCAATGAGAGTAGCGGCAGTCGCATCAATCATTTCTTTTCTTATTCTTTTTTTTACACCCATTTGCCGGTCATTTTTAAGAATTTCTCTGGCTTCTATAGAGGTATATCTTTCATCGATGGTTTCGATAGGTATATTAAAAATAAGTAGTTCTGAAATAAATTTATCAACATCAATAGACATATCAGACTTTGAGCCATCAGCGTGATTAGGAAGTCCAACTATGATTTTTGCTGGTTTCCATTCATCTAACCACATTTTTATTTTCTGCCAATCCGGACCCTTTTCAGAATTTTTTATAGTGCCCAGGGGGGAAGCAGTACTAGTAATATTTTGACCAACCGCACAACCGATCCTTCGGTGACCAAAATCAAAAGCAATAACCACATTGTTATTAAATGTCATTCGAGTTTTATTATTTTATTTTCAATAGCATCGAATAATAAACCAGCTATGTTTAAATTGAAAAAGCGATCTAGTTCTCTTATTCCAGTAGGGCTGGTTGAGTTAATTTCAGTCAGATAATCTCCAATTACATCTATACCGCAAAATAACACGCCTTTCTCTTT
Organism: uncultured Woeseiaceae bacterium; assembly: GCA_905182415.1. Classification (GTDB taxonomy): domain Bacteria; phylum Pseudomonadota; class Gammaproteobacteria; order Steroidobacterales; family Woeseiaceae; genus SP4260. The sequence goes on along the minus strand of CAJJBK010000006.1, from coordinate 22,121 downwards.
AAGAATAGGTCCAATTTTTTTGCAAATAATATTATCTTGCTCGGTTAAATTTCTACCTTCGACTGTTGCTCCCATAACAATATTTCCTCGGTTATCATCCGCTGATGGTATTCTTGCAAGGGAATAAGGGACAGGTTCGCCATCGATCAATAGGATACGTTTATCCCCTTGTTTTATTTCTGGTACGTACACCTGACTCATAGCAAAACGAGAGCCATGATCCGTGAGTGTTTCGATAATAACATTAGCATTGCCGTCATCATGATTAACCACAAAAATAGATCTTCCACCCATCCCATCGAGTGGTTTAATGACCACTTTTTTATGTTCATTTAAAAATGATTTCATCTCAGTCATTGAGCGTGTAACTAAGGTTAAAGGAGCGTAATCTGGAAACCAGGCTGTATAGACTTTCTCATTCATATCTCTTAGTGAATTCGGTTTATTTATAACTAAAGCGCCCTGATCTTCGGCTCTCTCAAGGATATAAGTGGTATAAATAAATTCCATATCAAACGGCGGGTCTTTTCGCATAAGAATGACATCAAGATCCCCCAAATTTATGGTGATTTTTTTTTGTATATCATACCAAGACTTATCATCGTCTTTGACATTGATAATCAAAGAATTGGCTTTAGCTATCCCTTTTATGAGGTATAAATCTTTTTGTTCCATATAATAGATTTCATATTGGCGTTTTTCTGCCTCCAATAACATTGCAAGTGAACTGTCTTTTTTTGGACTGATTGACCCAATTGGGTCCATCACTATGCCTATTTTAATTTTATTTATACTCATATTTTTCTGCTTTATTTTGTATTACAGATCTTAACGCTTCCTTGTTACGAAGTCAGCCCCCATATCGCCCCATAGAGTCTGAAGAATTACAAGAGCAGTAATTGCAGCGGTTTCAGCTCTGAGTATTCTTGGGCCCATTGAAACAGGTAAGAAATCATTTTTAGCGGCAAATTCTATTTCATCATCACTAAAGCCACCTTCAGGACCAATCATCATCTCAATATGTTTGTCCATAGGGTTAATATCATGAATCCTCATTGTTGCATTAGGGTCTAAGATAAGTCGATAACGTTCTTCTAAAGAATTAGATATGAAATTCTGAGCACTATCAGGGGCATCAATTAAAGGCAGAATATTTCTTCCACACTGCTCACAAGCACTTTGTATAATTTTCTCCCAATGTTCTAGTTTATTATCCAATCGACTCTCTTTTATTTTGACTGTTGAATATTTAGAAGTGAGAGGCGAAATTTGATGTATTCCTAATTCAGTTACTTTTTGAATGAGCATATCCATTTTGTCTTTTTTTATTAGGCTTTGGCCAACGCGAATCTGTCTTTTGGTTTTTTGTTCATGAAATTTTGATGTGCTCGGCACTACTAATATTTTATTTTTATAAAGTTCTTTTATTACGGCTTCGTATTCATGCCCGCTGCCATCAAAGACAGTAATAAAGTTATCTTTTTTAAGTCTCAAAACCTGTTTTATATAGTGCGCTTTTGTATTTTCTATATAAAAATCAATACCTGGTTTTATTAACGTTTCTGTATAAAGACGATGAGTTTGCATAATGATAATTACATTTATTTATTTAAATATAAGACTCGTATTTTTAATTAAAAAATACATGAAGTATTCATCTATTATATCATTTATATCGAAATGAAAGAATTAGACATAAATCAAATGGAAATTTTAGAGGTTAAGTCTGATAATCTCTGTTTTTCAAAAATAAATTATTTTCCCTCACCTAATCATGATGAACGTCCAGGTGGTGTTGACCCCAGATTGATTGTTATACATGGAATCAGTCTACCGCCTGGTGAATATGGCAATAATCACATAAAAAGTTTTTTTTTAAATAAGCTTGATTCTAATAAACATAGCTATTTTAAAAAAATTAAGCATTTAAAAGTTTCGTCGCATCTGTTGATTGAGCGTGACGGTCAGCTATCACAATTTGTGCCATTTAATAAACGTGCTTGGCATGCTGGTGTATCGCTTTATCGAGGTATAGATAACTGCAATGATTATTCCATTGGAATAGAACTAGAGGGACAGGATGATACTCACTATACTGAATTACAATATCAAATACTTGCAAAAGTTATCCAGAGTTTGATGCGATTTTACCCAACAATCAATTCGCGAAAAGTAGTCGCACATAGTGATGTTGCTCCCATTCGAAAAACAGACCCAGGCCCAGCATTTGATTGGTTTAAATTATATGAATACATTGATAGCACTATTTAATTAAGATGAAAAAAAAATGAAATACTTATATTCACTTATGTTGTTAATATTTTTAATTATTGCATGCGATGTTGACCAAAAAATAAAAGAAAAACCTTCTGCAGAATCAAGCTCAATAAGAATTGTTACTTTATCCCCTCACTTGGGAGAGATGATGTATGAATTGGAAGCTGGTGATATGTTGGTTGGTGTAAGCGCTTACAGTAAATACCCAGAAGCTATATTAACAAAACCGCTAATTGGTGATGCGTTTATGCTTGACCTTGAACAAATCTCTCTATTGCGTCCAGATATTATTTTTGCGTGGGAAGATGGCACACCACCGAGAATTATTGATGAATTAAGAGATCTTAATTATCGAGTCGAGGTTATTAGATCCAGCCGTTTGCAAGATATTCCTTTAGCACTAGAGCTCATTGGTAGCTTAATTGGAAAACAGGCACAAGCTAGCTTGGTTGCTAATAATTATCTAAAGGAATTAATTGAACTAAAAGAAGTTTATGAGAATAAAGATAGTATCCGTGTCTTTTTTCAAATAGATGAAAGGCCCCTATTTACAGTGGGTGGATCTCATTATATCAGTGAGTTGATTCACGCATGTGGTGGAGTCAATATTTTTAATGATTTATCTCAGCTTGCACCTTCGGTATCTATTGAATCAGTAATAATAGGAGACCCTGAAGTTATATTAACTAGTGCAAGTTTAAAAGAAAAAAATAAGTTTGAAACATGGTTGAGATGGCCTGATATTTCGGCTAATCAATTGCAAAATTTATATGTTATTGAGGCTGATGGTCTTGAAAGACCAACTACAAATTTGATCAAAGCAGCCCTTGAAATATGTCAGCATCTGGAGGAAAGTCGAAGAAAGCGTATCAGGCTAAATGCACTTGATTGAACATCAAGCATAAAGAATAAAATCTACTAATGGTATTTAGGCTTTTCGGCTCCATAGCACCTCTTTTCCATTTTCGCTCCGTGCCAGAATTCTTGCTACAACGAACAGCAAATCTGAAAGACGATTAAGATAACGTATAACTTCATCACGAACTGTATCTTCTTTTTTCAGAGAGATTACCCTTCTTTCTGCTCTCCTTACAATAGTTCTTGCAAGATGACAGGCAGCTGAACCAGGTCCACCACCGGGCAGTATAAAATCTTTAAGCGGTGGTAAGTTTTTGTTTAAATGATCTAAGTCATTTTCAAGTCGATTGATGAATTCTTCAGCAATGGCTTCATGACCGGGTATGCAAAGTTCACCACCAAGTTCAAATAAATCATGCTGAACATTGGTTAGTGAGTCTTTAATAAAAGGTGTCATTGAAGGCATAGTTAAGACTATACCTATAGCGCTATTAGCCTCATCAACTGTTCCGTAGGCTTCTACGCGCAGACCGTCTTTATCGACACGGGAGCCATCACCGAGGCCTGTTGTGCCATCATCACCAGTTTTTGTATAGATTTTACTTAGTCTATTTCCCATAATTAATTCTCTCTAAACTTACCAGCGACGAGTTAAATCAAAGAATACACTTCGACCTTGCATTCTGTATTTTGCCGCTGTTTCATAATGTTTGTCTAATATATTTTCGATTTGGGTATTAATTGTCCAGGTATCATTCAGTTTGAATTGACCGGTTAAGTTTACTATGGCATATCCGGGCAAAGTAACTCCAAAGTCGTTTCTTTCGCCACTTGCAAGTAAGGATAATCCAAAGTCAAAATTCTGAAGTTTTTTGGATATATTCAGAGTAAAACTCTGCTTAGGCCTTCTAAGAAGCAAGGTTTTATTGATATCATTTTCAGCTTTTTGGTTTATATAGTCAGCTCGAATAGAGTAATTTTCGTTGATTAAGTGATAGCTCAATTGTAAACCCCGCATACTTGCTTGTCCTATATTAAGCATTTGATCTTTAGTGAAATCATACTCAATTAGATTTTCAATTTTTGTATCAAATAATTCCAAACGATAAGTAGTATCATCATCAGGTCTGAATGCGACATTAAGTTGTATGTCATCAGAGACCTCAGGTTTTAGATTAATATTCCCACCATAACCATATCGATCGGTGGCATCTGGAGCTCTGAAAGCATGACCGGCAGATGCACTGATAGACCATTGATCACTTATACTCAATCCGTACTCAGCATTCCATGTTGTTTCTTCACCAAATGTTTCGTGGTCACTCAGTCTAGCTGCGATAAAAACTCGATGATTCCCTTCGCTGATATGATCTTGAATAAAAATAGCATTAGATTGAGTGTCCTTATTGAACCCTGAGCCCCATGCAAAACTAGACGCTTGCTCATCACTAAGATAAAGACCTCCAGTGATATTATGGCTTTCAGTCACCATGCTTATTTGTCCATCAAAGATATTTCTCTTTGAGTAAACATTGGCTGTTGATTGATTTTGCTTAATATCATCCTGAACACGACTGATTATTACTTTACTTTGAATATTATTTTTAAAATTATTATTAATCTCAATGGCAGAACTTTCATTGATAAAGTCTTGATCTATTGCTGTGAGAAAGAAATCTAAATATTCGACTGTTCCTGATGTGCGCCAATGCCGAAGGGTGATATCACTATTCTGAAAAGCCTGACCAATATGAAAATTGGTGGTGAGATTTTCATAGCCACGTTCAATATCACTATCAGTACGGATTTTATAGCCGTCTGTTTTATTTGAATTAACTGATAGTCCTAATTCTGTAGAACCACTATTGAAAGCTAAATCTATACTACGCTTTTTAGTATCGTACATACCATAACCATAACCACTTTCAATATAACTCGAGGTCGCTTTTCTTGTGATAATATTGATTACTCCACCTATAGCGTCAGTCCCGTATAATGCTGACCTAGACCCTTTAACTATTTCAATGCGCTCAATGATATCTGGATTGATATTTTGTAGTGCAGCACCACCAATGGTTCCTGGGTTGATTCGCACACCATCGACTAGCACTAAGGTATGATTGCTTTCAGTTCCACGAAGGAATAATGAAGTTGTTTGTCCGGGTCCGCCATTACGACCAATATCAAGACCAGCTTCAAAACGAAGAAGTTGGGAGATATCTCTTGCTAATGATTGTTCAATTTGATCTCGACCAATGATGGTCACTGGCAGAGTGGCATCTTCAATTGAGATATTTGATCGTGTGGCAGTAACCACAATTGTATCTAGATCGTTAGTTTCATCACCATGGGCAATTGAACTCAAGAAACTCAAGAAACTCAATAAAGAAATCAAAGCTAACTGTTTGGTAGTACTCATCATTAAACCCTTTAGTATGCCCGCCGCATAAAGTAAAAATTATTTTTCAAGTGAATATTTGGAGGGTGATATAAGGTTCGCAGTGAAATAAAAAGACCACAGCCCACCTAATAATGCCCGCCGCATTATTCGTTATATTGTAGTTAGCCGGTCTCCGGGCTGACGAGTGGAAAATTTCCAATCTTTAACGCCTTCCCACAAATTATGTGTATAAATCACATTTAATTCGCAGTGGCTCTTTCAAAATATATGAAAGGGGTCAAAGATTATCTCAATCACCGTTGCGGGGGCAGCTTCAGAATTTGTCAAATTACAACAACACTGAATTCCCGTTCATCCAAGAAAACGCCTTCTTAGATTCACTAAATACAGGTGGACTTTATTGTGATTGTAAAAATTTGTCAACCATCTTGTTTCTTTTTTTATATAGCGTCATAGTTATCTATTTACAAGGAGAAATATTTTGAATTTTACTCTTCCAGATGACAGCTCAAAAGAGCTAATTGTTGCAATCGAAGCTTCTATTGCAGCTGCTGAGATTAGTAAAAAATACTTTAATGGAAGTTTTGAAGTTTCTATAAAAGATGATATGACTCCAGTAACTGAGGTAGATATAGAGTGTGAAAAAGTTATTAAGAAAATTCTTTTATCATCATTTCCTGACTATGGATTTTTTGGTGAAGAAACCGCGCAAAAAAATAAAGATGCAGATTTTTTATGGTTGGTCGATCCTATTGATGGTACAAAAAGTTTTGTTAGAGGTTACCCCTTCTTTTCAACGCAAATTGCACTCATGTATAAAGGTAAAGTAATTTTAGGAGTGTCAAATGGAACCATGTTTGATGAGCTGTTATATGCAGAACTGAATAAGGGAGCATGGTTAAATGGTGAGCGACTTAATGTCAGTAAAGTTCATAAGATAAGTAACGCTAGTATTTCAACAGGAAATCTAAAGTCTTTGTCTCAGTCAGATGGTTGGCGTACTTTAGGTGAAATTGTATCAAAAGTGGATCGTATTCGAGGGTATGGAGATTTTTATCATTACCATTTGCTCGCAGCGGGAAAAATTGATGCCGTGATTGAGTCAGATGTTAATATTCTTGATATTGCAGCACTTTCGATAATTATTGAAGAAGCGGGAGGAGTATTTACGAATTTAAACGGCGAGCTACCAACCCTAGAAATGCGTTCCGTCATCGCCGCTAATAAGGATTTACATTTGAAACTCAAAGAAAGCTTAGAAGGGTATGTTGAATAGAAAGCTCGAAAATTTTACTGCATATGCATTTGCAGATAATGCCGAGCAAGGAAACCCTGCAGGTGTCGTTTTATTGAATGAGTGGCTCAGCCAAGAAATCATGCAAAAGATTGCTACTGAGAATAATTTACCTGAGACAGCATTTATTTTCCCCAGAGATAATAATCTTAATGAATGGGATATTCGATGGTTTACCCCAATTATGGAAGTACCATTATGCGGCCATGCAACTTTAGCTTCGGCTGCAGTGTTGCATCAAATTTACCGCTATTCTCCTCCATCATTTAAGTTTTATGCTAAACGTGACTTTCTAGAAGTAAAGCTTATGAAATCTAAGTATCTTCTTGATTTACCTTCCGATATACCAGTAAAAAGTAAATTGTCGAGTGAGGTAATCGAAGCCTTGGGATTAAATGACGGTTGTGTTTATAAGGGGCGAGATTATTATCTGGTGAAATTATCTGATGAAACTCAAGTTAAGAATGCGCAACCCGATTTTAATCGATTAAAAAAACTCATCAATAACGGAATAATTATTAGTTCTGAGGGTGCTGATGTTGATTTTGTGTCTCGTTTTTTTGCTCCAGCAATGGGCATTGACGAAGATTTTGTGACTGGATCTGCTCATTGCGTCTTGGTTCCATTCTGGTCTCATCAATTAAACAAAAGTAAAATGCTTGCACGCCAAATATCCTCCAGAGGTGGAAACTTAGAGTGCCGCTTAAAAAAAGATCGAATTGAGTTGTTAGGGGGTGTTTATATTGAGACTGAAAAATATAAGAATATTTAATTATAAATTTATTTATATCTTTAAATCGCGCTAAAGAATATTTGCTTTTTAGTTTCAATTTTTTCAATTTTGATACCATAAAGTTTTGTAAGATTTTCCTCATTCAGTATTTTTGATGTATTTCCAAAAATCCAGTTTCCATCTCCAAATATCAGCAAGCACTGAGTAGCATATCTTGCCGCTAAATTGACATCATGCATCGTTGTAATTACGGAGCACCCTAAATTAACTTTCGCCTTAAAAAGCTTTAATACTTCAAGTTGATATTGAGGGTCAAGGTGATTAGTTGGTTCATCCAGTAAAAAAATTTTTGGCTGTTGGGTGAGTACTTGAGCAATACTCAAACGACGACGTTCACCACCGGATAATGTGGTAATATCGCGACTTTCTAGATCAAGTAATCCTACTTGATTCAGCGCATCACGAGCAATAAGAATATCTTCTGCAGATTCATTGTTAAAAGTGCTGATATGTGGATGGCGACCAATCAGAACACTATCAAAGACTGTTGATGGAAATATATCTTCTGTGTCTTGCGTTAAGAGCGCCAGATTTTTCGCTATATCTCTTTTTGCTTTATTAGTTATATTTTCATTCATTAATTTGACCTCACCTGAAGCAGGCAATCTAACCCCGGCAAGCGTATGAAGGGTGAGTGATTTCCCGCAGCCATTTTGGCCAAGAATTGCTATAAACTCTTTATATTTAATGGAGAGCGTGAGGCTTTTAATAAGGGTTCGATTGGGAATTGATATATCGATATTTTCAACCGCAATTGATACTTGATTATCACTCATAATCAGCTTGCGCATTCCACATCAAAGGTAATGACATTATTGATATCGATTGTGCAGTTGATTTGCATTGCCTGACAACAGACTTCACAGTCTTCGATATATGTTTGGCTTCCTGCCGATGGATCAATGATTATGGAGATCAATTCATTGCAAAAGGGGCAGTATGTTTTTTTTTCGATAGTTTGAAAGTCCATTATTTACTTATACTATTAAGGCTGTAATCTAGTGCCCAGCCATTTACTGGTTGAAAAAATATTATTATCCGTTGGTTTAAGTTCTCTAGTCCAAGCTGCCCGATCGTGGACTCTGTCTTCACCATCCATCCATAATTCTATGGTTGAGGCCCATATCTGTATACCGCCCCAATGAGGTGGACGAGGAAGTGTAGTAGAATTCCCCGAATCTTTTAAGCTAACTTCGCTGTTTTCGATAATTAAGCCGAGCTCATCTGCACGACATTTTATTTGATCGATTAATTCTTTCCTGGATTCAACAGGTTGGCTTTGATCGCTACCCCAAGCACTGAGTTGGCTGCCTAAATTTCTTGTTTTGAAATAAGCATCGCTCTCTTCTGGTGATGATAAAATTGCTTTTCCTTCGATTCGAATTTGACGTCCTAATTGATCCCAGTGAAAGACAAGTGATACCTTTGGGTTATGCATAATTTCACGTCCCTTCCTTGATCGGTAGTTGGTGAAGAAAACGACATAGCCCGGATCAGCTATAAATGACTTGCAGAGAACAATTCTCGCCGAAGGCTGATTACCCTCTGATGCAGTAACTAAGGTCATTGCATTGGGGTTTGGTTGGTTTTTTTTTAAACAAGCGTCATCAAACCATAATTTTGCAAGATGCATTGGTTGATTTGGAAGGGTTTGCGGCAAGATACTTGCATTTACAATCTTATTCATAAAATAGAACTCAATTAATGATGCTTAAAAATGAATAACTGAGCGGATACTTTTACCTTCATGCATTAGATCGAAAGCGTGGTTGATATCTTCCAAAGGCATTGTATGGGTAATGAATTCATCTATCTTGATTTCACCATTCATATATTGATCTATCATTCCTGGAAGTTGAGATCGTCCTTTACATCCACCAAAAGCTGTACCACGCCATACTCGGCCAGTTACAAGTTGAAATGGTCGGGTAGAGATTTCCTGACCAGCGCCAGCTACTCCAACAATTATAGATTCCCCCCAACCCTTATGGCAGCATTCTAATGCTGATCTCATTAGCTTGGTATTACCGATACATTCAAAAGAATAATCTACACCGCCATTGGTCATATCAACAATAGCTTCTTCAATGGATGATGGACACTCTTTTGGGTTAACAACATCGGTTGCACCCAGTTGTTTTGCCAGTTCAAACTTATCTGGATTAATATCAATTGCAATAATTCGTGAGGCCTTGGCCATAGTCGCACCCTGGATAACACTCAGACCAACCCCACCTAAACCAAAAACAGCAACCGTTGAACCTGGCTCAACTTTCGCGGTATTTAATACTGCACCTACGCCAGTTGTGATACCACACCCCAGTAGACATACTTTTTCAAGGGGCGCTGCTTTGCTGATTTTTGCCAAAGATATTTCAGGTAAAACACTATATTCACTGAATGTGGAGGTGCCCATATAATGATAAATTGTGTTGCCATTCATTGAGAATCTTGACGTACCATCAGGCATTAATCCCTGCCCTTGCGTGCTTCTAATCGCTTGGCACAGGTTGGTCTTTTTTGATGCACAAAAATTACATTTTCCGCATTCAGGAGTATACAAAGGAATAACATGGTCACCTACGGCAACACTTGTGACATTTGCACCTAGCTCTTCAACTATAGCGCCACCCTCATGTCCAAGGATAGCCGGAAAAATTCCCTCAGGATCTTCACCAGATAATGTAAATGCATCAGTGTGACAAACGCCAGATGCGATATTTCGAACTAGAACCTCTCCATCCTTTGGTCCTGCAAGATCAATTTGTTCTATTTCTAATGGTTTTCCTGCTTCCCAGGCTACTGCTGCACGAGTCTTCATTGCTTTTCCTTTTATATATTCAATGGATCTAATTCATATTCTCATATTTAATAATATAAATGCGTATTATATTTTATAAGAAATTCTTTTATCATTCCAAGAACAACCGAATAAAATCTTAAAGATATTAAAAAAAGGTAAGAAAATTATGAACCTTGATGAATTGCGAGAACGATTAACTTCACTGGATAAAAAAATAATTGAAATTATAGGTGAACGCCAAAGTATTGTTAGTGAGATAGGTCAATACAAGCAGCAAGTTGGTCGAGCTACCCGTGATTATGAGCGGGAGAGTGTTGTATTGAATCTGGCAAAAGATAATGCCCTAAAGGCAGGTATTGATCCAAAGCTCGCCAAAGAGGTATTGCAATTATTAATCCTATCTTCATTAACCAATCAAGAAAGAGCTAGAGTGGAAGCGGAAGGAAAAGGAAATGGTAGAAAAGTTTTAGTGATTGGTGGAGCTGGTAAAATGGGACATTGGTTTGTCGATTTTTTTAACTCGCAAGGTTTTACTACCTTTGTTGCCGATAAAAGTTTGGATACACAGGCGCGCTCTTTTTCTGATTGGAGAGACGCGGGTATCGATTATGATGTTATTGTGATTGCCACTCCAATTAAAGTATCAGCTACTATTTTGCATGAACTGGCTGAGATGGAACCAAAGAGTTTGATTTTTGACATTGGATCATTGAAAACTCCACTAAGAGATGGGTTAAATGCCATGATCAGTAAAAATTGTTTAATTACATCAATTCACCCAATGTTCGGTCCTGGAGCAGAATTACTTTCTGGTAAGCATTTGATATTTATTGATGTGGGAAATGAAATAGCCACCAAAAAAGCAAAAGAATTATTCAGTGCAACTATGGTGAAACAGTTAGATATGGATATAGATAATCATGATCGTTTAATTGCATATGTATTGGGTTTATCTCATGCACTTAACATAGCTTTTTTTACCGCATTGGCAGACAGTGGTGAAGCTGCGCCTAAATTAGCTAAACTTTCTTCCACCACTTTTGATGCACAATTGATTGTTTCTGAAGCGGTTGCCTCGGACAGTCCTGAGCTTTATTTTGAGATTCAAAAATTGAATGAATATGGGCTTGAGCCATTGAATGCGCTCTGTGCCTCAGCTGACAAGATCAGGGAAGTCGTGATAAATAATGATAAAAAAGGATTTATTGAGTTGATGCAAACAGGTAAGGAATATCTCGCAACTCGAGGTTAGAACTTAAGATTTAGGTTGACTTTTTTTCATTAAAAACAAGAAAAGCGGTACACCTAATAAAGCCGTTAAAGCTCCTACTGGTAGTTGACGTGGTGCTAATACTGTCCTAGCTAAAGTATCAGATATTACCAGTAATGACCCCCCCATAAGTACTGAAGCAGGTATAACAATACGATGTTTATTTCCTGTAATTAATCTAACGGTATGTGGTACCACTAATCCAACAAACCCAATTACACCAACAGCAGTAACAGATAATGCTGTAGCGAGAGCGGTTATTGAAAAAATCGCAATACGTAAAATAGGCACTCTAATACCCAGTGTAGTTGCTTGCAGTTCTCCCCTTGACATAATGTCTAGATAACGTGCAGCAATCATCGCTGATAGACTAATAATAGCTAGCAGCCAAAGCAAATATCCAGGTGAATAGGCAAAACTGAGATCTCCCATCATCCAAAACAGCATACTTCGAACACTTTGTTCAGAGCTAAGTGCCAGTATCATAGTTGTAATTGCGCTGAATCCAGATGCTAATACTACACCTGTTAATATCAATCTACTCGGCCCCCAGTTGTCACTAGTATTTGCTATCCAGAAAACTAAGAAGGTTGCACTTAATGCACCAGAAAAAGCGGCTGTATCAATCCAGAATGCGCTTAGTCCATAACTCATCCCCATTAGTGCGGCTACTGCAGCTCCACCTGAGCTGCCTAAAATATATGGTTCAGCAAGAGGGTTTCTTAATAGCACCTGCATAAGTACGCCAGATACCGAGAGTAAACCACCCACTGCGAAAGCACTAAATACTCTTGGTAATCTTAGATCCATTATAAGCGCTCTAACACTAGATGAGTTATTTTGAGAAAAAGCAGACACAAATTCCACTAAGCTAATATCTGCGCTGCCAGATATTAGGCCAATAATAATTGCGCTAAAAGAGATTAAAATTAACCCTATGAAAATTATGTGTGTGCGATTCATTTTATTTAAGAGCGTCATAAGAATAACTTACTTAGGATACGGTTTGTTCTGAAGGAGTAAAGTCAAACTCTCCGATATTTCTAATTTTTTTTGGTATATTGAGCATTATATTCATAAAAAATAGATATTTTTGAGGCCAATGATTAAAGATAATATCGACTCTAAGGGTTTTAGGGAGAACGTGGGGATTATTATTTCTAATTCTAAAGGGCAGTTATTGCTGGCCTCTAGGCTGGGCAGTAGAGGTTGGCAGTTTCCCCAGGGCGGAATTCATGATGGTGAAACAACAGATGAAGCTATGTATAGAGAGCTATATGAAGAAGTTGGTTTGCATCAAACAGATGTTGAAATTCTCTGTGTAACCTCGGATTGGCTAAAATATCGATTGCCAGATCAATACATCCGTCAAGATAATAAACCGCTTTGTATTGGCCAGAAACAAAAATGGTACATGCTTAAATTAATCGGCGATGAAAAGAATATTTCCCTAGATACAGCAGCTTTACCTGAGTTTGATCGATGGAAATGGGTGTCTTTTTGGAAGCCTGTTGCAAAAGTTATTTATTTCAAAAGAATGGTTTATTTCTCGGCTTTGAATGAGTTGGGGTCCGCTCTTTTTAATAAAGAGGTGCCAAAAATACCAAATTGGTGGCCTAGTCAATGGCAAGAGAAATGTGATCGTGAAAGCAATCCTTAGAATGGTTTAAGAATTGCTAGTATTACGATTGAGATTAAAAAAAACACCGGTATTTCATTGAAAAGTCTTAATTTATTGGTATTTTTAGTTATAAATCCATCATGGAGCTTCTTAATCCAATACCAGCATTTTAAGTGAAAAAATATTAGGCCTATTATTAATATAAATTTCATTTGAAACCATACCTGACGCTCTATACCAGCGATCACATATATCAATATTAATCCGAATATAATGGTTAAAACAGCCCCAATAGTCATAATTATAAAGAGTCTTTTTTCCATTATGTGAAATCGATCTCTACTTAATTGGTCATCAGCTTCAGCGTGATAAATAAATAAGCGAGGAAGGTAGAATAATCCAGCAAACCAAGTCACCATAAAAATAAGATGAAAAGTTTTTGACCAAAGATAGAGAGAAGCTATTTGCATACTTTATGTTATTTTGATGAGATATGAGTGATAATACATTAATATATAGTAAAACATTATTTACAATAATACTTTCAGATAGATAATAAATTTATGATACAAACAGACATTACAACAATCGGAAGTGATTCAATACCTTCGCCCATCATATTTACAGATTCGGCAGCAAAGAAAGTCTGTGAGCTTATCAAAGAAGAAGAAAACACCGCATTGAAATTAAGGGTTTTTATTTCTGGCGGCGGTTGTTCTGGCTTTCAATATGGATTTACTTTTGATGAAAAAATTGAGGAGGGAGACAGTCAGATTAAAAATCTAGGGGTCACCTTGTTGGTTGATCCGATGAGTGTTCAATATCTTATGGGCGCAGAGATTGATTATAAAGAGGATCTTCAGGGCGCCCAGTTTGTAATTCGAAACCCAAATGCAACCACCACCTGTGGATGCGGCTCTTCTTTTTCCGTCTAAACTAAATAGATACCACCTAAAATTTCCGCTTGATTCGCTCCAGTTACCAGAGGTATATTTCCAGCTTTTTTGGAAAGAGTTTGTTTTGCCAAGAAAGCAAATGCAGCTGCCTCAAGATAATCTGCATCCATCCCATAATCATCTGTAATGCTTATTTTAAAGCCTTTTAGTCTTGCTCGAATTTCATTCATAAGGGTGTCATTTTTTATTCCACCACCACAGAATATAATTTCTTGAATGTCTGTTTTGGATTGGATGATAGCTTTGTAGATTGATTCTACAGTTAAACAAACAAGCGTTCGTTGTATATCAACTGGACTAATTTCTTTTTTAGATAAGTATTGCCTGAGCCATTTTATATTAAAGTATTCGAAACCCGTACTTTTTGGCGGTGAAAGTTCAAAATATGGATCAGCAAGAAGATCCTTAAGAAGTTCTTTGCTAGCAATTCCTTGGCTCGCCCATTGTCCAGCGCTATCAAAGGGTTGATTTAAATTTTCTTGAATCCATTTGTCCATCAAAGTGTTGCCGGGACCACTATCAAATCCAGAAGTATTGCTTATATCTTTATTGATGATAGTGAGATTGGTTATCCCACCAAGATTGATAACAACTCGATTTATTTTATCCTCATAAAATAAAATATGATGAAAAATTGGAGTGAGAGGAGCTCCTTCACCTCCGGCAGCAATGTCTTTCCTTCTAAAATCACTGACGGTAGTTATTCGAGTTCCTGCGGCGATCACATTAGGATCTCCAATTTGCATGGAGAAGGGTTTTGTACCATGAGGTTGATGTCGAATGGTTTGACCGTGGCTTCCTATCGCCACAATATTATGCGCGTTCACATTACACTCTTTTATTAATTCCAGTACAGCATCTCTAAAGATTTCTCCAACCCAATGATCTAATCGTCCAAGCTGATCTATATTCGTATTTTCCCAATTTTGGGATGCTTTTAATAATTGATGCTGAAGTTTTTCGGGGTATTTTTTATCCAGCTTACCAAGAATCTTAGAATGCTTGCCTTTGAGGTCTATTAAAACAGCGTCAATCCCATCCATACTGGTTCCGGACATTAAACCAATATATAAAGACTTAGTTTTTTGAATAGCTTTCAATTATTAAATACGACCGATAGGTTTTGTGTTTCTTTGAATTGCAACAGATCCTTCATGATAGAGTAAGATTGCTCTTCAAAATCTTGTTTATAGATATCATCAATTGGTGCAGCCTTAGGCAATTTAACTGTTCTTGGATTTTGATGTATTCCATTAATCCTATATTCATAATGCAAGTGTGGGGCTGTAGCCAATCCCGAACTCCCAACAAAACCAATTGTCTGATTTTGTTTAATCCGTTGACCAGTCCGAATTTTTGCAGCAAATTTCGACATATGAGCATACAGTGTCGTTATGTTCTCACCATGTTGCAAGATAATTACGTTACCATAACCTCCTTTAACCCCCTTAAAAATAACCTTCCCATCACCCGATGCCTTTATTTTAGTCCCCTTAGAGGCCGCATAATCAACTCCTCGGTGCGCTCTAATTGTATTTAGAATGGGGTGTTTTCTGTTTGGATTAAAGTTAGAGCTTACCCGAGTGAAATCAAGCGGAGCTCGAACAAAAGCTTTCCTCATACTTTTTCCCTCTGGCGTATAGTAATTAGATTCACCGGCTTTATTGGTATACCGAAGTGCCTGAATTGATCTTCCGTTGTTATTAAATTCTACTGCAATAATTTTACCTTCAGTTACAAATTTATCGTCTTGCCAAATTTCCTCGAACAGAACATAAAAGTCATCATTGACTCGAATATCAAATACGAAGTCAATATCCCAGGCAAGAATTTCGGTGAGATTCATAATCAATCTTTCAGTTAAACCGTTATCAATCGCACTTTCAAACAGCGAGGTTTTTATTTTCCCGTACCCAAAACGTTTTTTAATATTGATGTTTCTTTTTATAAATGAAGATTCATATTCGCCATTTAATTTTTGAATATATAAAGTTTTGTTTATATCAAGATGGCGCGTTAAAGAAATCAAACGACCTTTATCGTGCTCAATGGTGACAATGTCGCCTGGCATAAGAAACTTTATATATTTCTTTGATGTTTCAATGGCAGTTATCTCTGCTAAATCTCCAATATTTAGTTCTCTTTCTGCAAATAGAACTTCAAGAGTGTCGCCTTTTTTAATTACAAATTCTATCGATTGGAGAGGTTTTTCAGGAATTATAAGAGGAGGGTGAAAATCTGGATAATCTGGATGAAATATTTCAGGGGTTGAAGTTAGCTCTAGATTATCAGGATCATTTTTTTTATTAACTTCATCGGGAGGGGAGATATTTTTTAGCTCTAAAGTACTTTTATTCATAAACCAAATGAATAAAATAAGGATTAACAAAACAATCCATAAGAAATTAAAGCTATTCTTTTTTTTGTTAACGTCAATTCTAATTTTGTAATCTTGCTGGAGAGAGCTTTTTCTATTAGCCAAGGTATGCTTTCCCATTAAATATAATCTTGCGACTCTACATTGGGAATTTTATGCAGTCAAAATTAAAATTTAAAATTTTTCCCATTGAAATATCATTATTATAATTTGCATTTGTTACAACCAATAAATTAATCTCTGCATAAACATCCTCAAGGATGTTAAAATGCATATAAATAAATTATATAAGTATTATTTCAAATGACAGATATCAAATTACAACTAGCTGAACTTTCGCGTGGTACCGAAGAAATTCTTCCTGAAGGAGGTTTAAAAGCTAAGCTAAAGTTGGATCGACCTTTGAATGTTTATGTGGGTTTTGATCCGACTGCTCCTGATTTACATTTGGGCCATACAGTCGTCATTAATAAGATGAAGCAGTTTCAGGATTTTGGGCACAATGTTATATTTTTAATTGGGGATTTTACAGCTTTGATTGGCGACCCAAGTGGTCGAAATGTAACCCGTCCACCTTTAACTCGTGAAGAGATAAATGAAAACGCTAATACTTATAAAGAACAAGTATTTAAAATTCTTGATTCAGAAAAAACCATAGTGGACTTTAATTCGCGTTGGTTGATGGAGCTGGGTTCGCCCGGTTTAATCAAGCTAGCTTCTCGTTATACAGTTGCAAGAATGCTTGAGAGAGACGATTTCGCTAAGCGTTTTAAGGAACATCAACCTATTGCTATTCATGAATTACTCTACCCATTGGCGCAAGCATATGATGCAGTGAATTTAAATACTGATGTTCAGATGGGCGGGACTGATCAAAAATTTAACCTGTTGGTTGGGAGGCATATTCAGCAAAGTTTCGGCCAGGAGCCACAAATTGCTCTTACTGTTCCATTGCTGGAGGGCTTAGATGGTGTGCAGAAGATGTCAAAATCCTATGGTAATTATATTGGTATTACGGAACCACCCAACGAGATGTTTGGAAAGTTGATGTCAATTTCAGATAAGTTGATGTGGAGATATTTTGAGTTATTGAGTTTCCGTACGTTAACAGAAATTGAAAGTTTCAAGATTGCTGTAAAAGAAGGAAAAAATCCAAGAGATATTAAATTTGAATTGGCTTTGGAAATAGTCACTAGATTCCATAATAAAGATTTAGCAGGTAAGGCAAAATCTGAATTTGTTGCCCGCTTTCAAAAAGGTGCTATTCCTAGTGAAATGCCTGAGCATTCATTAAACAGTTCGGAAGGTTTGATGGGTATAGCTCATCTTCTTAAGAATGCTGGCTTAGTAACCAGCACATCAGAAGCATTTCGAATGATCAAGCAAGGCGCAGTCAAAATAGATGGCCAGCGAGTTAGTGATAGGAGTCATAATATTAAATCTGGAAGTACTAACATTTATCAAGTCGGGAAAAGACGATTTGCGAAAGTCAGTTTGAAATAGGACTTAAAATAGGTATAAATCATTTGCGCAATTTAGATTAAATACAGAATAATCTAGATCGTACTTATAAAATATAACGTAATTATAGAAAAATTTAATGACATAGAAAGGCAGTTAATTAAGATATATTTGGCTAAGGATAGGGGTAAACTGAGTAAATAATTATTTACGTGATACTAAATAGTTAATAAAGATAAAAAGAAAATTAAATACTTGTTGACCAGATTGCATTCACGGCTATAATCGCTTTCCGCTATGAGAGACAGTGTTTCATAGCAAAGACACACCAATAAAAAAGGTTACTTAAATAAGTAGCTTAATATTACTGCTCGCAGTAGAATGGTGGGTCTGCTCAATGAAAAAATAATGAGTTGTAAGAAAGATTTACAGCTTATTAGTAGCTTATTGAGCTCGTTCTTTAACAATATAATCAGATAATTTGTGTGGGTGCTTGCGTTTGGATTTAATTTAGACAAAAACAAACGTAAGAACCATGTTCAATTTTTGAAAATGGGGATTATGTTCTGATGTAATAAGCACTAAGCTTAAAACTGAAGAGTTTGATCCTGGCTCAGATTGAACGCTGGCGGCATGCCTAATACATGCAAGTCGAACGGAAACGATGGAAGCTTGCTTCCAGGCGTCGAGTGGCGGACGGGTGAGTAATACTTAGGAATCTGCCTATTAGTGGGGGACAACTCGAGGAAACTCGAGCTAATACCGCATACGCCCTACGGGGGAAAGCGGGGGATCTTCGGACCTCGCGCTAATAGATGAGCCTAAGCCGGATTAGCTAGTTGGTGGGGTAAGAGCCCACCAAGGCGACGATCCGTAGCTGGTCTGAGAGGACGATCAGCCACACTGGGACTGAGACACGGCCCAGACTCCTACGGGAGGCAGCAGTAGGGAATATTAGACAATGGGCGAAAGCCTGATCTAGCAATGCCGCGTGTGTGAAGAAGGCCTGAGGGTTGTAAAGCACTTTCAATAGTGAAGAAAAGCTTAGGGATAATACCTTTAAGTGTTGACGTTAACTATACAAGAAGGACCGGCTAACTCCGTGCCAGCAGCCGCGGTAATACGGAGGGTCCAAGCGTTAATCGGAATTACTGGGCGTAAAGCGCGCGTAGGCGGTTAAGTAAGTCGGATGTGAAAGCCCAGGGCTCAACCCTGGAATTGCATTCGATACTGCTTGACTAGAGTATGGTAGAGGGAAGTGGAATTTCAAGTGTAGCGGTGAAATGCGTAGATATTTGAAGGAACACCAGTGGCGAAGGCGACTTCCTGGGCCAATACTGACGCTGAGGTGCGAAAGCGTGGGGAGCGAACAGGATTAGATACCCTGGTAGTCCACGCCGTAAACGATGAGAACTAGATGTCGGGGGGGTTGCCCTTCGGTGTCGCAGCTAACGCGTTAAGTTCTCCGCCTGGGGAGTACGCCGGCAACGGTAAAACTCAAAGGAATTGA
>CAJJBK010000005.1 GCA_905182415.1 uncultured Woeseiaceae bacterium | reverse complement strand
GAGACTGAAAATGATGCATTATCACTTCAAGTAGCTATCCAAGAGGATAAGGTTGTATCTAATAGAAAAAACACGCGTCTCCTGAAAAATATTCCTCAAGGTTTACTCACTATGAACAAGCTCAGAGAATATATTGGACCGACGCTTGTCTCTTTAATAAAAACTAATCCCGAGAAAAAAACTGTTATTAATTTTTCACAAGGAAGATGGTATCTAGTAGAAATTATTCAACGAAAAGAATCAATTACTCAACCTTATGATCAAATAAAATACCAAGTAATTAATGAATATATGAGATTCAAGGCTGACGAGAAGCTCAGAAAATACATCAATAACCTAAAAGAGAGCGCCACAATTAAGCTATCTGAAATAAATGACCAATAGATTAATCATCAGATCAGTTATTTTTATTATAGCTTGGTCGATTATGGCGACTAATTTATTCGCTCATAATAAAAGTGAAAGTTACTCAAATTGGACTCTATTTAATAATGATATAACTGGAATCATTACCATTCCAAGTCATGAAGTAACTCGCTTACCACTAATAACACAGAGTAATAACTCACTTTCTTCATCGTTTTTAGAACATGCAGTAGATAATGTACATGTCTTTAGTAAGCAAACAATTTGCTCACTTGGTTCAAGTAATATTCTTAAGGCATCCGAAGGGTTTATTAGAGTCGAATTGCAATTTAATTGCCCACAAACTCCGCCCACAAAAATCGATTACAGGGCGATTTTTGAACTCTCACCTTCCCATTCGCACTTTGCAAAAATTTATCATCAAGGGCAACTGATCTCAGAACTACTGATAAATAATGCTTCCTCTCCCTGGGAAATAAATACCAGAGAAACGATGAAGAAAAATCAATCATTTGGTAATTTCTTTGTGCTTGGAATAGAGCACATCTTAGGTGGCTATGATCATCTTGCATTCTTATTTGGGATACTCTTAGTTGCCGCTTCAGTCAAACGAAGTATTATAGCAATCACTGGTTTTACGATAGGGCACAGTGCCAGTTTATTCGCCGCTACCGCTGGTATGGTCTCAACTAATAGTCGCATCGTAGAAATTGTTATAGGTTTCACCATTATGTTGATGGCCATTGAATACAGTAACTACAAAAATAATACTAAATTATTACTCACCAATAGCTTCACGATATTATTAATTAGTCTCGGTGTAGCTGCTTTCTACTTTGGAAAAATTTCAACTCGAGATCTAATCTGTTATTTTGGCTTGGGAATATTTTCATACAGCTATCTAAATCTTTGTAAAATTTCATACAGTCACTATGTTAAAAACACCAAATATCTATTACTGATAATAGCTCTCTTATTTGGTTTTGTGCATGGCTTGGGATTCGCCGGGTTCCTTAGTGAAACTGGCATGACCAGCAGCAATATTTTGTGGCCATTATTGGGATTTAATTTAGGGCTAGAATTTGGGCAAATTTGTATCATCTCTTTATGTTGGATAATTTATTATTATGCAAAGTCATTAATCAAGGAACCACTTCCATCTATCCTTTCTGGCGGTTTATTTGGTCTTGGTTTTTTCTGGTTTCTAACCAGAACATTTACGTAAATTAAAACTCAAAAAGGAATAAGAAGATGGAGAATTCGGGATTGATAACATTGCTACCTACTTTTATAGTTCTTGCAACAGCAATACTCACTAATAGGCCTGTCGCTGCACTTATTACTGGTGTTGTAATTGGTATATTATTGGTTTCTCCAGAAAATTTACTTGGCTCTTTTTCTGACATTACTCTTTCGGTTATGCAAGACCCTCAAATTGGATGGATAATTATGGTCTGTGGCTTGATGGGGAGCTTGTTCTATCTATTAATTGCGACCGGAGGTGTTGCAGCATTCACAGACACCATGTCGAAAAAAGCAAACACCAGAAATAAATCACTCATCATTACCTGGCTGCTTGGACTGACAATGTTTTTAGACGACTATCTAAATGCAATTGTTATCGGTAATTCCATGAAAAAAGTAACCGATAAATTCAAAGTATCGCGTTCTATGCTTTCATATATTGTTGATTCCACTGCAGCACCAACATGTGTTTTGATTCCTATATCTACTTGGGCGGTTTATTTCTCTGTCATACTTGAATCAACCGATGCGATCTCTTTAGGCGATGGAATGAGTCATTACATTGCCGCTATACCTTTTATGTTTTACCCAATCATTGCTCTTTTTCTTGTTCCTTTCGTCGCAACTGGCCGATTTCCTCTTATCGGACCCATGAAAAATGAGGAGTTAATTGCATCTCAAAAAGACTACGCCAAACAGCCAACTGAAGACATTAATTACAAAACCCCAAAGCAGAAAGCCAACATGTGGGCTTTTATTCTTCCCTTGATTGTACTTATTGCATTTACATGGTTAAACGATATTGATTTATTACGAGGTATTATTGCAGCGTTAATGCTGACTGTACCAATTATGATAGGTTTAAAGTTGATCAATATGTATGTAGCTCTCGATGCAATGCTCGAAGGTTTTAAAATAATGATTCCACCTTTGATGATTGTCATAGCCGCTTTCATGTTTAAAACGATCAATGATCAATTGGGTTTTCCACAATTTATTATGGAATCAGTTAAACCTTTTATGTCTCCCATTTTATTTCCAGTCATTGTGTTCATCTCAATGGCATTCATGTCATTCGCCACAGCTTCTAATTGGGGAATATTTGCCATTGCAATACCCATAGTAATGCCCTTAGGTGTTGCCCTAGAAGTACCTATCCCGCTAATTATTGGAGCTTTACTCTCAGCAGGATCTTTTGGAAGTCATGCCTGCTTTTATACAGATGCTACTGTGCTCTCGGCACAAAGTTGTGATATCAGCCCTATGAAGCATGCAATAACACAATTTCCATATGCTTTAATAGCTGCAGGAGCTGCATCAATATTTTATATTGCTATTGCTTATGTAGTAGTATGAGATTTATCTGAAAACTGAAATCCACAGAATTGATTAAAATAAGATAATGATTATATTGTTAAATTTCGATATGAGGGTGGTCGAATACAAATGATTAAAGAAATTTCGATAAAAACAAGCAAAGATTATTTTGATAGTTTGCGTAATCGTAATCTAATCGTTTATTACTTTGGAGAGCAGATAGATGAACCCATTGATCATCCAATTATCAGACCTTCAGTCAATGCAGTTGCAAAAACATATGATCTTGCTATCGAGAATCCAGAAATTGCATCGGTAATTTCTCCTTTTACCAATAAAAGGATTAACCGATTTCTGCATATTGCACAGTCTCCTGAAGATGTGGTTATGCAAAACAAAATGCAACGCCGCCTTGGTCAGTTAACTGGAACCTGCTTTCAACGATGCGTTGGAATGGATGCTTTGAACTCATTGTTTTCGGTGACATATGAAATGGATGAAAAATACAATGGTTCGTATCATAAAAAGTTCAAAGAATTTGTTGTTATGGTTCAAAATGGCGGATTTGTCATTGGTGGTGCCATGACAGATGTTAAAGGGGATCGTAGTTTAGCGCCACACCAACAAAACGATCCTGACTTATATGTACATATTTCCAAGAGAACCAATAAAGGCGTATATATCAGTGGGGCTAAAGCGCATCAAACGGGATGTTTAAATTCTCATTGGATGATAGTCATGCGGACAATCAGATTGGGTGAAAAAGACATAGACTATGCAATAGTTGGTGCGATTCCAACTGATGCAAAAGGCATCACTTATATCTATGGACGACAATCTTGTGACACTCGCTCTTTGGATGAAGGTGATATTGATGTGGGTAATGCACAATATGCTGGACAAGAAGCTATGGTCATTTTTGATAATGTATTCATTCCAAATGAAAGAATTTTTATGAATGGTGAATACGATTTTGCAGCTATGCTTGTAGAGCGATTTACTTGCTATCATCGTCGAAGTTATGTTTGTAAATCTGGCGTTGGAGATGTTCTTATTGGTGCCGCCGCAGCTGCGGCTGAATATAATGGTGTCGAGAAAGCCTCACATATAAAAGACAAGCTAACTGAAATGACTCATCTCAATGAGACAATTTACGCTACCGGAATAGCATCAAGCTACCAATCTCATGAGACCGCTTCTGGTGCTTATATTTGTGATGACATGCTGGCGAATGTCTGTAAGCATCATGTGACCAAATTTACCTATGAAATTGGTAGACTAGCTCATGATATTGCCGGCGGATTGGTTGCTACACTGCCTTCACAAAAAGATTTTGATCACCCAAAAATTGGAATCTTATTAAAAAAATACCTTAAAGGTCGAAAAGAAATACCCACAGAGAATAGAGTGAGAATACTTCGTCTGATAGAGAATATGACCTTAGGAAGAAATGCGGTCGGTTACCTTACAGAATCAATGCATGGAGCTGGCTCACCTCAGGCACAAAGAATTCAGATTGCACGTGAAATGCAGGTTGAATTCAAAAAAGCTCTGGCA
Source organism: uncultured Woeseiaceae bacterium (assembly GCA_905182415.1). Lineage (GTDB taxonomy): Bacteria > Pseudomonadota > Gammaproteobacteria > Steroidobacterales > Woeseiaceae > SP4260. The sequence goes on along the minus strand of CAJJBK010000005.1, from coordinate 60,324 downwards.
ATCGAACTCTCAGGAATAAAAAATAATAATTCAGAGAAATTAACAAATAAAATTACAGATTATTTTGCCCGAGTATTTAGTCCACCAGAAAGTTAATTATAGAGTCATATCTTCGAAAATAAAAATTCTTAGAATATTTATTTATACTAACGAATTAATTAGAGCATCGCTTAAATGAAAAGATTAATGGATCACTTAGAAGGAACCAATATACGCCTTGCAGTTACCGCCACAATAATCATAGGCTCATTCCTTAGTTTTATCTTAAGCAGTCCTGATTTAGTTAATCAATTTGTTATGTATTGGCAAACACTAATAACCAATTACTTTTCCAGTTATTTAATATGGATAGTCACTATTGTGATGGTTTTTACCTTACTCCTAATTGTTTCGCCATATGGGCATGTCACCTTGGGAAAAGACGGAGAAAAACCAGAATTCAGTAGATTTTCTTGGTTCTCAATGCTATTTGGGGCAGGTATTGGAACTGGCATCCTTTTTTTTGGTGTAGCTGAACCCATTATACACTTGCAACAAAATCCATTTCTCGCTTTGGAGAATATCCAACCAGTCACGGATGAAGCGGCTGTTATTGCTCAAAGGGTCACACTATTTCATTGGGGTTTACACGGCTGGGCAATATATTCCGTTATTGGTTTATGCTTGGGATATTTTTCTTATCGCAAAGGGCTTCCATTAACAATCAGATCCTCATTGTATCCATTTATTGGAGATCGAATTTATGGATTAACTGGCGATTTTATCGATTTATTGGCTGTTTTCAGTACTTTATTTGGTATTGCTGTGAGCTTAGGTTTAGGAGCTTCACAAATGGCTAGTGGCTTAGAATATCTCTTTAATATTGAAGCCACACCTTTATTTAAATTAGGACTAATCTTGGTAGTATCAGCAATAGCGACTATATCTGCCGTATCGGGAGTTAATCGGGGTATTCGTAAGCTCAGTGAATTGAATATCTGGTTATGCATAATCCTCATTGGTTGTCTTCTTTTTGCTGGACCAACATTGGCCATTATCAGCTCAATATTCTATGGCAGCATAGATTATCTGCAAACTTTTCTGCCAATGGGTATTTGGGTCGATCCTAGTAATGAAATTGGTTGGCAGACGGCATGGACTCTTTTTTATTGGGGTTGGTGGGTTTCTTGGGGGCCGTTTGTAGGAATGTTTATGGCTCGAATTTCAAGAGGGCGCTCCTTAAGAGAATACGTTATTGGGACCTTACTTGTGCCCACCTTCATCGGCTTTATTTGGTTATGTGTTCTAGGAGCAACAGCATTAGATCTTCAATTGAATCAGTCAGGAAATTTAGTCCAGGCTGTCAATCAAGACATGACCCAAGCTCTCTTTAGAACTTTTGAATTGCTTAACTTAGGTTGGGCAACTTGGCCAGTTGCTTTATTGGCAACAGTATTAATTGCTACTTGGTTTGTAACCTCATCTGATTCGGGAACTCTTGTAATCTGCACCATCCTCTGTAGCGGTAAAACGAATCCACCAAAAGCATTAAGAATATTCTGGGGTGTCATAATAGGTCTTGTTGCGGGATTGCTTCTTCTAGCGGGAGGTCTAACTGCACTCCAAACAGCAACTACTGCTATTGCATTACCCTTTTCAATTGTTTTGATCCTAATGATACTTGGCCTTTCTAAAGCACTCTATCAAACAGAAAAAAGAAACTAGCAATATCTTTTATTTAATTATTTTCGTTCGATACTAGGTGGATAACCAAAGTATATTTTATAACTTTTGCTAAAATGAGAAACAGATATAAAACCTGATTCGGCGGTAACCTCAAGGATACTTAATGAGGTTTGCTGTAAAAGATTTTTTGCTCTTTGTAATCGTAATTGCAGATAATATCGAGATGGACTACAACTGAGATATTGTTTAAAGAGACGCTGTAACTGCCTGGTAGATAATCCCATATAGGCAGCAAGATCAGTCTGATTAATTGGCTCTCTAATATTAGCTTCCATCAATTGCACAGCAGACATTAGTTGCACTGACAGTGAACCAATTAAATGCTTTAAAGGAATACGCTGTTCATCATCACCGCGTCGAATTCTATCTGAAATAAATTGTTCTGCCACAGCCGAGCTAACTGTTAGATCATATCTATCTCTTATTATTTTAAGCATCATATCAAATGGGGCAATTCCTCCACTACTAGTGAATCGATCGCGATCTATAGTGAATAAATTTCGACGCACATTGATATTGGGAAATAAATTACTCAGAGTACTCAATCCATCCCAATGAACACTACATGAATAGCCATTCAATAAATTAGCCATTGCCAATATACGGCTGCCTGTACAAATTGCCCCTAAAGAAATCTCTTTAGAATCAACATTTCTCAAAAAACGGGCAATACTTTTAGAGTAATTTTTTTCAATCTCTAAGCCACCACAAACAATAAGTAAATCAATTTTATTTAACGCCACTTCAGAATTGATTGAAAAATCAACATTAATATTTATCCCATCACTGGACAATACTGTCTCACCTTTTTCTGAGAAAGTACTCCAAGTGTAAATTTTTTCCTTCAATGCATGATTGGCCAAACGCAATGGCTCTATTGCTGAGGAAAAAGATATTAAGGTAAAGTTATTGAGTAGTAAAAACCCAATATTTTTGGGCCCCACTATAACTTTAGCTATAGCATTCATTAAACTTCTACCTATCAAATATAAAAGATAAAAATAAGTTTAGCCGCTCTTAATGCTTATGTGTAAAATTTACTCCAAATTCATTTCCGCATTGCTTAAGCCATAACCCCACATACTCGGCAAAACTGCGGCGGACAATTATATTGAAAGAAGGTTTGGAGTCAGTCAAGGCCAATAAAATTCCAGCTTTTCCTAATCCTGTTTGTGCGCATTGTCCGATCAAAAATTTCTTTTCACCAATATCCAAGGTGCACCCTTTTGATAAAAGAGAGCGAGCATAGTCACCTTGAAGGATTAATTGCGTATAACCTCCTGTCTGATTGGTAATATATAGATCAATTTCTGGTGATATTTTCTGCAAAATTGGCTTTAAATCATGCTCAGTAACAACCAGCCATTCATCTGGAGCAAGCCAATAAATATGATGTTCTCCAACACTAAAAGTATTGAAATCTAAAGGCAAAGCTTGCTGAAAAACTGCTTCGACATGCTTTATAAAATCGCTGTCATTAATAGAACCTCTAATATTTAAAAAATTAATTTCTGCGCGAATATTAATTCCTAATCCTTGTGAAGATGATAAGGATGATTTTTCTTCGTTGATAAAGTCATCAAGAGCGTAGTTCTTGTTTTCATTCAACACGCTGTTGCTCCCCTTTCAGATCATAAAATATTGGTTTTGTGATACTGACTTCTATTGCTTTTGCATCGGATGATACGGCCAATAACTTTTCACCATAACGATTTCTTCCAGATTGAACTAATGCCAGCGCAATGGGATGCCCCAGAATAGGACTGTAATAACTGGAACTAACGTGGCCATACATAGGTGTTGGTCCAGAAGTGGCTTTTTTCTCAATTAGTTGTGCACCTTCAGGTATGACACTTTTATTATCAACTGAAAGTAATCCAACCAACTGTTTTCTATCCTTACGCAAAGAATCAGCTCTTTCAAGAGAGCGTTTACCCAAAAAATCTTTTTCTTTAGAAATCAACCATCCCAAACCGGCATCTAAAGGATTGACAGAGCCATCTGTATCTTGACCCACAATAATAAATCCTTTCTCAGCTCTGAGAACATGCATGGTTTCAGTGCCATAAGGTGTAATCCCGAAATCTTTCCCAGCTTTCATCAGGAGATTCCATAGATGTAACGCAAAATTACTATTAACATTAACCTCAAAAGCAAGTTCGCCACTAAAACTAACTCGATATAAATCTATTGCAATGCCCGCTATCTCACTTTTACAGGTTCGCATAAATGGAAAAAATTCTGCACTCAAGTCGGTATTTACTAAAGTTTGTAATACTCGTCGACTGTTAGGACCAACCAAAGCGATTGTAGATAAATGATCAGTCAAGGATGTCATATAAACATCTAAATGTGGCCATTCAGTTTGTAACCATTGTTCAAGCCAGCTCATCACATTAGCCGCACCACCAGTAGTAGTGGTTAAATAGAAATGATTTTCACCTAGACGTGCCATAACGCCATCATCCTTAATCATTCCATCTTCACCCAACATAATTCCATAGGCGCATTGACCAATAGCCATCTTAGCGACATCATGTGTATAGATTTTCTCCAAAAAAGAAACTGCATCTTTTCCACAAACATCAATCTTACCTAATGTCGAGGCATCCATAATTCCAAGAGATGATCTAGCCGCGATACATTCACGACTAACAGCACTGAGCATATCCTCATTATCTTCAGGAAAATACCATGGACGTAACCATTGTCCGACTATTTCAAAAGGCGCTTTTCTATCAGCATGAAAATCATGTATGGCTGTTTTTCTGGTCGGCTCAAACATTTCATCAATATCTTCGCCCGCAACAACCCCGAAGGTCACGGGTGTATAAGCTGGACGAAATGTGGTTGTTCCAATCTGCTCTATCGGTTTTTTAAGAGCCTGCCCCAATATTGCCATACCATTAATATTACCTAATTTCCCTTGATCTGTTCCAAAGCCAAGAGCCGTATATCTCTTAACATGCTCAATACCTGTATAGCCCTCTCTTACAGCAAGATATATATCAGAGACAGTCGTATCATTTTGATAGTCCACAAATTGCTTTGGTAAATTTTCAGATGAGTCTTTAGCGATTACTTGCCAAAGAGGCATCATTGGATTTATTTTAGTTTTTTTCGAACTTGGTAATTTCATATCTACAGCTTTAAAACCAAGATTGGTAACCATTTCTTGAGCGCAAGTAATACCCTCTTTAAGGCAATCCTCAAGAATCCAGGTACCATTGCATGAACCGATTGAGGATGATGCTTGGCTGGGCTTACCTGGAACAAAACAATGACGCTCATTATCCCATTTATTTTTTCCTCCAGATTGAGAATGGAGGTGAACCGCGGGACTCCACCCCCCTGAATAAATCAATAAGTCACAATCTCTTTTTTCAGCTTTATCTTTACATGTATTGTCACTGGCATCGTAAGCTGATATTTGAACGGCTTTAATACTTTTGTTACCAATCACATTCCTGATGACAGCATCAAATTGCAATTCAACTCCACATTTCTTGGCAGCATCGACCATATCAGAAGGCTGTTCTGATCGGCTATCAACAATAAGAACAGATTGCGCACCAGCCGTTTTTATATCGATAGCAGCTTGATAAGCAGAGTCATTATTGGTAAATAAAACCGCATTTTTTCCCGGAATCACTCCATAGCGATGAATATAATTTGATACTGCAGAAGCTAACATAATGCCAGGTCGATCATTATTGGGAAATACCAAGGGGCGCTCAAAAGCGCCCTGAGCTAAAACAACTCGCTTAGCTCTTACTCGCCACAATTTCTGTCGGATTTTTCCTGCTGTGAATTCGCTTAAATGGTTAGTGCATCGCTCGTTGATAGTTAAAAAATTATAATCATAATAACCAAATACAGTACTTCTAGGTAAACAGGTAACATTTGGTAATGTCTTTAAAATTTCAACTTGAGAGGCAATCCATTCTTCTGAGCTTTGACCACCTATTATTTCTTTAGAGGCTAATAAAGATCCTCCAAACATAGCTTGATCATCAGCAATAATCACCTTAGCACCAGATTTTCCTGCTGATACTCCAGCTATTAAACCTGCTGGTCCAGCTCCAACAATCAAGATATCGCAATGGATATTCTGATGACTATAATGATCTGGGTCTGGTTGTTTTGGAGCCCGGCCTAAGCCAGCCATTCTACGTAAAAAATATTCATATATTTTCCAAAACTTAGCCGGGTACATAAACGTTTTATAATAAAAACCAGCTCCAAATAACTTACTAAACCAGTCATTGATGATCGCAATATCAAAAGATAAACTTGGCCATCCTTTTTCACTTTTAGCCACTAAACCATCATAGAGTTCAATTTGTGTGGCCCGCATTCCAGCTTCTGTGGTGGCACCGCTGCCAATTTGAAAAATGGCATTAGGTTCCTCAGCGCCACTGCCTATTATTCCTCTTGGGCGATGATACTTAAAACTTCTTCCAACTATTTTAATGTCATTAGCAACTAATGCGGAGGCTAAAGTATCTCCTTGATAACCAAAATAAGACTGGCCATTAAAAGTAAATCGCAGTGTTTTATGACGATCAATAAATCCACCTTGATTCAGTCGATTAGTTTGCATTATTGAGAATCCTCAGAATTGAGTGCATCACTATTCATTCTTTTGGTGGAAATAATTTCATAAGTAACTGTATTTCGCTCTACAAGAAACCACTGACGACATCCAACACTATGATTCCATTGCTCCAGGAACAGGCCACGTGTATTTTTACGCATAAAGAGATAGTCAGCCCAGTCCTTATCATTTAAATCTTTTGGTTTTAATGGTCGTTTAATAGCAGCTTCACCGCCATATGAAAACTCCGTTTCATCTCTCTCTCCACACCAAGGACATTTTATCAATAACATTTTCTCTACCTAATCAGTGCGCTACTGCTGCTGCGCCATGCTCATCAATCAAAGCGCCGGTTGAAAAACGATCTAAAGAAAATGGTGCATTCAATTCATGCGGTTGATTATTTGCGATGGTATGAGCAAAAGTCCAGCCTGAACCTGGTGTGGCTTTGAATCCACCAGTTCCCCAGCCGCAATTTAAATATAAGCCTTCGACAGGCGTCTTACTAAGAATTGGACATGCATCTGGAGACACATCTACTATTCCACCCCATTGGCGCAACATTCTTACCCGACTAAAATTTGGAAATAAGGCTATTATTGCTTGCATACAATGCTCAATGGTATGGAAACTTCCTCTTTGGCCATAACCAATATAAGAATCAATACCAGCTCCAATTACTAATTCTCCCTTATCAGATTGACTAACATAACCATGCACAGCATTGGACATAATAACTGTATCTAACACTGGCTTTAATGGTTCAGATACATAAGCTTGCAAAGGATGGCTTTCAAGGGGCAAGCGAATGCCTGCCATGTCCGCTAATACTGATGCATGCCCCGCAACAACTACGCCTACTTTTTTGCTTTCAATATAACCACGAGTAGTTTCAATGCCTGTTACTTGAGATCCATTCTTCCGAATGCCCGTCACTTCACACTGCTGAATAATATCTACACCAAGCTCACTGGCTGCTCTAGCATAACCCCAAGCGATCGCATCGTGTCTTGCTACTCCGGCACGCCGTTGTAATGAAGCTCCAAGAATGGGGTACCGAGCTGTTGCTGAAGTATTAATTAATGGTATGGCTTCTTTGATTTGTTGAGCATTTACAACTTCCGCATCAATGCCATTCAATTGATTTGCGCTCACCCTTCTCTCAATGTCGCGCATATCTTGCAATGTATGTCCTAGATTATATACACCACGCTGACTGAACATGACGTTGAAATTAATATCCTGACTCAAACCTTCCCATAACTTCAATGACTTCTCATAAAGCAATGATGATTCTTTACATAAATAATTAGATCTTACTATTGTTGTATTTCGAGCCGTATTACCACCACCAATCCAACCTTTTTCAACTACGGCTATATTTTTCATTCCATGATTTTTTGCCAAATAATATGCTGTAGCTAAGCCATGACCGCCACCGCCCACTATAATTGCATCATATTTAGATTTGGGTGACGCGTCTCGCCATGATGCCTGCCAATTTTTATTATTGGTGAGTGCATTCTTAAACAAACTAAAAGCTGAATATTTTTTCATAATATTTTTATATTAAAAATTACTTAAGCATTTGCGCCATTGACATCACGAAGTCGTTCATTTTTTCCATCAAATGGACTATCTGCTATTACTCTAGCTTGGAATGACTCGCCAAGGATATCTATAGAGAACTCAGAACCTAGTGTTGCATAATTTGGTTTTACCATTGCCAGTGCCAGTGATCGATTAACTCTAAAGCCAAAACCACCACCAGTTGCACGGCCAACTAATTCTCCATTTAATGTTAATGCATTATTACCCAGTACATCTGCATCTTTTATACCATCAATTTCTAAAGTAACCAGTTGATTTTCGATGCCCCTTTCTTGCCATTCTATTAATTTATCGCGGCCAAGAAAATCACCTTTATCAAGACAGATGAAACGATCCATAGCTGATTCGAAAGCAGAGTACTCAATAGATAATTCAGTCCCAACCATCCGATAAGATTTTTCGATTCGCATTGTATCCATAGCTCGAATTCCAAATGGCTTAAGCCCTAAATCAGCACCAACAGCAAATAAAGCATCAAATATCTGATTTTGATGCTCAATTGGATGGTGTAATTCCCAACCAAGCTCACCAACATAATTAACACGCATAGCATTTAGCTGGCACCCATCAATTTCAATATTTTGTGCTGTTAGCCATCGAAACGATTCATTTGAAAAATCTGCAGAGGATACTTTATTTAATAACTCACGAGATCTGGGTCCGGCAATAACTAGCACGCCCATCGCATCCGTCAAATGAGTATAGTGAACAGAGTCATCTGTTGGCATAAATCTTCTAATATAATCATGATCAAGTCTTTGAAGGGCTCCGGCAGAAACCAAATAGAAAGAATTCTCAGACTCTCTAAGAATAGTAAATTCGGAATGCACCCCACCTTGTGTATTAAGCGCATGACACAAACCAATTTGACCAATATTCTTTGGGATCCTATTAGCCACAAAATAATCTAAGAACTTCTCAGCATCAGGCCCCGATATTCGACACTTTGCAAATGGCGTCATATCTAAAAGACCTACATTTGTGGTGACATTTTGCACCTCATTACCAATAGCTTCAAACCACTTCGATCGTCTGAATGACCAATCATCTTCCTGGACCATTCCGTCTGTAGCAAACCAATTAGCTCGTTCCCACCCATATTTCTGACCAAATACAGCACCCATTGATTTTAATTTATCGTAACAAGGGGAGATTTTTAATGGCCTACCAGCCGGTCTTTCCTCGTCAGGGTAGTGTGTCGTAAAAACATGCGCATAAGCTTCTTCACATTTTTCCATTAAATACGGCTTAGAAACATAATCACCAAATCGTCTTGGATCAACCCCTAACATATCAATTGTCGGCTCTCCATCCACAATCCATTCAGCTAATTGCCAGCCGGCACCACCCGCGGCTGTAATACCAAAACTATGGCCTTCATTTAACCAGAAATTATCTACTCCCCAAGCAGGTCCAACGATGGGGTTACCATCAGGAGTATAAGCAATTGCACCATTATAAACTTGCTTAAAACCGACCTCTCCAAATGCTGGTACCCGTTCAAGAGCAGCTTCAATATGTGGCATTAAGCGATCAATATCTTCTTGAAAAAGTTCATATTCTGCATTTGGATTTGGCCCATCAACATAGCAACAAGGCGCACCTGTCTCATAAGGGCCTAAAATAAAACCACCGTTCTCTTCTCTTAAATACCAAGATCCATCTGATTCTCTTAGAACTGGCATTTCTGGAGCACCAGATTTTCGTCGTGCCTGCAGAGCTGGATGTGGTTCTGTCACAATATATTGGTGTTCAACTGGCATCACAGGCAAATCCAAGCCAATCATTTTTCCAGTTTGTCGAGCATAATTACCCGTGGCTGATATCACATGATCACAAGTAATTTCAACATTTTCTGTTTTTACTATCCAGCCACCTTGAGACGATTGGTTTATATCTAAAACCGGAGTATTCCGATAAATAGTTGCGCCAAGTGATCTCGCTCCTTTTGCAAAAGCTTGAGTTAAATCTGCTGGTTGTATATAACCATCATCAGGGTGATAAATAGCACCAACTAGGTCACTAGTTTCACACAAGGGCCAAATTTCTTTAACTTGCTTAGGTGTTAAAAATTCTACATTTATACCAATAGTTTTTGCAGTGGCGGCATATTGATAATACTCATCCATTCTATCCTGATTCATTGCTAGCCTTAAATTTCCTACTCTACTGAAACCCACTGGTTGGGTGGTTTCAGCTTCTAGTTTTCCATAAAGGTCGACAGAATACTTATGAATCTGTCCAACACTGTAGCTCATATTAAAGAGCGGCAAAAGACCTGCAGCATGCCAAGTGGAGCCCGAAGTTAATTCGGCCTTTTCTAACAGCACAACTTCCTCGCCCCAACCTTTTTTTGCGAGATGGTAAAGGGCGCTCACACCAACGACACCGCCCCCTATCACCACCACTCTTGCTTGCGTTTTCATGCTTTAAATCTCCATAAGATTTTTGACAATTGTTCTTAGGTTATCTTATTCTTAGATGGTCAGTTTAAATTACCTGTGTCTCTATAATTTACTCATAAGCGACATTTATTAGTAATATAACGACAATTTTTTCATTTATCTTCCTACAGAAAATTAGCTTATCAATTTCATCAAATAAATGAAGCTGGCTCCTTAGAAAAAACCTCTTTCAACATAGGGATGAAATGCTCTAAAGGGTAAGTATCGTAATTTGGATCAAAAGACACCTGATCCCAATGTGCACAAAATTTAACACAAGCGTCATAATAAGGGTGATCCTTTAATTTATCACGTGCATCTCTGTCTTTATCATAATGATGCATCCAATAATAACCTTGGAATAAACCATGATGCAGAACAATCCAATAATTTTTATCGCTGACATAAGGTCTTAATAAAGCCGCTGCAATTTGAGAATGATTGGTAGGGGCAAGCACATCACCAATATCATGAAGCAATGCACATACGATAGTCTCATTATCTGCGCCATCATTCTCTGCTCGTGTTGCCGTCTGTAAAACATGCTCTAATCGACTTATTTTATAGGGCGATTCTCCTTCCATCATTTTCAACCAAGTTAAAATACGCTCTAGTAGATTCCTTCCATTTTCAGCCTCATGTTGGAACACCAAATCATAATCATTGCGTGTTCCTTCTTCCATGGCTATAAAGTTAACTTTTTTATCCACTATTTCCTTCCATCTTGCGATTTAAAACTATGATGTTATTTACTGCCAATCACCACCACTTTTGCATGTGATTTTTTATCTAAATTTCCTGTTTATTTTTATAATAACAACTGCACAAATATCATCGTTCTATTATGAGTAGTTCCACCTTGAAAATAAATCTTTTTTCCTAGAAAAATATAATAGATACTATTCTCAAGGTGATATTTATTCTAAAGAATAAATAAAGATATAATTGGAGAAAAATAATGGCCCGAAGAAGCGGTGGACGGAAATCTAAAGTAGCTATTCGATCAGCACCACTAACAGATAAAAATAAACCCATTCATCCAGGCGAATCAGGCGGTCATTATAAGCCATTTGAAAATGATGATATGGAAGCTGTAGTCGAAAATATATATCGAATACTAGAAGAAATAGGCTTTAATCAAGCAACGCCTCATTGTGTAAAAACTTGTACGGAATATGGAGCGACAATCGGTAAAGATGGTCGTTTAAGGATGTCGCGAGAAATAGTTAACAAAGCCATCGAATCCAGCAATCGTAATTTAATTCTTCATGGCCAAGACCCATCTAATGATTTGCAGATAAGTGGCAGCCGAGTATATTTTGCCACAGGTGGTGCAGCAGTCATGATCGCTGATCCCAAAAACAAAACTTACCGCGACTCAACGGCTCAAGATTTATATGATATGGCTAGAATTGTAGATACCTGTGACAATATTCACATGTTTCAACGTACTTGTGTGTTGAGAGATATTGAAGATGTCTATGCAATGGAGCTCAATACCACCTACAACGCAGTCATGGGCACAAAAAAACATGTCGGTGCCAGCTGGACTGATTCTCATAACCTAGAAAAAACACTCAAACTTCTTCATGTAGTTGCTGGCGGTGAAGATGCATGGAGAGCTAGACCTTTTGTGAGCCAATCTAACTGTTTTGTAGTTCCACCCATGAAATTTGCTGAAGAATCCCTGGAGTGCCTTCGAGTTGCAGTAGAGGGTGGTATGCCAGTTCTATTATTATCCGCTGGTCAAGCTGGCGCCACGGCGCCACCTTGCCTTGCAGGAACTGTCTCTCAAGCCTGGGCGGAATGTCTTGGTGGTTTAGTCTACGTAAATGCCATAAAACCAGGCGCACCAGCAATATTGGGTACCTGGCCTTTTGTATCTGACTTACGCACTGGAGCTATGAGTGGAGGATCTCCTGAACAAGGTATTTTATCTGCAGCGTGTGCACAAGTAGGTCAATATTTTAATTTGCCAATGGGGACAGGTGCAGGAATGTCAGATTCGAAATTACCTGATTTTCAAGGAGGCGCTGAACATGCCTCTAATGTGGCCATAACAGCACTATCTGGCGCGAACATTATTTATGAGTCGGCAGGGATGTATGCTAGTCTTTTGAGCGTTTGCCCTGAAAGTTTATTGCTTGATAACGATGTTTTAGGTGGATGCATGAGAATGGTGAAAGGCCTTTCGGTTAATGAAAAAACATTAGGTTTTGATGTCATTAAGGATGTTTGTTTAAATCTAAAAGGTCATTACTTGGGATCAGACCAAACTCTTGACGTCATGCAAACTGAATATATTTATCCAGAATTTTATAATCGACTCAGTCCAGGTGATTGGCATGACGCAGGTAAACCTGAAGCTCTTGAAATGGCCATCAAAAAAACAAAAGAAATTCTTGCTAGTCATTATCCAAAACACATTAGTGATGATATTGACAATAAAATTCGTAAAGAATTTCCGATTTTTCTTAGTAAAGAAGCTATAGGTAGGTAGAAAAAAATGAACTCAACTGCACAAGTAGTGATTATCGGAGGCGGATCACTCGGGGTAAGCCTTCTTTATCATTTAACAGAAGAAGGTTGGGATGATGTAATTCTTGTAGAAAAAGGAGAGCTTACAAGCGGTTCTACTTGGCATGCTGCCGGATTGTGTTCGAATTTTATAAGCAATATGACAGTTGCAAAAATTCATAATTATTCCATCGAATTATACGACCAAATACTCCCTGATTTGAGTGGCAATCCATCACCTTTTCATAAGTGCGGAAGCCTTCGAATTGGCTACAGTAAACTCGAAGAAGAGTGGTTCAAACATCTTTTAAGCCGCGCAAAAAATGTCCCATGTGAATTTAATATTATATCAAAAAAAGAAGCCGAAAAACTACATCCTTTCATGAATTTCGATCATGCCAGAACAATAGTCCATACCCCCAATGATGGGCACGTTGACCCCTCTTCAGTTGTCATGACCATGTCACAACTTGCCACTTCAAGAGGAGCAAGCATAAGTCGTTTTAATCGAGTTCTAGAAATAAACAATCAACCCAATGGTGAATGGGAAGTTATAACTGAAAAAGGAAAGATAATCGCAGAACATGTGGTCAATGCTGCCGGATGTTTTGCCGGTGAAGTGGGTGCAATGGTTGGTGCGAAAATTCCTTTAATCAATCTCGAACACCAATATTTAATCACCGAAAATCACCCTTCATTGAAAGAACTTGACCATGAATTACCTGTCTGCAGAGATTCATATTGTTCATCTTATTTAAGACAAGAAGGGCAGGGGCTTTTAGTTGGTCCATATGAAACTTTCGGTTCAAAACCATGGGCTCTCGATGGAATGAATTGGGATTTTGATAGAGGACTATTTCCAGATGATATTGAGAGATTGATGCCTTTTTTAGATCGTTGTATGGAGCGAATGCCAATCTTCAGTGAAGTTGGTATTAAAACCGTAATCAACGGCCCCATTACTCATACTCCTGATGATAATATTTTGGCTGGTCCCCAGGCAGGTCTCCGAAATTTTTGGAATTTATGTGGCTCAAGCATCGGTATCGCACAAGGGGGCGTAGGTAAATACATGGCACAATGGATGGTTCATGGGCAAACAGAATTGAACATGGCTCCACTTGATAGTAGACGTTTTGGAGATTGGGCAGACAGAGAATATTGTATAACTAAAGGTATCGAATCCTATGAAATTATGTATACCGAAATGGGCGTTAATGAGAACCGTCAGCACGGCAGAGTTCGTCGAACCAGCCCTCTTTATGCAATACTCGCTGATAAAGGAGCGATACATGGCGTGGTCTCGGGTTATGAGAAACCCTTATGGTTCAAAACAAAATCCATTCATCGCGAGTCACTCACATGGAAAAGAAGTGAAGCACATTTAGTTGTCGCTGATGAATGTAAAGCAGTCCAAAATGATGCAGGAATCATAGATATTTCAGGGTCGTCGAAATTTGAGATTACCGGTAAAGATGTTACGGCATTTCTTAACCATCTTTCCTGCAACAAGTTACCCTCCAAAGATGGCACTTTAGGTTTGACGCTTTTTCATGGACCTAACGGTGGAATTATGACCGAACAATCAATTACAAAAATAAATGAGAATCTTTTTTATTTGGTTGGTCCAATTATGTCTGAATTCCGTGACCAGCATTGGATGGAATCAAATGCTGTTAATTTCGATATAGAAATTATTAATCAAACTGAAAAGATCGGCAGTCTCTTAATAACGGGGCCAAAATCTAGAAAAATATTACAACAACTAGCTAAAGAAGATTTATCCAACGATTCATTTCCTTGGTTAAGCTGCAAGAACATCACAATTGACAGTGCCATAGTTCGGGTTATAAGAGTCTCTTATGCAGGAGAATTAGGCTATGAGCTGCATATGCCTAATTATCAATTATTGTCGATATATCAGTCTCTGTATAGAGTTGGACAAAATTTAGGGCTCAAAGATTTTGGTGGGTACGCATTTAACTCGATGCGTATGGAGAAAATGTATCGTTCTTGGGGTAGCGAATTCACTGAGGAAATAAGTGGTATTGAAGCTGGAATGGAACGCTTTATCGATACTAGTAGAGATTTTATTGGTGTAGAAAATATTAAAAAAAGGCAATCCGAGGGTATAAATATCAAACTTGCTTATCTTGTTTTTGATGACGATATAGCCAGTGAATGCTTTGGCAATGAAGCAGTATACCAAGAAGGAAAATTAGTAGGTTTAACAACCGGCGGTGCATTTGGACATCGTGTCGGAAAAGGCCTTGCTTTTGCTTACATAAAACCATCCTTGGCTTCTAAAAGTTCAAAACTACAAGTGTTGACCACAGCAGGAATACGGAACTGCCACGTTGAAGTAGAGCCGGTATATGACCCAAAAAATCATAAATTACGAGGTTAAATAATGCCCTCAGCACAGAACCTCCCTAGTGAAGCAGAAGTTATCATTATAGGTGGGGGTATTGTGGGTTGCTCGATTGCATATCACTTAACAAAAAAAGGTGTTAAAGATGTTGTGCTTCTAGAAAGAAAGCAACTCACTTGCGGAACAACCTGGCATGCTGCTGGTCTAGTTAGTATGCTATGGCCAACACCAACTCTGACCAATCTTGCAAAATACTGCCATGAGTTATATGCATCTTTAGAGTCTGAAACAGGTCAAGCCACAGGGTACAAGCGCATAGGAAGTGTTTCATTGGCTCGAAACTCAGAAAGGCTTGAAGAACTCCAACGAAACTCATCAATGGCAAAAGTGTTTGGGGTTGCATCCAAAATGATTAATAACCAAGAGCTGGAGGCACTGTATCCTGGTATCAATACAGAAGGTGTAATTGGTAGTCTATATATTGAAAAAGACGGACAAACCAACCCAATTGATACCACCATGGCATTAGCTAAAGGTGCACGTGACTTAGGCGCGCAAATCATAGAAAACACCAAAGTCGAAGACATATTACTAGATGGCGATAAAGCTATTGGTGTCCGTTGCGCCGAAGGTTCAATAAAAGGGAAAAAAATTATTCTGACAGGAGGTTTATGGTCTCGAGAAATTGCAAAAAAGATCGGTATTAATCTCCCTCTGTATGCTTGTGAACATTATTATGTTGTGACAGAAGCAATGCCTAAACTGACCTCAAGACCGGTAATGAGAGATTTTGATAAAGGAATTTATTTTAAAGAAGATGCCGGCAAAATGCTCATCGGATGGTTTGAAAAAAATGCCATCGGTTGCCCAATGACGAGAATAAGAGAAGATTTTTCCTTTGATGAATTTCCTGTCGATATGGAGCATATCGAACCTTACTTAATGGCCGCAATGGAAACATTTCCAGAAATAGCCGAAACCGGCATAAGAACTTTCTTTAATGGACCCGAAAGCTTTACCAATGACAACCTACACTTACTGGGTCCGACGCCCGAAATTGAAAATTTTTACGTAGCTTGCGGTATGAATTCTAAAGGTATCGCTGCCGCTGGCGGCCTTGGTAAAATCTTTGCGGATTGGATTGTCGACGGCTACCCATCAGGAGAAATAACTGAAACCGATGTCAGGAGAAATAATTCAATACAAACAACACAAACATACGTTGAATCCAGAATTCCTGAGGCATTAGGTCACACCTATTCAATGCATTGGCCTTTTTACCAATATCAAACAGCACGAAATCTTTGGAAATCACCATTACATAACACGCTCTCTAAAGAAGGCGCATGTTTTGGCGAAGTAGGAGGATTTGAAAGAGCTAATTGGTTTGCAAAAAACGGTTCAAAAGCAGAATATACATACAGTTATAAACGTCAAAATTGGTTTAACTTTTATGCAAAAGAGCATCTTGCAATAAGAGAGTCTGTTGGGATTTATGATATTTCATCTTTTGGAAAATTCCATGTATGCGGGAAAAATGCAATGCAAACATTGCAATATATTAGCTGTGCCGATATTGATGTAGAGCCAGGAAAAGTTATTTATACACAATGGTTAAATGAACGAGGTGGTATCGAAGCCGACTTAACAATCGCCAGAATAAACGAAGAGAGTTTTGATGTGGTAACAAGTATTTCTTCATTAAAAAGAGATTGGTCACATCTAAATCAAAATCTCAAAGGCCATACCAATATCACAGATATTACAATGGATTATGCTTGTTTATCAGTGCAAGGACCACAATCAAGAGCAGTATTACAAAATATCATAAATACTGATCTCACGAATGATCATTTTATCTTTGGCACTGGTAAATATGCCAAGATCTCAGGCACGACACTCTGGATACAGAAACTCTCTTATGTTGGTGAACTTGGATGGGAGCTCTTTATCCCATCTGCTGATGCCAAAAAAGTATACCTGGCCATCAAACAAGAAGGAAAAAAATATCAAATACGCGATGTAGGCTTGCATGCGGTAAATAGTCTAAGACTCGAGAAGGGATATCGTCATTGGGGGCACGATATAGCAGCTGAAGACAATTTATTTGAAGCAGGACTGGCTTTTACCGCAAAACCAGATGCAAGTGATTTTATTGGCAAAGATGCCTTTCTAAAAATACAAGCTAATGGAATTCCAGAGAGAAGATTGGTTCAATTTAAATTAGATAATCCATCGCCATTGTTGTATCACAATGAACCTATTATTATGGATGATGCCGTGACTGGTTATTTAACATCAGGTATGTATGGCCACAGCTTGGGTGGGGCGATTGGTATGGGGTATATCAGATCACCAGAAATAACAGAAGAAGTATTGGCAAACGCTAAAATTGAAATTGAAATTGCAACCAAACGTTATACTGCAATAGCTTCACTCAAAGCCCTATATGATCCAGGTGGGGAGAAAATGAGGCTATAATTTCTACTATCGTT
Source organism: uncultured Woeseiaceae bacterium (assembly GCA_905182415.1). GTDB lineage: Bacteria > Pseudomonadota > Gammaproteobacteria > Steroidobacterales > Woeseiaceae > SP4260. The sequence goes on along the minus strand of CAJJBK010000005.1, from coordinate 42,564 downwards.
TTCGACGCCTAGTTAAGCGTCTCGAGCGATTTCCATTTTCGCCGTCTCCTGCTTCAACACGAAATTGTTCAATCCATTTGGTACAGTTCGGATCATTGCCCATCATAACGTTTGCACCTAGAACGGCCTGCATAACTTCTGAATGTAGAGGGCTCGTAATCGCAGAAGTCATACCAGATGCGATGGCCATGGTCAAAAATGCTGCATTAATTCCATTTCGATTCGGCAACCCAAAACTCACGTTTGATGCTCCACAGGTCGTGTTGACTTTTAGTTCATTTCTTAACCGGCCGACAAGATGTATAATTTGTTTGCCAGCTGAATTAATAGCGCCAATCGGCATCACCAATGGATCAACTATAATATTCTCATGGGAAATACCATAATCCGCGGCTCTTTCAACTATCTTTTTGGCCACCTCGAAACGCACATTAGGATCTTCAGAGATTCCTGTTTCATCATTTGAAATCGCGACGACCGCACAATTATATTTAGCCACTAATGGCAATACAGCATCAAGACACTCATCTTCTCCAGTAACTGAATTGACTAATGCCTTACCTTGATAAACCGCTAAACCAGCTTCAAGTGCAGCTATTATAGATGAGTCAATTGATAACGGAACATCAGTCACAGCCTGCACAACCTGAATGGCTTTTGCGAGCAATGCTGGTTCATCTGCTAATGGGATCCCTGCATTCACATCGAGCATATGAGCTCCGGCCTTAACTTGTGCAATCGCATCAGCTTCAACACGACTAAAATCATCGGCTTTCATTTCCTCAGTCAGTAACTTTCTACCAGTTGGGTTAATTCTCTCGCCGATTATTACGAACGGCTGATCAAAACCTATTCTAACTTCCTTTGTTGCCGAACTTATTGTCGTTATAGTCATTTTTTTTCCCAAACAATTATGAATGTTTATATTTTACTATTAGAGTATTTCATTGCAGTCGGCAATTGTTTCAACACGCCATTTCTCAGTCATCTCAACTTGGTTAAAACAAAATATGTGATAACCAGCAAGATTAGTTGCCTCAATATTTTTGTACTCAGAGATACTTGTTACTAATTTATCAGGGTGATAAATACTCGATTTCATCAATTCCGCAGCAACTTGGGATTTCTTTCGCAAAAAACGAAGAGAATCGCCGACACCAATTCTGAGGGAAGTCCTAAGAAGACGCCCACGCTCAATGACGCCAGGCAAACCTGCCCAAACCGGAAGATCAATACCTCGTTGATTGATCCGAACCAACCAGTCACCTAGGATGTTTGCATCAAAACACATCTGAGTAACAATATAATCAGCTAAATCTTTTTTTCGCTCCAGATCTTCCATTAAAATAGAATCATCAATATCTGGATGCCCTTCGGGATGTGCAGCAATCCCAATGTCCTTTAATTTGTGATCACACTTTCTTAAGGCTTTGAGGAGCTGATAAGAATTACTGAATTCACCAATCGGTTCAGGACGATCGCCACCTGGCACAAATATACTATCAATATTTAATGCATCGAGTTTTCTAACAATCGATTCAAGGTGCCTTTGATCACTTACGCACTTCGCCGCTATATGGGGCGTCACTTTAAATCCACGTGAAACAAGCTTCTCGCTGAGTCCCAGCGTCTCATCCACACCCTTTGTCGGTGAGCACGTTACAGCTAAACGCGTGTTAGGTTTTAGAATTTCAAATTTTTCTTCAATGTTTGGAAATGGAATAACTTCCATATAAGCATTTTTCAAATCCTCTACAATGCGTTTAGCGATTGTTCTAGGCAGTTTATTTGTGTTAATTATTTTCCCCTACTTAACGATCTTTTTCACACAAAAAACATTTACTCTTTTGCAGCACCATGATTTCGAATTAAATTTAATAATTCGCTATCTGAATATTTTTTTTCAAGTTGTGTGACTTCACGAATTAATAACGCCTCAATATCTGAACACTCGTCTATAATTTCGGTTACTCTTCGCCATTCATTAATATAAGCATCGCTGCCCCCTTTTCCTGCTCGCATAGCAGCCCTATCAATTGCCTTTTGAAATCGATGTTCTAGCATCTGCTTTATTCTATTTCGGCCCTTTTGGATCAGAATCTGAGCCGGTATATCACGCCAAAAAATAGTAATTTTCTTAATCGACATTGCTTAAGTATCGTTTACTTCTTAATCCGAGCTTTCTCGGCGCTCAGTCATCATGATTACTGCGATAGCAGCTGCCTCTGCCGCATCTCGGCAATAGCGATCTGCACCGACAGCCTCTCCAAACTCTTCATTCAAAGGAGCGCCGCCAACAAGAACAATATAGTCATCACGTATGCCTTTTCTAACCATCTCATCAATAACTACCTTCATATATGGCATGGTCGTTGTAAGCAATGCAGACATGCCCAATATATCTGGTTTGTGCTCCTCAAGCGCTGCAAAGTATTCTTCCACAGAATTATTTACTCCAATATCAAACACCTCAAAACCCGCCCCTTCCAACATCATGCCAACCAAGTTCTTGCCAATATCATGGATATCGCCTTTTACAGTACCAATTACCATTGTGCCGACCGGTTTTGCTCCTGTTTCAGCTAACAACGGTTTTAATATGGACATTCCACCTTTCATTGCATTTGCAGCTAACAAAACTTCAGGAACAAAAAGAATGCCGTCACGAAAATCGATGCCCACAATTTTCATTCCAGCAACCAAAGCTTTATTAAGAACCTTTTCCGCCGACCAGTCTCGCGACAACAATATATTTGTGCCTTCTTCAATTTCTTCTTTGAGGCCATCGTATAGATCATCATGCATTTGCGCGATCAACTCATCATCAGGCAAGTCGGCTAAAATGATATCCTCATCATCATATTCTTCAGTTGAGTCACTCATAATCTATTCCCCTCTTTTATAACTATAGAAAACATATGAAGATCTTAGCGACTGACTCAGTAATCCCTATCTTCAAATTCAGTTTTCCTTTTTGCAATGAATTCCAACAATGCTTCATCGATTCCTTGATCTAACTCTGGCGCTTCATAATCATTCAACATCTGTTTCCATTGTTTATTTGCCCGCATCGCGCAATCTAAACTACCTTCTTCTTCCCATTGCTCGAAACTGTTGTTATCGGCAATCTCGGAACGATAAAACGCAGTTTCGAAATTAGCTTGGGTATGTTTCGCTCCGAGAAAATGAGCTCCAGGACCGACTTCTCTGAATGCATCTAATGCTTGAGCATTTTCTGACAAATCTACCCCTTTAAGCGTTATCGCTAACATCCCTGCTTGATCTGCATCCATTATGAACTTTTCGTAACACATGGCAAGACCACTTTCCAGCCAACCGGCTGTATGAAGCATGAAGTTAACTCCGGCCAGTGCCGATGCTTGTAATGTATTTGCCGACTCGTAAGCTGCTTGTGCATCTGGAATTTTTGAGGCACAGAGTCCACCTCCACTTCGAAACGGGACACCTAAACGTCTTGCCAAAGCGCCCGCAATCGTCATCACTTGACTAGGTTCAGGGGTACCGAATGTAGGGGCACCAGATTGCATAGATACCACGCTCGCAAAAGTTCCAAAAATTACCGGTGCACCAGGTTTAACAAGTTGAATATAAGCCATACCTGCCAAAGCTTCGGCTAAAATTTGAGTCACTGTGCCTGTGACTGTAACCGGCGACATTGCTCCCGCCAAGATAAACGGTGAAATTATCGTGGCTTGATTATTCTTAGCATAAACCGTAGCCGCACCCAACATCGTAGCATCGAAGGTCAACGGTGAATTTGCATTGATCAAACTGGTCAATACGGTGTTTTCTTTTAGAAAATCCTCGCCGAAAACAATTTTAGCCATTGCCACAGTGTCTTCGGCCCTTTCTCGATGCGTCACCGAACCCATAAATGGTTTGTCACTGTATTTGATATGGCTGTATATCATATCGAAATGACGTTTATTCACAGGGACATCCATAGGCTCACAAACAGTCCCCCCCGAGTGATGAAGATGAGGGCTTAGATAAGCTAATTTCACAAAATTTCGAAAATCCTCGATAGTCGCATAACGTCGACCCTCATCTATATTTCGAATAAAGGGCGAGCCATAGGCGGGCACCATAACTGTTCGTGGTCCACCTATAATAACATTGCGCTTGGGATTTCTTGCATGTTGCGTGAATTCTGATGGAGCATTTGATTGAACGATGCTCCGGCAAAGACCACGTGGAAAACGGACTCGTACACCATCAACATCGGCACCCGCATCCTTGAATAATTTTAACGCTTCTGGGAAGTCATGAAATTCGACACCAATTTCTTCTAGTAAAATATCAGCATTATTTTCAATCAGCGATAAACCTTCTTCGCTCAATATCTCAAAATAAGGAACTTTGCGTTCGATAAAAGCTGAATATTCGGTAGTTTTACTTTGACGCGCAGCTACTTTTGAGCTTCTGCCGCCACTTTTTCTTCGGCGTTTTCGTTCTACCATTTCATCGCCCTCTTCATTTACCTATTTAAATTAATTCGTTACATAAGTAATTGTTTTGTTATTTCGTGATTCTCTTCTAGATAACAACTATTTGCTTTTCTAATTACGACTTATATATGTTTAATAACGACATAATACTAACCCAAATTTAGTAACGTAACTAAAAAGACTAAAACGCAACAAACTCCTTATAAAAATTAGCACTTGTGCTAAATAAAAATCTATTAAATAGAAGATAATACCTTATGATTGATCCCCACAATATGAGATTCTTATTTGAGAAAAAACACTTTCCGCATTAGACTGCATCGCCCATACCAAACTATTAAATTAAGATGCAAAACTGAGTAAAAATATTATGACAGACTATCTTTCAGATTTAGAAATCGCGCAAGCAGCAAATAAAGAGCCTATTGCAGATATTGCAAAGAAATTAGATATAAAGGAATCGAGTTTAATTCCTTATGGTAATGATAAGGCAAAATTGACTTACGAATACATCGATCAAATCAAAGATAAAAAAGATGGTCATCTTATTTTAGTCACCGCAATCTCGCCTACGCCAGCTGGTGAAGGTAAAACAACAACGAGTGTCGGCTTAGTGGATGGCTTATGTCATATCGGTAAACGCGCCATGATTTGTTTGCGAGAACCAAGCCTAGGTCCATGTTTTGGTATGAAGGGTGGTGCTGCAGGTGGTGGTTATGCACAAGTAATTCCAATGACAGACATCAACTTACACTTTACTGGTGATTTTCATGCCATTGGTGCTGCGCATAATCTTTTATCAGCCTTAATAGATAATCACATCCACTGGGAAAATCAGCTAGATATTGACCCAAGAAGAATTACGTGGAAACGAGTTGTGGATATGAATGATCGCGCCTTAAGAGATATCACTACTGGCCTTGGTGGTCCTGGGAATGGTATTCCAAGACAAGGTGGTTTTGATATCACAGTTGCCTCTGAGGTTATGGCAGTATTCTGCTTAGCGACAGATCTTAAAGACCTGCAAAATCGTCTTGGTAATATGGTTATTGGTTACACAAGAAAACGTGAACCAGTTAAAGTTAGCCAGTTAAATGCACAAGGCGCGATGACAGCCCTATTAAAAGATGCCTTCCAGCCTAATTTAGTTCAGACACTAGAGAATAATCCCGCCTTAATGCATGGCGGTCCATTTGCCAATATTGCTCACGGTTGTAACTCTGTTGTGGCAACTAAAACAGCACTCAAACTGGCTGATTATGTGGTAACTGAAGCAGGCTTTGGCGCTGACTTAGGGGCAGAGAAATTTTTTGATATAAAATGTCGCAAAGCAGGACTTCACCCAGGTGCTGTAGTTCTAGTTGCAACCACCAAAGCATTAAAAATGCACGGTGGAGTTGAAAAATCAAACTTACAAAAAGAGAATGTCGATGCTGTAATAGCTGGATGTGAGAACCTAGGTCGTCACATTCGAAATATTGGTGAATTTGGAGTGCCAGTAGTCGTCGCTATAAATGATTACGTAACTGATACAGAAAATGAGCATCAAGCAATTATAGATTACTGCCAAAAATTTGGCGTTGCTTGTAAAATTTCTTCACACTGGTCTGATGGCGGAAAAGGGGCAGAAGCATTAGCCTCTCATGTAATCGACATCATTGACAATCAGCCATCTAAATTTAAAACACTGTATGCCGATGACATGAAACTCTGGGATAAAGCTCAGCATATTGCCAGAACCATTTATGGTGCCCAAGATATTATTGCAGACAAAAAAGTACGAGCACAATTCGAGCAATTTGAAGCAGCAGGTTACGGTCATTACCCGGTTTGTATGGCAAAAACCCAGTATAGTTTTTCTACTGACCCGCAACTCACTGGAGCTCCCAGTGGTCATGATGTTCCTATCCGTGAAATCCGACTTGCTGCGGGTGCCGAATTTATTGTCGTAGTATGCGGCGATGTTATGACCATGCCAGGACTGCCCAGGAAACCGGCTTCTGATAATATTGGTGTAGATGATTCAAAAAGTATTACGGGTTTATTTTAGTCAAAACCAAAGATATTGAGTTTTTTCTACTGTTGTATAAAAACAACAAAAATAACAAAAATGCGTAAAAAATGAATTATTTGCTTGTAGTTTTGATCCAACTACTTTAAATTTCATGCATTACTATGTCGATTTGACTCATTTTTTTGTAAAAAAATTCGAAAAATTTACATAAACAACAAGTAATGTTTTATTAACTAAGCAAAAAAAATGGCAACATAAATTGCCTCGGGGGAAACCAGATATGCTTAAGGTAAACAAAGTACATCAAGCTGTACTACTTGCGATGTCAGCAACTGCTGCTACTTCAGCAGTGCATGCACAAGCAATAGAAGAAATTACAGTCACGGCAACAAAACGGTCAGCTAGCATGCAAGATATTCCACTTGCCGTGCAAGCAATGGACGCACAACGACTAGAAGACGAAAATATTCAAAGCTTCAGTGACTACGTGAAATATCTACCAAGCGTTAATGCTGGTGGACGTGGACCAGGACAAAATGAAATCTACATTCGTGGTGCCGCAGTCGATGCGATTAATATCACGGTTGCAGAATCTCAAGGTTCCGCTCCAAACGTGGCACTCTACTTAGATGAGCAACCAGTTACATCAGGCGGTCGTAACTTAGATGTCTATGTTACTGATATGGAACGTATTGAGGTACTTCCTGGACCACAAGGTACTTTATATGGTGCCAGCTCAATGGCGGGTACAGTAAGATTAATTACTAACAAACCAGTGATTGATGAATTCCAAGCAAGCTTTAATGGCGGTTTTGCATCTACATCAGGTGGTGAGAATTCAAACTCAGCTGAAATGATGCTTAATGTTCCATTGGTTGAAGGTAAAATGGCATTCAGGTTAGCTCTTTATAATGATAATCAAGGTGGTTACATTGATAATGTAGCAGGAACATTTACTGCTAGTAATGCGAAAAACCCAACATTCCCTAAAACAACTGGTGTTACGTACGCTAAAGCAACCAGATTCTTTAACGGAACAGAAATCGCAGCTGGTACAACAATTCCAGTTAATTATACAGCAGCAAGAAATGATTCAATGGTTGAAGATGACTTTAATGATGCACACTATGCAGGCGCTAGGATGGGTCTTAAGTGGGTACTTAATGAAAACTGGGATCTACTTCTCCAAAATACCACTCAGTCCCTCAAAACAGAAGGTGTTTGGGATTATGATATGGCCAAAGGAGATCTCAAAGTATCGCGGTTCACGCCTGACAAATTAGATGATTCGTTCAATACAACTGCTTGGACTCTAAATGGTTCAATAGGTGATATTGATATTGTTTATACAGGTGCGTTCTTAGATCGTTCAGTTGATGCACAACTTGATTACACTGGCTATACCAATATTGGTGGATCTATATCAGGATATCAATGTGAATACTTGACTGGTGCCGGTTATTATACTGGTGCAGGCGTAGGGGAAACTCTTGTAGTTGGAAAATTGGGAGATGTGAAAGGTGCAGTCAATCCAGACACAACACTTAATCCAACAGGTGCTGTAGCAGCAGCAGATTATGTCGCTCCTGTTAATACAGTAGCAAGGTATGGTTATGATCCAACACTAAGCGGTAATCCTGGCGTGATTGAGTGTGGTAATCCAGCAAATGCTGTAGGACTGCAAAATGAAATGACGCGCATGACCAATGAGATACGATTCGCTACAAACTGGGATGGTATGGTCAACATGCAAGGTGGTGTTTATGCTGAAGATTTCGAAATCAAGCACATCGGTAATTTTAACTACATGGCACCATACGAAGCAGGGTTTGCTGGAATCGATATCAATAGATCGCCAGGCACATTTGGTACGGCATCTGCTAATGCAAGAGGTGTTGTAAATGGTGCAACGCAGTTTAGAAATGACAATCTCAGAACAGAAAAGCAAACAGCAGTGTTTGGTGAGATTGATTTTCAACTCAGCGATGAATTGAATGTAGCTGTGAGTGCACGTAAATATGATTTAGATTATAACTTCACAGGATACGGCGCATGGAGATACGGTAATCGTCCATTATTGACAGATGATGCCGACCCTTCAAATGACGTTAGACCTAATGTCACTGGTGGTCGTGATTATGCCACTAAATTTACATCGGCAATTAGACCTATCAGCACCAAAGATACAATGATGAAATTCACTTTGTCTTACACGCCAAATGATGATCTCTTATTGTACACAACATGGTCTGAGGGTTATCGGCCCGGTGGTTTCAACCGAGGCGCGGCTAAACTAGGTGTTTATGATGCAACTGCAAACAATAAAGCAAACGCAGGTCTAGCTAATGAGATAGTTTGTGGTACTAAAGGAGCTATTGATGCAAAAGCAAGCACTGGCTTCCCCGGATACTGCTTACCTTATGTGTTCAGATCAGACGTGATGGAAAGTACTGAGTTCGGCTGGAAATCAACTATGTTTGATGGTCGTTTACGTTTCAATGGTGCAATCTATATGATCGACTGGAAAGACATTCAAGTGTCACATTTCGATTCGCAAAACATCTCAATATTTACACTTGTTGATAATGGTGGTGATGCTGAAATCAAAGGAATGGAAGGCGATCTTACATGGGCAGCCACAGACAATCTAACTGTCTATGCAGCTGGTTCATATAATAAAACTGAATTGACTCGTGTTGATCCAGCCTTTGCTCTCGTAGTTCAAGATGAAGGTCGTCAATTGCCTTTGACTCCTGAATTACAATATACCATTCGAGGTAAATATGAGCGGGAAACAGCAAACGGAAGTATCTACTATCAATTGGGTATGAAGCATGCAGGAAAAGCGCTTAACTCAATAGTTGATACGACTGACGAGCCAAATGTATTTCAAAAAGCTTATACAGTTTTTGATACTTCAGTTGGCGTGAAAAATATAAATAATAACTGGGGCATGGAGTTCTATGTGAAGAACTTAACTGACGAACGTGCACAGTTGCACATCAACAGACAAGACTTCTTCGAAAGAGCTACCACTAACCGCCCACGTACTATGGGTTTTAGAGTCTCATACGACTTCTAATATAGTGTTAGCGTAGTTATTACGCAGAAGGAAAATAAAGGCGAGCTAAGGCTCGCCTTTTTTCTTTCTTCGAAATAATCAATAATAAATTAGATGATGAATAATAAAGAACAAATCGATGTTGCATTAGAAGAAGCAAGATCACTTCTAGCAAACAGTCGTCTGGTTGAAGCTGAGAAAAAAACAGAAGTCATCCTTGAGCAATATCCTGAAAATGGAAAAGCCCTCTATATTAAAGCCGTATGCCAAAGATACCTTAATAGGCTAGAAGAGGCGCTTGCAACCTTAAGGCAGTTAAAAAAAATTCGTCCTGGATATGGCAGAGCTTTTCAAGAAGAAGGGCATGTTTGTATGGCTGCTGGATTCACCAGTCAGGCGCTTTATGCTTATCGACATGCCGTTTCGCTTAATAACTCCTTAATAGCGAGTTGGGCCGGTTTAACAAAAATCCATACCAAACAAGGCAATCATGATAACGCGAAAATCACAAATACCGAATATGAAAAATTAAAAGCGTTACCCGATGAATTATTAAGCGTTCGTAACATGATTTCTGAAGGTCATAGCTATGATGCAGAACAGTTATGTCGACAATTTTTGCAAAAGAATAAAAAAAATGTCGAGGGAATGCGTTTATTAGCTAGCCTTGGTGTTGCTGCTGACGTTCTAGATGATGCTGAATTTTTGCTCGAAAAAGCACTTGAGTTCGAACCAGAAAACAATTTTGCCAGGCACGACTATATGGTTGTTTTGTATCGACGTCAAAAATACAAGCAATCGCTTGAGCAAGCAAAAATCCTAATTAAGAAAGAGCCTAGCAACCTTAAATATAAAATAGCTTTTGCTAATCAATCCATAGCGGTAGGTGATTATAAGACAGCATTGAATATCTATGACAAGGCAAACAAAATTACTCCAAATGACCCAGAACTAAGATTAGTTCATGGGCACGCCCTTAAAACTATTGGTAAAAAAGACGCAGCAATTGAGGCTTATCGAAAAGCATATGCGGCACGCAATGATTTTGGTGACGCTTATTGGAGTATGGCTAATTTAAAGACATATAAATTTACCGATCAAGAAGTTACTTTAATGACTGAAAAAGAGGCCATGAGCGCCACCGTAGCAACTAACAGAATTCATCTTTGTTTTGCCCTTGGCAAACATTATGAGGATCAAAAACAATTCAAAAAATCATTCTATTATTATGAAAGAGGTAATACCTTACAAAAAACGAAACACGACTATACTCAAGAAAACATGACTAAGATTCTTGCCTTACAACAAGCGCATTGTAATGTTGATCTATTTAATGCAAAACATAATCAAGGTCATCTAGATTCAGCCCCCATTTTTATAGTCGGATTACCTAGAGCAGGCTCGACCTTATTAGAGCAAATTTTAGCCTCACACTCTCAAGTTGATGGAACTCTAGAATTACCCAATATTCCAGCACTTGCCTATAAACTCGCAGGTAGAAAAACCATTAATCAGACGCCAGATTATCCTGCTAATTTAAGCACACTCGATCCTGAAAAACTAAAGGCCTTCGGTGAAAATTATATTGAAGAAACTCGAATTCATCGGAAAAAAGCGCCTTACTTTATTGATAAAATGCCCAATAATTTTCGACATATTGCTTTAATACGATTGATTCTTCCAAATGCAAAAATAATTGATGCGCGACGAGAACCAATGGCTTGTTGCTTTAGTGGTTTCAAACAGCTATTCGCCAGTGGGCAACAATTCTCTTATGGTTTAGAAGAAATTGGAACTTATTATCGTGATTACGTAAAAGTAATGGATCATTGGGATGAAATACTTCCCGGGAAAATTCTTCGTGTTCAATATGAAAATGTGGTGGCTAACTTAGACCGTGAAGTGCATCGCATTCTTGATTATTGTGAACTTCCTTTTGAAGAAAATTGCATTAACTTTCATCAAACCAAAAGAAATGTCAGAACACCTAGTTCAGAACAAGTAAGACAACCCATCTATAAAAGCGGATTAGAGCAATGGAAAAACTATGAGCCCTGGTTGCAGCCTCTTAAAAATGCATTGGGAGATCTTGTTTAAGTTAGTTACAATAACTAGTAATCGATTCACGTATAGTTTATGTGCAAACATTCTTTATCTGAGGAAGAAATGTCAAATTTAGGAAGTAACTTAATTAATGGTCAATGGCTTAATAATGGGCAATCATTCACCAGCATCAATCCTTCTGATACAACGGATTGTATTGGTACTTTTCATGCAGCCTCTAAAGAAGACAGTTTATTGGCCATCAAAAGTGCTAGAGATGCTTTTAATGAATGGTCAGCTAGTTCACTGGAAGAGAGAAAAAAAATACTCGATTATATTGGTGATGAGCTCATTAATTGCAGTACCGAAATTGGTGAATTAATTGCGCGAGAAGAAGGTAAACCCCTGGCCGAAGGCATTGGTGAAGTATATCGATCGGGACAATTCTTTCAATACTTCGGCGCAGAAGTTCTCAGGCAGATGGGTGAACTGGCCACTTCCACTCGACCCAATATCAATGTTGAAGTCACTAGAGAACCATTGGGCGTAATTGGCGTCATTACGCCTTGGAACTTCCCCATAGCAGTCGCTGCCTGGAAAATAGCACCTGCCCTTGCTTTTGGTAATTGTGTTGTCCTCAAACCTTCTGAAATTGTGCCAGCCAGTGCAATTGCATTTGCTGATATATTGCATCGAAGTGGTTTACCAAAAGGTGTATTTAACTGTATACAAGGACCAGGAAGTATTGCCGGTGAGACACTCTCAGAATCAAAAGACATTGATGCTATTTCATTTACAGGCTCAGTCAAAACAGGCAACTTGATAGCACAAAAAGCCATTAAAAATATGACACGAATTCAATTAGAGATGGGCAGCAAAAATGCGCTAGTCATCCTGAATGATGCTGATATTGATATTGCCGTCCAATGCGCCATTAACGGCGCATTTTTTGGTACCGGACAAAAATGCACTGCATCCTCTAGATTAATTGTTGAAGCTGGCATTCACGATGAGTTCGTTGAAAAAATGATCACAGCAACACAAACATTGATTGTCGGCAATGCATTAGATAAGACAACACAAATTGGTCCTGTGGTTGATTCACGTCAATTTGAGCAAAATAAAAAATACATAGCATCTGCTCAAAAAGCTGGCGCCAAAATGATAGCTGGTGATGAGTCAATTACAGTGAGTCATAATGGATTTTATATGCGTCCTACCTTATTTACAGAAACCAACAATCAGATGGAAATTAATCGTGAGGAAGTATTTGGACCAATTGCTTGTGTTATAAAAGCTGATAGTTATGAAGAAGCATTGGCTATCTCTAATGACTCTGACTTTGGCCTAACTTCAGGGATTATTACTCAATCACTCAAACAAGCCAGTCACTTTAAACGACACTCTGAATCGGGCTGTGTAATGGTTAATCTGCCAACCGCTGGAACCGACTACCATGTCCCGTTCGGTGGCAGAAAATCCTCAAGCTACGGACCTCGTGAACAAGGATCCTATGCTAAAGAGTTTTATACTATCGTTAAAACTACCTATATTTCTTCATAATGAATACCAATGACATATTAATTATTGATTGCCTCCAATATGTAAATTGGAATCGAGAGCTTTTTAAAGAAGCAAAGCGCGGTGGTCTTAATGTGATTCATGTCACTATCGCCTATTGGGAAAATCGAAAAGAAGTCATCCAAAATATTGATAACTGGAATAAACATTTCACAGAACATGCTGATCTAATTATGCCAATCAGAAGTGCTGAGGACATTCAAGTCGCTCAAGATAATAATAAAATTGGTATTATCTTTGGCTTTCAAAATTGCTCTCCCGTGGAAGACGATGTTCGTCTTATCGAAGAAATGCACCATCTAGGCGCACGTATAATGCAACTCAGTTACAACAATCAAAGCTTACTTGCCACTGGTTGCTATGAAGAGAGAGATTCAGGCATCACTCGGTTTGGCAAAGTGGCCATCAAAGAAATGAATCGTCTCGGCATGATCATCGATATGTCGCACAGTGCCGAGCATTCAACCTTGCAAGCCATAGAAATTTCTACTCGGCCAATTGCAATCACGCATGCAAATCCAACTACTTTCCACGCAGCATTAAGAAATAAATCAAATGATGTTCTCAAGAATCTCAGTCAATCTAAAGGTATGCTAGGCGTGAGTCTTTACCCTTTTCACCTTGCTAAAGGTTCTGATTGCACCTTAGAAGAATTTTGCAATATGATCTATGACACAGCTGAATTTATGGGTATAGATCGCATTGGTATTGGCTCAGATTTATGCCTTAACTGGGACTATACCGTCTTAGAGTGGATGCGCAGTGGTAGATGGGCGCTCACACCTGACTTTGGTGAAGGTAATGCTGAACAACCTACATGGCCCAAACAACCAGACTGGTTTAAAAATAATTTGGGATTTCAAAACTTAATTGATGGCCTACAAGCAGTAAGTTTCAGTGATCAAGACATAGAAAAAATCATGGGTAAAAATTGGTTAAATTTCTTCTTGTCGTCCTTTCCACCCATGCCTAATAAAGACTCATGAATAATCATAGTCACAGCCTTAAGCAAGCAAAAACGAGCTTAAGAAGCCCAGCAAAAGTCATGGATCTCAATCGACTAGGAAGCTTTTACCCTTATAAACTCAGTTTTATGCGAAAGTTAATGAGAAAAGTTATGCAAGAGCAGTGGAACATTAATCGCGTCTTGTTTAATTTAGATAAAGAAGGTTATGGTGAAGCTGTTTATGAGATAACCACTCCAAGCAATTGTTATCATTTTGTCGTATTTGCCAATTTTCTAGATAGCACTCTTCGAACAGATAGAGTGATTGCAGAGGCGTGGGACATGACAGTTACGCTTCGGCATGGACCCTTTAAACCAGATGAATTAGAGACGCTGAAAGAAAATGTGCCACGCCAAGAAAAAGGTAGAATGTCAGCAGAAAGCTTAGTGTTATCAAGAGCCAATAAAAGCAGCCGTAACTTTGAATATGTGGTCAATCAACTCAGTTCTGGTATGCAGCCTTGTATCAAAAAAATTAATGAGGTTGGATATTTGTATCGAACAACGGCTGTTTATGGAAGCGGTAAATTCGGAATGGCTGATTGGGGCAAAATAAAATTAGCTTATCAAGACTTCAAAGAGCCATTTTCAGCTGAAATGTTTGCTTGTTTTATGATCAGACAGTTCAGCCTAGATCAAGCCGATCATATTGCATTCAAGCGTGCACCTGAGTTAGCAGTTCGTCTCGATGATGACATAAAAAGGTATTTTGGGATTGGTAATGCTACTGGTCTTGGGATGGCGCCTTTTTTAATCAAGCATCCTTTATTAATCAATAGCTGGATCGAAACGAGAGAATTTGCATTAGCACAAGTTATAAGCAATACACTACCGAATAAAAATACCCTGCAAGCTCTTAATTTATTGATACAACGTGCCATCATTCATTTAAATGAAATAACGACCAATAATGAGTCACAAAATAAAATTAATCTAGAGGCTAGTCAATCGCTAGGCTCGATCATAAAGTGGCTGAGCAAAGAAACTCTTCAAGAGTGGGATCAATTTATAGACTATGTAACCAACCACTATAATGTTGAAGCGCAAGAACTCATTAATACCATCTTAATCGAAATCCATCCTGAAGAAGTATTGTCTCTAGAAGAAAACCATGACATTGAGGAAAGATATGAATTGTCCCCAGAAATGAAATTATTGGATCTCAGACAAATTATAGAAAAGCAATATCAATGGGCGTTGCAATACGATTTCAATTCCAAAAATGCAAACGCAGTTTTCTGGTATCGATCTGAAGAAAAAATGGAGCCAAGACTTGGTGATAGAGACATTGATCAGGGTGCTGAAAAAGAAATACTGATCGGTATTGCTCGCGCTGTTGAACAATGTCATTCAACTCTTAATAAATTACCTCCAGAAATAAATATTAATAATGTTGCTGAATTCGTATTCGCCTACCCCGAGCATCGTCAAATTATTCGGCGTATACAAACAATGGCAAAAACAAAATACGGTGAAATACAAGCAAATTTACTTGATAAAGATGTGCTGCCAATACATTTATTGCGCTGTAAGTTATCGTTTTTTGGCGTTGGAAAATTTGACCCTAAGTCTCGACTATGGGTTCGTAATACGATGTTCCAAGGAGCGCCAATTACCTCTGATATTGGCTCTAAATATAAAGATGATTGGATCTTCCCCATCATGCCAAATAATCAAATGAGCAAAGGAAATGAAATTCATTAGAATTTCAATCAATGAATTCAAAGCTCTGCTAAATCGTGCCTGTGAGTCATATTATGGTCATAAATATGATTTCGAAGATACAGCAGCAATCATTCAATGGCTTGAAATTCACGATCTTATGGGAATTATTAATTTTCTAGGGATAACTGACGTGAACCCTAAAAAACTAAATCTCACACCTGTCCTTTTAAAAGATAATAAAAAACGTTTTGTCTTTGATAATCAGAAGCATAGCCTCATGCATACAGGCAGTATTATTACTGATATGACATTGGCAAAATGCCATCAAGATAATATCTGTCATTCTAATATCAACAATACACTTCAACCTATTGTTATTCTCCCTAGCCTCATTAAATGCAGTCAATATGGTTATTACGCGAAAGCATGGTGGGCAGAACCAGAAAAAAATTTACTGTATTTAGCGAGTATCAATCCCAATGAAATGTATCCAAATTATTCAACAATAAAAATAAATAATTCAATACTCAATAACAAGTCTGAATTAGATTTGATATGCTCTAAAGATAGTATTAATTCCATTGAGTCTTATTTAAAGATTCCACCTCTTTCACAAAAAGGAAAAGTGACTCGAGAAATTCTAGCATGTGAATTTAAACAACGTTTTAATGAGAAAATAACAAGCGGTCTTTATATTGAGACTGCTCAATATACAAGACTCTTGTATATAGCTGATCAGATATTGGTCGAAGCAAGTGAACAGTCCCGACTTGGTGCGGGTGAATAACTAAAAAGTTACTTACAATAATTATTAGGAGCAATGATTTTGGATAATTCACCCTCAAGTCAGCAGCAACCAGCCGTATTCATAAATACAGATCAGTCTGGATTCTATAAAGGCTTTAATCGTGTTGTTGCTGTGATACCAAAATTATTAATTGGTGGGCTAATTATGTGGGTGGGTATCTCGCCTTCCACTACCGGCCAAATATTATTGGAAGCACAAAATTGGTCGACTGAGACCTTTGGAACCTGGTATGTCTATGTCACTGCATTTTATACCATTGCTTGTTTATGCCTTGGATTTTGGCCTCGCACGGCTCATATAAAACTGGGTAAACCTAATGAAAAGCCAGAATTTAGTACCTTCTCATGGATCTCAATGATGTTTGGTGCTGGTATAGGTATAGGGATGCTCACTTATTCTACTGCCGAACCTCTTTCTCACTTCGCCACTAACCCAGACACGATCAGGGGATTAACCACTGGACTGGATGAAAATAATGTTCGTAATGCCTATAAATGGGCTATGTTGCATTATGGCCTCACGCCCTGGGCTTGTTATGGTGTGATTGGTATTTCACTGGGATATTTAGCCTATAATCGTAACTTGCCTCTAACAATTCGAAGTGCCTTACAACCTCTTTTTGGCCGAGCTATGTCGGGCGGTGCGGGACACGTTGTTGATATCGTTGCTATCTTAGCCACTATCGTTGGTCTAAGTGTGACGATTGGTTATGGTGTATCACAATTTGCCTCTGGCCTTTTCAATATAAGTGGTGCAACGTGGTTGATAGATGGCAGCGGGAAGCCAACTCTTCTAGCTCAGTTATTCGGATTAACTCTAATCGTTAGTGCTTCTTGTGTTTCTGCTATGTCGGGTTTGAAAAAAGGCATCAAGTGGTTGTCAAATATTAATATGAGTTTATCGGTTTTCTTAATTGCCTTTTTCATTTTATTTGGCGCTACCTTTTTTGCCTTAGAAACCTTTTTTTACACAATATGGGATTACCTAATCGCCCTTCCAGCGATGTCTACCACGGTTTGGAAAGATAACGGCGTTGAACCCTCTGCTGCATTACAAGGATGGCAAAGTACTTGGACTATCTTTTATTGGGCCTGGTGGATCGCTTTCGCTCCTTTTGTCGGTTTATTTTTAGCTCGCGTCTCTCGGGGCAGAACCATTCGCGAGTATGTCATCGGCGCAATGATTATTCCTTCTTTAATCTGCTTGGTATGGATCACCTTCATCGGTGCTACAGCAATTGACCTTGAACTGGACGGTATCGCTCAGGGTGCCATCGTTAATGCAGATATTTCAGCGCAATTATTCGAAACAATTAATTTAATACTTTCACCGGGTTTATCCATCGCGCTCTCCTTAGTCATTGTGACATTACTATTAACCTTTTTAGTCACTTCAGCAGATTCAGGTATTTTGATCATCACTACGCTGGCATCAGGTGGCAGTCAAAGTCAAAAACAAGCTAAGCATATAGTGATTTGGGGGGTCCTATTCTCGGTACTTATCGGCGTATTGTTAGCAGCTGGAGGAATGGAAGCATTGCGATCAATAATGATTATAGGTGCTCTGCCGTTTTCAGTCGTCATGGCACTTATGGTTATTTCACTGATTAAGTCGTTATTAAATGATGACTCTAACTCAACTCAATAAGGCCTTAAAGACACTGCTGTATCAATTAGCGCATGACAAATGGATTAGCCATAGGCTCATCAGATATATTAATCCAAGTAGTTTTTGTCCTCACGTAATCATTTATTGCCTGAATACCTGCTTCTCTGGCATAACCCGATCGATTATAACCACCAAACGGAGCAATAGGAGAAATTGCTCGATAGCTATTAATCCAACAAATACCTGCCTTAATCTTTTTTGAAACACGGTGTGCGCGAGCCAAATTAGTTGTAAATACACCTGAGCCAAGCCCGTATGAACTATTATTAGCTAAATCAATCGCCTCTTCTTCACTCTCGAAAGACAGCATTGACATTACTGGACCAAACATTTCAACCTCAAGTGTGGCAATCGATTCATTAGGGCAATCCACCAATGTGGGTTCAAAATAATATCCTTCACTTTGTTTTCGCTTCCCGCCAAATTGTATTTTAGCTCCCTGTGAAGTGGCTTTCTTTAATGTGTTTTCAATTAATATAATTTGCTTTTCGGTACATAGCGGACCCACATGAGTCTCTGGGTCTGTTGGGCTGCCAACTCTGATGTGGTTGACTTTTTTTATGAGCCTAGCTATCACGTCATTTTTTATTGATTCATGCACAATCACTCTTGATCCAGCTACACAAGATTGCCCTGATGCGCCAAAATTTCCAGCAATAATTCCATTAACTGCACTGTCAATATCTGCATCTTCAAAAATTATTATTGGAGATTTACCGCCCAATTCAAGCGTGGTAACAGCAAAATTTTCCGCTGAATTAATAATAATTTGTTTAGCTGTTTCCGGTCCTCCAGTAAATGCAATTCGATCAATATCGGGATGTGTCGTTAATGGAACGGCACAATTTTTTGCATCTCCAGTAATAATTGAGACGACACCATCTGGAAATCCTGCCTCTTTAATTAGCCTCCCAAAATACAATAATGCACATGGGGCAATTTCAGATGCTTTGATAATAGTAGCGCAACCAGCTGCCAGTGCCGGAGCTAGTTTTGTTGCAGTAAGGAACATTTGTGCATTCCAAGGAACTATCGCTGCGACCACGCCAATCGGTTCACAGGTAGTGAAGACATGCATATCCGGTTTATCAATCGGTAAAGTTGCGCCCTCTATTTTGTCTGCCAAGCCAGCATAATAACGGTAATAATCAGCAACATATTTTGTTTGAGTGGCTGTCTCGACAAGTAATTTACCACTATCCTTGGTTTCTATTTCGCCCAGAAAAGAAGCGTGCTTTTCGATTAAATCAGCCAGAGTAAACAATAATTTACCTCGCATTGAGGGCAGCATATCTGCCCACTTGCCTTTTTCCATTGATCGTTTTGCTATCGATATTGCACGGTTTACATCAACATCGTTAGCGGCAGAAAACGTTGCCCATACCTTTCCAGTATGAGGGTTGATACTCTCTATACTTTCTTTTTTTTCTCCCTCAATAAATTCGCCGTTTATAAAAAGTGAATAATGAGGTATTTTTTCCTTAATAGTCATATTTAATAACCCATTGATTACTGAAAAGCCGGCATAACTTCGTTAATAAACCTATCTAAAGATGCTTTTTTAAGCTCGAAACTCATTCCTGAATCAATCCAATAAGCAAATTCATCATAGCCAAGCTCCTCATATTTTTTTAGCAGATTTATCACATCCGTTGAATTACCAATGGCTAAATTATCTTTCATAACGGAAGGAGAATACATATCAAGCGCTTCTAATTCTGAAACAGATAATTTTTTCATTAAGGCTTGATCTACTGGTCTTTCATTTTTAAACCACGCACCAAAGTGGCCATAAAACTCACTGAATTTTTTGGCCGCATAATCTATCTCATCATCGGAACCTGCTACAAATGTATGCTGCAACAACATTATTTTTGATTGGGCTTTATTTTGACATTTAATCTGAGCATCTTTAAAGCGAGCTATCAAATCTCTTACTTCTTTATAGCCTTGCCAGAGAGGAGTAACCTGAACATTACAATTATTTTTTATAGCAAATTCATGACTATTTGGATCTCTTGCAGCGATCCAAATAGGTGGGCCTGATGATTGCATTGGTTTTGGAGTTGACGTTGATTCTGGAAATTTATAGTACTCTCCATCGTGCTTATAATTACCGCTCCACAGTCCTTGAATCGCCGGTATCATTTCTCGCATACGAGCGCCAGCCTCCCAAGCGTTCATGCTTGGCATTAAACGTTCATATTCATAGCTATAAGCCCCTCTTGCAATACCCAGTTCTAGTCTTCCCGATGTAATTATATCCGTCATAGCCGATTCACCAGCCAACTTGATTGGATGCCAAAATGGCGCGATGATAGTGCCAGTCCCTAAGCGTACATTATCCAATTTACTGGCTAAGTCAGCGATATTAATAAATGGATTAGGGGCAATAGTAAAATCCATACAATGATGTTCGCCCGTCCATATTGCATGCATTCCACCTTGATCTGCCAGCTGACACAACCGCAAGAACTCATCGTATGAATCAACATATGATTGCTGTTGACTTGTGCGTTCCATATGCGCAAAAAGTGAAAATTTCATCAAACTATCTCGTTATATTAATTTCTAATGCCCAGTGCAAATAATCGCAGTACTTCACCAACCTCTTTTGAGTGAGTCATTTGTGCCATATGACCCGCTTCTGGGATTAATTCCACCATTCCAAAAGGAGAGGTCGTCGCCATATCCTGACTCATTAATGGCGTTGAATTTGAGTCTAACGTACCTGTTATAAATGCGATGGGCAAATTATTCATTATCAATAACTTTTCTGCGACCCCATCTTCATGAGCGAAAGTGTTATAAGCATGGCTATAACCTTCTATATTTGTTGCTTCTAACCATTGCTTACAAGTACTAGCTATTTCTATATTAGAACCCGTTGGATTTTCTCCAAACCATCGATCAATTGTTTGAGGAATAATATTTTTGGGCCCCTCTAGAGCAAGTTTTGTTGCACGCGACTTGACAAAACTCATTGCTTTTTTGGAGCGTTGATAAACACAATTTAATGCCACAACACCAAGACAATATTTTTTATGCAAATGGGCAAAACGAATCGCGATCAGAGCACCCAGAGAATGCCCCATCACTATAAAAGCACCAGTGATCATTTCGTCTGCAAATAATTTTATTTGTTGTGTATAAAGATCTATATTGGGTGATTCTAGTATTAACTGATCACTTTCTCCATGGCCCGGCAAGTCGATGGCATACACGGTGTGCTCTTGACTGAGAATATTTATTTGGGCATTCCAACTTTCTAGTCTCAAACCCACGCCGTGAATCAGAAGAATAGCCGGACCATTACCAGTCTTGTAATAGGCAATATTATTAGTAGTTCTATACCGAGGCAGGGTTTTCCACATCATGACCGAGATCTTTTAAGTCTTGATAGCGATCACCAATACGATGATGAGGACGACCGCCAATTGAGCCCCCTAGAACAACTACAATCTCATCCGCCCTTGGAGCATCTGCAATAGAAAACTGAATGGTTAAGTAGTGAGAACGACGACCGGCATCATTTTTATCCATCAACGGAACCATAATTGGGGCATTGGCAGGGCCACGAGTATTCGTGAAGGATAAATAACTTTTTGCTCCTACAGCCTCTCTGTAAAAATTCCCGAATCGCAAAGTATGTATCAAGGCAGAGGCGTGTTCTATTTCTCCGTCAAGCCCCACGACAGCAGCTTTACCATAGGCCTCTATTTTTTCTCCACCGCCTGCTAACTCTATAATTCTTTGAGTTAATTCCTCACCCAAAGGAGGAGCGATAGACAAAATGTCTGGCTTTAAATCATCCACGTATCTACCAGACCATGGATTTCTTATGACCGCTGCCACTGCGAACATTCTGAGGGGATTTTGTGCTTCACAAAATCCTTCAATTAGAGTTTCTTCATCATGTATCACGATTTTTCTTATTTCTAACGACACTGAATACCTCAAGCACTGTTCTTATAATTATCTTCGTTCATTTAATCTTATATCAATAATAATCTACATCCTACATAAATCACCAGTCCCGCGGTTAGTCTACGTAAAATAATTGGTTTAATTGTTTTGATGCTTATATATGAACCCAATTGCCCTCCGATAAATACTACCAATAAGAGCCAAATATATTGATTATCAAGCCACAATATATCGAGATTATCGTATTTATTATATTGCCCAATAAGACCAGCTATAGAATTAACCAGAATAAAAATACTGGCAAAAGCAGCGATCTTTCTCGTTGGGAGGACTTGGGTTATATGCAATATGGGAGCGAAGAAAATACCTCCACCAATGCCCACTAAACCAGCAAGAAAACCTAAGATAGCTGCTACGATAATACTGATAAATTTACCTATGGAGCTATTTAGTTTTGGCGATATCGAAGTAATCTCTTGATGTCTATAAAACATCATCAATCCAGAAAACAACAATGTCCAACCCAATATTTTGATAAAGAGAGCTTCATCAATAAGGGTATTACCGCCTATAAGAGCAAATGGAATAGATACCAAAATAACCGGCAAAGTAAATGACCAAGGTATCAAATCATTTTTATGGTATCTCAAGCAATTACCACTCACGACGATCACATTACATATTAAGGCGATAATTGGCACCAAATTGTAATCGACCTGACTTAAAATCAATAATGCGTTATAGGTCGAGCCGCCCCCAAAACCGACAGAAGCATAGACTAACGCCGTAGCAAAAAATGCGAATATCAGTGAAATAATTATTATCCTTAAGCTTAGTAA
Organism: uncultured Woeseiaceae bacterium; assembly: GCA_905182415.1. GTDB lineage: Bacteria > Pseudomonadota > Gammaproteobacteria > Steroidobacterales > Woeseiaceae > SP4260. The sequence goes on along the minus strand of CAJJBK010000005.1, from coordinate 19,483 downwards.
ATCATTATTTTAGCAATCCAACTGTATTTTTGCTGACCAAAATTAAAAAGTCAGATTTTTTTCCTTTCTTTAATTTTATAGAATACTCTTGTTGATATGATAACGATTAAAAATAAACATCGGATACTGCAAATAATCATATTAATTTTAGCCGGTGAGTTGGTTTTCAGTTTACCTTTTCATTTGGCACGTTTTTTTCGACCCACTTTTTTAGACATATTTAATTTAAGTAATACTAATTTAGGAGATATCTTCGCTGTCTATGGCTTAATGGCTATGATTTCCTATTTTCTAGGTGGCATCATTGCCGACAAAATATCGGCACGAAAATTAATGGCGGTTTCATTACTGCTAACTGCATCTGGCGGAATATACATGAGTACCATTCCCGATTTATTCGGCATGACTTTGCTCTATGCCTATTGGGGAATTACCACGACTTTTTTATTTTGGGCAGCAATGCTCAAAGCCACAAAAGAGTGGGGCGGGGAAAACACGCAAGGAAAAGCTTTTGGTTTGCTCGAAGGGGGAAGAGGTGCCTTAGCGTCTTTATTATCTGCGATTGCGATTATAATATTTGCTAGTTTTTTACCATTGCAAGTGAACCTTGCCTCGGCAACTGAAAGATTAAATGGCTTTCGCTCTATTATTTTATTTTATTCTAGTCTGACTGCTATCGGTGCCATTTTAGTGTGGAAATTTCTTCCTGAATCTCAAGTGCATGCCACTAAAGAAGAACGCACTATTACTTTCAAAAGTTTGACTAAAGTCCTCTCAAACCGTTTAGTTTGGTGTACCAGCTGCGTTATTATTTGCGCCTATTCCACCTACAAAGGCCTTGATAACATGACTTTATATGCTTATGAAGTAATGGGTATGAATGAAGTTGAGGCAGCTACCTTATTTACGTACGCCTCTTTAACCAGACCCATTGCAGCCGTATTCGCTGGGATACTTGCTGACAAAATCATTGCTAGTCGCGTTATTCTGCTCATGTTTTGTATGCTCATATGTTCTTTTTGTAGTTTTATATTTGCAGATGGATCAGCGCCATGGATCACATTTATAACTATCAATATCTTCGTTACCTTTTTCGCGGTTTTCGCTATAAGAGGAATCTATTTTGCACTCATTCAAGAAATAAATACGCCAAGCCAGATTACTGGTACTACCATAGGTATCGTTTCATTTGTGGGCTTTACGCCAGAGATATTTTTTGGCTCTATTTCAGGAAGAATCCTTGATGCGAATCCTGGTTTAGAGGGTCATCAAAATTATTTTATATTTTTAGTCATGATCGCTTTGATCGGCATATTTACCATATGTCTAATGAGAAAGAATAATCAAGAAACATAAGAAATATTACAATCTATTGTTTAACGTTCTTTTTATTCGCCATTCTATCTCTGTATGCATCTCTTAAAAAAACATACAATAAGATAACACCACTAGAGCCTAAGAAAATTGAACAAATAATAGTGAACAAATCCCAACCCGTCATAATGCCTCACCCTCTAAAGAAGCTTCTTCTATTTTAGAGCCAAAAATATTACCAACAAAAAATCCTAATAAGCTAATTGGCAAACAAAAGAATAAGGCATATTCTTGCCATATAGAAAAAGTATTGCCGCCAATAGAGAAAGAAAAAATATAAGTACCCCAAGTCTGATTGTAATCACCAATCTGAGACATACCTACATAGAATATCAGAACACTGGCTAAACCTGCCCCACAACTCAATAAACCTGCCAATGACGTTTTTTTACCCCGATAAAATAGCGCCATAAGAACAGGCACAAAGACGGTCGATGTGATCACTGTGGTAACGAAAATCAATAATGCCATTATGCGATCAAATTGGAAGGCGATTATATATCCCAATGTCCAAGCTATAACAATACCAATCTTGGTCGCCTTAACGAGTTGAGCATCTGTGGCCTCTGGATTTACTAATGGTCGATACATGTCATAGGATATATTGGAACCTGCTACCAATGTATAACCATCAATAGTCGACATTGCGGTGGCTATAACACCTGCTAAAAATATACCAGATAAGCCAATCGGTAATGCATAAGTAACTGCAATTAGAAACGCATCATTTGGGTGAACATTGCTCGATAAAATTCCAGAAGTGACTGCTGCTAATGCCGCTATTCCACCTGCTACAACTAACCAGTCAAATGTGGTCCAAATCACCGTCGAGGTTAAAATAGCGTTGCGTGCTTGTCGAGCACTTCGTGCAGCAAAAATTCGTTGATACAGCGAAGGATCAATCAATACTGCTAAGCTAGAAGAGGCATACGCAATCAAAAGCCAAGGTGGCACAGTACCAAATAATTTAAAATGACCAGTAGGGACGAGCTCTTGAATTGCTACAAATCCACCTATTTCATAAACTAAAAGAGGAACGCCTACAGCAACTGTAATGCACATAAGTGAAAATTGAATAGTATCTGTAATGGCCACCGCCTTTAAACCACCAAGTAAAGTATATGCCAAAGCAATCCCGCCCAAAATAAAGGCGCCGTAATGAGCATCAACTCCAAAAACAAATTCGGATACTCGTCCCAATGCAAACAAACTGGTCGTTGGTAAGCAATAAACCATGGAACTGATCGCACCAATTGAAGAGGTTTTTCTGCCATAAGCTTTTTCAAGAATTTCAGGCAACGAAATAAAGTTTGCTGAACGTAATTTATCTGCCATGTAATAAGCAATAAATAAATAAAACACTAAGGTTGATAAAGCATAACCAAAAAACGCCATTAGCCCATCATTAAAGGCCATTTCAGATGAGCCAAAGAGAATATCTAAGCCATAATATGTAGATACCATGGTTGAAATTAACATCGGGGTAGTCATCCCACGCCCAGCTAAGATAAAATCCTCATAACTGGTATCTTTTTTGTATGAATAGATACCAATACTGACCAACATCACCAAGTAAAGGAAGATGATCAAATAATCTATATTTGGAACGTAATGACTCATATTATAATTCTTTCCTTAGAATAAAAAATCATGCATTGAAGAGTCTCACAATATGCTATGTTATTGCCATTAATCAATGCTCGCATTAGTATATGAAACAATGATTACATTAACTGCATATGTCCATTCCGTCCATACTGGATCAAATAACAATCTTGGTACCATTGAGGAAGAGGTTATTGAATTAGAGCTCGATGGCATTGTAAATGACCCGCATCGAGGTTATACAAGAGAAACTTGGGCTGGTGATAAACAGAAAAAAGGCACCATAAGGCGCAATGAAAGACAATGGTCAGCTGTTTCTATGGAAGAAATTAAAGAAATTGAAACCGCGATGAATCTTGAGAATACTATCAATGCGAGCACATTAGGGGCCAATCTCTGTCTCTCTGGAATAGCTAATTTATCAGGTTTACCAAAAGGCACTTTATTACAATTTCCGTCGGGCGTGGAACTTCTCATTGAGGAATATAATCCACCTTGCATGGAAATGGGTAAAAAGATTGCTGAGTTACATTGCGATCGATCAAATCAACCCATTGAAAACACCACCTTCTCAAAAGCAGCAAAATTAAATCGAGGTATTGTGGGTGTAATAGAAACCACTGGAAAAATAAACAAAGGAGATGAGGTTACCATTATTATTTACGAGCCTCCCTCTTGGATAAAATCAACCGATTAATCTATCGGAAGAATTAGAAACTAACCTTGGCCTATTCAGCAATTAAAGTCATCAAGGAAGCACTTACCGGTCACCGAGGCTGGAAACCCCTTTGGCGACGTCCAGAACCTAAATCTGAATACGATATTATTGTTATCGGTGGTGGTGGTCATGGTTTAGCAACGGCATATTATCTTGCCTCAGAGTACAAGAATAAAAAAATAGCTGTGCTGGAAAAAGGCTGGCTAGGTGGTGGTAATATTGGTCGAAATACGACGATTTTCCGCTCCAACTATCTGTTACATGAAAATGAAATGTTCTATGAAATGTCCCTTAAACTCTGGGAGCAATTTGAACAAGACCTAAATTACAATGCCATGATTTCACAACGTGGGGTTATTAATTTATTTCATTCTGATGCACAAAGAGACGCCTATGTTAGACGAGGTAATTCTATGTTAATCAATGGTGCAGATGCGATTCTTCTAAATGAAGCCAAATTAAGAGAAAAATGCCCGTTCTTGAATTACGATAATGCACGTTTTCCTATCCAAGGTGGCTTATGGCAGCCGCGTGGCGGAACTATACGTCATGATGCCGTGGCTTGGGGTTATGCTCGTGCCGCCGATAGATTAGGCGTCGATATCATTGAAAACTGCGAAGTAACGGGCTTTGATATTCAAAATGCCAAATGCAACGCAGTAAGAACCAGCCGTGGCACAATCAAAGCTAAAAAATTTGGTGTCGCTGTTGCTGGCTCTTCAAGCGCTGTGATGGAAAACGCTGGTTTACGGCTGCCAATTGAAAGTCATGTATTACAGGCGTTTGTTTCAGAGGGATTAAAGCCCATCATTCCTGGCGTGATTACTTTTGGCGCAGGTCATTTTTATATTAGCCAATCAGATAAAGGTGGTTTGGTTTTTGGTGGCGATATAGACGGCTACAATAGTTATGCGCAACGTGGAAATATGGCTGTAGTTGAAGATGTTTGCGAAGGAGGTATGGCATTAATGCCAATGATAGGTAAAGCCAGATTACTGAGAATGTGGGGTGGCGTGATGGATATGTCGATGGACGGATCACCCATCATCGATCGGACACCCATTAAAGGCATCTATTTTAATGGAGGATGGTGTTATGGAGGCTTTAAAGCCACACCAGCCTCAGGCAAGTGTTTCGCACATTTATTAGCTACTGATGAACACCACCCCAATGCCAGCGCTTATTTATTAAATCGTTTTGAAAAAGGCTACATGATTGATGAAAAGGGGATGGGCGCACAACCCAATCTACACTAGATATATTTATTATGAAGATTAATCACCCTTTACTTGGCCCAAGAAATGCATCGGAATTTACTATTCTAGGTGACGCTAAACTGTTGCAACGACCAAACACACCAGAGCGAGATCAAGCACGAGTATTTTATGAGTATCTCTATCTTAGAGATAACCCCATTGGCCAGCATCAAGAACTCTGGTTCCATGAACAAGGCGATCGATCCTGGTTGATTGTTTCTAGGGATACACTCACTCATGAAATTAATAACGTAGAGCTTGCCTCCAAAGTCATCAAGAAAGGTCAAACACAGTGACTCAAAAAAATCGCATAGATGGAGGTTTAATCGATCGAAACATCCCTCTAAATTTTACGTTTGATGGTAAAAAATATTCGGGCTTCCATGGCGATACACTGGCATCAGCACTACTCGCAAATGGTATTAATTTAGTCGGACGATCATTCAAATATCATCGACCTCGTGGCATATTCACCTCAGACTCTAGTGAACCAAATGCATTAGTTGAACTCATTAATGAAGACACCAAAGAACCTAATTCACGATCAACAACCATTCAATTATTCGACGGATTAACAGCACAAAGTCAAAATTGCTGGCCATCACTAAAATACGATATTCAATCAATCAATGATTGCTTTGCCCCTCTCCTGACTGCAGGTTTTTACTATAAAACCTTTATGTGGCCAAAAAGCTTCTGGGAAAGAGTCTATGAACCGCTAATCCGAAGGGCGGCAGGCTTGGGTGAGCTAGCTCCCTCAACCGATCCAGATCACTATGATCGAGGATATCGACATTGTGATCTATTAATAATTGGAGGGGGTGCCGCTGGTTTAATGGCTGGACTGGTCGCGGGAAGGGAAGGTTTGAATACAATTCTCGTTGAAGAAGATTTCCTCTTTGGCGGGCGATTGCTCGGTGAGAATGAAGAAATAGATGGCCTGCAATGCCATGACTGGGTGGCAAATACAGTGAAGGAATTAGAAGCGATGCCACATGTTCGACTGATGCCAAAAACAGCTGTTTTTGGGGTATTTGATCAAAAAACCTATTTTGCAATAGAACGACTTAGTGACCAAATAAATTCGGTCGGCCCAAGGCAGATGATCTGGGAGATAAATACTAAGCACATAATTTTAGCCTCCGGTGCCACTGAAAGACATATTGCTTTTGGTAACAATGATCGTCCTGGCGTAATGCTTGCAAGTGCAATGCGTGATTATACAAATCGATTTGCTGTACGAACTGCGTCGCGAGTAGCGGTTTTTACTTCAAACGACAGTGGCTGGCTTACAGCCAGAGATTTAAATCAAAAAGGTATCGAAGTAGCTGCCATTATAGATATTCGTAAGAAAGAAGAGCATCAGGAAATAGCGAAAAAAAATACACAAATTCCAATATACAGTGAAGATCAAATCATAAAAGTGCATGGTCATAATAGAGTCAAAGCAATCTCTTTATTGAATGGAGCAAAAATTAGCGTAGATAGTATTGCGGTTTCTGGTGGTTGGAATCCCTCCATTCATTTGACGTGCCAGCATCGACAGCGACCTATCTGGAATGAAGTCATTTCTGGTTTTATTGCAAATGAAGCCGAGCTTCCTTCAGGAATGAAAGTTGCAGGGGCTGCAAAAGGTATCTATGCAACAAATCTAGTCTTACAAGATGCAATGAATCAGGCCAATGCAGTGCTTTCTGAACTAGGTCATGCACCCACCAAGATGATGATTCCTTCAGCTAATGATGATACTTATCGTGGCAAAACTTTTTGGTCTGTAAGAGAGACAAAACAACGGGCTTGGGTTGATTTTCAAAATGATGTCACCACCAAAGATATTCGTCTGGCAGTGCAAGAGGGGTTCTATTCAGTTGAGCATGTTAAGCGTTATACAACCTTAGGCATGGCGACAGATCAAGGCAAAACATCAAGCGTCATAGGAATCGGCATCATTGCTGAAACTATGAATAAATCCATTGAAGAAACGGGCACCACAATCTTTAGGGCTCCTTATATACCGGTTGCAATTGGGGCTCTGAGCGGACCTCATTCTGGAAAAAATTTTAGACCCACACGTGAAACACCAAGTCATCCATTTGCCGTTGAACAAAAAGCGCAATTTGTTGAAAGTGGAGCCTGGTTAAGAAGTCAGTATTTTCCTCATGCAAATGAATTGCATTGGCAAGAGAGTGTTAATCGTGAAGTGTTAGCGACTCGAAATAATGTGGGAATAACCGATGTCAGCACATTAGGTAAAATAGATGTGCAGGGAACTGATGCGGCGGCCTTCCTAGATAAAGTGTATTGCAATACCATAACCACGTTAAATATGAATCGTTGTCGTTACGGTATTATGCTCAGAGAAGATGGTATTGTGATGGATGATGGCACGGTTGCACATCTGGCAAAAAATCATTTCATAGTCACGACAACCACCGCAAACGCGGTGCAAGTTTATCGTCATATGGAATTTTGTAGGCAATGTCTTTGGCCTGAAATGGATGTTGCACTTATTTCAATCACGGAGCAATGGGCTCAATATGCTATTGCCGGACCAAAATCACGTCATTTACTAGAAAAAATTATAGATAATGACCACGATATCTCAAATTCTAATTTTCCTTATATGGCCTGTGATGAGATAAGTATTTGCAATGGCATTAGAGCACGACTCTTTCGGCTGTCTTTTTCCGGTGAAATGGCCTATGAGTTGGCCGTTCCTGCGAGATATAGTGATGCATTAATTCGCCATATTCATGAGATAGGTAAAACGTTTGATTTGACCCCATATGGTACGGAAGCACTAGGAGTAATGAGAATCGAAAAAGGACATGCCGCTGGAAATGAATTGAATGGACAAACCACAGCAGGCGACCTTGGGTTAGGAAAAATGGTCTCCAAAAAGAAAGATTCTATTGGCAGTATCTTATCTGAAAGAGAAGGTTTGGTAGATCCCATGCGTCACATTTTAGTAGGAGTCATGCCGTGTGATCCACAACAAAAAATTTCCTCAGGATCGCATATTTTTGCAAGTAAATCGGCCTGCACTCCCAGTAATGATTTAGGATATATCACTTCAGTGGCTTATTCCCCAATGTCTAACAGCTACATTGGTTTAGCCATGATTAAAAACGGTACGAACCATATAGGGGGGAAATTAAGGGCGGTTAATTTATTGCAAAATCAAGATATTGATATTGAAGTTACTTCCCCACATTTTTATGATCCCAAAGGGGAGCGGTTACGTGAATAAAGAGAAATTAAATAGCGCGCTGTCTTTAGACCATTTAAATCTTCAATGGCCAGCTCTTTCCATCACACAGAGTAGTTTTAAAGAAATTTGCTCAATCAATGCGTCGTTAGATAAGCAGTTAGATTTAAATGAACGCTTTAAAGAAGAATATGGCATCTCTCTTCCTGCGCCTGGAAAAATGGTTAATCACTCAACAGGATCGGTTTTTTGGGTTTCTCCTTCTCAGTGGTTCGTCACTTCAAATGAATGCAATCCTTACTTTGATCAACTACTAACAAAGAAATTTAATGATGTGTCAACCGTTACCTTACAAACAGATGCTTGGATCTCAATCAAAATAGAGGGGCCAGCCAGCTTAGATGTTCTAGAAAGATTGATTAAAATAGATTTAAGTGAACGTAATTTTCCATCTGGAAGCGCTACCAGGACGGGGTGCTCACATATGACAATTTTTATACAAAAACCGCATCAAGAAGATTGTTTTATCATCCTCGGTGCTCGCTCCTACACAAAATCGCTTGTTCATACGATCACTCAGGCCACAGAAAATATTTTAGGGAAAAAAGAATGAAACTTGCAACTATTGAAATAGACAAAAATCCTTGCTTGATTTTTCGTATCAATGATGAGCTTGGTGTCAGTATCGAAACACTCTCTAAGGCCTTTAATCTAAAGTTATCTTGGAGCTCGATGCAAGAGTTCATCAGCAGTGATTCAATCATGCAACAAGAAATTGCTCATAAGGTAGAAAAAATCACCCAACAACCAGATCAATATAATCTGATAAAGCTGAATAAAGTAACATGGTTACCGCCTAACCCAAATACAAGAAAGATTCTGGGTGTGGCTTTTAATAATAAGGGTATTCGTAAGGAGGCTCACTTTGATCCGGGCTGTCCCAATTATTTCCTAAAATCATCAAGTTGTTTAAATGGTCACAATGAACCCGTTCTTATCAGAGATTATTATGGGAATACCATTCCAGAACCAGAATTATGCCTATTTATTGGTAATCCAGGTAAGGACATAAAAAAAGAACATGCACTCAATCATGTCTTTGGTTACAGCATCACAAATGACATCACTTCACATGGTATGAAATTCTCAAAAGACAGTCTGGCTGTGACACGAGACCAAAAAATTATGCGTCCAGAATATACCAACTGGCGCAAATCCTATGGCAGTGATGAAAATGATTTATATTTTGTGTATCACACTCGTTCAAAAAATACCGACACGTTTGGCCCGATGGGACCTTGGGTGACCACTCAAGATGAAATCAAAGATCCCAATAATCTTCGTATTCATGCCTATAAAAATAATCAATGTTTTACGGACGATACAACGCAATCATATACATTTAGTATTGAGGACTTAATTGTAGATGCGAGTCGTTATTTTACCTTAGAAGCCGGTGACATAATTAGTTGCGGTACTGCCGCAAAAGGCAATGAAAACTTTCCGCATGCTCACCGAAATGTCTTACTGAATGAAGAAGAGTGTCAGATTGATATCAGTATTGAAGGTCTAGGTACATTGAGTCACACCGTCAAACACATATAATAAAATTTACTTTTTCTCTGGGAATGGATCCGACATACCTTCATCAAGAGGAATAGTAAAGGCGTTAAGAGTTAACGATACCAAGCAATAATATCCAACAATTGAAACCAATTCGAGCATACCTCGTTCGCCAAATACCTCAATACCTTGGGCATAATATTCATTATCAATTACATGAGTATCCAGTAATTGTTCTGCTAGCAAATAAGCTAATTTTAGTTTCTGATCATCAATTACAGGGATTCTGTCGGCTTTTAAGTCATTCAAGATTGATTCATTTATACCGGCCTTAAGAGCAAGCTGCTCATGAAATGCAAATTCAAATTTTGCCTTATAGTGATGACCAACGGTGCAAATAAGGAGCTCTTTCACGTCCTCTGCAAGGATTGACTCAAAACGCAATGAAGCGCCAAGCTTTTGAATAGCATCACCAATGTCTCCGGTTCTAACCCAAGCATTAAATGGTCCAATTAGTGGCATTGCTCCTCGTGGCCCCTCTTGAATGGCATTAAAAACCCGTTTTTGTGATTCGTTGAGCTGCTCTGGATTTAAAGGTGCTAATCTAGTCATATTTATACGTTCTCATATTTTTAAAGTTCATGTTTAGCAATCAAAATTAAGCTGCATGATAATTTATTGTAAATTATATACTTCCCTGCCATCCATTAGTGTTAACAATACCTTCGCTTCGCTGATTTCAGTAACTGGAATCTCAAAAAGATTTCGATCTAAGACAATTAAATCCGCTCTTTTGCCCACTTCAATAGTTCCAGTCTTATCTTCCAATCGCATGACATAGGAAGCATTGCGTGTGTACATATCAAGCGCCGTATACAAATCAATTTCTTCATTCCGCCCTAAGCTTGGTCCAGATTCAGCATAAGGATCCTGTCTTCTTACGGCAGTTTCGATAGCCTCCAATGGATTTAGTGAGCTCACATTCCAATCACTGCCACCTACCAATAGTGCACCCGCTTTTTGCAGACTTCTGACTGGGAAAAATTTCTCCACACGATCGACGCCCACGACGTCTTCTGCAAAATCAATATATGGATCAGGATAACACCAAAGGCACTGAAAATTAGCGGCAACACCCAGTTCATTAAAACGTGGTTGATCTGCATCATCAATAAGTTGCAAATGGACAATTAAATGACGATTATTATTCGGTCCATTTTTCAGAAAGGCATATTCATATGCATCAAGAGCATTTCTTATAGCACCATCACCAATAGCATGGGTATGAATTTGTACCTTCATTGTATCCAGTCGCTGAAACAATAATTCCAGCTCTTCTTGTTTATAGAAAGAGGGAAAATTACTGCCATCACTGTAAGGTTCGAGCATAGTTGAGGTGCGAGTTTCAATCACGCCATCTATGTATATTTTTACGGAATCTGGATTAATATATTGGCCACGATATTGCTCTCTATCTGCAAGTAAATCGAATAACTCTGATCCTACACTTCCTGGAAGATTATTAATGGGAGATAAAGCCAGCATCACACGTGCATTTAAATCTCCATTATCCTCAAGATTTTTATATAACCTTGCCAAGGGTTGATCAACACCCGGTTCTATAAATGCCGTTATACCATATTTATTTGCCTCTTTAATGCCTAACAATAAAGCCTCATATCGTTGCTCTGTCGTTAATGCTGGTAATACCTCCAATATTAAATTCATGGCTGAATCACGCAATGTTCCTGAAGGTTTTCCTGTGACAGAATCACGAATAATTTTGCCATTAGATGGATCTAGAGTATCGGAATTAATACCTGCTAATTCCAATGCTTTTGAGCTGACCCAGGCGTTATGACCGAAAGCATCCGATAAAAATACAGGTCTATTACCAAATATCTCATCGAGCATTTCACTCGTTGGAGCTCCATCGGGGAAATTAAATAATTCCCAGCCACCGCCAATTAACCATTCATCTTTTCCAAGGTTAAGACTCATGGTGCAATTATTTAATTGTTGACGCATAGAAATAGGTGATGAACGACCATCAATTCTACAGTTGATTTTATCTCTACCCCCATATTCAACGTGGGCATGTCCATCATGAAAACTTGGCATCAACATCTTATCTTTCAGATCGATAATATTAGTTTTAATACCAATTAATTTATTAACCTCATCGTTTGAACCCACCATCACTATTACGCCATCTTCAACACCTAAAGCCTCTGACCAAGAATGAGATTCATCAGCGTGGTATATCCCGCCATTGATAAATGCAGTATCAATTCCCTCCTCTGGTGGTAAATTGCAGGCGCTCATTAATATCACCACGCAAGTAATACAAAATAACTTAATGGAATTAGGCATTGATTATCGCCTCATATATATCAGGATCTGTCGCTCCCTCTGTGCCAAACAAAAGAACTCGACTGTTTTGATTTAGATTTAATTGCTTGGCAATACAGTCATTATTTTTAATTTCAATCAATGCCGCTAAACCGCTTGCGGAGCATTCTCCTGCTTCTATGGACGGATCATTGCCCATACCTTTTAAGAGCAAACGCATTAAATCCGGTATCCTATCATCGGTAATGGTCATAAAATGATCCGTACCTACATTAAGGATCTTCCAAGCCAATAAGGACGGTTCGCCACAGGATAATCCAGCCATCATGGTTTCTTCTTTTATATCAAAAACCGTTAACTCATTTGCTTTCGCACTTTCAATCAGGCAAGGCGCCAAAGTGGGTTCAACAATAATAAATTTTATATTCTTTTCTGGAAACATTTCCCAGAAATAAGCCATGAGAGCCGCCGCAAACCCACCTACGCCTGCTTGCAAGAAAATATGTGTAGGCATATTTTTATAATCCAATTGCTCAGCAATTTCATGTGCTAAAACAGTATATCCAGCCATAATATAACGTGGGTATCTGGTATAGCCTTCATAAGAAGTGTCCGAAATAATTTGCCAATTATTCTTAGTGGCTTCCTCGATACAGATTCTTAGTGATTCATCGTAATTACCCTTGATGCGTATTACCGTTGCACCAAATTCCTCCATTGCATGTTGTCGACCTACACTAACCTCAGCATGAATGTATATTTGGCATTTACACCCCGATAATTTTGCTCCATAGGCTACTGAACGCCCATGATTTCCATCAGTTGCAGTAACGACCGTGTAGTTTTTTGTTAAATCTAAATATTGACCATCACGTATATCTCGAATACTGATGTTTTTATTAAGATCTTCAGTGAGTTGATTCTGAATGAATTTTAAAACCCCATAGGCACCACCCAACGCCTTGAAACTTCCAAGACCAAAACGTGTACTTTCATCTTTGTAGAGTATATCTTGAACACCTATCTCTTTTGCGAATCCTTGCAATGAATGCAATTGAGTTGACTTGTATCCCTTCCAGCTCTTAATTTCATTTAGAGCTTCTTGAGTATCTAGAGAACTTAAAGCAACTTTTAAATCTTCAGGATAAGCTCCAATAATCTTCCTATCATTCTGGAAATGCTCTGTTAGTCTCTGCGTATTATTTGTTAAAGAATTCATTCAATCATTTCCATTTTAGACGGTGAGGTACCTTCTTATATTTATATTTAAATAGTATTATTAACTGAATAATGCCATAAATAATAACTCTTAATCGAAGTTAATATGGAATAAGATGATCATGAATAAAAGCTTTCTCTCCTTAAATAATCTGGAAAAAATTAGCGGTCTTTTCCAAGTCATTGGAGTATTAGGAGTTATGGCATCATTAATATTTGTAGGCCTTGAATTAAGACAAACGCAAAAAATTGCCTTAGCTAGGACGCAGCAAGAAAGAAGTAACGGTATATACGCTAATTTTGATGCTTTAACGACTGCTGGGATAGACTGGCAATCCGCCATAATAGATAACAATATGGATTATGTCTTCTCAAAAAATCTTATTGCTAGAAGAAATACATATCACATGTCTTGGTTTTTATTTGAAAATGATTATTTTCAATATACTCAAGGTTTATTAGATGATTCAATATGGAATGCAAAATTAAAAGCTTTTGAAAGCTGGTACAATACCTGCGACTTAAGACCGCTATATCTTAGTCGATCTAAATTTATGCCAGCAGGTTTCGTAACCCTAATTGAATCTTTTCCAGACAGGTGCACCCGATGAGTACTATTTTAACTTGGCCACAAATCGAGCCACTTATTAAAAATCTTGACGTTTATAAAGCTATGAAAGATGCCTTCATTCAGTACTCATTAGGGCATGCAGAAATACCGCCAGTTGGTGAGTTAATCATGGATGATCCTGAAGGTGAAGTACACATCAAATATGGTTATCTTAAGGGCGGTAAACACTATGTAATTAAGATAGCTTCTGGGTTTCCGGCTAATGAGCAACTTGGGCTTATTCCAGGGCAAGGGATGATGTTATTATTCAATCTATCGACTGGCGAACCCGACGCGGTGCTCATTGATAATGCAAATTTAACCGTTATCAGAACGGCCATTGCTGGTGCATTAGCCTCTCAAGCACTAGCAAAAAAATCCGTCGATAATGCCTTAATTATTGGCACTGGTGTGCAAGCAAGATACCAAGCAAAGTATCTTTGTGATTTGATGTCGATTAAGAAATTATCTATTTGGGGCAGAGATAAAGATAAGGCGGAACAGGTAAAACGAGATCTAATCGATTTACATCTAGATATTACTGTTGAAGATGATTTAGAGCAATCCGCCTCAAGATCAAATCTTATTATCACTACCACTTCTGCCAAAGAACCGATCCTTGAATCTGATTGGATTCAGCCTGGCACTCATATCACAGCTGTTGGTTCTGACACGCATGAAAAATGTGAACTTGATTTCAACATACTTGCGAAAGCAGATGTGATTGTAGCCGACAGTATTGAGCAAAATTTGATCAGAGGTGAAATACACCAAGCGATTAAACATGGCGCGATTGATAAAAATCAACTCACTGAAATTGGTGAAATATTTAATGGTACAAAAAATGGCAGAACAAAAGATGATCAGATATCAATTGCAGATTTAACCGGTGTTGCGATTCAAGATCTAGTGATTGCTGAATCCGTATTATCTGCATACCAAAATAAATAATAGTCATCTTTCTAAAAATGTTTACTTTGTATACGCTATAGATATGCTTCCAAAACAATTAATTCTTATTACGTTTATGCTCTTTAATTCTAATAGCTGGGCATATAATGAGGCAGATTTAATAAAATTAAAAACATTGAATGCTTGTAAGCAATGCGATTTAAGTGGTGTTGATCTTAGTGGTGTTGATCTTAGTGGCGCTAACCTCACTGATACTGATCTCAGTTATGCCAATCTATCCCAGACTATTCTCAGTGAAATTGATCTCACTGATGCTAATCTTAATGGCGCTAACCTTATGGATACTAGCTTCATTGATGCTCATCTCGGAAATACCTATCTTGCTGGCGTCAATCTTTCCAGGGCTAATCTTAGTGGCGTTGATTTTGGTGATCATGACCTTACTGGGGCAAACTTTACTGGGGCAAATCTCACTGATGCCAATCTCGAGAGCGCCTATCTTGCAGACACTAACTTTACTGACGCCATTCTTGTTGGGGTTGACCTAGGTGGTGCCGATCTGAGTGGAAGCGATCTGAGTCATGCTGACATGAGTCGTGCCAATCTTCGCTATGCCGATCTTAGAAAAGCGAATCTCACGGGCACCATACTTAGGGATTCTAATCTTATCGGGACGAATCTTGCTGGAGCGAATCTTGCTACAAGTGATCTTAAAAATGCCAAATTAAATGGCATTAGATATTGCGATACTAAGATGCCATGGGGAGAAATAAATGAACATTGCGAGGACTAAAACAGCCAAAACCTATAGCCCTTTAATTGCAATTGGCATACTTAGTTCATTTTTTTGGGGTAGTTTAGCTTTTACACAGAATCTCGATTTAACAAATCCAGAGAATCAAAAAATTCTTGGTGTCAGTTTTATGGATAATTTCAATACAGCAAAACCAATCATGGCAATTCCTGCCAATCAGTTAATAGAAGAAAGTGCTTATCAAATAGCTGATTATTATGTTGCAGAACAATTAAAGACTCGAGGCTCCATTGCCGGATATAAAATTGGAACATTCACCAAAGGTGAATATGATAACGGTCCTGTTGATGGGTTAAGCGGCCCTATTACCGGTGTTATGTTTACAAATGGTATTCATAAAAATGGTGCTCATATTTCGGTTGATTGTTGCAATATGAGTTTCGTCGAAGCGGATTTTGGCGCCGTGGTTAAAAGTGAAGCGATTAACAATGCAAAATCAGATTTGGAAATACTAGCGGCACTCTCCGGTTTTATTCCGTTTATCGAAATGCCTGATCTCATTCAACCACTTGAGGGCGGCACAAATGTTAGTGGTATTGCCACCAATTATGATTTTAAGAATGCGATTATTGGGGACTTAATTACGACAGAACCAACCAATGAATGGATAAAACGGATAAATAATTTTAGCTTCACGATGACAAATGAAGCAGGTGAGTTACTGGCTGAAGGTAAAATTGAAGATGCTTATGAACCAATTTATCGTGTTCGTAATATGCGTGATCGATTATTATTACGTGGACGACAGTTAAAAGCAGGCGACATACTATCTTTAGGTAATATGGGCGCCATAAGGCCTTTAAAAGAAAATCTCTATTTTGATGCATCGGTTCGTCCGGTCTTCAGGGGCAATATAGCAACTGTTAGCTATATTAATCTTGATCCATCAGGTACCAAAACTGTGAGCGTATTTATAGATCGATAGAATTTCCAATAAAGTGGATTTTCATATAGTGAGTCCAGAAAAAAATCTAAACTAAAAATCATGTATGCTTTTATTAATATTAATAACTCAAAAAAGTGAGACGCTGCATGAAAAATTTTTTAATTATCTTAACCACCATGTTTATATTTACTTCAGCATCTGCTGATCACCATCACTTAAAAGCAGCGGCAGAAGTAAGAAATGCAACTAACGCCTTTAATCTAGCTTATGAGGTGAATGACGTTGATGGTTATTTCGATATGTACGCTGAAGGTGCCATGCTGTATTTTTATGGGGACCGTTGGGAAGTTTCAAATTATTATGACTACTGGAAAAAAATGATCGGAGCCGGTGGCGGTGTTGAAAAAAATACAGCTACAGATGTTCAAGTCAAAGTAACGCCGGGTGGTAATACTGCTGTTGTTGGTGCATTTATACAAAATCGTTCTCGCTCACCGGAGGGGGACATCAACGAAGAAAAAGGTTATGAAACTGAAGTTTGGCAAAAAATAGACGGTGAATGGAAAATAATTAGCCTTCATTACAGTGTTATTGCAGACGAATAAAATTAGTAGATCCAGAGCTATAGCTCTGGATCCATTATTTCTCAGTGAGTATTAACAAAATAAAATGAAAATAGATAAAGAAACTATATGGCATTTTACTTGTAAAATTTGTAAAGGATATTGGACTATCGCCTCAATGGACGACTGGAAACCAAAAAAATTATATTGCCCGCATTGTGGGAAACTTAATATTAAAGAAAAGGGCTGAGTTTCAGTCTGTTGCTCTGATTCGTGCCTGAAAGCCAATAAATCATGGGCTCATTGAATTGAAAACATGTTTACCAACATAAGGTGTTGCCCTTCAGCATTGGGATGGATTCCATCACCGGGCAACAGCAGATCGTTTATGGATCTGCCGGCCAGCGCCAGCGCCGTGTAAGTCCTGGAGTCCTGCATAGGCTATGTACAGTAAGACGCCGCAGCGCCAGAGGTCTACAACTGATACAACTTGTTACACGTTTACGCTGCTTTTCACACTGCGGAACAGGCAAGATAGTGGTATCTAGAACGTACTAACGCGGAAATTGCAACACCGAAAGTCTGTGCCACTTTCTAGAATTTTTATTTCTTCCCGTCCTTAAATCCGAATACTTACAGGAACATTAAATGATCAAATCACTCGATAAGGTCCTTCAGGATCCCAAACTAAATATCCGCGCTCTGAAAGCACTGGTGGAAAATAGTTTTGACTCCATACTAATAACAGACGCGACGAATCGAACCAGAATTCTTTATGCAAACAAGGCTTTCAAGAAACTGACCGGGTACAGCCCCGCTGAGGTTCTGGGGAAAACGCCAAAGATATTGCAGGGGGCAGCTACCGACAAAACAGTAATTGCGCGACTGAGCAAAACACTCAACGCCGGCGGTCGATTTGAGGGTAAGGCGATCAACTACAAAAAAGACGGCACGCCATTTCTGATGCATTGGCGAGTTGTGCCAGTAAAGCTAGGCAAAGATACCAGTGTATTGCTCGCGATCCAGCGCGAGACTTCCAGCATCTAGGGCTTGAAGCTGATCTGCCGAGTCCTTCGCATGCTTTCCTGCGTCGCAAAACGAAATAGGGGTCGAATCACCAACACGCAGATTTTCAGTCCGCAGCTCTACCAACTGACCCGACTAACCTCAATTTCCATAGGGGTATCAGCGCTAGTGTCTTGAT
This sequence comes from uncultured Woeseiaceae bacterium, assembly GCA_905182415.1. Classification (GTDB taxonomy): domain Bacteria; phylum Pseudomonadota; class Gammaproteobacteria; order Steroidobacterales; family Woeseiaceae; genus SP4260. The sequence goes on along the minus strand of CAJJBK010000005.1, from coordinate 1,200 downwards.
TACCAACTAATTACCGAGAAATAAATTTTGATATTATGATTACCAAAAAAAGCACAGATAATGTAATCCAACTTAGGGCGACTTATATAGCAACTTCTATTTAAGTTCCCACAGTGAATGTATAAGTATAATCAGCCGCCATCGGATTGCCATTCACATCTTGTATCCATTCTTTATGGACGGTGACGGTAATGGTATCAGAGCCATTTAACGTCTCTGCAGATCCAACTATGGATCCTGATAAAGCTAAACCAGTACTGCCAACTGAAGTAATATAGCCATAAGTTTTACTGGTTCCTACAGCCGTAATAGCAGATCCTGCAGTATCACACATTGGTCCATTGCCTCCAGCCGGGCAAATAACTTTTACAGCTTCAGAAAAAGTAATACTTAAAGCGCGGCTAGTATTTGTTACCTGTTGATTGGCAGTCGGGCTGTGTGACGATACGGTTGGTTTAACACTATCTAAAGTCGCAGCTACAACTCTTGATTTAGCTGACTCACCGTTCGCATTATAAGCAGCAACACTGTAATAAGCGGTTTGTCCTTCGGTTAGAGTGCTATCCACATAAGGGCTGGCAGTCACCGCTGTAGCAAGTTGCGTGGCTTCAGTTGCAGTGGATAATCTGCGATAAATTTTAAACCCTGTTTCATCCGAACTTTGATCAGTCCACGTCACATTGACCGTAGTTTGAGCGTTGGTTGCAGTGGTTGATGTGGGGGCAGCGGGGACGGCAATGGCTGAGTTACAGCTAATATAGCTTGAGTAATTTGCCGGAAAAGACTGTGCGCTCGTTTCTTGAAAGATAAAATCTATTTTAGTTTCGCTTTTTATATCAACAAGAAAAATTCTTGAATCTGTTTCTCCAGAAATTTTAGTAAAAATCATATTATCAAATAAAGAATATACCCCTGAAAATGCTCCCGAAGTTCTTTTAAATGGGCTAGGTGCCGATGTCGAAATAGCATAGGGCGACTCAATACTTGAGGATGATCCAGAAGAAGTCAAAGTAACTTGAGCATTTTCTAATTGAAAAAATGCTCCTTTATTAGTCCATCCATCAGTATTTCTTGTTGTAATAGCATTACAACTCCACGTACCCACAAGATCAGCATCGATAGGAGTCCGATTGAGTTTCTGTAACGTACCAAAAATCTGATTAAACGTCGCGGCTGAAATAATATCGCCTTCTTTAAATT
>CAJJBK010000004.1 GCA_905182415.1 uncultured Woeseiaceae bacterium | reverse complement strand
GCTCTTCCGATCTTTAGCATTATTAAGTGGACCCACCAGAGGCCGAATCGATAATCTATTAAATCGTTCTCAAGCCAAGATCTTCCAGCTGAAAGTAAATTAAAATATATAATAAACGTCACTATTCCAATAAAAATTTTATTATATTGACCTTGTCGTGGCTCACTCTTACTCATCGGTATAGCCAGCATTACAAGAATTAATGTGGAAATGGGAATGCTTATTCGCCAATGAAATTCGGCATTTTTTTTCTTATCTCTAAAATCAAAAAGCTCACTAAAAATCATTGTTTTTACGTTAATTTTCGGTTCGGTAATTTCAGGTAAAATATAGGGTATGCCATGCTCCTTAAATTCCATGACAGTATAATCAGTTGTTCCAGGCTCACCTATATAACGCTTTCCATTATAAAGAACAAAATATCGTTGATCATTACCCGAATCTCTTTGGAGGCCTCGCTCAGCAACTACAACTTCCAGACCCTCAGTGCCTGCTGAAAACTGAAAAAATACATTCTTTAACTCACCATTTTCATTAATCTCTTCCGCATATATGACCGTCCCAAGACCATCATCGACAATGAATCTTCCAGGCTCAATACTATCTAGGTCGATATTACGACGAGCCTCTGTATTAATTTCGTCTATCATCATTAAAGCTTTTGGACCAAAATCAATGGTTACCCATGCGGCAAATAAAACGAGTGGTAATGTTAGAAATAATACAGGCCGATAAATACCAGATACCCCTACCTTGCATGCTAAAAGCGCTGACATTTCACTATTTGCATAAAGACGGCCTAGTGCCATTAATATAGATAAAAATAACCCGATAGGTATCAAGATAGTTAAATATTGCATTCCAGTAAGCGTTATTAAATCAATAATCGCTTCTTTCGGTAACTTATCTTTTGCTACATCGCCCAAAATTCTTGCAAATTGGTTGGTAAGTAAAATACATAACAAAGCTACGGTTACAGTAAGCCAAGTCCTAAAGACTTCTCGAAAAATATATCGATCTATAATTCGAAACATAAATTACACACTTCTTTATATTATAAAAATATTCAAGTTAACTTATACTGCATTGATAAGTTAGACTAACGTTTTTTGTACTCGTGTCAAACACAAAAATATGCCCTGATGAATTAGAATAATATTATTTACATTGATAGGAAAAAACATGAATTATATGACCTCAACCGAATCTCCTTCTAAAATTTCAACCGATTGCCTAATTATAGGTATTTACAAAGATAATAATCTTAGTATTGCCGCAAAAGATATTGATAAAACCTGTGATGGATTGATTACAAAGCTAATTAAAAACGGTGATGTATCTCCAATGCTTGGTGAGCATCAAATGCTACATTTTGTAAATAACATAAATGCAAAAAGACTCTTAATATTAGGACTTGGCGATAGAAGTAAATTTAGTATTAATGAATTTAAAAAAGTCAATGAATCTGCGGCCATTGCTATTCGAAATAATAAGCTAAATAATTTCGCTAATTATTTGACGCTAGAAATTAAAGATAAACCTAATACCTATATAAGTGCTAGACAAAGCATTGAAGTAATTTTGAATAATTTATATCAATTCAATGAGATGAAATCTAAAGCTACTGATTACTCTTGCTCGCCTAAAAAAATAATTATCGCGATAAGCAAAAAAGAAAATGCAAATAAAACTAAATTAGCTTGTGAACAAGCAGATGCAATTTCTGCAGGCATGAATATAGCTAGAGATTTAGGAAATTTCCCTGCAAATATTTGTACACCGACCTTCTTAGCGAAAAAATCTCAAGAAATTGCGAAATCTTATCGAAATCTTTCAGTTAAAGTTCATGATGAAGCTGCTATTAAAAAACTAGGGATGCGTTCATTTTTATCCGTAACAGAAGGCTCAAAAGAACCCGCAAAACTTATTGAAATGCATTACAAAGGTGCTGGATCCAAACAGCCCATAGTTTTAGTTGGTAAAGGAGTGACTTTTGATACGGGAGGTATATCATTAAAACCCAGTCCAGCAATGGATGAAATGAAATATGATATGTGCGGTGCCGCTACGGTTATTGGAACAATTGCTGCCGTTGCAAAATTACAATTACCAGTTAATCTGACAATTGTAGTTCCTGCTTGTGAGAATCGTCCCAGTAGTTCAGCCACCCTTCCTGGTGATGTCATAAAAAGTATGTCTGGACAAACTATAGAAATATTAAATACAGATGCTGAAGGACGATTGATTCTTTGTGATGCGCTTACTTATTCTGAAAAATTTAAGCCAAAATATATTATTGATGTGGCTACCTTAACCGGCGCTTGCGTAGTTGCACTCGGGCATCATCGGACTGCTGTTATGAGTAATTGTGATGAATTAAGTAAGCTAATTATTAATGCTGGAGAGAGCTCCGTTGACCGAGCTTGGGCCTTACCTATGGGTGATGAATACGAGGCACAACTTAAAAGTAATTTTGCCGATTTTGCAAATATTGGTGGTGGTGGTGGTGGATCCATTACTGCCGCATGTTTTCTTGGCAAATTTACGAAAAACATGAAATGGGCTCATCTTGATATTGCCGGGACTGCATGGATATCAGGTGATAAAAAAGGAAGCACAGGAAGGCCTGTTCCTATGCTTACAGAATTCATAATCAATCAGAGTAATGAAAAAAGCTCTTAATTATGCCTCGAATCGATTTCTATATTTTATCAAGTCAGAGTGAAGAATCTAAGCAGTTATTCGTCTGCCGAATAACTGAAAAAGCATATAAAATGCAGCATAGCATTATCATACAGGCAGAAAATGAAAAAGGCATGAAAGATATTGATGAATTACTGTGGAATTTTCGAGATGATAGTTTTATCCCCCATCACACTATCGGTGATGAGAGTGATGCCACAAAACGATCCATTGCGGTTCCTAGTATCAAAAAACAAGTTAATATGAATGATATTCTTGTGAATTTATCGAGCACATTAAGCGAAGATCATCAAAATTATGAACGAATAATCGAAATAGTTATTAACGAAAGCAAAGATAAGGAAAATGCAAGAAAACGATTTACAGCCTATCGTAAATTGGGTTATGAAATAAAGTCGCATACTATTTGATTCATAGTATTAAAATTATAAATACAATAAATAAATTAAACATATTATGGAAAAACGTTACCAACCATGTGATATAGAGCAGCGTCATTATAAACGCTGGGAAGAAAGCAATTACTTTGAACCTCAAGGTAAGGGCAATCCATTTTGTATTGTAATCCCTCCTCCCAATGTAACTGGAACGTTACACATGGGACACGCTTTTCAAGATACCATAATGGATGCATTAACTCGTTATCATAGGATGATGGGTGATAACACATTATGGCAACCAGGAATGGATCATGCGGGAATAGCGACTCAAATGGTTGTAGAGAGATTATTAAATGCAGAAGGCTTATCTCGTCTTGATATGGAAAGAGATGAGTTTATTGAGCGTGTCTGGAAATGGAAACATCAATCTGGTGGAGCAATCGCAAAACAACTGAGAAGG
>CAJJBK010000003.1 GCA_905182415.1 uncultured Woeseiaceae bacterium | reverse complement strand
CGAAAGGGCCGAAACGCCCTCTTTCATCGGGAAATTCCTTATTTAGAACAGCCTGATATAGAACCTTTTTATCAAATTTATTAAAATTTACAGCCATGAATTTTTCCTTAATAAATTAACCACAGATCTTTGCAGCCTTAATGAAGGCTTTAATTTTATCGTTATCTTTCTTGCCAGGTTCCGTTTCCACTGCACTGGAAACATCCACACCAAAGGGACGAACCAGTGATATTGCATTACCTACATTCTCACGGTTTAAACCACCCGCCAGAATTAAATCACCTTTTTTGGCTATGCTGGCGGCTCTATGCCAGTCAACTCTCTCGCCATGGCCACTGTTCTTTCCTTCATAGATAAATTTCTTATTATCCGGCGGATCTATAATGGCCTGATTTTCTCTAAATACTGGCCATATTTCTATATCCGATGGAATCTCCAAATATTCAAAATCTGAAGCATCGGACTGAATAACATCCGGTTTAAATAATTTTACGATACATTCACATTCTTGTTTTTTGGGATGAAGCATTACCGCAACACGAATAACATGACTGGGTATATTCTGTGTAACTTTTATCGCCTCTCTTATTGAAATCTGACGAACAGAATCAGCAAATACAAAACCAATAGCATCCGCTCCAGCCTCAATGGCCGTTTCAACATGCCGGCGCTCAGTCAAACCACATATTTTCACGAAAGGTTTCAAGAGAATTCTTTCTTTCGAGCTGATTGAAGTAACTCTCGTATTAGCTTCTCTGGTCGTTTACTGCGCATTAAAGCAGTTCCAATTAACGCCATCGAATATCCATTATTTTTCGCTGTAAGGATATCCTCTATATTATACAAACCACTCTCAGCAACTGATATCAAGCCATAAGGTAATTCTTTACCGAGCACCTTTAATCGGTTTACATCCACTTCTAAAGTTTTTAGATTTCTGGTATTTACACCAAATAATAATTTTTTTTGCTCTGCCAGTGTTTGATACCGACTTTCTTTTAATAAAGAATTCGATTTAATAACATCTTCTTCATTAAATGATTCTAATAAAACAAACAATGAATGAGCGAAAGCGCAATCTAACATGGATCTTAACTTTGAAGCGTCAAACAAGGCGGCAATGAGAAGAATACCGCTCGCGCCAAAAACTTTCGATTCAAGAATTTGCCTGTGATCAACCAAAAAGTCCTTACGCATGACAGGCAACGATAAATTGCTGACTGTGGAAGCAATTTCTTTCAAGTGCAACAAACTGCCATCGAAACGAGACGGCTCTGTCAAAACTGATATTGCCGCAGCACCACCATGAGCATAAGACAATACACGATCAACTCGGTTAATGTTTGGTTCGGCAAGGAGACCTTCTGCTGGAGAGTTCATTTTATATTCTGCAATAATATCGAAATCAGAAAATCGTATATCAAAAGAAGGTAGATCGTATTTTTTTGATTGGTATTTTTCCGGCAAAAACTTTGCTCTTGCCTTACTTTTGATTGCCATTTCTTTTAAGAAATCACTCATTTTACTAAAAAATATTTCCTAAATTTCATAAGAAAATTCATTGCTTCACCATTATCAAGAATTTTTTTAGTTGCCTGTATACCCTCAAGCGGAGTTTTTACTTTGCCCATTAATTCCATGACCAAAGACACTCCCATTAACAATGCATCTCGATGCGCTCCCTTATCATGGCCACTGAAAACGCGCTCCAACTCTTTGGCATTATAATTAGCGTCCCTACCTAACAAAGCTTCGGGAGAACATCTCTTTAGTCCATAATCCTCAGGCTGGCGAATATACTCAATAACCTTTCCTGGACTAACATCAAATAAAAGAAAACTCCCAACAGGCGTGGCTTCATCCCATCCTGGTTCACCATGCACCACGAAAGCGCGAGTGATAGGTAAGCCAGATAATGTTTCAGCCATTAATTTAGCCGCCGATTCACTAAATGCGCCAATCAATTGATAAGGAGGGGTGGCTGGATTAGTTAAAGGTCCCAGTAGATTAAACACAGTTCTTACACCCAAGGCGTTTCTTACTGGCATAATCGCTTTCATGGCTGGATGAAAAACTGGTGAAAACAAGAATGTAAACCCTAGCTGATTTAGTGCAGCAACAGCCCTTTCTTCTGAGTCAGGTATCGACATACCTAAACTTTCCAACATATCAGCACTGCCAGAAAGGCTAGAAATAGACCGATTGCCATGCTTAACGACTCTAATTCCATTAGCAGCAGCAAGCAACCCTGTTCCTGTTGATAAATTCAAACTGCCAGAACCATCTCCCCCTGTTCCAACAGTATCAACCGTTGGGCTGCCATCTGGGATATTTGGATGTATAGCAAGGTCTCGCATACCTCGTGTGAATCCCCTTATTTCATCGGCAGTTTCGCCTTTCGCGCGTAAACTTGCTAACAAAGCTCCCGCCAAACTGGGCGACAACTCCTCTGCTGCCATGCCAATCATTAACTTATAGGATTCATCTTCTGATAATGAATCGCCTTCTAATAAATGATTGAGCATTTCCGAAAATAACTTACTCATTATTATCGATCCCTAGAAAATTTCTTATAATTATAGATCCATCCGGAGTCAGGATACTTTCTGGATGAAATTGAACACCTTCAATAGGTAAATTTCTATGTCTTATGCCCATAATTTCTTGGTTGTCCGTGGTAGCAGTAACTTCCAATAAATCTGGCACACTTAGAGCTTCCACAGAAAGCGAATGATATCGCCCAGCTATAAATGGATTAGGTAAATTTCTAAAAATTGTTTTCTCATCATGATTGATTTTCGAGGCTTTACCATGCATTAGTTGTTTTGCACGAATAATATTACCACCAAAATATTGCACCAAGCATTGGTGTCCCAAACACACACCAAGTATCGGTATTTTTTCATAAAATGCTTCTATTAGTTTTATAGAATTTCCCGCATTTTCAGGATTACCTGGGCCCGGCGAAATCACTAGGTGTGATGGCTTCTCTTTAAGGGCGTCAGCAACTCCAATTTTATCATTCCGATACACAACTACCTGCGCTTCTTCTGCTTGAAATGCTTGCACCAAGTTATAGGTAAAAGAATCATAATTATCGATCAATAAAATGCGATTTTTCGTCTCAGTCATAATCCTCTTCCGGCCATTGTGAGTGCTTTTTTAAGTATCGCGCTTTTAGCAAAAACTTCGCTGTATTCATTTTCTGGAACACTATCTTTGACAATACCCGCCCCAGCTTGAAAACTATATTCATCTTCATTAAAGACAATAGTACGAATGGTTATTGCTTGATCCATGTCTCCATTAACATCAAAATAACCTGCTGTACCGCCATAAAAACCTCGCCCCTCTGTTTCCATTTCTTCTATAATTTCCATGGCGCGAATTTTAGGAGCGCCGACGAGTGTTCCGGCTGGAAAACTAGCTGCAAACAAATCAAACGCGTCTTTATTATCGCTCAACTCGCCTTGCACGCCACTAACAATATGCATTACATGACTATAGCGTTCTATCTTACGAAAAGGAGCAACCTTAATTGATCTTCGTTTAGCAACCCTGCCTAAATCATTTCTAGCAAGATCAACCAACATTATGTGCTCGGCTGATTCCTTTGGATCAGCTAATAATAATGTTTCAATATTTCGATCTTCCTTAGCTGTTTTACCTCTGGGCATTGTTCCTGCAATTGGACATAATGACGCCTTATTGGCATTCAATTTCACCAGAGCTTCAGGTGAAGACCCAGCTACTCTAATTCCCCCAAAATCAAAATAGAACATATAAGGCGAGGGGTTCAATAAACGCAGGGCACGATATACCTCAAATGAATTCACTTTTGATTGGCCTTTAAAAAGAACAGATAAAACAACTTGATAAATGTCCCCAGAATCAATCCATTGTTTGCATTTTTCTACTCGTTTTATAAATTCAACTTGAGTCATACTAGATTGAGGCTCTTCTAATTTGACAGCCTTTTGATTATTCGGCAGTGGGCCGCGTAAGTTTTTTATTACCTCTTCCTTGAGATCGATCCTATCCCTTTCTGATCCGGCATGAAGTAGTGCAACTCTTCGGCTTGTATGATCAAAAACCAAGACTGAGGTCGGCATAACAAACATGGCCTTAGGTAATTTTTTTTGAGGGGTAGTTTTCAATGGAAGCTTCTCAAATAATCTTACTATGTCATAACCTGACACGCCTACCAGCCCTCCCGAGAAAGGTACCTCATCCATATCTGGTTTTAATTTAGGTGACGCCTTCAAGAAACTACGCAAAGTTTCCAAATATTCCTCTTGATTCTTAGGCTGGCTTATCCATGCATCGTTTAAATACAAACCAGAATCGTTAAAATGCACTTTTAAAACATCCCCAAACCCCAAAAATGAATAGCGAGACAATCGCTCTCCACCTTCCACGCTTTCTAATAGAAAACATGGTTTAAGTTTTCGAAGCTTTAAAAAAGCCGATACCGGGGTATCTAAATCCGCGATAATATCAAACGGTGATGATATTGACATATAACCTCTTTTTTATTGCAAAAAAAAACCCATCGCCTTTAAATTAAAAAGGAGATGGGTTTTTTTTAAATTATATAGCTGAACGTCAGCCTAACTCCCACTCCTCATGTGGACGCCATGACCAATTCAAAATATTTTTATTGTAAATTTTCATTAGAACGAAAGTATCCTCCGAGATTACAAAAAGGTCAACCCCATAAACCATATAATGTTGGTAAAACCAGAGAAAAACCTAGCCACATAATAATTGTCAATGGAATGCCAACTCGCAAAAAATCGGTAAATTTATATCCGCCGGCACTCAGTATAAGTAAGTTAGTCTGATATCCAAAAGGTGTTGCATAGCTCATGTTGGCACCAAATAGAACCGCCAACACAAACGGCTCAGGATCAACATTCAATTGAGTCGCAATGCTAATAGCAATGGGTGTGCCAATAACCGCTGCAGCATTATTGGATACAATATTAGTCATCACAGACATAATTAGCATGAACAAACTCAATATTAATGGAACTGGCAAACCAGCAGAAAGTGCGACAAATGAACCAGCCAAATAACTGGCCATACCTGTGATCATTAACGCTTTACCGAGTGCTAAGCTGGCCACAATAATCATAATCACTCGAGTGGATAATGATTTTGACACATCTTGCCAAGTCAAACATTCCAAGACCAACAAGAATCCTACGCCGATAATGGCGCTTACCGAAATTGGCATCAAGCCTAAGGCAGCCACTAATATTACGATTCCCATCACTGTGAGAGCGCGTTTGGCCTTATGTTTTTGTGGTAGATCTTTGGCGCCATCCAATACCAACATTGTGCCAGAGGCTTTTAAAGTCTCAATAGCTTCACTGGTACCTTGCACTAATAATACGTCACCAGCTCTCAATCGAATTGTACTCAAATCTCCACTCACCTGAGGATTAGGAGTTCTCGCTCGATGTATTGCTAATGCAATTAAGCCATAATTAGCGCTAAATCTAACTCCATCTAAACTCTGTAAATGCAATGGCGAGCCCCTGGTAACAACCACCTCAGCTATTTGCTGTCCCTCTGCATTCAATGGAGTCTCTTCATTTATCGGGTGATCAGGATCAGATAAACTGTATAAAGTGGCTCCTAATATTTCCTCAAAATGTTTTAAGTTCTCTGAGGTGTCTTTAACAAACAGTCGATCTCCCGGTAATATCAAAACGGATGGGAAAGGAGATAAAAATAATGATTCGCTACGTTGTATCTTTTCTATACGGATTTCGCCATTGGTCTTAGCAAGTATTTCGGAAAGTTCCAATCCAGCTGCAAAACCCTCTTCATTGATCAATAATTGACTATTGAAAATTCGTGGTGAAGTGTCCGCCATAGGTGGCGTTCTTTCTGGCAATATTTTTGGCGCAATTAGCCATAAAAATAATATTCCCGCACTACCAACAATCACTGCAGGTAACATAAATTCAAATATAGAAAACTCTTTGAAACCAACATCTCTGGCAATTCCCACAACAAGAAGATTGGTTGATGTCCCTATCGTTGTAGACATTCCACCAATAATTGTGGCTAAACCCATGGGCATCATAACCTTTGAAACAGGAAATTTTGCTCGTAATGAAACCCCAACCAAAATAGGCATCAAGAGCACCACAATGGGTGTGTTATTCATGAACGCACTCAAGATACCTGCTGCAATTAACGTCAACAATGAAGCTAACAAGGGTTGTGATAACCATGCGCTGCTAAGTAATGACGCCAATGGCTGTAAGGCACCAGTCCTCTCAATAGATTGACCAATAATCATTAGCGCGCAGATAGTAATTAAGGCTTCATTCCCAAAACCAGAAAAAAATTCAACTGGAGAGAAAACATGCCCATCAATAAGATAGGGGAAAATTTGAAAGCCGGCTGCTAACAAAACCAACACAACTAAACTGGTGGTTTCAAGTGGGATCTTATCGCGAGTAAATAAGACTAACGCAATACCAGTCAGCATGAGCACCGCTAGGCCGTGATAATCAGGACTTATAATTTCCAATATAATTCACTTTTAAATATCTAATTACTTTGTATATTCATATATATTATAGCCTAATTCAATTAATGCATTATTCGACGCAGTGACATCAAACGATAACTAGAGTTTATAATCGCTGTAGATCTAGTATAGTTTTTGTTAAGGTCTCGTGATTGTTATTTATTAATGGACATTAATATGCCTTCATTCGATGTAGTAAGTGACTTCGATCAACACGAAGTAACTAATGCGATAGATCAAAGCAATCGTGAAGTGACGACGCGCTTTGATTTCAAAGGATCAAACTCAAGATTCATCTTTGAAGAAGCTGCAATCAAGCTAACCTCTCAATCTGAATTTCAATTGCAACAAATGCTGGATATTTTGAAACAAAAACTTTCGAAACGCGGCATTAATATTGGCTGTCTGAAAGTTGAGGATCCTGACCTGAGCGGCAATGAAGCCCACCAAAATGTTATCTTAAGGAAAGGCATCGATAGTGAACTAGCCAGACATTTAGTAAAGAAAATTAAGGCCAATAAAATTAAAGTTCAAGTTGCTATTCAGGGTGAGCAATTACGTGTTTCAGGGAAAAAAAGAGATGACCTTCAAAATACAATCAAATTCCTCAAAGAATTGGATGTTGATTTACCCTTACAATACGAAAACTTCCGTGATTAATCATAGATAAATATGAGGGTTAATCGCTTGCGCAGAGAAAATATACAATTCGCAGAAAAAGATCAGGCATTGCGCAGTGACGTGCATATGCTTGGAGTCCTTATTGGTGACTTAATCAAAGAACAGGGCGGACAAAAGTTGTATGATTTTGTTGAAAATGCGCGTCTCACCGCAATCGAAAATCGTAATCAGGACGTTTCCGACAATCCCACTTTAAAAGACTTACTTAAAAATCTAGAGCCTGTTTTTGCTATGGAAGTAATTCGTTCTTTTTCGACATATTTTCAAATGGCGAATACGGCTGAAAAAGTACATCGTATCAGGAGGCGGCGCGCTTACACTCAAGACCCAGGTCAATATCAGCCAGGTGGCATGGAAGAAACACTCGTAAAATTAAAAGCCAACGATATAAATATAGAGGAATTGGAACGATTATTTAAATCAATACTCATACAACCAGTATTTACCGCGCACCCCACCGAACCGACAAGGCGCACTATCTTACAGAAAGAACAACGCATCGTAAGGCAACTCATTGAAATGTTGAATCCAACCATGACATTACAAGAAAAAACCGTATGCATGGAAAATATTAAACTTGAGATATCGACAGCTTGGCAAACACAAGAACACCCCTCTGATCAAATGACCGTAGCAGATGAGCTCGAGCATATTCTTTTTTTTATAACTGACGTTCTCTATAGAGTCTTGCCCCCCCTTTATGAAGATATGCAAAATGCAATACATCGAGTTTATGGCGCAGGAGCAAAAGATATACATCTGTCAAATATTCTTAGTTTTGCAAGTTGGGTTGGTGGTGATATGGATGGCAATCCAAATGTTAATGCTAAAACGATTCGCGCAACAATGGCAAGGCAGCGGGCACTCATATTGAATCTGTATTTCAATGAATGCGCCTCTCTATCCGCCAAGCTCAGCCAATCATCCTCAAGAGTGCAAGTGGACCATGCTGTTCATAATAAGATAGAGGAATACAAAGAAAGTTTCCCGAATGCTTACCACTCCCTTCCACTGCGGCATCGAGGCATGCCTTACCGGGTCTTGTTGCGACTCATACAAGAAAGGTTACAAACGACTCATGATGACGAGGCTTTCCCTTATACATCTGCTTCCCAATTTTTGGAAGACGTTGAAATCATTGCATCAAGCTTAGCTCAAAATAAAGGACACAGTGCTGGGTTGTTTGCAGTTAATCGATTGATAAGAAGAATCTCTACTTTTAATTTTCATTTGCTGTCCTTGGATGTGAGACAAAATGCTACGGTTCATAGAGAGGTCGTTGGTGAATGTTTAGGCGAGGATGATTGGTTACAATGGAGTTCTAAAAAAAGAACAGAGCGCATTTCATCTGCACTTAAAAATAAAGAGTCACCGTTAAATAATCAAAGTACTTTGACAAAAAAAACCTTGGCAGTGTTTCAAGCAATAGCTTTTTGTAAACGCAAATATGGCAAGGAGTCGATCGGTCTTTTTATTGTCAGCATGACTCAAGACATCGATGATATTCTCTCTGTCCTTTTACTCGCGAGTTGGGGTGATCTTCAAAATCGTGATGGGCAAATTATGCTCGACATAGTGCCATTACTAGAAACAGTGGATGATCTTAAAAATGGTCCAGAAATCATTAAGTCGCTCATTGAGAATGAGCCCTACAGCAATCATTTAGCTGTTCGTAAAAACAAACAAACAGTGATGATTGGTTATTCTGATAGCAATAAAGATTCTGGTATCGCGTCAGCAAGATGGGCGCTTCAGGAAGCTCAAATTGCTTTAGTCAAAACCGCAGCAACTCATAAATTTGATCTATTTCTCTTTCATGGAAGAGGGGGAACTATCAGTCGGGGCGGTGGAAAAACAAATGCCGCCGTCTTGGGATCACCGCCGGGAACAATAAATGGCTACCTACGTGTTACAGAGCAGGGCGAGATTATAAATGAAAAATACGGTCTCAGAGGTATTGCTCTTAGGACGTTAGAGCAAGCCGCCAGTTCAGTAGCTCTTGCCAGTGCCATCCCTCAGTATCAAAAAACTGACATGCCAGAATGGCAAACCCTCATGCAAGTGATTGCTGAAGAGAGTCAAAAAAAATATCAGCATTTATTGCATCAAAGTCCAGGTTTTAATGATTATTTCCGTCAAGCGACGCCCATAGACTTAATAGAAAAAATGCGTATCGGCTCTCGTCCATCCTCTCGTAGTGATGATAATAGTATTGAAAACTTACGTGCCATTCCTTGGGTATTTGCATGGACGCAAAATCGTTACATAATTCCCGGCTGGTATGGTTTTGGTAGTGGCATAAAAGCTGCCGCAGATCAGTTTGGAGATGAAGCAATTAAAAGTATGTTTCATAATTGGTACTTTATAAAAGCGTTGTTATCAGATGTTGAAATGGTGTTAGCAAAAGTAGATTTAACTATCGCAAACCATTATTCGAAGTTGTCTGATGAGTGGCACCCTCATTTCTCGAAAATTATTGAGGCTGAATATCATCTCACGCGTGAATCCATACTTAAATATTCTGGAAATAAAGATATTCTAGATAATGACCCTACTTTGCAAAGAGCGATTATGCTTCGAAATCCATATGTCGACCCAATGAGTTTGATTCAAGTGGATTTACTTAAAAGATGGCGTAAAACGGGATGCACCGATGAAATCTTGTTTGAAGCATTGGTAGCCAGCGTTAATGGAATTGCACAAGGACTTCAAAATACCGGTTAATTCAATCCGACATCTTTTGTAGGATCGTCCATTCACCTTTCGGGTCATCTGATATAACTCTATTTTTCACTGAGATTCCTGAGGTATGCACCGTTTGTTTGTCGCCTGATATCAACGGATGCCATGCAGGAAGATCTTCTCCATTATGAATTAATTTATAAGCGCAAGTGGAGGGCAGCCATTCAAACGGAGCGGTATCTTCAACGGACAAGGGAATACAATCTTTAACTCTTTTAGAGCGATTCTTATAATCACTGCAACGGCATGTTTTTGTATCAAGAAGCTTGCAAGCAACATCACTATAAAAAACTTCGCCCGCTTCGGTTTCTATTTTTTCAAGACAACATAACCCACAACCATCGCATAATGATTCCCATTCATCGGGATTCATTTGTCGTAAATTTTTTTCTTCCCAAAATTTTTTTTCACTAAATGCAGCCTTAAACAGGATAGAATAGTTCTCTTAACTTCTCGCTATTTGAAATATTATGAAAGCAGTTTTTCTAGATTATAACACCATAGGTCCAAAGGAATTAAACTTAGCACCACTCTTTAAGTGCCTGCCTGAATTGGAACTATTTGATGCTACCTCATCTGATGAAGTACAAGAACGTATACAAGACGCTGAATATATATTAACCAATAAAATCGAATTAAATGAAACCAATTTAAATGCCGCAAAACAATTAAAATTTATCGGCCTAACAGCAACAGGTTCTGACAATATTGATTTAACATACACCAAAAAAAATAATATTAGAGTATGCAATATACGCTCTTATTGCTCTCAATCAGTAGTAGAACATGTCTTTGGTGTCCTCTTGAGTTTGTCACATAATATCGGGCATTACCAAGAATCAGCAACCAATGGTAATTGGCAAAAAGCAGATGATTTTTGTCTCCTCAATCACCCCATCAAAGAACTTTCTTCAATGACAATGGGCATCGTTGGTTATGGAGAATTGGGTCGGAATGTAGCAAAAATGGCAAAGAACTTTGGTATGGATGTACTGATCAATACTCGAACCACAACCAATTTAAATGATCATGAACAATCTATTTCGTTGCCATCGCTTCTTGAGAAAGCCGATGTCATTTCATTGCACTGCCCCTTAACCGACATAACAAATAATATAATCGGTGAAAATGAGTTAAAAATGATGAAATCATCGGCCATTCTAATCAATACAGCAAGAGGAGCACTTATAGATTCACAGGCTTTATTTAACGCCCTTAATGAAGGAATAATTGCGGCGGCAGCCATTGACGTATTGTCTGAAGAGCCCCCCATCAATGGCAATGTTTTACTCGAATACAAAGGCAAAAATCTTATCGTAACACCGCATATTGCTTGGGCCACAATAGAAGCTAGACAAAATGCAATCAATCAACTTGCTGATACCATTGAAGCATTCCAAGCTGAAAAAAAATTAAATGTATTAACCTAATTTAGAATATTTAATTAATCTAATTATTTCTTAATACAATGATTGGTGGTGATTTAATGGCCACTCTGGTGGCAAAATAACCACTGACACAAACCAACAGTAAACCGCCCAGTAGACCTTTCAACCACAAAGAGAAACTGAATACGTATTGCAAATCAAATAAACGTTCTGCAATCTGCCAAGCAAGAATAGACGATCCTGTCGCAGCCAATAAACCAGCAGCAAGACCGATGGCTGCGAATTCAGACAATAAGCTCATCAATATCATCCGTTTTTTCATCCCTACAGCCCGTAATAAAGCACTTTCAAAACGCCGCTCATCAATGGTCGAATGAACCGCCGAAAACAACACCGTCACCCCTGCTGCCATTGTAAAGATAAATACAATTTGGATTGCTAAGCTCACTTTTTCAATAATTTGACGAACCTGCTGCAAAATTGGCTCAAGATCAATAATGGAAATCGTTGGAAATGCCTCGGATAACACGCTCAATACATCACTTTTATCATTATCTAAGCGTAAACTCGTTATAAACGTCATTGGAAATGACTCGAGTGCATTACTTGAGAGCACCATAAAGAAATTAGGTTGAAAGGAATTCCAATCTACCTGCCTGATATTTGCGATGGTTGTTTTAACCTCTTCACCCGCTACTAAAAAAGTTAATGTGTCGCCTATAGAGACACCCATGTCTTGAGCTGCACCCTCTTCAACTGAAACCAATGGGATCCCCGCATAATCTTCTGACCACCAACTACCTTTGACAAGTTTGTTGCTGGTATTGATGGAATTTGACCATGATAAGTTAGCTTCTCGATTGGCCATCCATTTGCCTCTTTCATCTGGATAGACCATTGATTTAACGTTGGTATCATTAATGAATGACATGCGCGCCCTCACCAGAGGAACAAAATCTGGAGAGGCTATATTATTTTGCTTAAAAATCTTTTCTACTTCTGGTGTTTGTTCGGGTTGAATATTGATTAAAAAATAATTGGGTGTGTTTTCATCCAATGTTTCTTGCCAACCTTCAAGTAAATCGTTACGAATAAATGACAATAAAAGTAACACTGTTATGCCAAGACCAAATGCGACAATTTGAATGGCGCTCTCTCGACCACGCCTAGAAATATTTGCCAATCCATAACGCCAAGCAGCCCCGATGTTGCCTCGCATACGCGATAACAACGAAACCAAAAGACGCCCAACAACGTAAAGCAAGAATGAAATAGTAATTGTGCCAATCATAATGATTGAAAGTAAATAAGCATCGCCAATTAAATAATACAAAAGCAAGCCAATGGCAACTACAGCAGTGCCACCTATCATTAATTGTGAGGGCGGTGGTGGCATACTGTCCCGTCTTAATACCCTTAGCGGCGAAGTCTCACATAACTGAAGCAAGGAAGGAAAAGCAAATCCGGGCAATAAAATAAAAGCCGCAAGAAAACCAATCTTAAGAGGTTTCAGACTTGGCTTTGGAAGCTCTCCAGAAAATAATTCAGCCAAAATATTACTTACCGTATTTTCCACAACAAATCCCATGATGCAGCCTAGAACCACACCAACCAAGCCAATCATGATCAATTGCAGTGACATTACATTAACTACAAATTGCTTTTTCGCACCCAAGCTTTTCATCAAGGCAACGGTATCCATACGTCGTTTCATAAACCGACGCGCAGACATAGCAATAGCGATGGCACTTAATAAAATACTAATAATGGCCGTCATAGATAAAAACTGCTGAGATCTATTAATGGCTTGATTCGTTCTTTCGTTACTATCAGATCGATCACTGATTCGAGCAGATTCACTCATCAGACCAGCAATATCGTTTGTATAATCTTCAAGCAGCTGTTCTTCTCCTGCTAACAACAAAGAGTAATTTACTCGACTTCCCTCAGTAATAAGATTGGTAGACGGAATCGCTGCAAGATTGACCAAGATTGAGGGTGCCAATGAGGCAAAGCCAATGGATTGATCGGGACGATATCTTAAAACAGCATCTATTTTGAAATCATTATTACCAATTGAAATAAAATCTCCAATCTTGGCTTTCAATCGACTCAATAACGCACTATCAACCCAAACACTGTTTTCATTCGGAATAGAGTGAGCAACATACTCATCGCCATACTGTGTCTTGGATATTCTAACCTTGCCTCGAAGTGGATAGTTATTGCTGACGGCTTTTATGGTCGCTAGAGCGCTCTTACTGCCTGCATAAACTACCGTTGGAAATGATTGTGATAATGCTACGTCTAGACCTTGTTCTGAGGCAATTTCTATCCATGTCGCTGGAATTTCCTCAGGTGACCGAATTCGCAAATCGGCAGCCAATAATTCATTCGCTTGCCTTTCAATCGATGTGCTAATTCGGTCTGTCAAAAAACCAACTGCTGTTAATGAAGCAACTGCTAATGAAATAGCAACGATCAAAACAACGACTTCACCCGATCGAATTTGCCGGTAAAAGGCTCGTAAAGCAAAAACTAAGAGCTTCATTTTTCTATTTTACTGTCCTTAACCAATAAACCAGCATCTAAAATAATTTCTCGCTTACACATAGAGGCTAATGCTTTGTCATGAGTAACTAAAATAAGGGTTGTGGTTGATTCTTGATTTAACTTAAACATTGTTTTCATTATATTTTCGCCCGTTTTCGTATCCAGATTTCCTGTTGGTTCATCGGCAAATAATACTGTTGGTTCTGAGGCAAATGCCCTCGCTATTGCTACTCTCTGCTTTTCACCTCCCGATAATTGATGCGGGTAATGAGAAATTCTTTGCTTGAGACCCAGTTCAAATAAAATTTCTTGGGCAATTTTCTTTGCTGATTGTTTACCAACTAATTCAAGTGGCAACATCACATTTTCGAGTGCATTTAAAGAGGGTATAAGATGAAAAGACTGAAATATAAAGCCTACATTTTTAGCTCGCACATCCGCTCTTCCATCTTCATCCATATCAGATAATTCATGGCCATTTAAAAAAATCTTGCCTGTTGATGTTGTATCGAGACCCGCCATTAATCCAAGTAGAGTAGATTTTCCAGCTCCAGAAGCACCAACTATTGCTACCGATTCTCCTTTAGTTACAATAAAATCTATATTCGATAAAATAGTTAGCTTCCCTTCCGGGCTACTAACTGTTTTACTTACATTTTTGACAACCAGCGCATTATTAAGTGATAGATTTGACATGAAAAAACTCTTTTTTTACTTTTGCTTTATGGTATTTGTAAATCCTAATATTAGTGATGCAAAAACATCTAATATAATAATCTTTGGCGACAGCCTAAGTGCAGGTTATGGTATCGACATAGATCAAGCGTGGCCTACATTACTGCAGCAAAGGCTTACAAGCAAGAACCTCGATTATCATATTATCAATGCGAGTATCAGCGGCGAAACTACGGAAGGTGGCGTCGCCCGTATTGAAAGTATTCTCAATAAATACACTCCAACATTAATCATACTTGAACTAGGCGGTAATGATGGCCTACGAGGATTTCCTCATTCACGAATACAAGGCAACCTCGATAAAATAATTAAGCTGAGCCTTGATAAGAATTCGTCTGTCCTGCTGTTAGGTATTAAAATACCCCCGAATTATGGACCAAGATATACAACGGAATTTGAAAATATATATATCCATCTTGCGCAGGAAAATAACATTCCACTGATTGAATTTTTTATGGAAAATGTGGCTCTTGATAAAAAACTGATGCAAGATGATGGTATTCATCCTAATGAAACGGCTCAGCCTATACTTTTAAAGAACATATGGGATACATTGTTACCACTGATTCAATAGCACTAACTTATACTGACAGGAGTTTATAAATGGAAAAAATTTGGCTTTCATCTTATCCAGAAGGTGTCCCAGAAAATATAACTCCGCCGCCATTTAATTCATTGAAAGATCTGATCGAATCGTGTCTGGTTAAATATTCAGAACGTACTGCTTATTCAAACATGGGTGCCACTCTGACATTCAAGCAGCTCGATGAAATGTCATTAAAATTTGCCTGTTATTTACAGCAGGATTTAAAACTAAAAAAAGGCGACCGTGTTGCCATCATGCTGCCAAATATTTTGCAATATCCTGTTGCTCTCTGTGGCATATTGCGTGCTGGATTGGTTGTTGTGAATGTCAATCCACTATATACCCCACGTGAATTAAAGCATCAATTGAGTGATTCTGGGGCACAAAGTATTATCATTCTTGATAATTTTGCCCATGTACTTGCAGAGATAATTGACGATACCGCAATCGATCAAGTGATTTTAACCAAAGTAGGCGACCTACTGAGTTTCCCAAAAAATCACATCGTTAATTTCGTTCTTAAATACATTAAGAAAGTTATTCCAGAATACAAACTTAATTCTGTAGTTAGCTTCCAAGATACATTAGACAAGAAAGATCATCAGAATCTTGATCCTGTGGACGTTAGTGAAGACGATATAGCGTTCCTGCAATATACCGGAGGTACCACTGGACTTTCAAAAGGCGCCATGATCACTCACAGAAATATGGTCTTTAATTTACACCAATCAAAAGCGTGGCAAGGGAATCTATTTGATGATGTTGAAGTCATTATTGCGATTACAGCCTTACCTCTTTATCACATTTTTTCTCTGCAAAGTAATTGCTTGGCAATGATGCTCGACGGCGGTGAAAACGTATTGATAACCAATCCAAGAGATTTTCCAGCCTTTGTTAAAGAACTCAAAAAACATAAATTTGTCTATATCACGGGCGTAAATACACTGTATGCCTCATTACTCAATACTCCTGGCTTTGATGAAATTGATTTTAGTCAATTACGCTTTACCGTTGGTGGTGGTATGGCTATTCAAAAAGCAGTATCAAAAGACTGGGAGAAAATTACTGGGCAACCCATTCTTCAGGCTTATGGATTAACCGAAACATCGCCAGCAGCCGTAGTTAATCCAATAAATATTACTGAGTTTAGTGGCTCAATTGGCCTGCCCATATCTTCTACAGAAATTTCAATTCGTGATGATAATGGGGGGAATCTAAACATTGGTGAGCTTGGTGAAATCTGCATTCGTGGCCCACAAGTGATGGTGGGCTATTGGGAGCAGCCTGATGAAACAGCAAAAGTCATGCTGCCCGATAATTGGTTTAAAACCGGTGATATCGGTCGAATGGATGAACAAGGCTATATTTATATAGAAGATCGCAAAAAAGATATGATTCTTGTTTCTGGTTTCAATGTTTATCCTAATGAAATTGAAGGGGTTGTTGTTGAATTAGATGGAGTATTAGAAGCTGCAGCTATTGGTGTAGATAATGAACAATCAGGCGAAGTGGTCAAGTTGTTTGTCGTGAAAAAAGATCCTAAAGTGACTAAGGATGAAATATATGCTCATTGCAAAAAAAATCTAACCGCCTATAAAATGCCCAAGGAAATTGAATTCCGTGATGACTTACCAAAAACTAATGTTGGTAAAATACTCCGAAGAGCATTAAGAGAAGAATAATTATATTTCGACCAATCAAGAAAAATTAGTTTTTAATAAGTTTTTAGCCACAAGAACGAGTGATAAAAAAATATTAATAGGATTGATGATATTGCTTGCTAAGCTCATGAACTGTATCGACCAATAATTTTACTTTAGCAGGGTCGATATCAGGCGTAATCCCATGACCTAAGTTAAACACATGGCCTGGATTAGCCCCGTAATCAGCTAATACATCGGCAACTGCTTGCTGAATTTCAACCTCTGACTTTGTTAAAATCTTTGGATTAAGATTACCTTGTAATGCCATTTTATTTTGGGTTAAGTCCCTCGCTTTACTCAGAGACATGGTCCAATCAATCCCTAACGCACTACAGCCAGTATTTGCCATATCGCTAATCTTTGAGCCAGCCCCTTTGGTGAATAAAATCACTGGAATCTCAGATTCCATTTGTTTTAAATGTAGTCCATCAATTATTTGTTGCATAAATGATAACGAAAATTGACGATAGTCATCCGCCTCTAAAATACCGCCCCAGGTATCAAAAATCATTAACGCTTGAGCACCTGCTTCTATCTGGGCATTTAAATAATCAATGGTGAGTAAAGCGATCTTATTTAAAAGCACTTTGAGTGCCAATGAATCTTCATCTTTTAATGCTTTTATTTTTAAAAATTCTCTCGAAGAGCCACCTTCCACCATATACGTTGCCACTGTCCAAGGGCTTCCAGAAAAACCAATGAGTGGCACCGCACCATTCAGTTCTTGTTTAATTAGTTTCACGGCAGAAAAAACATAATCTAACTTCTCATGCACATCAGGCACTATAAGATTTTTAATATCGCGAGATGAAACGATCGGTGATTTGAACTTTGGCCCTTCCCCTGTTTCAAAATACAAACCCAAACCCATGGCATCAGGTATGGTCAAAATATCTGAAAACAATATGGCGGCGTCTAATTCAAATCGTCTTAATGGCTGCAAGGTTACTTCGCAAGCTAATTGCGGGTTAGTACAAACACTCATGAAATCACCCGCCTCTTCTCTAACAGCTCGATACTCCGGCAGATAACGTCCTGCTTGGCGCATAATCCATATGGGCGTATAGGGGACTTTTTCTTTTTTCAAAGCCCTTAGAAAAATATCGTTTTTTAAATCAAAACTCATGATCCTAGAAACACTCAGCAATCGAACTTTGTATCGCTTCTGCAGATGCCCGAGGATTAACGGCATCACGGATGGGTCGACCAACCACGATGTAATCTGCACCATTGTTGAAAGCCTGAGTCACAGTGACCACTCTTTTTTGATCTTCACTGGGCTTATTGTCAACCGGCCTTATTCCTGGCGTAATTACCAAGAGTTTGTTATCAATTTGAGCGCGGAGTTTTGCAACCTCCATGCCGGACGATATCACTCCATCACAACCAGCCTCCAATGCTCTTCGGGCACGCGAAAGGACTAAGTCCCCTACATCACAATCGAAACCTAAATCATCAAGATCACCACGATCTAAACTCGTCAAAGCAGTAACCGCAAGAACCTTAAGATCATTCCCTTTATTCTCAGCAGCAGCTTCCATAATTGATTGATTGCCATGCACAGTAACAAAGCTAGCACCTCTGTCTTTCAATCTATTTACCGCGGCACCAACTGTGGCTGGAATATCAAAAAATTTTAAATCAGCAAATACTTTTTTTTCTTTGGTCAACATCCAATCTAGGAGCTCAAAATAATCTCCTGTCATCATTAGTTCAAGACCTAGCTTATAAAAATGAACGGAATCACCCAACTCCTCAACTAGATTTTTTGCTAGCTCACAATCGGGTACATCCAAAGCAAATATTAATCTGTCTTTGGTAGAAATATTATTCTCTATCACTCACTCTTCTCCCTTTGGATAATCTAGCTTCGCATTTATCCCGTAAAATTTTATATCAAACGTTTGAATTCTGCGATAGCAAAACGATCCGTCATTCCCGCGATATAATCTGCAATTTTTCGTGCTCGAAGCATCTCTGTCTTGCCTTTTAATATCTCGTTAAAATCATCTGGCAAGGCATCATTGTCCAGCATGTATTTATCAAATAAACCCTGGATCATAATTTCAGCTCGATTCGTCATCTCCATGACTTTTGGGTGCTTATATAAATTGGTATTTAAAAATCTTTTTAATTCTAAATGCTCAAAATTAATATTGTCACTGAATTTTGCAAGCTTATAACTTTGCCCTCGAATATCATCGATAGATTTTGGATTTAACTCTTTAATGGCAGCTTCGGTATTACTAATCAGATCATGAATCACAAGACTGATCATTTGACGTAAGGTCTCGTGTATCATTCGTCTCTCATCAATATTTGGGTATTTTTCTTGTACTCCATAAAAAGGCTTTTTAAATAAATTTACTTCCATCAATTGGTCTAATGTAATCAATCCCGCCCTATACCCGTCATCAATATCATGGTGATTATAAGCAATCGCATCTGCAATATTCACCAATTGCGCTTCCAGTCCTGGCTGGTGTCTTTTAATAAATCGTTGGCCTAGTTCATCTAGTTGTTTCGCATTATTTAATGAGCAATGCTTTAGTATTCCTTCGCGTGTTTCAAACGTAAGATTTAAACCATCAAATTCAGCATATCTGTATTCCAAATGATCAACCACCCGTAAAGATTGTAAATTATGCTCGAATCCCCCGAAATCTTTCATGCATGTATTTAACTTATCTTGGCCGGCATGACCAAACGGAGTATGTCCTAGATCATGTGCAAGGGACATTGCCTCTATTAGCGTTTCATTTAAATTTAAAGATTGAGCGAGCGTCCTTGCAATTTGAGACACTTCTATAGAATGCGTCAATCGAGTTCGATATAAATCGCCTTCATGATTTACAAATACTTGAGTTTTATATACGAGACGACGAAAAGCACTGGAATGAATTATTCTATCTCGATCTCTTTGAAATTCACTCCGATATTTTGGTTTTGACTCTTTATTAAGTCTGCCTTTGCTATTTTTTTCTTGAGCGGCATAACAAGCCAGCAAATTATCATGCCTAGACATTTAATCAATTGACTCTATTGGTGATGACGTCTCGAACATTTTCTGCAGAAACATCTTCATCAATAAATGCCTCACCCAATGATCGTAACAATACATACCTTAGTTTGTTTGCTTTGACTTTTTTATCCATCAGCATTACTTCATACATGGCGTCTACATTGATTGAATCAATTTTATGAGGTAAGCCAGCACTCATGATGAGAGCTTCAAGTCGATTTATATCGGGTTGATTCAGCGAGCTTATTTCAGCGGCCAATACCATGCCGATAGCAATCGCCTCACCATGCAAAATTTCACCGTAGCCTTTTATATTCTCAATTGCATGGCCGAAAGTATGGCCGAAATTGAGGATGGCTCTTCTGCCATTTTCAAATTCATCGTCACCAACTACTTGTGCCTTTATTGAGCATGATTTGAGAATAGCTTTAATTAATATTTCTGGGTCTCTGTTTAATAATTGCTCCATCTGTTTTTCTAGCCAGCAAAAAAAATTATAATCTGCAATGGCTCCGTATTTTATTACCTCAGCTAAACCCGAAATTAATTCTCTTTTTGGTAAAGTATTTAATGTATCGATATCAATGAGCACTAATTTTGGTTGATGAAAAGCGCCTACTAGATTTTTTCCTTGAATATGATTGATACCGGTCTTGCCACCAACGGAAGAATCCACCTGAGATAATAATGTTGTAGGCACTTGGATATACGGTATCCCTCGCATATAAGAAGCAGCTGCAAATCCAGTAATATCTCCAATCACTCCCCCACCAAGAGCAATAACAGTGGTATCTCTACTGGCTTTCATTGCAACTAACTTATCGATTATTTGCGACCAAATAGTGAGTGTTTTATTTGATTCTCCATCTGGCAAGATCAAAGACACAACATTTTTATTTTTTAGCTGTGATACTAACGATTCTAAATAGAGTGGAGCAACCACCTCATTAGTAACGATCAAACAATCCTTACCAGAGACCCATTCATCAAAAATAAATCCGTTCTTAAAGAATTCAGAACCAATTATTATTGGATAAGTTCGTTCACCCAATTCAACCTGAAGTGTTTCTTGATCTATCAATCTATTAGCCTATTTAATTTATTTTTATTTACTTTAACTCAACGCATCAAAAATCTCTTGCGCTACACTGTTTATTTTTCTGCCATCAGTATCAATAATCATATCCGCGATTGATCGATATAATGGGTCACGAATCTCCATTAAATCTTTTAAAACTTTCTTTGAATTTTTATTTGTGAGTAGTGGTCTTTCTTTTCCTCTGCTCGTGCGCTCAACCTGTTTCTCAATACTTGCGTATAAATAAATGACAGTTCCTCTTGAGCCAAGGAAAATTCGATTTTTTTCCCGCAATATTGCGCCGCCGCCAGTGGCTAGAGTAATACCTTGTCTTTCAGATAACTCTTCAATTACCTTCTCTTCACGTATTCTAAAACCATTTTCTCCCTCTTTTTCAAAGATAAATGGAATATCAACACCCGTCCTTAATTCAATCTCTTCATCACTATCAACGAATTGATGATGTAACAGTCTAGATAATTGACGGCCCACGGCTGTTTTACCAGCACCCATTGGTCCTACAAGAAAATAATTTCTTGATTGCTTCATAATTATCTCTATATCTACGTTAGTGATAATTCTACCGATATAGTTTAGATACACAAATTTGCTTAGAATTGCATAAAATTAATAAAAAAAGGCTTATAATTTTAACTACACAATAAAAAGTAAAAAATGAAGAAATACCCAAGAGAATAGTACGCAGTAATTTCTAAATTTTAATATGAATTTAAACATCAAAAGATTTAATAAAAAAAATATAATCTCGCTATTTTGCTATTGGTTATCATTATTCAGCGGACTCGCTGTAATATTTTCTATTATCATGACAGCAGGCATATTGACTGCATATCTATATGTGAAACCAAGCCTACCGCCCGCTGAAACAATTCGTGAAATACCTCTAGAGACGCCGCTAAAAATTTACAGTCGAGATGGCAGACTTATTGATGAAATAGGGGAACGAAAACGTATTATTGTTACCTACGATGAACTGCCTGAACATGTCATACAAGCTTTCATTGCGGCGGAAGATCGCCGTTTCTTTGATCATCCTGGTATTGACTACCAAGGAACACTCAGGGCCGCCTTAAATATTCTGGTTACTGGAAAAATCAGTGGCGGTGGCAGTACCTTAACTCAGCAACTAGCTAGAGATTACTTTCTTAACAGAAAAAGGTTATTTACTCGTAAAATTCTAGAGGCATTTTTGGCATACAACATCGAACAAGAGTTTACAAAAAAAGAAATTATGACGCTTTTTGTAAACAAGATGTTCTTTGGGCAGCGCGCTTATGGTGTTGCCGCCGCAGCACAAGTATTCTTTGGAAAAAACATCAGTAATATCAATATTGCAGAAGCAGCCACACTTGCTGGCGTCCTGCCTGCACCATCAAACTATAACCCTGTCAGAAGCCCAAATTTAGCTAAAATTAGAAGAGACTATGTCCTCTCAGGAATGCTTCAATTGGGATTTATAGACGATGAAAATTATAATAATTCTATTGAATATCCTGTTATTTCAAAACTGCATGGAACGGCGAGTGAATTATCTGCTCCATATGTAGCAGAAATGGTTCGTATCTCCATGATTGAAAAATACGGAAAAAATGCTACACGAGATGGCTACAAAGTGATCACCACTATTGATTCTAAAATACAAAAAGCGGCCACTTACTCATTGAGGAGGGGCTTATTAGAATATTCTCATCGTCAAGGCTTTCAAGGGCCAATTGGTCATATTAATATTGCAAATTTAAATGCCTCACTACCATTTGAAAAATGGCCAGAAAATATACGAATTTCAATTGATGAGTTTAGTGATCTTGCTGTTCTAAGGCCCGCGCTGGTCTCGGATTTAAATTTCGACAATTCTGCCGATATAATATTCAGTTCCGGAGAAAGATCCGATCTATCTTGGCGTAATTTAAAATGGGCCAAACCCTATGGAAGTATTGGCGCATCTAAGTTGCCAAAAAATATAGATGATATATTAAAAATAGGTGACGTAATTTATGTAATGTTAACCACAACAGGTGAGTATGCTTTAGCAGAAATTCCTGCAGCAAATGCTGCAGTAGTTTCTATAGATCCATTTGATGGAGCAATAACATCACTTAGCGGTGGTTTTGATTATAATATTAATAAAATTAACCACGCTCTAAATGACAGAAGGCAACCCGGATCCTCGTTCAAACCTTTAATATATTCTGCGGCCCTTGCAGAGGGTAATACGGCCTCTACAATTTTACTTGATGCCCCGGTTGTTATGAGCTCAAAAGAACTAGAAGAAGACTGGCGGCCGTCAAACTACAGTGGTAAGTTTTATGGTGAACAAAGATTAAGAGAAGCTTTAGTTCGATCGATGAATTTAGCAACAGTAAGACTGCTTCTAGAAAAAACCGGTATAAATAATGCCATAGAACATATCAAACCATTTGGCTTTAGCAAGGACGCCCTTCCTACAAACGGAGGTCTTGCATTAGGCGCAGGATCAGCATCAGCTTTAGATATGGCGCAAGCTTATGCTGTATTTGCCAATGGTGGGTACTCAGTTAGTCCATTTATAATAGATTCGATTAGAAATGCTGAGGATGAATTAATTTATCAAAGTTCTAATCCCATTGTATGCTCCATGTGTGAGCAAGATATATCAACTACAAAAAAGATAGCTCCTAATCAAAAACAAGCGGCCGAAGAAGAAGAACTTCTTTTAAAACAAATGGCAGAAATTGTTGATATCTATAAACCAAATGCTAACTTCTCTCCTGAATTATATAAAGATATTAGTTTAGCTCCCAGAATTATTACTGCACAGAATGCATTTATTATGCAGGACATGTTACGTGAAGTAATAAGGAGGGGAACTGGGGTTAGGGCGAGGCGAGAATTAGGCAGAAAGGATTTATCTGGAAAAACTGGCACTACAAATGACTATCGAGATGCTTGGTTTGCAGGATTTAATAACGATATTTCAGCGGTAGTGTGGGTTGGTAATGACAATAATGAACCTTTAGGAACTGGCGAACAAGGATCTAGAACCGCTCTACCCATATGGATTGAGCTGATGAGAACAACACTAGAGAACGCTCCGGAAAGTAGCATGAATATGCCTAAAGACATGGTAACGGTAAGAATATCGAAAATAACTGGCTGTCCTGCAAATTCAAATGACACAGACGATGTAATGTTTGAAGTTTTCCATAAAGATAATCTCCCGAGCTGCGAAGAGAATAATCAATCTCAAGATATATTCAATTAAATCAACTGACGCTAGACTGACGCTAGTATGCAACTGAAAACAAAATCACAAATAAAAAAAATGATCGCTCAAGAAACCGCTCGCATTATGGTGGAACAAGGCATTGAAAAATATCACACTGCAAAATATAAAGCAGCAGAGAATCTCAATTTTCAAAATTTAGGTTGTCTGCCTCGTAACTCTGAAATTGAAGATAAATTAAAAGAATACCATCGATTATTTGATGGTGAATCACATCATATTTCACTATTCAAATTACGTAAAATTGCATTATCTGTAATGGAGTTCTTTGGCAATTTTAAATCATTCCTGGTTGGCCCCGTAGCAAATGGAACTGCTACTGCTGGGTCTCCAATCAATATTCACTTAAGCGCTGAAAATATTGAAGAAGTAATGAGTCAATTAGATAACCAATTGATCGCACATAAACTTTACGAAAGACAATTAAAAACAGGCCATCAAACAACGAAGAATTTTAAAGGATTAACTTTTATTTACAAAAAAATTGATATTGAAGTAACAGTATTTACGCATAAGGAAATAAAGCAAATCCCTATTAGTAGAATTAATAATAAACCAATGAAAAGAATCAAAGCAAAAGCGCTAAAAGAGCTTCTAGTTATCTTAGGTTCGAGCCTCTAAAGATAAATAATCTCTTTCAGGTTGGCCAGTATAGAGCTGTCTTGGGCGGCTTATCTTTCCATTAGGATCAGCAATCATTTCTCGCCAATGTGCAACCCAGCCAACAGTCCTGCCTATTGCAAACATCACAGTAAACATAGAAGTCGGAATACCTAGAGCTTGATAAATTATACCAGAATAAAAATCAACGTTCGGGTAAAGGTTCTTTTCGATGAAGTATGGATCGCTTAATGCCACTTCTTCTAGCTCTAGGGCTAACTCAAGGAGGGGTGAATTATTTCTTCCTTTTTGATTGAGTACCTTATGACACGTTTCTCTAATAATTTTAGCTCGAGGGTCATAGTTTTTATAAACACGATGCCCAAAACCCATTAAACGAAAAGGATCGTCTTTATCTTTTGCTTTAGCTATATATTTTTGTATATTTTTTTTGCTGCCAATATCTTCTAACATTCTTAATACAGCTTCATTTGCACCGCCATGTGCTGGACCCCATAACGCAGATATACCAGCGGCGATTGCTGAATAAGGATTGGTTCCTGAGCTTCCAGCCATTCGAACCGTTGAAGTTGAACAATTTTGTTCATGATCAGCATGCAATATAAATAATAAATCTAGTGCTTCTGCCGCGACTGAATCTATTTCTTGATTTTCCGCAGGAACAGAAAAAAACATATGCAATAAATTTTCGCAATATCCTAAATCATTGCGAGGATAAACAAAAGGCTGCCCCACTGAATGTTTATATGCAGCAGCAGCGATGGTTGGCAGTTTAGCAATGATACGGTGTGCAAAAATCTCACGAGCATGAACACTGTTGATGTCCATAGTGTCATGATAGTAAGCAGACATCGAGCCAACAATAGCAGATAACATTGCCATTGGATGAGCGTCATAACGAAACCCATTAAAAAATCGCAACATACCCTCATTTAACATGGTGTGATGGGTTATGGATGAAGAAAAATCATTTAACAAATTTTTATTAGGCAGCTCTCCATAAAGCAGCAAATATGCAACCTCAATAAAATTTGATGATTTTGCTAGCTGTTCAACTGGATATCCACGATAGAGCAATATGCCTTCATCGCCATCGATGTAAGTTATTTTGCTATGACAACTGGCGGTAGAAACAAAACCAGGATCATATGTAAAAACATTTTTCTCTTTATATAACTTGGTTATATCAAGAACATCTGGGCCTATTGTGCCAGACTCAACGGGAAGCTCAATTGGAGCAGAACCATCAGATGATTTTAATACGAAGACATCTTTTGTCATTATTTACTTTCTGCTCTATTAATTAGGGCCATAAATTTTATGTTTTACCGTACTTACGACGGAATTTATCAACTCTACCACCAGAATCTAATATTTTTTGTTTACCGGTATAGAAAGGATGGCAAGCTGAGCATACTTCAATGCCTAAATCACCATCGAGTGTTGAGCGAGTAGCAAATTTATTACCACAGCTACATGTGACATTTATTTCTTTATAATTTGGGTGAAGATCTGCTTTCATAAGGTTTTAATCCCGGACATAAAATATCTCAATAATTGGGCGCGTAGAATAGCTGTAAACCAATGTTTTTTCAAGCTATTTTTCTGATAGATATTTATCCACAGATCCTGTGGATAAACCTGTGGAAGAAAATTGGGTGAACGACCTTAGTCTATGCAATTAAAGCATTTTTACTAAAATGCTTAAATTATGTACATTTTAATAAACCTATATATTTCAATGGTTTGTTTGAACTATATTGTCGTAAATATGAAACTAGGACAATTTTATAAGTAAAACATAGCAACAGCATTTTGATGTGCATAAAGATTTTCTATGTTTTACATTATTGAAGACTATGTTCAATAAAAAATAAATCAAACAGGTAAGAATTCAGCCTGAATATCATCTAAAAATCGAAAGCCAAGCGCAGTTGGAACCCATTGCTCTTTTTCTGTCTCTTTCATTAATCCTAATTGATCGAGATTATTGAGTTTTCTTTCAATTAAATCAAAAGATAATCCGGTACACCTTTCAAAATGATTTTTGCTAAAGCCAGACATTAGCCTTAAATTATTTATCATATACTCAATTAAAATATCAGATTGATCGAGTGTCTTTAAAACATCTTTTTCTGTATTTTCAAAACTACAGTTCATATAAGCCCGTGGCAATGCTGGTTTTTGATAACGTTTTATCTCATTATTGATGGCAAATTTACCATGAGCGCCTGCACCAACAGCAATATAATCACCAAACATCCAATAATTCATATTGTGTCGGCACTCTAATCCAACTTTTGAAAAGGCTGATATTTCATATCTGTTATATTTGGCCTTATTTAACAAGGCCAAACCTTCTTCTTGAATTGAATAAAGTAAATTATGTGGGGGTATATTTTTAGGTCTTTTTTTATAAAAGAGCGTATTAGGTTCTAGGGTAAGTTGATAATAAGAAATATGCTCTGGGTTCAAATCGATCAATGTATAAATATCTTCCATGGCCATTTCTAGTGTTTGATTGGGTAAACCAAACATGAGATCTACATTGATACTCTCAAAATTAGCTAATTGTGCCTCTTCATAACAAGAAAAAATTTCCGCTGGTCCATGTATTCGACCTAACAACTTCAAAGAATCTTGATTAAAACTTTGAGCACCAATTGATAAGCGATTAACTCCTGCTTGCCTATATTTAGATAGATCTTTGTATTCCAAAGAGCCTGGATTAGTCTCCATCGTTATTTCAATATCATCTGAAAAAATGAATTGTGTTTTTATATATCCCAAGATTTCACTGATTTCGGTAGGCTCAAAAAGACTTGGCGTTCCTCCACCGATAAAAATTGTTTTCAATACAGCCCCAGCGAATCTTTTCCCTTCCATAGTAATATCTTTCTGAAGAATACGAATATATTTTTTTCGATCCTCTAGAGAACCTGCTACATGTGAATTGAAATCGCAGTAAGGACATTTTTTTACACACCATGGAAGATGAAGATACAATGAAGAAGGAAGGGACATCTTTTTAATCAAATGTATTTTTAAATATTAATTTTTTACTTAAAAGTTCTTCGACAAGTTGCTTATTAGCTTTACCTCGATGGCTGTATTTATTTTTGAGCTCAACTGAAAGTTCAGCAGCTGTTAATTGTAATTCTGGCACGAAAAATACTGGATCATAACCAAATCCTTTTTGGCCAGTTCGTTCACGACAAATCAAACCGTTCCATTCTCCCGTAACAATAATAGGCTCCTTATCATGATGAGAACGTAAATAAATCAAGCAGCAGTGAAATCTTGCTTGTCTTTTATTTTCGTTTTTCATTTCTCTTAAAAGTAAATCAATATTTTTCTGATCGCTCGAATTTAATCCGGCGTATCGAGCAGAATAAATACCTGGTTTACCATCTAAGCAGTCAACAATTAAGCCTGAGTCATCAGCAATCACAGGATAATCTGAGAAGGAGGCCGCGTGGCGTGCTTTTTGCAACGCATTATCTAAAAAACTTTCCCCTGTCTCCTCTACAGGAGATATACCAATACTACTTTGAGTGATGATATCTGCATGATAATCACTAAAGTATGTTTGAAGCTCTCTTAATTTACCCTGATTATTACTGGCAAGAATAATTTTTTGTTTATTAAGCACTGATTATCTCTAGTCATTTAATTGAGAAATTACCATTTATATTGCTCAATAATTTTTCTTTGTATTGAAACAATATCTTGAATCCCATGTTCAGCAAGTGAGAGCATTTTATCGAGCTCCTCTTTTTTAAATGTTCGTCCTTCCGCGGTACCCTGAATTTCAATAAATTCACCAACATCATTCATTACAATATTCATATCAGTTTCGGCGGAACTATCTTCTATATAATTTAAATCCAGAATAGGTTCATCTTGATAAATACCAACAGATATAGCCCCTATATAATTAGTGAGTGGATCAATTTCTATTAAATCTTTTTTTAACAAATTATTGACAGCTATTTTCAATGCTAAATATGCGCCACTTATTGCCGCAGTCCTAGTGCCTCCATCAGCCTGAATTACATCACAGTCTAAAGTAATTGTTTTTTCTCCAAGGGCTTTTAAATTTATGGCGCCCCTCATTGCACGTCCAATCAATCTTTGTATTTCTTGAGTTCTACCACTTTGTTTACCTCTTGAGGCCTCTCTGTTTGACCTAGTATGAGTTGCTCGAGGCAACATTCCATATTCGGCTGTTATCCAGCCAGAACCTTGTCCTTTTATCCAGCGAGGCACTCTAGATTCAACTGATGCTGTGCATAAAACTTTTGTATCACCAAAAATAGCTAACACGCTTCCTTCAGCATGTTTGGTATAATTAATTGTGAAATCTATTTTACGTAATTCATTATTTTTTCTACCATCTTGTCGCATTACTTGCTCCTAATACTTAATATTCACAAATACATGTGATTTATTAGTTATGACGCTATTTAAAATTAAATATCTTTAAAAAAATAAAATTATCTATTGAACAAATCACGGAACCTATCCAAACTATTCATTTAAAAGTTACAAAAAAATATTATATGAATATTTCAACGAATTTATTTGTTATTTCTGCCCCATCCGGTGCTGGTAAAACTACGTTAGTTAAAAAATTAATTTCTAGAAATAAGCAATTAAAGTATTCGGTATCATATACCACCCGCACTCCTAGAAAAAATGAAATTGATGGTCATGATTATTTCTTTGTGTCTATTGATGAATTTAATCACTTAAAAAACAAAAAAGCTTTCATTGAACATGCAAATGTCTTTGGGAATCTTTATGCCACCAGTGAAGAGCAGGTCCAAAATATTTTAAAAGATAACCATCACGTAATTTTAGAAATTGATTGGCAAGGAGCACAGCAAGTTCGAAAATCAATGCCTCAATGTATTTCAATTTTTATTTTACCGCCATCCCAAGAATTATTAAATAAGAGATTGGTTAATCGAGCTACCGATACAAGAGAAATTATAGAAAGACGCCTAAATGAAGCGCTCGATGATATGTCTCATTGGGGCGAATTTGATTATTGTATTATTAACGATGATCTGGATATAGCTGCCGATGAATTAGAAGCTATTTTTTTAGATAAAAATAATTACAGCAGTACAAGAAACCCAGCATTAATAAAAAAAATTAGAAAGATACTGGTGTAGTGTCCTTAGAAGTAGGATAGAATCTAACCTTTAAGTAGTTGGTTAAATTTAATTAACAGGAAATATGATGGCCAGAATAACTGTAGAAGATTGTATGCACAACGTCGATAACATATTTGATATGATTCTCATGGCTGCAAAAAGAGCAAAAAAAATAGCTCATGGGGCTGAAGTGCTTGTAGATCGGGACAATGATAAGCCAACGGTAATTGCGCTGAGAGAAATAGCAGCCGGTGAAATATCGCCTAGCGTTCTTGAAAAAATGGATCTAATGGAAGCTGAAGCATTACTTCACACCGATGAATCAGATGAAATTATGCCCCTTCAAAGTTTATCTATTGGAAAATAATTAATCTTTCATTTTGTATAGTCATAACTTCGCTTTATCCTGGTTAATCAAATATAAACTAATATGGATTACGCGAATCTAATTCGTCAAAAAGTCAACACTGGCTCAAAAAAAGAAGAGAAACTACTTCAGCAATTGCTTGTTTCTCTGTCGGGCTATATGCCCTCTTCTGAAATTAAGATAGTTGTCAGAGCCTATGAATATGGTGCGAAAGCTCATATAAATCAGCGACGATTGAGTGGCGAACCATATATATGTCATCCCTTATCAGTTGCTCAAATTTTGGCAAATATGCAAATGGATAATCAAACCATTTCTGCTGCCTTACTTCATGATGTTATTGAAGATACTGATATAAATTTAATTGATTTAGAAAACATCTTTAATAAAGAAATTGCCATATTAGTTGATAGTGTCAGTAAACTTGATCAAATAAAATTTAACAATCGTGCTGAAGCGCAAGCAGAAACTTTCCGCAAAATGATACTCGCGATGGTTGAGGATATCCGTGTGATATTTATAAAACTATCTGATCGTTTACATAACATGCGTACCTTAGAACACCTTCCAGCGCAAAAAAGAAAACTGAAAGCTAAAGAGACACTGGATATTTACGCGCCCATCGCAAATCGATTAGGGATCAATAAAATAAAAAATGAACTAGAAGATCTTGGAATCCAACATCTTTTTCCTTATCGTTACCGCGTTATTAGTAAAGCTCTAAAGAAAAGCAAAGGTGGCCAAAAAAGAATTGTAAAAAAGATTTCCTCCCGAATATTAGCGGCAATGACTAATGAAAATATTAAAGGTGAAGTCATCGGGAGGGAAAAACAACTTTATAGTATTTACAAAAAAATGAAAATAAAGAAGCGATCCCTAGAAGAGGTAGCTGATGTCTATGGATTTAGGATTATTGTAAATGACGTCAATAATTGCTATAGATTGCTTGGAATTATCCATGGGTTATACAAACCTATGCCAGGGCGGTTCAAAGATTATATTGCCATTCCAAGGATTAATGGATATCAATCATTACATACCACTCTCTTTGGACCAAACGGCCTACCACTAGAAATTCAAATTAGAACAATAGAAATGAATCGATTAGCAGAGTCTGGAGTTGCGGCTCATTGGCAATATAAAGCAGTTGATAAAAATACAGCTATACCTCACTTGCGTATAAGGCAATGGTTACAAAATATTGGTGAACTTGAAGAAAGCATGAGTTCAGCAGAATTTTTGGAAAATGTAAAAGTAGATCTATTTCCCGATAAAATATATGTTTTTACTCCCAATGGAGACATTATGCCTCTTCCAAAAGGAGCAACTATTATAGATTTTGCTTATGCTGTTCATACAGACATAGGTAATCAATGTGTTGAGGCTGAGATAGATAGAACTCTGGTGCCACTAAAATCCATTTTAGAAAATGGTCAAACGGTAAAGATCATTACCGATAAAAACGCTAACCCAAATCCAAATTGGATTAATTTTGCTGTTACGGCAAAAGCACTCTCAAGTATACAAAATTATTTAAAAACCATTCGTAAAAGTGACGCTTATGAACTTGGGAAAAAATTACTTAATTCAGCACTAGGTGACTTAAATACATCACTTCGTAAAATTGGGAAAAAAAGACAAAATGAAGCATTTAAAGAGCTGGGAATAGAAAGTTTAAATAAATTATATCAAGAAATTGGATTGGGCGATCGACTTGCGCCACTAACAGCAAGATATCTAACCAGCGAAAAAAATGAAAATACTAAATTAACAAAAACTAATTTAGTCATCGAAGGCACTGAGGGGATGATAGTGAGTTATGGGCATTGTTGTTATCCTATACCTGGTGATGATGTAATGGGTTATATGAGCTCAGGAAGAGGCGTGGTTATTCACAAGAATAGCTGTCGAAACTTAAGAATATTTCGAAAACATCCAACGAAATGGCTGTCTGTAAGTTGGCAGAAAAATATAACAAGACAATTTTCTAGCCAAATTCATGTTGAAACAGAAAATAAAACTGGGGTATTGGCAGAAGTCGCTAGCACCATTGCAGATTCTGACTCAAATATTGAATCTGTAAATCTTGCAAGTCATGAAGATTATTCTGAATTAACATTTATATTAAATGTAAAAGATAGAGTTCATCTAGCACAGATAATAAGAAATATAAGAAACATGAAAGAAGTGCATCGTATTACACGCGAGAAAACTTAATAATTAAAATTTGGAGAAAGTAAAATGAAAAAAATTATTCATACTGACAATGCACCAGGCGCAATTGGCACCTATAGTCAAGCAGTTGTAACTGACAATCTAATCTTTATTTCAGGCCAAATACCACTCGATCCGAAGTCAATGGAAATTGTTTCAGGTGACTTCAAGGATAGGACGCATCGAGTTTTTAAAAATCTAAAAAATATAGCAAATGCAGCAGGTGGAAATTTAGATGATGCGGTAAAAGTAACCATTTTTCTTACTGATTTAGATAATTTCGCAGCTGTAAACGAAGTGATGGCAGAGTATTTTCAAAAACCTTATCCAGCCAGAGCAGCAGTCGGTGTTTCTGCACTACCAAAAGGGGTTGATGTTGAGATCGAAGCAATACTCGGTATAACAGGATAGAATTAATTAATATTACCAGATAATGCTAAAACTAAACGCCGAAATAGATGCATTAAAAGGAGTAGGTCCAGCTCTAAAAACAAAATTAAACAACCGTGGTGTCAGGAGCATTGAAGACATATTATTTTTATTGCCTAACAGATATGAAGATAGAACTATTTTATATGATATACAAAATGCACCGATCAATGAGCACGTTTTAATCGCAGGAAAAATAATAGAATCCAAAATTCTATTCTATGGACGAAGAAGTCTATTTGTTAAAATTCAAGATGATTCGGCTGTCCTTAACTTAAGATTTTTTTATTTTTCAAGATCACAACTTCAACAATTCAAAAAAAATACTCACCTCATATGCTTTGGATTATTAAAATCTAATGGCAAAAAATTTGAAATGATTCATCCAGAATATCGATTTATTGAATCAAGCAAGGCATTTAAACTAGACGATAAGCTCACCCCTATTTATCCATCAATAGAGGGTATACAGACTGGAAGACTGCGTAATCTGGTAGGCCAAGCTTTGAATATAATGAGGACGTCTCAACCAAACGAATATTTACCAGAATATATTCTTAAAGAAATTAAAATGCCAAGCTTACCCGAAGCTCTAACTAATCTACATCAGCCTCCAGCAAACCTAAAGCATGCTGATATTAATGAAGCAATGAGGAGTTACAAAGAAAGGTTATCTTTTGAAGAGCTATTAGCTAATTATATTAGCCTCAGACAGCTTAAATTACTTGCAGCAAACACAACTGCAGATTCTCTTCAAGATGGAAAGAATGAGGTTAGTCAATTCGTTCAAACGCTAAACTTTCAATTAACAGCAGCTCAAAAACTAGTGTGTAAAGAAATCTTAGCTGATCTCAATAAACCTCAACCAATGATGAGAATGTTACAAGGTGATGTTGGTTCTGGAAAAACAGTTGTGGCTGCGATTGCTTGTCTAAAAACAATCGCCAATAAAAAACAAGCGGCTATTATGGCACCGACCGAATTACTCACCGAACAACATATGGAATCATTTTCTACATGGTTTGCAAAACTCAATATCAATATAGTCAAATTAACTGGAGGACAAAAGAAATCAATTCGTGAAAATAATCTTCGTCAAATCGAGAAAGGGGAAGCCAATTTAATTATTGGGACGCATGCACTATTTCAAGAGGGGGTTATTTTTAAAGATCTAGCACTAATAATAATTGATGAACAACATCGATTTGGAGTTAATCAAAGAGTCGCGCTTAGAGAAAAAGGCAGTCAGTCAAAAAAGCAACCTCACCAATTAATTATGACCGCAACACCAATACCTAGAACGTTGGCAATGGCAGCTTATGCCGATCTAGATTCCTCAATAATTGATGAACTTCCTGTCGGAAGAAAATCCGTTGAAACACTGGTTATTCCTAATGATAAACGTCCATCAGTCATTGAAAGAGTTAACGATGCCTGTACAAAAGGGCAGCAGGCTTATTGGGTTTGCCCATTAATCGATGAGTCAGAATTAATCAAGGCAGATGCGGCAACAGATCGATATGAATATTTGAAAAAGATAATTAAACCTCTAAAAATAGGTCTAATTCATGGCAGACAAAAGCAAGCAGAAAAAGAAAACACTATGCGTTTATTCAAAGAAGGTAAAATCGATCTTTTGGTAGCAACTACTGTCATAGAAGTTGGGGTCAATGTTCCAAATGCGAGTTTAATGATTATTGAAAATGCAGAAAGAATGGGTTTAACCCAACTGCATCAATTAAGAGGTCGGGTTGGACGTGGAAATCAAAAAAGTCATTGTATTTTATTGTATAAAAAACCGCTTGGTTCGCTTGCCTATGATAGATTGTCTATATTACGTGAAACTAATGACGGATTTGTTATTGCGCAGAGGGACCTTGAACTACGAGGCCCTGGTGAGTTATTAGGAACAAAACAAACTGGCTTACCACAATATAGAATTGCAGACTTAATGAGGGACGCACACCTGCTTCCAAAAGTACAAAAAATAGCCGAAACATTGATGCATGATTTTCCCAACAAAACGAAAAAAATTATCATGCGTTGGTCTAGTGATGATCAACATTATGGAAAAGTTTAAACATAAATATGGAATTAATTTCAAGCAAAAACCTTAAGAACTATCTACTTTTAATGAGACTGGATAAACCCATTGGGATCTGGTTAGTAATGTGGCCAATGCTATGGTCTTTATGGATTGCTAGTGAGGGACAGGTATCGATAAAAATCTTATTAATTTTCTTATCTGGAACCGTTATTATGCGATCTGCTGGATGTGTATTAAATGACTTCGCTGATAGAAAAATAGACCCTCATGTAAAAAGGACTCAAAATCGACCTATAGCTTCAGGGAAGGTTTCTGAAAAAGAAGCAATAATTTTATTTATTATTTTAATGTCTTTAGCTTTTACTTTAATATTTTTTCTTAATCTAACAACAAAATTTTTTGCTATAGGTGGCGCCCTTGTTACCGTCATATATCCATTTGCCAAAAGAGTATTATCCGCCCCACAATTAGTGCTTGGTATTGCTTTTGGCTGGGGCGTCCCTATGGCTTTTGCGGCAGAAATTGGTCATGTACCTCTTCTTGGTTGGTTAATTTTTTTTATCGCTATTATTTGGGCCTTAATATATGACACTTATTATGCAATGGTTGATCGTGATGATGATTTAAATCTTGGCGTTAGGTCTACAGCTATTCTTTTTGGTCGATATGATTTATTTATTATCGGATTACTTCAATGCTCAATGCTTGTCTTGTTATTTTTTATGGCACAATTAGCTGCTTTGGGAATGTGGGTATATTCAGCAATCATGATCTCGATGCTGATCATGATTTATCACCAATGGTTGACCAAAGAAAAAGATAGAGAATCGTGTTTCAAAGCATTCAAGCACAATCATTATATTGGTATGACCGTCTTTATTGGCATAATTCTTCACTATCAAACATAAATCGAAAATAGCATGATTGATAATATATTTTTTCAGCACAATATAGAAAGAAAATCCAATGCTGCGGCGAAAACATTCGCAAAGCATGATTTTATTCATCATCATTGTCGCAATGATCTGATTGAAAGAATGACGTTAATGAACTTAAATCCAAAAATAGCTATCGATCTAGGGTGCGCTAATGGTTCAAGTTCAAGATTTTTAGCGAAACACTACAAAAAATGCCATATCTTTAGCTTAGATTTATCTCAGGGCATGCTGATAGAGTCAAGAAAAAAACGCTCCATTTTAAATCCAATTACAGAAATACAGGCCTCTGCATATTCTTTACCATTCAAAAATAATTCCATTGATCTAATTTTTGCAAATCTGCTGATGCCCTGGATTGAAAATCTTCCCCTATTCTTCATTGAAATTAGTCGCATACTCAAGAATGATGGATTATTTATTTTTTCTACTCTTGGGCCCGATAGCTTACAAATTATCAAATCTATATGGAGCAAGCTTGATAATTATGAGCATATTAACCCTTTTATAGACATGCATATTATTGGTGACCAAATATTACAATCCGGTCTTGGTGATCCTGTTTTAGATGCCGAGAAACTCACTATTAATTACAAAAATATTGACTCGCTTTTCTCTGATCTTAGAAATTCTGGGGCAAGTAATTGTCTGAAAAATAGAAATCCAACATTGACTGGCAAGAAAAAAATTGAAGAATTTAAACTAGGGCTGAAAAATAATATTAAAAACGATCAATTTAATGTCGAATTAGAACTAATATATGGCCATGCATGGGGCAAACATTTAAACTCAAATCCCAATGAATATTCAGTCGATATTTCACAGATAAGAAAACAGGCACCATAAAAATACTCATGTCAGAATTAAAATTAAATCGGCACTTAACTTTTATAATGCCTTATATTCTTTTACTACTATTAATATATTGTTTTGCGTCACTCGGATTTTGGCAATTAGATCGAGCTAAAGCAAAAGATACCTTAAATGAGGCATATTTATCTGAAACCAGTTATTTGAGCATTCAAAATGATTTGCCTATAGATGAATATCTGCAAATCCAAACAACAGGAAAATATATTGCTGAAAAACAAATTGTAATTGATAACATCATTAGAAATGGTCAGCTAGGCCAAATGATCATTACGCCCTTTGAGATTAACAACGAACTGCCATGGCTGCTTGTAAATCGAGGCTGGGTTAAGAAAAATATTAATTCTAATTCAAAGCCAGATATTAATATTAATACAATGCCTAATTCAGTCAACGGAAGATCTGGCAACCTACCCAGAATGGCAATTCGAGATTCTGAAGCGTTTAGTGAAACTATCACCTGGCCTGCCATAGGTATATATCCAACAATAAAAGAAATTGAAATCCTTTTTGGACGTAAATTATTTTCTTATATACTATTATTAGATCCAGAAGAAAAAAACGGGTTTCAAAGAAATTGGGAGCCCAGAGTGTCAAGCACTTCCACTAATTATGGCTACGCCATTCAATGGTTCTTAATGTGTTTTGGAATAATAGTTGTCTTAATAATTAAACTGAAGAGATTATTAATAAAAAACAAATAATGAGCTTCTAAATTAAGTCAAATTAAAATTAATGATATAATTAATCATGATTAAGATTTATTTAATAAACTAAACTAAGGCAAAAAAATTGCAAAATATATCACACACCAATCAAGCAAATTGGCAAGATTATTATGAGCTAACAAAACCGCGTGTTGTGGTATTAATTGTCTTTTGTGGCATTGTTGGAATGCTCCTATCAACCAGTGCACTTCCTCCTTTAGATGTGGTATTTTTTGGCGCATTAGGAATCGGTCTTAGTGCTTCATCTGCCGCCGTGATCAATCATGTTCTTGATGCGAAAATTGATGAAAAAATGACTCGAACTAAAAATCGACCATTACCGCAAGGTAAAATCTCTCAGCAGAAAGCATTATTTTTCTCTTTAATTTTATGTGTTATTTCAATGCTAATACTTTTATTTAGGATAAATCTACTAACTGCAATTTTAACTTTTTTGTCTTTGATCGGTTATGCGGTGATCTATACCGTGTATTTAAAAAGAACAACTCCTCAAAATATAGTGATCGGAGGAGCCGCCGGAGCGGCACCACCCGTTCTTGGTTGGACTGCAGTAACTGGAGAAATTCATAGTGACGCCTTAATTCTCTTTCTTATTATATTTCTCTGGACTCCACCACATTTCTGGGCTTTAGCGATTGCAAGAAAAGATGATTATGAAAAAGCTAATATTCCAATGCTTCCAGTCACTCATGGCAATGCCTTTACACGCTTATTTATATTGAATTATACAATTCTATTAGTTGGTATAACTATATTGCCTTATCAAACTGGTATGAGTGGGCTAATTTATTTAGTCACAGCAATTGCATCTGGAGCAGCTTTTTTATGGTATGCAATAAAATTAAAAAAAGACGAAGATATTGAATTACCAATGAGAGTCTTTCGTTTTTCAATTCATTATTTAACGATCTTATTTACGGCTTTGCTTATAGATCATTACTTACCATTAAGAATCAGTGATTTTTTGATATAAATGGATGTAACCCCAATACTTGACTCTCTAAATGAGCCGCAGCGTAAAGCAGTTTCTGGGCCCGCTTCACCTATGCTTGTAATTGCAGGTGCAGGTAGTGGTAAAACAAGAGTTTTAACCCATCGCATTGCATGGTTGATAGATGTAGAAAATACCTCACCACACCATATTATGGCCGTTACCTTTACGAACAAAGCTGCCAAGGAAATGAGGAATCGTATCGAGAGGTTGCTTGACATACCAGTTAATAATCTTTGGATTGGCACTTTTCACGGTATAGCTCACCGCTTTTTAAGAAGGCATGCAACTGAAGTAAACTTACAAAAAAACTTTCAAATCATTGATTCCGGCGATCAACTACGAATAATAAAAAGATTGGTCAAAAGTCTTGGGCTAGACGATGATCGATATAACCCTAAAAATATTCAACACTTTATTAATAAACAGAAAGATGAAGGATTACGCTCAGATCAAATAGACAATAAGAATGATCCAGATTTAATTCAACATATCAAACTATATGAGAGTTATCAGGTTATATGCGATCAAGGAAGTCTTGTTGATTTCGCTGAATTATTATTAAAGTCATATGAACTGTTCAGAGACAATCCATTAGTACTTGAAAAATATCACAGAATATTTAAGCACCTTTTAGTCGATGAATTTCAAGATACAAATACTATTCAATATGCTTTTTTGAGACTCTTAACAGGCCCTGAGGGAATTCCATTT
Source organism: uncultured Woeseiaceae bacterium (assembly GCA_905182415.1). GTDB lineage: Bacteria > Pseudomonadota > Gammaproteobacteria > Steroidobacterales > Woeseiaceae > SP4260. Next base: position 65,172 of record CAJJBK010000003.1, on the reverse strand, counting down.
GCTGTGGGCGATGAGGATCAATCAGTATATGGATGGCGTGGTGCGAAAATTAAGCACATTAAACAATTTCAAAAAGATTTTCCCGCAACGAAAATAATTACTTTGGAACAAAATTATCGCTCAACTGCAACTATTTTAAAAGCCGCCAATGCGATTATAACCAATAATGAAAAAAGGATACCAAAAGAGCTTTGGACGGATGGAAAAGCTGGAGAATTACTAAAAATATATTCAGCTTTCAATGAAAGAGATGAAGCAGGATTCATTGTAGGGAGAATTTCTGATTGGGAAAAACAAGGAAACAAGCGATCAGAAGCAGCCATTATTTATCGATCTAATGCTCAGTCTAGGGCATTAGAAGAAGCTTTAATTAGTGCATCTATGCCATATAGAATATACGGTGGACTGAGATTTTTTGAAAGATCAGAAATAAAAGACGCCCTAGCTTATTTAAGGGTGGTTACATATCAAACTGATGATACTTCTTTTGAAAGAATAATAAATAAACCAACGCGCGGTATAGGCGCTAAAGCACTTGATGGTATTAGAGTGTGCGCTAAAGAAAATAATTCTTCACTATGGGAAGCTGCCTGTCATCTTGCCAAGAATGATCCAACTGGCAAAAAATTTATCAAAATCAGTCATTTTATTTCTCTCATAAATAAAATGAAAAGAGAAACAGAAGATTTAGAGATACATGATAAAATTGATCATTTGATAAATCTAAGCGGCTTAATTGAGCTCCACCAAAATGAAAAAGGCGAACGAGGTCTAACTAGGATAGAAAATTTAGAGGAACTCGTTTCAGCAGCAAAAAGCTATGAAATAGATAATGATGATGACATGACTGTTCTGGATGCTTTTTTAGCGCATGCTGCACTGGAAGCGGGAGAAGAACAAGCAAGTGCATGGGAAGATTGTGTACAGCTGATGACCATGCATTCTGCAAAGGGTTTAGAGTTTCCACTAGTCTTTATGTGTGGCATGGAAGATGGCCTATTTCCTCATCAAAGAAGTATAGTTGACCCAAGAAGCTTAGAAGAAGAGCGCAGACTTTGTTATGTAGGGATAACCCGAGCCGAACAAATATTGTACCTAACTTACGCGGAACAAAGGAGGCTTCATGGACAGGACAATCATGCACCGCCTTCACGCTTTATGACTGAAATTCCTTCTGAATTAAAAGAAGAAATAAGACAAACACGTATCAATCATTATCAAACTCAAATACATACTAGAAAAAAAACCTCGCACCAAGTGACTGAACCTCCGGTTCAATTGGGCCAGAGAGCTCATCATGCTAAGTTTGGCGAAGGAATAATACTTGCTTATGAAGGTCAAGGAGTTCACGCTCGCGTACAAGTTAATTTTGAAGATGCTGGAACAAAGTGGTTAGTTCTTAGTTATGCTAACCTTGAACTTAAATAAATTTAATTAATAATTTGTAATTTATTTTTCAAAAAAATAGCATAAAGATTATATGAAAATACTTATTTTAGGTGCAGGACAAGTAGGCTCATCAGCTGCGGAGCATCTTTCTCGTGAAGAAAGTAATGACGTCACAGTCGTTGATACGAGAAAAGATATATTAAGGGAGCTGCAAGATCGTCTCGACATAAGAACAATTTCTGGTCATGCATCTCACCCCGATGTTTTAAAACGAGCAGGTGCTGAAGATACTGATATTGTCATTGCATTAACAGATTCTGATGAAACTAATATGTTGGCTTGTCAAATTTCATCTACCATCTTTAACATTGAGACTAAAGTTGCTCGTATCCGCTCTGCCGCATACATACGTACTGAGGGCCTATTTAATCTGGAAGCTATTCCGGTTGATGTTTGTTTGAGCCCTGAACAACTCGTTTGCGAACATATAGAACAATTAATACATTATCCTGGTGCGTTGCAGGTACTTAAATTTGCGAATGGCGAGGTACGATTAGTAGCAGCAAAAGTAAATAAAGATGGCTCACTCGTTGGACAAAAAATCTCAACACTTAAAGAGCATATTCCAAATACAGAAGGAAGAATTGCAGCTATTTATCGTGATGGACAATCTCTTCAACCGGAAGGAGATACAATAATTCGTTCTGGTGATGAAGTATTTTTCATTGCTGCAAAAAAAGATATCCGCGCCTTTTTGAGCGAAATGAGAAAAATTGATAGCCCTGTCAGAAGAGTATTAATCGCGGGTGGAGGTCACATTGGTGTTCGCTTAGCTTCGGCTCTAGAAGAAACAAATCATGTAAAAATTATTGAACGCAATCCAGAAAGAGCTAAAATAATTTCCGAACAACTAAATAAAGCTATTGTCCTAGTGGGTGATGCAGCTGATGAAGAGTTGCTGCTTGAAGAAGATATAGATGATGTCGATATATTTTGTGCACTAACAAATGCTGAAGAAGCTAATATTTTATCAGCGATGTTAGCCAAAAGAATGGGTGCCAGTAAAGTTATGGCGCTCATAAATCGGCCAACTTATGCTGATTTAGTTGAAGCTGGAACAATTGATATTGCCGTTTCCCCCAAACAAATTACCATAGGATCACTTTTGGCTTATGTGCGAGGCGGCGACGTAGTCAAAGTACACTCATTAAGGAGAGGGTCAGCAGAAGCCATTGAAGCAATTGCTCATGGTGATAATAAAAATTCACCCGTAGTAGGGAAAAAAATTGAAGATATTGATTTACCTCATGGCTGTAATATTGTGACTATTGTTCGCGGTGAAGAAGTTATCATGGCTCACCATGACACCATTATAGAAAAAGATGACCACGTCATATTATTTTTAACAGACAGAAGAAACATCGCTCATTTAGAAAAACTATTTCAAAAAGATAATGTTCTAACTAAATAAGATATGAACAAACAATGAACTGGCAAGTCATACAAAGAATAATAGGTATTTTATTAATGATATTCAGCATTACAATGCTGCCGCCAATCATTATTAGTTTTCTTTATGAGGATAATGTCTGGGTATCTTTCCTCTTTGGATTTTTCTTAACTGTACTTTCAGGTCTAATCATTTGGCTTCCTGTCCGTCATTCGGGTAATGAACTTAGATTGAGAGACGGATTTCTCGTAGTAGCATTATTTTGGGTGGTATTAGGTGTTTTTGGGGCTTCGCCATTGTATTTTTCATCTCAACCCAATATGTCACTCACTGACGCAATATTCGAATCAATGTCAGGGCTTACTACGACAGGTGCAACGGTATTATCAGGCCTTGATTTTTTACCTAAATCTATATTGTATTATCGACAGCAGCTTCAATGGCTCGGAGGTATGGGTATTATTGTTTTAGCAGTAGCCGTTTTGCCCATGCTCGGAATTGGCGGAATGCAACTTTATCGGGCTGAAACACCTGGGCCAATAAAAGACAATAAGCTAACCCCTAGAATTACAGAAACGGCAAAAGCATTATGGTATGTATATCTTGTTTTCACCATACTTTGTGCTGGTAGTTACTATATAGCTGGCATGAGCGGTTTTGATGCTATATGTCATGCATTCTCTACTGTAGCAATAGGTGGTTTTTCAACACATGACCTAAGTATTGGATATTTTAATAATACGGGTATTGAGCTTATTGCTATTTTCTTTATGTTTGCTGCCGGGATCAACTTTTCACTCCATTTTTTTACCTGGCGCAATAAAAACATAGCACATTATTTTAGTGACCATGAATTTCAAGCTTATTTAAAACTTATATTATCTATTTCAGCTTTCGTTATTATCGCGCTGTTACTCAGCGATCACTTGGATAACAAAAATATACCCATAACTGGCATCTTTCATGCTGTCTCAATTGCTACTACCACGGGCTTTACTACTACCGATTTTGCTAATTGGCCAGGAGCTATTCCAATTGTTCTGATTTTAGCTAGCTTTATTGGTGGCTCAGCAGGATCGACCGCAGGCGGTATTAAAGTTATAAGGTTTCTATTAATTTACAAACAAGGAATTCGTGAAATAAAAAGATTGGTTCACCCAAACGCAGAAATTCCTGTCAAATTAGGAAAAAATGCTGTGTCGTATCGAATCGTTGATGCAGTTTGGGGTTTCTTCTCAATCTATTTGATTGTATTTGGATTCATGCTAATCGCGATGATGATGGTTGGTTTAGACCAGGTTACTGCATTTTCGGCTGTTGCCGCCACACTCAATAATCTAGGCCCAGGACTAGGCGAAGTTGCCAATGGCTTCATGACCATGCCAAATAGTGCTAAATGGATTGCAATTATTGGTATGTTACTTGGTAGGCTTGAAATTTTTACATTACTCGTTTTGTTCACACCCACATTCTGGCGTCATTAAAACTATCTGGTGACCCATCAATAAACTTAACGTCATTGCGAACCTAATAGATAGGGCCATACAGATTATCGGAAAAACAGTATCTTGGCTGACTTTAGCTATGGTTCTAACGACAATGCTTATCGTTATACTAAGATATGGTTTTAATCTCGGAGCTATTTATATGCAAGAATCACTAGTGTGGTTTCACAGTGCTATATTTTTGCTAGGATCAGCTTATACCCTTCAACAAAATGAGCATGTACGCGTAGATATTTTATACAGAAGCTTCTCCCAAAAAAAACAAGATTGGATAAATATAATGGGTATTCTTATTTTTGTATTTCCAGTTTGTATCTACTTCATCATTGTTTCATGGGGCTTTGTTTATGCTTCATGGTCAGTCAATGAAATATCTAGGGATGCCGGTGGATTGCCCTATCCAGCCATTCCGATTTTAAAAAGTATGTTAATTATCATGCCAATAACATTAATATTACAAAGTTTATCCATCCTAATTAAAACTAAAAGCTCAAAAACATAGACATGGAGTGGATGGCCTTACTATTATTCGCCACAATTATAATAGTGCTGTTATTAGGATTTCCTGTGGCTTTTTCCTTGGCTGGAACCTCATTAATTTTTGCAGCAATTGGAATTATTACCGGATCTTTTGAACAAGCTTTTTTAACTGGTCTACCAAATCGTGTTTATGGAATAATGACGAATACAACACTTTTGGCGGTCCCATTATTTATCTTTATGGGCATCACATTAGAAAAATCTCAGATTGCCGAAGACCTCTTAGAAAGCCTCTCTGATTTATTTTGGCGCCTTAAAGGTGGTCTGGGTATCGCAGTGATGATAATTGGCATGTTGCTCGCCGCAAGTACCGGAATCGTAGGTGCGACAGTCGTGACATTAGGTTTACTTGCTTTACCAACGATGTTAAAAAAAGGCTATTCGCCAGAAATATCAGCTGGGACGATCTGTGCGGCCGGCACTCTTGGTCAAATAATTCCGCCTTCAATTGTGCTGGTTATGTTGGGTGATGTTATTTCTTCTTCTTTTCAATATGCCCAGTTATCTCAAGGCAACTTCTCTCCCCGCACGGTATCTGTCGGTGACCTTTTTGCTGGGGCCTTAATTCCTGGATTTATTTTAGTTGTATTGTATTTACTCTACATATCAGTATCAGGATATTTTTATCCTGATACTGCAAATCAAATTAAGACTCAAAAACCTCAAAGTCAAAGTTTTAAAAAAATCTTCAGTGCCCTATTTGCACCACTCTTTTTAATCTTCTCGGTACTTGGTTCAATATTATTTGGTTTTGCAACACCCACAGAAGCAGCTGGAATAGGAGCTTCTGGCGCGCTATTTATTTCTTATATTAGAAATAAAATGTCTCTCCTGCAATTATCTAATGTTATGCAAACCACCTTAAGAATTACTAGTATGATTTTCTTTATTTTGATTGGTGCTTCTATTTTTTCTTTGGTATTCAGAGGTTTTGGTGGTGACGATAGCATCCGAGATTTTTTACTAGCATTACCTGGCGATAAATTTACTGCCATATTTATTGTGATGTTAGCTATTTTTGTTCTCGGCTTTATATTGGATTTTATCGAGATAACATTTGTTGTGGTGCCTATTGTCGCGCCCATTTTGCTCACAATGAATATAGATCCAATTTGGCTGGGTATAATGATAGCAATTAACTTGCAAACCTCATTTCTCACCCCGCCATTTGGTTTTGCACTTTTTTATCTCCGTGGTGTTGCACCCGACGCCATTTCTACGAAACAAATCTATTTAGGTGTTATGCCTTTTGTTTTTATTCAGATGACGATGCTCATAATACTCTGCATTTTTCCACAACTCGTAACCTGGTTACCTGAATATATTTATTCCTAACTACCTATCCTCAATTTCTTTATCTCCAATACGCATCCTTAAGTAGGCAAGCTCAGTAATACTCTGATTTGCTGATGAAATCTTCATAAATTTACTTATTGAATCCTCAATTTCTTTTGACATAGCATCTTTTGCTACTAAATCTTTAATAGCATCCTCGGTATGCAACTTCAAAGTATCAAATATTATTTGAGGAATTTGCTTAAGCTCAATGTTTGGATCATGCGTCAGTTGCTCTAATGCCACAGCATTTCCCCACATATATTCTGATGTCATATTTAAGTTAGCGCCCTGACAGGCGATATTCACAATTTGCTGCAAATCAGCTGGCAAGGAATCCCAAGCACTTTGATTGACTATACATTCTATATTGGGGCCAGGCTCATGAAAGCCGGGATAATAATAATACTTTGCTGCTTTATGGAGACCTAAAGAAACATCATTATAAGGACCGACCCATTCAGCAGCGTCGATTGCCCCAGTTTGCAGTGAAGTAAATATTTCAGATCCGGCCATAGTGACCTGTATTGCTCCTGCTCTTTGCATAATCTCCCCACCAAGACCTGGCATTCTTATTTTAAGTCCAACAATATCATCCAATTCATTTATTTCTCTATTAAACCAACCAAGCATTTGAACGCCAGTATTTCCAACAGGAAATGGAACGAGATTAAAAGGGCGGTAACATTTTTGCCATAATTCAAGTCCGCCACCAAAATACAGCCAAGCGTTCATTTCATTAACATTCAATCCAAAAGGAATCGTAGTAAAATAAGGTGCAGCTGGTAATTTACCACGATGATAATAAGAGGAATCATGTCCCATTTGAACCGTACCCTGACTCACCGCATCAAAAACCTCTAATGGGGGCACTAACTCACCACCGGCATACACTTTGATTTTTAATCTACCATTGCTTGCTTTTTCAATGTTTTTAGCTAAATTATCTGCGCCCACACCTAACCCTGGAAGATGAGGCGGCCATGAAGTAGCCATATTCCATTTAAATACTTTATCATTTGTAACAAGCTTATTTGTTTCAGTTTGCTCTTCACTACATGCAGAAGCCCCTGCAGCTAATGCCACGCCGGTTACAAATTCACGTCTTTTCATTTAAATTATCCTTATGAAGTCGAGTAAAGAGTTTAATGTGTCACCAATTTAGTGCAACTGAAATCTTTTAATTTAATATAATCCCACAATTAATCAATTTAATAATTAATCTGGAAATTTATTACCACATAACTATAAAAATAATCAATGTGGTAAATTTAATCAATTTTAAGTCATAAATGACCTTCACAGTAAAAACATAATAAAATAGTTGAATAAAAGTACAAATATCATTTAACCTAATTAATTAGTAAAAACGATCTGGAGAAGCTTATTATTGCATTGCTACAGCGTGTAAAAACATCATCCATAAATATTGAAGGAGATCATATTGCAGCCATTCAAGAAGGGATACTTGTTTTTATTGCCTTCGAAAAGAGTGACTCAGAAAATCAAGTTACAAGGATGACTAAACGAGTTCTTAATTATCGAATTTTCTCTGATTGTGATGAAAAAATGAATAAAAGTGTTCGAGATAAAAATTTTGATCTCTTAATTGTTCCTCAGTTTACGTTAGCCGCAAATACCAATACTGGAAACAGGCCTAGTTTTTCTAATGCAGCAGACCCTATTAAAGGTAAACAACTATTTTTAAAATTCATTGATTGCATCTCAAATCAATATATAAATACTCAGCACGGAGTATTTGGTGCGAATATGCAAATCACCCTTGTTAACGACGGTCCAGTAACTTTTTGGTTACAAGTTAAATAACAAATATATATTAAATTCTTTTGCATATTGTCATTACAAAAAGCAATATATTCATTAATTATAATAAATTGTTATACTAAACTTATTATAAATTAAAATAATTAGGAGTATTAAAGATGTTATCAAACATCGGACCGTTTCAATTACTAATTGTTCTTGCAATTGTATTAGCCATATTTGGCACCAAGCGACTAAGAACACTCGGCTCAGATTTAGGCAGTGCGGTTAAGGGTTTTAGGTCAGCCGTTAGTGAGGCCGACAAAGAGCCTGCTGAAATTGAAACTAATGAGTCTACTGAATCTACTGATTTTTCTTCGGCCAAAACCACACAACCCGAAGAACAAAAATAACCATTCATAACTAAAATAAAGGATTGCTATGTCTGGTATTGGTTTTTGGGAATTAATTATTCTGTCCCTTATTGGTCTTATTGTCCTGGGTCCAAAACGCCTTCCACAAGTGGCAAATCAATTGGGCGAATGGATAGGTCAGGCCAAAAGAATGACCAGGGTCATGCGCAGACAACTAGAGGAAGAAATTGATCTTAGCGATCCTTTAGATCAGAAATCATCTAATTTTCCGCCAGAAGATATAGCAAGACCGCAATTTGTTAATAATAGTCCTGACTATAACGATAGGCCTGAAGACCCGGATTCAATATCTTCGCCTGAACCTGCTGAGCCTTCAAACGAAAATAATTCCTAACTTAATTTAAATATAATGAATAATAAATCTGAAGAAGAGGAATTAGCCGAAGGTACTTTACTGTCCCATCTAATCGAACTGAGAAGTAGGCTGCTGATAATTGCAATATCAGTTGTTGTTGTTTTCATTTGTATGCTTCCTTTCTCTAGAGATATTTTTACGGTAGTTTCAGAACCGCTGCGGGAGGTTCTTCCTGGCAATGCAATGATTGCAACTGCGGTAGCCTCGCCCCTCTTAACACCTTTTAAGTTAACCTTTTTTGCTGCTTTGTTTATAGTCATGCCTATAGTTTTGTTTCAAATATGGACATTTATAGCGCCAGGGCTTTATAAAAATGAAAAGCGATTTGCGGTACCTTTATTTATGACAAGCGTCGTTTTATTCTATCTTGGTATTTCATTTGCATATTTTGTCGTATTTCCTTTGATGTTTAGTTTTTTTGCTTCTGTAGCTCCAGAGGGTGTAGAGGTTCAAACAGATATTGCTCAGTTTTTAGATTTTATCACTACCATTGTATTTGCGTTTGGCATTGCTTTTGAAGTCCCTATTGCAACGGTACTCGTAGTTTGGGCGGGCTTGACCGATACCAAAAAACTTGGAAAAGCTCGGCCATATGTGTTTTTAATGGCATTTATAGCTGGCATGTTTTTGACTCCACCTGATGTCATCAGTCAAACATTATTGGCTGTTCCGGTTTATCTCTTATATGAATTAGGTATTATTATGGCGAAGGTATTTGTCATAAAGAAATCCACTGACGATGATTAACGTCATATTTAAAGCCTTAACTACTATATCATCAAGCCACCAATCATGAATGACACCGTTTTTGGGCATCCTAAAGGATTAGTAACTCTCTTTTTCACTGAAATGTGGGAAAGATTAAGCTATTACGGGATGAGAGCTTTACTCGTATTATTCATGACCGATCAAGTCATTAACGGCGGTATGGGTATGACCGATGCAGATGCAACAGCAATTTATGGTATCTATACCGCACTTGTCTATTTGGTTGCATTACCAGGTGGATGGATTGCTGATCGTATAATTGGCGCTCAATCAGCTATCTTAGCCGGTGGAATTATTATTATGTGTGGGCATTTTGTGCTTGCTATCCCATCGATAAATACTTTTTTTTTAGGCTTACTCTTGGTGATTTTGGGTACAGGGCTTCTAAAGCCGAATATCAGCGCAATTCTTGGTGCCCTATACTCTCCAGGCGACCATAGAAGAGATGCTGGCTTTTCAATTTTTTATATGGGAATTAATTTAGGTGGGATGCTTGGCCCAATAATATGCGGCGCTTTAGCTCAAAATCAAAATTATGGATGGCATTATGGTTTTGCAGTTGCTGGTATTGGCATGTTATTTGGCGTCATTCAATTTTGGAAAACGAGACATTATCTCGGAATAGCAGGCTCACAATCCGTTAATATCAATAGCCAACAAAAATGGATTTTAATTTCTATTTGCTTAATTTTAAGCCTAGGATCATTCTGGTTTTCACGTATTAATATTGAAAATATTAATTTTATAAAAATTTCAGAAGTAACTACTTATATTATATTATTTGCCGCTTTTGGTTTTTTCACCTACATTCTGCTATTAGGCAAACTAAACTCCCAAGAACGCAATCGTGTATGGGTAATAATAGCGCTTTTTCTCGGTGCAGCAATGTTCTGGGCTGGTTTTGAACAAGCAGGTTCATCTTTAAATTTATTTGCGAGTCGATATATAAAGCTCGAGTTTGGCTGGATTACTCTTTATTCATCGTGGTTTCAGTCAATCAATTCTATTTTTATAATTATCTTTGCTCCTATGTTCGCTTATATGTGGATTTGGCTCGCAAAAAAAAATCTAAATCCATCCACTCCTACTAAATTTGCAATTGGTTTATTATTCTTGGCACTCGGATTCTTTATGATGGTTATAGCTTCCTCTATTGTTGCCAGCGGTAGTCAGGCCATGCCTACATGGTTATTATTAACTTATTTATTTCATACTTTTGGTGAGTTGGCGCTATCCCCAGTAGGGCTATCTGTTACAACTAAGCTCGCACCCAAACGCTTTGTTGGACAAATGATGGGCATCTGGTTTGTTGCCTCCGCTTTAGGAAATCTCATAGCTGGACGCATTGCCGGTGAATTTAATGCAAATGATATAACTAGCTTTCCTGATCAGTATTTAAACATCGTATTGACCTCAGCTGGTGCTGGAATTATCTTATTAATTATTAGCAAACCACTTCAAAAACTCATGGGCAATGCTGAATAATTCGAACTTTTCCAATCACTAATATTTTAAGCTGATACAGATTTCTCTTTTCATCTACCACCTCATCTAAAGCAATACTGTTATTGGGCTTGCCCCAAACAAACTCCAGCATAGGCGAGTTTTATTTTGGCATTGTCGAGAAAACAACGATTCTCATAAGTTTTTTTATCGACACCGCAAACTGGAATATATTCATTGGAACAATTTTTGCCTTGCTCCTCACATAAACCAGCGTGCATAATTCTTTCTTCTGCTCTTTCAGCCACGCATGCATTTAAAAATGTTTTATTATTATCACTGCATACTGGAGCATATATTCCGGTGCAAGAACGTGTGTTACATGCGCCTTGTGTAAATTTTTCATACCCTGAAGATTCAGCCATACAGGCATTATTGTAGGTTGTATTTTGAGCGCAAACAGGGGCTATTATTTTAGGACAGGAATTAATATCACACACCCCTAGATTCTGTAGTTGCATTTTATCTTGACCGGCTTCACAACGATTTCTATAGGTCTGTCCATTTATTCCACAAACAGGTTCATATGTATTTTTACATGCATCTTGCCCTGGACATGCAAATGGTTCAACTATCTCAATACCTACTGAAACTGCTAGGCAGGCATTATTATAGGTTTTGTTATCGACGCCACAAACAGGTGCATATTCTTCTGAACAAGAAATTGAAGGGTCCTTGCATACGCCTAAATAATCTATTTCTATTGCTGTTACATTAGCAAAACATACATTGACAAAAGTATTCCCATCGATGCCACAAACTGGTTGAAAATCTTTTTTGCACTGTATTTGAATGTTGGTTTTTTCATCTTGAGCTAGACTATTGAATGAAAAAATTATTAGAAGAAAAATAAATATATACTTAAACATAAATTAACTTTTAACCGCCGTGCCCCAATAATTATAGGAAAAAAATCTAAACCCTGGAAGATACATTCGCTCATCTTTTTGCAAAATAAATCCTGCTTCTTTTAATAAATTAGGTATATGACGATTTAGGTTACACCCTCCCGCCACTCTTCGCCAAAAAGGATTTACTAAATTTTGTAAAAACTTGATATTCGCATCTGGGGCTCTACCATGCTCTGAGAATAATAATTTACCGCCTGGCTTTAGCACTTTAAACATCTGTTGCAATGCTATGCGAACATCTGGGATCGTACAGAGAACATAGGTGATTACAATAGTATCAATACTAGCTTCATCAAAGGGAAGCTCCTCGCTAGATAATGTTATAAATTCGATATTCAAGCATGGGTCTCTTGGTGCTTTTTTTGCTAAAACTTGCATTCCTTTAGATGGTTCTAATGCCCATATTTTGGTTATTTTTTGAACATCATAAAATGGAAAATTTAGTCCTGAGCCCACACCTACCTCAAGTACCTCACCCTCAGCATAAGGCACAACTTTTTTTCTTTGTTTACTTGCTGATTTTGAGGAACAAACCAAATCAACTAAATAAGGAAGCACTTTTTCTTGATAAATACTCATACAATTAATGATAGTAATTGATGTTACGATTTAATGCATTTATTGCCTCAGACAATTGGATATCATTATTACGATCATTTTTTTTCTTAACAGATAAATATTTCTCAATATTGGTACTCTTAACCAATATATCAGGTCTAATGCCTAGTTTATTTATTGGCGCACCTGAGGGCCTAATATAACGCGCAGTTGTTAATTTTATTGCACCACCGTCAGACAAAGGAATTACCGATTGTATCGATCCTTTGCCATAAGTTGCGGTGCCAACTACGATGGCACGATTGTTATCTTGTAAGGCTCCTGCAAAAATCTCAGACGCCGATGCAGAATATTTATTAACAATTATGGCAATGGGTAAGCCTTCTAAAATATCAGTTTTATTAGCCGAATGAATGAACATTAAATCATTGTTACGTCCTTTTGCCGACACAATAATTCCCCTATCTAAAAAAAGATCAGATACATCCACAGCGCTTTCCAGTGTCCCTCCTGGATTATTACGAATATCGACAATCAAGCCTTTAATAGAAGAATTAGATATCCTAACAGGAAGGCAATTATTGCTTATGATTCGCGTTATTTCTGTTTTTGTTTGATTATTGAACTTATCAAGTTTGATATAACAATAGCTCGAAGCCAGCATTTCTGAATATACACTTGGAATAGATATCTGCTCTCGTACCAAATTTATTTGAGTAAGTTTGTTAGTACTCAATTTTTTTACTAATAGAATAACTTTTGAACCAATTTTTCCATCAAGTTGCTGCGAAATATCAGATAAATTACTGGTTGCTATACGCTCACTATCAATTTCAATAATTTCATCATCAACTTCAATGCCCGCATAAAATGCCACCGAGTTCTTTATAACATGAGCAATCTTAGTATGGTCGGCATTCTGATATAGAGTAACACCAATTCCTGAATAAACTCCCTCTGCTGAATTCCGAACTTGACGGTAATCTTCATCGTTCAATATTTCAGAATATTCATCCAGATCAGTTAAAACTCCTGTAATAGCGCTATTAATCAAAATATCATAATCAACTTTATCGATATATTCTGATTCGATCTGTGTGATGATTTCATTAAATAATGAAGGGGCTGTATATATTTTTTGCTTAGTATAATAAGAGGGGAAAAAATTATTACTTAAAATTAAAATTAAACTTAGAATAATACTTATAATAATAGTCAGTAAGCTTCGTTCTTTTATTGTCATATTTAAATAACTTCTTAGGGTAATTATCAAGAGAGACGAATTTTAATTAATAAATTTCAATCACTTTTAGATTAAAAGAGCTGTATACTGCAATTCTTAAGACAATGATGTCATAAAATAAACAAAAAATATTATAAAATATGAATATCTACGAATTTATAAGCGATCATCTCGTCCTAAGTTTTGGTTTAATACTGAGCTTCCTTTTATTGGTTTTCAATGAGTTAAAAATAAAGCAACAAAATATTGCTAATATTGATCCTTTTAAAGCAGTTAATTTAATGAATGCTGGGGCTAATCTTATAGATATACGATCTCCAGAAGCATTCAAAACTGGACATATAGTCAACGCAAAAAATATGACGCTCGATCAGCTCAATGGCCAGAAAGAAAAATTAAAAAAAATTAAAAATCGATCCATAATAATTATTTGTGACACCGGTAATGACTCTAGTAAAGCGGTAAATACACTCAGGGCATCGGGTCAAGAAAACGTCTATGGTATAAGCGGAGGAATCGCGGGCTGGACAGAAGCTAATATGCCATTAATTACTAAAAAGAAAAAATAAAGTGGCTATTAAAGATAAAGTAGTAATCTATACTGCCGGGTATTGTCCATATTGCGTTGCTGCAAAAGACTTACTAGACAGTAAAGAAATAGCTTACAAGGAAATTCACACAAGCAAAAATGACGCCGCATGGAAAGAGATGGAAAAACTAAGCGGTAACAACACAGTGCCTCAAATCTTTATAAATAATATGGCTATTGGAGGTTTTGACGATCTAGCCCTCCTCGATAGTAACAATGAACTCAGTAAACTTTTAAATTAATTATTACCCAAAAAAAAGGAACTTGAAATGGCAGAAGCAGAAGCTCCCATAAAACAAATTATTATCCAAAAATTATATATAAAGGATGCCTCCTTTGAGTCGCCAAATACACCGAGTGTATTCAAGGGCGGGGAATGGAATCCAAAAACTGACCTTAATTTAAGCAGTAGTCATGTTCCGTTCGAAGATGATACTCATGAAGTAATTTTAACCATTACTGTTGAAGCAAAAGATGATGATAATGTTATATTTCTAGTTGAGTTAAAGCAGGCTGGGCTTTTTCAAATAAGCGGTTACGAAAAAGAGGAACTTGAAACAATTATTGGTATATTTTGCCCAAATACTCTTTTTCCTTATGCTCGTGAGTCAATCGCCAATATCATAGCGAAAGGAGGTTTTCCTGAGTTTTTGTTACAGCCAATAAACTTCGATGCTCTTTATAACGAATCAAAAAAAAGAGCGACTTCAAACCCGGCTGATTCAAAAGATGAAAATAACTCGGAAACTACTCACTGAACATGATTGAACAAACATCCGAACATAAGTCAATTTCAGTTATTGGCTCTGGTTCTTGGGGAACCGCATTAGCATTACAACTATCAGGTAAGAATAATCCAGTTAAACTGTGGGGAAGAAACCCCGCTAATATCAAAAATATAAATAGCACTCGTGAAAATAAAAGATATTTACCTGGTATTACAATACCTAATAATATTCATTTGTCTTCTGATCTTAAAGAAGCAACAGAAGGTTCTGAGATTGTTTTAATTGCCACTCCCAGCAATAATTTCAGAGAAATTCTAATCGAGTTAAAAAACTTAAAAAGAAAATTTAATATCTGCTGGGCAACCAAAGGTTTTGAAGTTAATACAGGTCTATTACCGCATAATATCTGCGAAGAAATTTTTGGTATAAAGCAAAATATGGCCGTCATTTCTGGCCCATCGTTCGCATCAGAAGTTGCACGAAAAAAACCCACGGCTGTAACGATTGCATCGAATAATCTTACGTTTGGTCAATATATTGCATCAAGCCTTTCTGATATAAACTTTCGTGCTTACACCACGCAAGACATCACAGGGGTTGAGATTGGTGGAGCCGTTAAAAATATACTTGCTATCGGTGTTGGCATATCTGATGGTTTAAATTACGGAGATAATGCACGCATTGCTCTAATCAATCGTGGCTTAGTGGAAATGCAGAGGCTTGGAGTATCTCTTGGAGCAGATAAAAATACTTTTCTTGGCCTATCAGGAATGGGTGATCTAGTATTAACTTGCACAAGCAATCTGTCTCGAAATAGGCGTTTTGGTCTGGCAATCGCAAAAGGACAATCCATATCAAAAGCTATAAGTGAGATTAATCAGGTGGTCGAAGGTATCGATGCAACAGCCGCTGTATCAAAATTATCAGATAAAATGAGTATCGATATGCCTATTTGCAAGACCATAAGCCGCATAATATTTAACAACCTCAAACCAGAGATTGCAGTTAGAGAGTTAATGTCTAGGGATCTTCAGGCTGAATAATTTTACTACCTAAATAATCTATTTGTCGCCAAGCCTCGTAAATCACAATCGCAGCCGCATTAGATAAATTTAAACTCCTATTTCCAGGGCGCATAGGAATCTTCAATGTATCTTTGACCATACTGGAATTTAAGATATCTTTTGAGAGTCCTCGGGTCTCTGGTCCAAACAGAAATGCATCATTTTTTTTAAAATTCGGAGCATCATGACTGACCGCTCCTTTTGTACTAAATGCAAATAATCGAGGTGAATCTAATGATTCATAACAAGCAGCCAATGAAGAATATACCTTAATTTCAGCAAACTCAGTGTAATCAAGTCCAGCCCGTCTTAATTTCTTCTCATCAAGGCTGAAGCCCAGTGGCTCTATTAGATGAAGCTTTGCACCTGAGTTCGCACATAAGCGAATAATATTTCCTGTATTAGGCGGAATCTCTGGTTCAAATAAAATTAAATTAAACATATATCCCTTATGAAATATTTATTCGATGTAAAATACATTATTATCTATAATTAATCTCAATTCTTTCGTCAAATAAAACTCTGACGTAGAGTAAAGTTTATATGAAACCTACAACTCTTGTATTTAAGGTGAAATTTTGACAATTTTTTTAAAATTTATTAAATATTTACCTCCTGAACTAGCTCATTCTCTTTCTTTAATTTCTCTTAAAATATTGCATAATTTACTAATCCTTAAATTTTTTTATAAAAAACCAAAACCAAAACCATTTTCTTTTCTAAATCTTAGCTTTAATAATAAATTGGGTACTGCTGCAGGACTTGATAAAAATGGCGATTATATTGACTGTCTCGGCGCTCTTGGATTTGGATTTCTTGAAGTTGGGACAGTTACTCCACTGCCACAAAATGGCAATATAAAACCAAGAATTTTTAGAGTGTTTGACGAAAATGCCGTTATCAACAGGCTTGGATTCAATAACAAAGGGATTGATCATCTTTTAAATAATTTAAAAAATAGATCTTATGATGGTATTGTTGGTGTCAATATAGGTGCGAATAAAAACTCTAAAGATGGCCAACGAATAGAAGATTATTTAATCTGTATTAATAAAATACACAAATATGCGGATTACATTACAGTAAATATTTCTTCGCCGAATACACCAGGATTACGAGATCTTCAAAGTGCCAAAAATATATCCCAACTTATAGATAGAATTGATAAAGAAATTAAATCTTTAAATTACTTAAAACCAATATTTTTAAAAATTTCACCCGATGAATCTCAAAGTACCATACTTAATATTGTTGAAAAAATAGATAATTCCTCATTTAGTGGCCTTATCGCTACCAATACTACGATTGAAAAAACGTTATTAAAAAATGTTATTTTTCATGATATTGAAGGTGGTCTCTCAGGTATGCCGCTATTCAATAAATCAACTGAGATGATTGCCTATATAAAAACAATTTCCCCAGAAATTCCAATCATTGGTGTTGGAGGTGTTATTTCTAATGCAGACTATCAAGCAAAACTAGATGCGGGTGCTAATATTGTGCAACTGTATACAGGCTTTATAATAAAGGGCCCAAGCATCATAAACGATATTCTTAGTAAATAAGAAAATACAAGTATTACTTAGCAAAATATAAATACTTACTCGCCTAATTTATAGGGGCAAGTAATTATCCATGATCTTTTACAAACTATAATACATATCAAATTCTACAGGATGAGGCGTCATTCTTAATCTAGTTACGTTTTCTGTCATTAAGGAGATGTAAGCATCAATTAATTCGTCACTAAAAACGTCGCCTGCTTTTAAGAATTCTCTATCTTTATCTAATTCTGCCAGCGCCTCATCAAGAGAAAATGCGACTAAATTTAATTCTTTTTCTTCTTCAGGAGGAAGGTCATATAAGTCCTTATCCATCGCATCACCAGGATGTATTTTATTTTTAATGCCGTCGAGTCCTGCCATCATCAATGCAGCGAAACATAAGTATGGGTTCGCCATTGAATCGGGGAATCTAACTTCAATCCTTCTTGCTTTAGGATTTGCTTCATGAGGTATCCTAATAGAAGCTGAACGATTTCGAGCTGAATAAGCCAATATAGTCGGAGCTTCAAAGCCCGGCACTAGCCTTTTGTAACTATTCGTGGCCGGATTGGCGAAAGCATTAATTGCTTTTGCATGTTTAATAATACCGCCGATATAATAAAGAGCAGCCTCAGAAAGCCCGCCATAACCATCGCCTGTAAAAAGATTTTTTCCATCTTTAAAAATAGACATATGAACATGCATGCCGTTTCCATTATCATTTACTATTGGCTTTGGCATAAATGTAGCTGTTTTTCCATAACTATGGGCAACATTATGTATAACATATTTTAATATTTGTACCTCATCTGCTTTTCTAGTTAAGGTATTGTATTTAGCGCCTATCTCGCACTGTCCAGCGGTGCCTACCTCATGATGATGAACTTCTGTTTCTACGCCCATTTCATCTAAAGCGATACACATAGCTGATCTTATATCATGCAAAGAATCTACCGGGGGGACTGGAAAATAACCGCCTTTAACGTTTGGTCTATGTCCGGTATTACCTTCTTCATATTCTGTCCCTGAGTTCCATGCCGCTTCTGCAGAATCAATAGCATAAAAAGCACCTTTCATGCTGTCATCCCAACGAATATCGTCAAAAACAAAAAATTCATTCTCTGGGCCAAAATAAACATCATCACCAACACCTGAAGATTTAAGATAATTTTCAGCGCGCTGAGCAAGTGACCTTGGGCACCGATCATAACCCTGCATTGTGGCGGGTTCAATTACATCGCATCGCAAGTTTAATGTTTCATCTTCGGCGAATAGGTCAATGACTGCAGAGCTAGGGTCTGGCAAAAGAATCATATCTGAATCATTAATGCCTTTCCAACCACCAACAGAAGAGCCATCAAACATTTTTCCATCTTCAAATAATTCATTTTTAACGGTATGCGATGGAACAGTAACATGGTGTTCTTTTCCTCTCGTGTCCGTAAAACGAAAATCAATAAATTTGATTTTTTTTTCTTTAATTAGTGCTATTACATCGGCGGCCGTCATGTTGATTACTCCGTATTTATTGAAGATAACTTTTATTTAAAAATAACTTATAATTTTACATTCATGATAATTCAAAATAATATTTTTTTATATATTAATATTAGAATATGAAGCTTTTATTTAAAAATAACTATTGATGCAATCCTCCACTAGATATTAAATGCAAGGTATACTATCAAATGAAATAGAAAACTTATTTATCAATAACTAAATTCACTTAACTTAAGATATATCTAATAAATATGACTGCAAAAACAATGGAAGAGCTAGTTGCTCTATGTAAAAGACGGGGCTTTATTTTTCAATCTAATGACATCTATGGTGGCTTACAGGGCCTCTATGATTATGGCCCTTTAGGCGTGGAACTTAAAAACAACCTAAAAAAATCTTGGTGGAATTCCATGGTTTATGAAAGAGATGACATAGAAGGACTAGATGCTTCAATTCTAACCAATCCAATGGTGTTAAAGCAATCAGGTCATGAAGATACGTTTTCTGATCCAATGGTTGATTGCAGAGATTGTAATTCAAGATGGAGAGCGGACCATCTTACCGAAGGACAATGCCTATCGTGTAAATCAAAAAATTTAACAGAACCAAGGCCTTTCAACTTGATGTTTAAAACCAGTGTTGGCCCTGTGGATGATGGCAGTTCATTTGCTTATTTAAGACCTGAAACAGCTCAACAAATTTTTATAAACTTCAAAAATGTCCTAGATTCAACCCCTCATCACCTACCTTTTGGTATAGCACAAATTGGCAAAGCCTTTAGAAATGAAATAACACCAAGGAATTTTATTTTTAGAGTCCGAGAGTTTGAGCAAATGGAACTTGAGTTTTTTGTAGAAGAGGGCTCAGACGAAAAGTGGCATAAAATTTGGACTGACCTAAGAATGACGTGGTGGTTAGAACAAGGAATAAGCGAAGAAAATTTAGAGCTTCTAACTGTTCCGCCCAATGATCTTGCTCATTATTCGAAAGCTACTATTGATATAATGTATAAATTTCCGCATGGACTAGAAGAGCTTGAAGGTATAGCAAATCGTACTGATTTTGATTTAGGATCACACACGAAAGGACAAGAAAGCTTTGATATTCAAGCCAAAGTCTCGAAAAATAATCACTCAAATAGCAAGCTAGCTGTACAAGATATAAATACTAAAAAATGGAAAATACCTTACGTAATTGAACCCTCTGCTGGTGTTGATAGGGGTGTTTTAGCTTTACTAAACGAAGCTTATAAAATTGAAACTTTAGATAATGGAAAAGAAAGAACTGTACTTTCTTTTAAGCCTCATCTCGCACCAATAAAAGCTGCTGTCATACCACTAAAAAGAAATAATGAACAACTAGTTGCGGCCGCAACATCGTTAAAATCATCCCTGCAAAAAAAACAATTAGGTAGAATTATTGTAGAAAATTCAGGCAACATTGGAAAAAGCTATCGCCGTCACGATGAAATAGGTACTCCACTTTGCATAACAATCGATTTTGATTCGCTAGAGAACAATACTGCCACCATAAGAGACAGAGATACTATGGAGCAAAAAAGAGTGCTGATAGAGGAGATTCCTCAGTATGTTGCTGACCATATCAATAATAATTAATCGTCATAAATCCAAAGACTAAGGAATGATTTTAATACGTTCTTTAGTGTTTCAGATCTATCTATATATCTCTATATTATGTGCCAGCATTCTAGTTGTTTTATCATTTCCCTTGCCATATTCAATGAAATTTTCGATTGCCCGAAAATGGGGAGTGAGCATGCTCTGGATAGGCGAAAAATTATGTAATATAAAATTCGTAGTTGAAGGACGAGAAAATATTCCTCTCGAGCCTAGTGTAATAATGATAAAACATTCCAGTGTATTCGAAGCATATGCTCAACTTATTGTTTTTCCTGAGCAAACTTGGGTAGTAAAAAAAGAACTTCAGTGGATACCAATTTTCGGCTGGGCCCTACATGCCCTAAACGCCATATGTATTAATCGTAAATCAGGACGGACTGCGGTTACCCAGGTTATAGAAGAGGGTAAAATACGCTTAAAAAAAGGCATATGGGTTACGATCTTTCCAGAAGGGACAAGAATGAAACCCGGGGAAACCAAAAAGTTTGGTATTAGTGGCGCCGCTCTAGCTAAAGCGGCCAATGTAAACATCGTCCCAGTTGCACATAATGCTGAGGATGTCTGGGAGAGTCATAGCTTAGAAAAAAAACCCGGTACAGTTCGTTTTTGCATCGGCAAGCCAATTGAAACAGAAGGAAAGGAAGCTAAAGAAATTAATTTTGAAGTTAAGCGATGGATTGATTCAAAAATGAAACTAATTAGTCGGTCACACTTTTAGACGTCTAAATTAACCGTTGTAAGTGCATTTTTTTCAATAAATTCACGTCGTGGCGCGACAACATCACCCATTAAAGTTTCAAAAATTTCATTAGCTTTAAAGGCATCGCCAACTTTTACTTGTAACAATTTTCGATTCTCTGGGTTGACCGTTGTTTCCCATAGTTGATCTGGATTCATTTCACCAAGACCCTTGTATCTCTGGATATATTGTCCTTTTCTTGCATCTGTTAACAGCCAATTAATTGCTTCTTCGAATGATTGAATTTCTTTTTTCTTTTCGCCTTTTAGTAAAAAAGCATCCTTACTCAGTAAATCCTTAGTTTTCATTTTTAAGCTAATAATAGATTTATAATCATTAGTTCCAAAAAATGAACGTGGAATATAACGTAATGAGACGACACCATGGCGCGTCTTCTTAATCATGATCTTAAGGCTTTTGTTCTCTGGGTCATTATTCTCGAAAACAACAGCCAAAGACTCGCCTTTGTTTTCTTGATTATTCTTTTTAGCAAGAATTTCATCCAAAGCTTTCGTAACTTCTTTTATATAACTTGCTAGTTTCTTATCATCTTGAACATCTTTCGTGCTGATTTGTTTTACATTACATATTGCTTGCATAACTTCTGGGTCATATCTTTTTGATAAATTCTGAATAATGTCTTCAGAATTAACATGCTCATTAGCTAACTCCTCAAAAGCAACGTCGGAGAGTGCTGGTGATGTTTTAGAAACATGTAACTTAGCATTCTCCAGAGCAAGCTGAAGTAAGTATTTATTTAGTTCTGCATCATCTTTAACGTATATCTCTTGCTTCCCCTTTTTTACTTTATATAGCGGCGGCTGGGCAATATAAATATGGCCTCTTTTTATCAATTCTTCCATCTGGCGATAAAAAAATGTTAGCAGTAATGTTCTTATATGAGAACCATCCACATCAGCATCCGTCATGATGATTATTCGATGATAACGTAATTTTTCAGGATCAAAATCGTCTTTTCCTATTCCGCAACCCAATGCTGTAATTAAAGTGCCCACTTCAACTGAAGATAGCATTTTATCAAAACGCGCTTTCTCCACATTTAATATTTTTCCTTTCAAAGGAAGAATTGCCTGTGTTTTGCGGTCTCTTCCTTGTTTCGCTGATCCTCCAGCCGAGTCCCCTTCCACTAAAAATATTTCCGATAACGCAGGGTCTTTCTCTTGGCAGTCTGCAAGTTTACCTGGTAAACCAGCAATATCTAAAGCGCCTTTTCTACGAGTCATTTCTCGAGCTTTTCTTGCGGCATCCCTTGCACGTGCCGCATCGACAATCTTACCGACGATAATTTTAGCTTCTTGGGGATGCTCTAATAAAAATTCAGATAATTTTTCTCCCATAGAGGATTCTACGATCCCTTTAATTTCAGAAGAAACTAATTTATCTTTAGTTTGAGATGAGAATTTTGGATCTGGAACCTTTACGGATAAAACAGCCGTTAACCCCTCTCTAGCATCGTCACCACTAGGAGTAAATTTATCTTTACTGCCTGATATTTCTTTTTCAATATAGTTATTCAGCGTTCTTGTGAGGGCGCCTCTAAAGCCTGCGAGGTGGGTACCTCCATCTCTTTGCGGTATATTGTTTGTAAAACAAAAAACATTTTCCTGATAACCGTCATTCCATTGAAGCGCAGCTTCTACGACAACATCGTCTTTTGTGCTTGTAAAACTAAAAATCTCTTTATGTACTGCTGTTTTGTTTCTATTTAAATGCAACACAAACGCATTAATTCCACCTTGATACTCAAAAACGTCATGTTTATCATCTCGCTCATCTATTAACTCTATTTTTACACCAGAATTTAAAAAAGATAGCTCTCTTAGTCTTTTCGCTAATATTTCATATTCAAACTCAATATTATTAAAAGTTTTGTCACTAGGCTTAAATCTAAGCATAGTGCCAGTCGTTTTTGATTTTCCAATTTCTTTAATTGGTGCTTGTGGGGTACCTTCCCTGTATTCTTGCTGATAAGTCTTATTATCACGGTTAATAGTTAGCACCAAACTCTCCGAGAGTGCATTTACAACCGAGACACCTACACCATGAAGACCTCCGGAAACCTTGTATGAGTTATCATCAAATTTTCCACCGGCATGAAGAACGGTCATAATAACCTCTGCCGCCGAGACGCCTTCTTCTGGGTGTATATCAACCGGAACACCACGCCCATCATCCGTAACAGTAATGGATTCATCGTTATGGATAATTACTGATATCAAATCACAATGGCCAGCCAACGCCTCATCAATAGAGTTATCAACAACCTCAAAAACCATATGATGTAAACCAGTTCCATCATCAGTATCACCGATATACATTCCTGGTCGTTTTTTTACAGCGTCAAGACCTTTTAAAACCTTGATATTGCTACTATTATACTCTTGTTCGGACGCCATAGAGTTACCCTTGAAATTCTAATAATAAGTATAGCATTTTGATGGAAAATTAGGTTAAAAATATATGATAGATCGTATTTTTTAAAAAAAACGATAGATCTAATTTAATCAAGAATAAATATAAAAAATAATTATCTCAAAAAAAACAGATATTTTTATAAGTAATTGATTTAAATCAATATTTTAGATCATATAATTTGTTTTATTTGTCCATGTTCCACGTGAAACACGTGTGGCTCACCTGGAAGCAGTGTTTTATTAAAATCTATAGACGTTGCTATTACTTGTGCGCCCAACAAAACCACCTCATCCATTAATTTCTTGATTGAATTACCGTCTAGTTCTGCCGCAGGATCATCTAAAAGCAACAATAAAGGTTGTTCTGTATATTCTTGAACAATTTCTATGGATCCTAAAACCATGGCGCAAGCTAATAGTTTTTGCTGTCCGCGCGAAACCTGTTTTTTTGCTGTTCTCGCATCAAACGAAATACTTATATCAGCCCTATGCGGTCCTACTTGTGTGCTCTTAAGGTGTGAATCTCTAGGCTCATTCTTTATTAGTGCCTGCTCCAAACTGACGTCGTCATGCCAACCTCTTTCATATGAGAAATTTACCTCATCACCCAAAAAGTTCGATGTGATTTGTGCTAACGAAGGCTCTAAAATCTCAAACACTGAAGACCTTAGTAAATGAATCGATTCACCTAGCCCCGAAAACCCTTTATTCCAACTTCTAATCTCATCTAAAGAGCCATTGTTTTTTAGTAACAGATTTCTTTGCTTTAAAGATCGTTTATAGTTCCTCCATAATTTTAAATAGCTTGGTTCCACGTGAAACACAACCCAATCAAGAAATCTCCGCCTCTCTTCTGGTGATCCAGCGACCAAGTTATGTATATTAGGATCTATAATTTGCAAGGGCAACGCTCTAGCCAGAGACTCTAAACCACCCTTATGATTACCATTCACACTAACGCCCAAACCGCCCGATCCGTTAGTAAGCCCTAGTTTAGCGACTTGTTGTAGGTTTGAGGTTTTACCAAAAAGCAAGAAATCGTTCGTATCGTGTTTTAGGAGCTCCTTGGTGTTTGCCTCTCTAAACGATCTACCCCTTCCAAGATAGGCAATAGCCTCCAGTAAACTAGTTTTACCTGAAGCATTGTCGCCGTAAATTAGATTATACTGAGGATGAAGATTTACCTCGAGGTCTTGAAATACCCTAAAGTTTGTTGCCTTAAAATAAGTTAATGACAATTACCAACCTAAAGCCGCATGGGCATGACAACGTATTTTGTTTCAGTGTCATTAGGATCCGTGATTAAGCAGCTTGAATTACCATCAACCATGGACAAGCTTACCTCGGTTGCATCTATTGCATTTAGTGCATCAATTAAATAATTCACATTAAAGCCAACCTCTATATCGCTCCCAGAGTATATAACATCGATTGACTCTTCCGCCTCTTCCTGCTCTGGATTATGTGCCTGAAGTGTTATTTCGTTTTCACTAATAACTAAACGAATACCACGATATTTTTCGTTAGACAATATGGCGGTTCGTTGTAAAGATGTTTTAAGGGCCTCTTTATTTGCCAAAAGATGGTTGCTGGTATCGCTTGGTATTACCCTTTCATACTCTGGAAAGCGCCCATCTATCAGCTTCGATGTAAAGCAAATAGAATCAAAAACTATCTTTATGTGGTTGGAACCGAGCTCAATCTCGATATCTGACGTACCATCAAGCAGTCTCTGTAACTCTAAAACGCCTTTTCTAGGTATAATTACTGATTTGATTTCCGGTGAGCTTAAACTGAGTTGTTTTTGACTAAAAGCAAGCCTATGCCCATCTGTTGCGACCGCTTTAAGTTGATTGCCATCTATCTCTAATAATAAACCATTCAGATAATACCTTACATCTTGCTGAGCCATAGAAAACTGAGTATTTTCAATGAGTTGCCTTAATTCATTTTGGTTTATATTGATTTTATGTTCGCTATTGATGCCTGGAATCAAAGGAAACTCATTGGCCGGAAGTGTTGTTAAGCTAAATTTACTTTTTCCAGAGGTAACCACCGCCTTACTTTCTGAAACAGCTATAGTCATTATAGCTTCACCGGGGAGAGAGCGAGTAATATCTAATAATTTACGGCCCGGAAGTGTTATGCTGCCTGAATCGGTGTTTTCAACACTAATTGTAGCTATTAATTCAACCTCAAGATCGGTCGCTGTTAAGGTTACCGTGCCCCCCTCAATGGTCAACATTATATTGGCTAAAATTGGCATCGTTTGTCTTCTCTCAACAACACCGATAATGGATTGTAAAGATTTCAATAAATCTTCTCTTTTTATGGCTATTTTCATGAGCTTACCTGTTTATATAAATAGGATTATATATATATTATTATTATTATTAAGGGTAAGGACCCCTGTGGATAACTATTTTTTATATAATATAATCAATGGTTTATTTTAATTTTTTTCTCTTTAAACATTATGGATAATTGGTGTTATTTTTGTTTATAAGGTGTGGATAACTATTTTGTTTTATATTATTCACACCTTATCCACACTATCCTGTCAGTGTTCTCAACAGGTTTAAATAGTCTTCATTAACTCTATTCTCTGTTTCTCTTAACTCCAGTATACGTCTATAACCATGTAAAACGGTAGTATGATCTCTTCCGCCAAAAGCATCTCCTATTTCAGGTAAGCTGTGGTTGGTTAACTCTTTTGCGAGCGTCATAGCGATTTGCCTTGGCCTGGCGACTGACCTACTTCTTCGTTTAGAGAGTAAATCTGCAACCCTAAGCTTAAAGTAATCAGCTACAGTCTTTTGTATGTTTTCAATTGAAACCAACCGCTCTTGGAGTGATAAGAGGTCCTTAAGGGCGTCTTTTGCAAATTCTAAAGTTATATCGGCACCTGTAAACTGGGAGTTAGCAACAACCCTTCTCAGGGCGCCTTCTAGCTCTCGAACATTTGAACGAATTCTTTTTGCTATAAAGAACGCGACTTCTTCTGGGAGGTCGATTGACTCTAGGCTAGCTTTTTTCATTAAAATTGCAACAGATGTTTCAAGCTCGGGGGGCTCAATAGCAACAGTTAGACCCCACCCAAATCTTGATTTTAGTCTTTCTTCGAGGCCGTTAACCTCTTTTGGATAGCGATCACAAGTTAATATGATTTGTTTTTGCCCCTCAAGTAGCGCGTTGAAAGTGTGAAAAAACTCTTCTTGAGATCTCTCTTTGCCAGCAAAAAATTGAATATCATCGATTAGTAAAGCATCTAGTGACCTATATGAGCGCTTAAAATCCGAAATTGTATTGTGCTGTAGGCCTCTTACCATATCTCCAACAAAACGCTCTGAGTGGACGTAACTGATTCTTGCGTTTGGTTTTTGAGTTAAAAGTGCATTACCTACAGCTTGCATTAAGTGTGTTTTTCCAAGACCTACTCCACCATAAATAAATAGGGGGTTGTAAGAAGTGCCAATGTTTTCTGCAACTTGCATGGCCGCTGCTCTGGCTAGTTGGTTGCTTTTACCCTCAACAAAACCATCGAAAGTAAAGCCAGGGTTTAATCGACTTTGAATAATTGGCAGTTTTTCTGACGATCTTTGTGTTTTATAGGGAGAATGAGATTTAGTACTGTTGGAGTTTCTTGATCCAACCTCAAGGTTGACCCTCATTTCGTTATTTATATCTGAAATCAACTCGATAATTCGTGATAAATATTGATCATTTAAACGCTGTACAACAAATTCATTGGGTGCGAGTAATCTCAATAAATTGTGATCCTCGATTGATTGTATGGGTCGAATCCAGGTATTAAATTGCTTTTCTGGGATTTCACCACTCAGTAATTTTAGGCATTTTAGCCATGTAGATGATTTTTCTGTCGACATTATTTTAACTAAGTAATTTAAGGCTAATAATTAAGTTAGTCTATAACGTATACATAACCTTATCCACAGGTTAAAATAAGAAAATACAAAATAATTAATTATATTGTCTATTGACACTTAATTTACACACAAGTAACCTTGCCGCCTTGAAAACTTAAATAGCATTAGAGTCTAGGTAGAATAAAATGAAACGGACGTTCCAGCCAAGTAATTTAAAAAGAGCACGAACTCATGGTTTTCGGGCTCGTATGGCAACCCCCGGTGGAAGACTGGTTATTAAGCGCCGGCGTGCGAAAGGCCGCGTTCAGTTAACACCTGCTCACAGTTGAGCTAACTAGCTGCGCAGATAGCTACGAACAAAATTACAAAGAAGCCGTTAGTTGATAATCGATTTCAGCGTTTTAATCGAATATTCTCAGCGCATGGCTATAGAAAAGTTTTTTCTGGTGGTTTAAGGAGCCGGGGCAAATTTTTCCTTGTAATTTTTAAATCAAATAGCAACCAACAAACCAAATTGGGTTTAGCGGTATCTAAAAAATACTGTCGATTAGCAATTCAAAGAAATACAATAAAAAGGATTATTAGAGAGTCATTTAGAAAGAATAAAGATAAACTGCAGGGGTTTGATATAGTTGTATTAAATAATAAGTTAACTCATACCACCGACCAACAAAGCTTGCATACTGACTTATCAAGACAGTGGGACGAAATAGAAAGGAACCAAAAAGCATGGACAATCAAAGGTTAATTATATGGTCATTTTTTGGTTTCATGTGTATTTTGACTTATCAGGCATGGACCATTGATTCAACGCAAAATGAAATTGTTGTTGAACAAGCATACGAAGAAAATGAGCTTAGTTTTGAAGCATCCCCACAGTTAAACAACAATTTACCTAAATTAAGCCAACCAGATAGAAATAATGTAACACCAGTAATAATTTCAGATAATGATTTCTCTGAAATTATTACTGTAAAAACAGATGTATTAGAACTAAAGATTAATAGTAAAGGTGGAACAATAGAAGGCGCCAAACTATTAAAGTATCCAAAATCCAAAGATCAGCCCGATGATGTAATAGAGCTATTAAATACTAATTCAAAAGATTTGGGTCTAATACAAACGGGCCTGAGATCTCTAGCGGGTGCTCCTGAGCCAAACCACTTAGCTAGTTATTCTTCAGATTCGAATAATTACGAGTTAACTCATCAGGGCGAATTAATCATACCCTTGTATTGGACCGACGGAAATGGAATCAAAGTTGAAAAATCATTTCGTGTTTCTCAAGGAAGTTATAGGGTTGATATCGAGCATCGATTAACTAATGACACAGCTCAGGACTGGAGCGGTGCTAGTTATTCACAAATCACCAGACGAGTCACTGATAAAGAAAGATCTATGTTTGATGTCGAAAGCTTCTCTTTTGATGGACCTATTATATTTAACGGTGAGAAAATTGAAAAACTAGATTCATCTGATCTTAATGAAGATGGACCCAACCAATTTGTTTCCTCTAATGGTTGGATTGGTTCGATCCAACATCATTTTTTAAGTGCTGTTGTTCCAGAAAAAGAAAACGAACAGAGATATCAGGTTAGTGCAAATAAAGTTCGGGTGGTTTCTAATATGATAGGTCCTACAGAAATAGTGTATTCCAATCAAACTAAAACATTCTCAACTACAGCATATATAGGGCCTAAATTACAATCACAACTTAACGCAATTGATCCCAAATTGAGACTTTCAGTTGATTACGGAATATTAACTATGTTGTCTCAGCCATTATTTTGGCTTTTAAATTTTGTTCATTCTTTTGTTCAAAATTGGGGCTTAGCGATTATTTCTGTAACCGCAATAATTAAATTGCTTTTTTATAAGTTAACCGAAAAAAGTGGGCACTCGATGGCTAAAATGCGAGCCATTGCTCCCAGATTAAAAGCCATACAAGAACGTTACAAGGACAATAAAACAGAACAAGGAAGAGCGACAATGGAGCTCTATAAAAGGGAAAAAGTTAATCCAATAGCTGGTTGTGTTCCTATGTTGATACAAATGCCTTTTTTCCTGGCATTTTATTGGGTGCTTCTAGAGAGTGTTGAAATGAGACAAGCTCCATTTATGTTTTGGTTGACTGATCTTTCTTCGCGCGATCCTTATTTTATTCTGCCTTTAATTATGGGGGGGGCGATGCTATTTCAACAAAAGTTAAACCCACCTCCTGCAGATCCTATGCAAGCTAAAGTCATGCAAATAATGCCAGTTATGTTTTCTGCCATGTTTGCCTTTTTCCCATCAGGGCTTGTTTTATATTGGGTAACAAACACTCTTCTCTCAATACTTCAACAATGGTCCATCAATAAAAAATATAGCGCATAGCACAAGTTTTCTCTAAAAATTGTAATATACGGTTTGTTATATAATTAAGTAGCTCCTGTGCCAATTCAAAATTTATATATTCAAGATACAATTATCGCCTCTGCATCTGCGTCAGGTATTGGTGGAATCAATGTCATTAGAGTGTCGGGGCCTGATGTTGAGATGGTTGCAAAAATAGTTTTGGGAGAAATTCCCAGAGCTAGAATGGCAACATATAAGAAATTTTTGAATGAACAAAAAGATCTTCTTGACATAGGTGTAGCAATTTATTTTCCTGCTCCAGACTCTTTTACTGGAGAATCTGTCCTCGAGTTACATGCTCATGGCGGCAGCTATATAGGCGCTAATATTATAAGAACAATAATCTCCTTGGGGGCTAGATATGCTGATGCCGGTGAATTTTCAAAACGCGCCTATCTCAACGGAAAGATTGATCTTGTGCAGGCTGAAGCAATAGCTGATTTAATTGCAAGCGGCACTAAAAAATCTGCACAAGCTGCCATGAATTCATTATCGGGGACTTTTTCCGATATTTTGAAAAATCTTAATGAGCAATTAATGTATTTGAGGCTTTATGTTGAGGCGGCCATTGACTTTCCTGAAGAAGAGCTTGATTTTTTATCAGACGCAAAATTACACAATCATTTAGAGGGGTGTGAGCGATTATTTTATAAAATAAAAAATAATATCAAACAAGGACAAATTTTAAATGATGGCTTAAAAATAGCTATCATTGGGCTCCCAAACGCAGGAAAGTCCAGCCTATTAAATTTAATTAGTGGTCAAGAAACAGCAATTGTAACGGACATAGCTGGAACGACACGCGACATCATAAAAGCACAAGTAGACATAGATGGTCTTGGGGTAGAATTTTTTGATACTGCAGGATTACGAGATAGTCCAGATCTTATCGAAGCCGAAGGAATCAAAAGAACAAAGAAAGCTATAAAATCTGTCAATTTGGCGCTATGGGTACATGACGCATCAACTGCACAACCTTTTTGTGCAGATAATCTGCCTTCTGATGTTTCATCAATCGTCATCTATAATAAGATGGATTTGATTAAATC
Source organism: uncultured Woeseiaceae bacterium (assembly GCA_905182415.1). Classification (GTDB taxonomy): domain Bacteria; phylum Pseudomonadota; class Gammaproteobacteria; order Steroidobacterales; family Woeseiaceae; genus SP4260. Next base: position 33,845 of record CAJJBK010000003.1, on the reverse strand, counting down.
AAATCAAGAGTATGTCGATAGTAAAAATCAGTATATATATCTGTCAGCCAACACCGGGAAAGGACTAAAAAAACTTTATGCAGCCATTAAAAAAAGTGTTGGATATCAAAATGCAGGAGAAGGTGCATTTACCGCGAGAGCGAGACATGCAGAAGCAATTGGCAAAGCGCTTAATCATTTTATTAGTGGAAAAGATAAGTTAATCAAGGATCGTGCAGGAGAAATTTTTGCTGAGGAAATGAGATTATCTCAAGAGGCGTTAGGTGAAATTACAGGAAAAATTACGAGTGATGAATTGCTCGGAAAGATTTTTTCAGAATTCTGTATTGGAAAATAATTTTCAATCTCGATTTTGAGTTTCTGGATACCCCACTCACATCAATATACAATTCGTCCTCTTTTAAATAGAATACACACTATGCAAAGAGATAAAACATTTGATGTAATCGTCATAGGTGGAGGGCATGCGGGCACAGAAGCCGCGCTTGCTTCTGCAAGAGCGGGCGCGAATACATTATTGGTTACTCATAAATTTTCTACATTAGGACAAATGAGTTGTAATCCGGCTATAGGTGGAATTGGAAAAGGTCATTTAACAAAGGAAGTTGATGCACTTGGCGGTGCTATGGCTCGAGCTATAGATGCAGCCGGAATTCAATTTAGAACATTAAATGCCAGCAAAGGGCCAGCAGTTCGAGCTACCCGTGCACAAGCTGACAGAGAACTCTATAGAGCTGCAATTCAAAAAATACTGAGTATACAAAAGAACTTATCTTTGCATGAAGATAGCGTAGAAGACCTTTTGATTGTTGGCAATAAAATTACAGGCATTCAGACAAAAAATAATGATAGTTTTTATGCAAGATGTGTTGTGCTAACTACGGGAACTTTTTTGGGTGGTAAAATATTGCGCGGTCAATATTCTGAGCAAGGCGGGAGAGTTGGCGATGCACCTGCAAATAAATTAGCAGCACATATTCGGAGTCTTCCGTTTACCGTTAATCGATTAAAAACTGGAACCCCTCCGCGCTTACATAAAATGAGCCTTAATTATGAGTTAATGGCGAGTCAACCTGGAGATATACCTCGCCCAGTTTTTTCATACCTTGGCCGAAGAGATGACCACCCCAAACAGTTAATGTGTCACATTACAAAAACCACCGAAAAAACTCATGAAATTATACGAAAAGAAATACATCAATCACCAATGTTCAGCGGCTTAATAAAAGGAGTTGGCCCAAGATATTGCCCGTCAATAGAAGATAAAGTGGTTCGTTTTGCTGACAAAACTTCTCATCAAATATTTGTGGAGCCCGAAGGCCATCATTCTGATGAAATTTACCCTAATGGAATATCAACAAGTCTGCCAGAATCGGTACAAATGGATTTTGTACGCTCAATCATTGGCTTTGAAAATGCTATTATTACTCAACCAGGTTATGCAATAGAGTATGATTTTTTAGATCCTCGCGACTTAAAGCTTACACTCGAAACCAAGCAAATAAAGGGCTTATTTTTTGCAGGTCAAATCAACGGCACTACGGGCTACGAAGAAGCAGCAGCCCAAGGGTTGATTGCGGGACTCAATGCTCAAAGGAAAGCCCATGAACAAGATCCTTGGCATCCTTTGAGACAAAATTCATATATGGGCGTAATGATAGATGACTTAACTACTCGTGGGGTCACCGAGCCCTATAGAATGTTTACAAGTCGCGCAGAACATAGGTTGTTATTGCGCGAAGACAATGCGGACAAGAGATTGACTTCAATTGGTCGGAAACTAAATTTAGTTGATGATGTTCGTTGGAAGGCTTTTAATCAAAAGATTGATGTGGCCGAGAAAGAACAGTTAAGACTCCAATCTATTTTTATTCGCAAAAAAGATTTAACAAAATCTGATATTAAAATATTAGGTTCAGATTATAAAAAAGAGGCGACTGCTGCCGATCTCTTAAGGAGACCATTATTTTCTCATGAAATGGTAACCTCATTATCTGCTGTGGGAGCGACCCCTTGGGTAAAGAATAACCTACACCAGGAACTCATTGAGCAAATACAAGTGCAACTTGAAACTAAGGCAAAATATGCAGGTTATATTGATCGGCAAGAGCGAGAAATAATTAAGCACTCTAAACAAGAAATGTTGGTTTTACCCTTAGATATAAATTATGTCTCAATTAATGGACTCTCGAATGAGGCTCGTCAACGTCTCGAAGCAACCCGTCCTGAGACATTAGGGCAAGCATCAAGAATGGAGGGCATTACTCCGGCGGCTATTTCTCTATTACTTATTCATTTGAAAAAAAGATATTTAGATAAAACAGCATAAAAAACTTAAGGGTTTCTTTAAAATTAAAAATGATAAATAACAATATTGTCGCTGTAGATACTAATTTTGTGCGACCCGGTTTAGATGCAAGCCATCTGATAATAGAAAATAGCGACGCGGCGTTCGTAGATGCTGGAACAAATTATAGCGTTCCTTATTTATTAGAAGCATTAAAAAATAATAATTTAGATGTTGCAGATGTTAAATATGTATTTGTCACACATGTTCATTTAGATCATGCAGGTGGCGCTGGAAAGTTATTGCAATATCTACCAAATGCAAAGCTAGTTATTCATCCCCGAGGAGCAAAACATCTTCAAGACCCAACGAAGTTGATTGCAAGCGCTATTGGAGTTTATGGAAAAAATATTTTTTCTGACCTTTTTGGAGATATTAAGCCCATTCCATTAAATAAAATGATTCTTGTGGAAGACCAGGAAATTATAAAGATGGGAAATCGATTATTTTCTTGTTTTTATACAGAGGGCCACGCTCGTCATCATTACTGTATTTTTGATGAGATGTCTAAATCTGTTTTTGCGGGGGATAGTTTTGGGGTTTCTTATAGGGAACTAGATACAAGTCAAGGCGAATTTGTATTTCCCTCCACTTCACCTACGCAGTTTGATCCTAAGGAAGCACACAAAGCCATTGATAGGATATTATCTTATAATCCAAATACTATTTACCTAACACACTATAGTCATATTGAATCAATTGATCGGCTAGCTAAGGATCTGCATCGTTCGATTGATGTTTTTGTCAAAATTGCTATGGAAAATAGAAATTCAACACAAAGAACCACTTTAATGCGAACAGCAATGGAACAATATTTAGTTGAGTCACTGTCATTACATAATTGCAATTTTACGGAAAAGGAAATCAGTAAAATTTTAGCGGTTGATATAAAAGTTAATACAATGGGTCTAGAGCATTGGTTGGACTCAAATAAATAAGTCAGTAGAGGATATAATGGAAAAATTTCGCGCTTTTCAAATCAATGAACATGAGCATCAAATTATTGGGGCACTAAAGGATATAACTATCAGCGATCTCAATGAAGGCGATGTAATTATAAAGGTCACGCATTCAACGATTAATTATAAAGATGCTTTAGCGGCCACTGGTAAAGGAAAAATTTTGAGACGCTACCCATTAATAGGCGGGATTGATTTAGCTGGTGTAGTTGAAAAAAGTTCAACTGCGGATTTCAAAAAAGGCGATGCTGTATTAGTGAATGGTTGTGGCTTAAGTGAAACTAGGGATGGCGGTTACGCGGAATATGCAAGAGTAAACAAAAATTCGATTGTATTAATCCCGGATAATATGAATGCATATCAAGTGATGCAAATAGGCACTGCTGGCTATACGGCGGCACTTGCAATACATCGTATGGAGCAAAATGGTCAAACACCTAATAAAGGACCAATATTAGTCACTGGAGCGACGGGCGGGGTTGGCAGTATTGCGATAAATATGCTGTCATCAAAAGGATATGAGGTCGTTGCTTTGACCGGTAAAACAGATAAGCTTGATTATTTAAAAAACATAGGAGCCCATCAAGTTTTGATGCGAGATGATCTGGATTATGGCAAAAGACCACTTGAAAAAGCTGTCTGGGGTGGAGCAATTGATAATCTAGGTGGAGAAGCGCTTACCTGGCTAATGCGAACTATAAAATACAGTGGAAATATTGCTTGTATTGGCTTGGCGGCGAGCCACAAACTAGAAAGCACGGTGATGCCATTGATACTGCGTGCAGTGAATTTATTGGGCATCAATTCAGTAGACACGCCACGAGAGCTAAGATTGCAAGTTTGGGAAAGAATCGGAAGGGATTTATTTCCTAAACAATTAGATATAATTGCGCCCAATATGATTAGTTTTGACGAATTACCACAAGCATTTGATGCGTTTATTGAGGGTAATGTTACAGGGCGTATGGTCGTAAAAATTCAATAATTTGATCTAGATTGGCACACTAATATAAAAATCAACGCCAAAATAATAATATTATGATTTGGGAAATAGCTGTCACCTAGTTTAGACTTTAATTTCTTTCTTCGCGTGAAAAAAAGAAAATAGGAGTGATCTATGCCCACATTATTTTGGGAGGCGCTTGAAAAAGAACAGCCGTTGCAAGTAGTCGGAACTGTAAATGCCTATGCCGCTTTACTAGCAAAAAAAGCTGGTTTCAGAGCAATTTATTTGTCTGGTGCCGGCGTAGCAAACCATTCCTTTGGGTTGCCTGATCTGGCGATGACGACTTTAAATGATGTTTGTGAAGATATTAGACGAATTACTTATTCTTGTGACTTGCCCTTATTAGTTGATGCCGATACAGGTTGGGGTGATGCATTTATGATTGGAAGAACAGTCCGTGAAATGTTACGAGCAGGCGCATCTGGCTGTCATATTGAAGATCAAGTGTCATCAAAAAGATGTGGCCATCGGCCCGGTAAGCAGCTGATTTCCACTGATGAAATGACTGATAGAGTTAAAGCCGCGGTAGATGCAAGAATAGATCAATCCTTTGTTATTATGGCGCGAACTGATGCATATGCATCAGAAGGACAGGCCGCAGCAATAGAGAGAGCTCGGGCTTATGTCGACGCTGGTGCAGATATTATATTTGCTGAAGCATTAACCACGCTTGATGAATATAGAGAATTTACTTCAGCGATAGATGTACCTGTGCTTGCTAACTTAACTGAATTTGGTATGACGCCTTTATTTACTGTAACTGAACTGGCTGACGCCGGAATTCGTGTTGCGTTATATCCGTTGTCAGCAAGTCGCGCCATGTCAAAAGCAGCAGAGATTATCTATAAGGAAATTAAATCACAAGGAACGCAAAAACAAGTGGTTAATAATATGCAGACCAGAGCAGAATTATATGAAGCCCTTAATTATCATGAGTATGAAAAAAAATTAGATGCATTATTTATCGAAGAAAACAGCGCCAAAAAGAATAGCAAAAAAGAAATTAATAAAGCCAAGGAAAAAATATGAATGATAAGAAAAAAACAGGTGGCTTGGCTGGAATATCAGCAGGAGAGACTGCCTTATGTACAGTTGGAAAAGAAGGGGCAGGGCTTACATATCGAGGTTATGATATCTATGATTTGGCGGAAAAAGGGAGCTTTGAAGAAGTAGCTTACTTATTATTAAGAGGGAAACTACCTAATAAAAAAGAACTCGATAGTTATATTGAACATCTAAAGGTTTTGCGAGATTTACCTGAACAATTGAAATCAGTATTAGAGATGACGCCCAAAGACTCGCATCCAATGGATGTATTAAGAACGGGCGTTTCTTTTCTTGGTAATATTGAGCCTGAGGCAAAAGAATTTAGTGACCAAGAATTGGTTGCAGATCGACTTTTAGCTTGCTTGCCGTCAATGTTATTATATTGGCATCGTTATCACCAAGATGGAAAAAAAATTAATGTTGTAACTGATGACGATAGTATTTCAGGACATTTTTTACATATGTTACATGACAGCCCTCCCTCTGAACTGCATCGAAAGACTCTAGATACAACGTTAATTTTATATGCAGAACATGAATTTAATGCTTCTACTTTCACGGGCCGTGTAATTACTGCAACACTTTCTGATATGCACTCAGCAGTTACTGGGGCAATTGGAGCATTGAGAGGCGCTCTTCACGGCGGTGCTAATGAAGCTGCGATGGCATTGATAGAACAATATAATAATGCCGATGAAGCCGTTGAAGGAGTGTTATCCCTTTTGAAGCACAAGCAAAAGATAATGGGGTTTGGTCATCGTGTTTATACAACATCTGATCCGCGCAATAGCGTTAATAAGAAAATGTCAAAAATTCTCTCAGAGGAGACGGGCGATAAAACGCTTTATGATGTGTCAGAGGCAATTGAGTCTGTGATGTGGAATGAAAAAAAATTATTTGCTAATGCTGATTTTTTTGCTGCTAGTGTTTATCACTTTATGGGAATTCCTACTTATTTATTTACACCGATATTTGTTTGCTCACGAATAACTGGATGGGCCGCTCACATTATGGAGCAAAGAGCGAATAATAAATTAATTCGGCCTGCAGCTGAGTATACCGGACCCAATTTACAAGAATGGAAAGCGATAAATAATCGATTATAAATACGATTAAATGTTTATTTGTTGCCAGTAAAAATATTTGGAGATTCTATGTCACAGTTAGATATTCGTTCGGCAAGCCGAGCTGAGCCAGATGAAGTTTTAGTTAAAATTGCTGAATATGTTTGTTCTGATATAGAACATTCAGAGCTTGCTTACGAAACAGCACAATATTGCTTAATGGATACACTGGCCTGTGGTTTTCAAGCTTTAGACTATTCAGCATGTACAAAAATGATGGGACCGATCGTACCAGGAGCCACGTTAAATGGAGGTGCTAGAGTTCCGGGTACGTCTTTTGAGCTCGAGCCGGTTATGGCTGCGTTTAATATTGGAACGATGATTAGGTGGCTCGACTTTAATGATACTTGGTTGGCTGCTGAGTGGGGTCACCCCTCTGACAATCTTGGCGGTATTCTTGCGGTATCAGATTATTTAAGCCGTCAATCGCGCGCCCAGGGTAAGACATCATTAAATATGAAAGACGTATTAGATGCCATAATAAAAGCTCATGAAATCCAAGGGATTTTGGCACTAGAAAATAGCTTTAATAGAGTTGGCCTAGATCATGTCTTGCTGGTAAGAGTTGCTTCAACAGCAGTAATTACAAGACTACTTGGCGGCAACAAAAATCAAATAATTAATGCGGTATCAAATGCTTGGATTGATGGTGGAGCATTAAGAACATATCGCCATGCTCCAAATACTGGTTCGAGAAAAAGCTGGGCTGCCGGAGATGCGACCAGTCGCGCAACTCGACTTGCTTATATTGCTATGTCAAATGAAATGGGTTATCCATCCGCTTTATCAGCTAAGACCTGGGGATTTTATGATGTCCTTTTTAATGGAGAAGAATTTAAAATTGAAAGAGAATTTAGTTCTTATGTAATGGAAAATATTTTATTTAAAATCTCATTTCCAGCAGAGTTTCATGCACAAACGGCCGTGGAAGCTGCCATGGAGCTTCACCTTAAAGTAAAAGATAGGCTTGATGAAATTCAATCTATAGTTATTGATACTCAAGAAGCTAGCATGAGAATCATAGACAAAACAGGACCATTAGATAATCCAGCTGATCGTGATCACTGTATTCAATATATGGTAGCCATACCATTAATATTTGGCCGGTTAACGGCAGCTGATTATGAAGATGATATAGCAACTAACCCTCTCGTTGATGTGTTACGTCAAAAAATGGAGGTTAGAGAAAATAAGTCGTTTACTGAAGATTATTTTGATCCCACTAAAAGATATATTGGCAACGCGATTCAAATATTTTTTAAAGATGGCTCTAGTACAGAAAATGTCAGTATTGACTTTCCTATTGGTCATCGTGAAAGGCGCCACGAAGGCATACCCGTGCTTAAGAAAAAATTTCAATCTAGTATTCAACCAAAGCTATGCGATAAACAATGGAACATATTGAATGAAATTTTTACTGATAAAACACGTTTTGATAAAATGACAGTAGATGCATTTATGTCATTACTAGTAGTTTAGTGTCATATTTTCGATGCTTTGATGCGATGCAGAGTAGAATTATAATAATAATTGATCACTTAAAAAGTCTGTCACTTTATTGCAACTAATATTCTGGGGAACTAAATTTCAAAAAATATAATAGAGCAGCTTAATATTGGTCTTGTCAAGATGGGTGAGATTCAATCTCAGGAAAAATTAGAAAAACTAATAGCTTTAATCGAAGAGCTAGAGCGGTGGAATAAAAAAATAAATCTGACGGCAATACGCTCAACTCAAGATATGGTGAGCGGTCATTTATTAGACAGTCTTGCTGTAAGACCTTTTCTTCAAGGCAAATCAATTATTGATGTTGGTTCTGGTGCAGGGTTTCCGGGGCTGCCTCTAGCAATTGTTGACCCTAGTCTGAATTATAGGTTGCTGGATAGCAATGGGAAGAAAATAGCGTTTATTACGCACGCCATCAGTTTATTGAATTTAAAGAATGTTGAAGCAATAAAAATTCGTGCTGAAGACTATTTTCCTGCCAGTGGTTTTGATACTGTAATTGCTAGGGCATTAACAGACATTCCAAGCTTGATCGCTTTAACTGAGCATATGCTGAAAAAGCGAGGTGTGATAATTTCGCTAAAAGGGAAAAACCCAACTAAAGAATTAAATAAAATTCCAGATAATTGGAAATATTCTATAACCAAAATTATGGTGCCAGGATTAGAAGAACATGAAAGACATATTATTTCATTACGAAACCCAAAGATGCAATTAAATGATTAAAATACTTGCAATAGCGAACCAAAAAGGCGGCGTTGGCAAAACAACAACATGCGTCAATCTGGCGGCATCATTGGCTGCAACAAAACGTCGGGTGTTGCTTATAGATCTGGATCCGCAAGGCAATGCGACAATGGGGTGTGGTGTAGAAAAAAGTGATTTAGAGTTAACCGCATGCGATGTTTTGTTGGGTGATTCTAATGCTAAAGATGCCATTCTTCCGGTCCCTGAGGGCGGCTTTGATTTATTACCTGGAAATGAAGAATTAACTTTAGCTGAAGTAAAGTTATTACAAGAAATTGGCCGAGAAATGCGATTACGACAAGCAATTGCACTTATTAGAGATAAATATGACTTTATTTTAATTGATTGTCCGCCATCAATAAATATGCTCACTGTTAATGCACTCACCGCGGCTGATGGTGTTCTAATACCAATGCAGTGTGAATATTATGCACTCGAAGGGCTCACTTCTTTAATTAAAACAATAGATCAGGTGAATAAGACGGTTAATCCAGAGCTAGAGATATACGGGTTATTAAGAACGATGGTAGATCATCGCATTAACTTATCTAATGAGGTTTCAGATCAATTGATCGATTATTTCGGTGATAAGGTATTTAGAACAGTTGTTCCAAGAAATGTTACATTGGCAGAAGCGCCAAGCTTTGGCCGGCCTGTATTGTTCCATGATCCTAAATCCAGAGGTGCTTTGGCGTATTTAGCGTTAGCCGGTGAAATGCTAAGAAGAGGAGACGAGGCAGCTCCTTCAGAGGTTTAAATAGTTTATGCAAAAAATGAATATCTCAATATCGAAATCAATGGTTAAAATATAATGATCACATGACAACAAAAAAAAGACTTGGTAGAGGTTTAGATGCCCTTCTTGGGGCTCCCAATACAAACGCTACTCTAGATTATAAACAAGAGACTGGGGACTCTCTTAAGAAAATTCCTATCGATCAATTACAAAGAGGGCAATATCAACCTAGGATTGATATGCGGAAAGAGTCGTTAGAAGAATTAGCCAGCTCAATAAAATCTCAAGGTATTGTGCAGCCCATTATTATTCGTCCATTGCATAATCAAACTACTACTAAGTATGAAATTATTGCTGGTGAACGACGATGGCGTGCAGGACAAATTGCAGGCCTGAGCGAAGTACCTGCTGTTATTAGAGATATTCCAGATGCTGACGCCATTGCTATGGCTTTGATTGAGAACATTCAACGTGAAAATTTAAATCCTCTGGAGGAAGCACGGGCATTAGATAGATTAATCAAAGAGTTTGAGCTTACGCATCAAGAGGCTGCAGATGCGGTTGGGAGGTCTAGAGCTGCTGTAAGTAATTTGCTGAGATTGATGGATTTACCAGAAACGGTTGCTAATTTACTAATTGCTCGAAAAATTGACATGGGCCATGCGCGCGCCCTTCTGGCTTTGAAAGATACATCACAACAAATAACTGTTGCTTTGTTAATAGTTAAAAAATCACTTTCAGTGAGAGCGACAGAAAGTTATATTCGCAATTTTAATGATATTAAACAAGTGAATATTGATTCAAGAAATGACGTTAACCCAGACATAAAAAGGCTAGAAATAGAGGTTTCAGAAAAATTAGGCGCTAAGCTTAGTATTGAACATAAAGCAAAAGGAAGCGGTAAAATAGTTATAAATTATAACGATCTGGATGAGCTTGAAGGAATATTAGAGCACATAAACTAGTTTTTTATTTAGAGAAATTTTAGTTAGTAATAAAAAAAAAGACAATATCAAGTGATCAGCGTTGCCATGTTGATTCTACATAACTATAATGCTGTTGCTGGTTAAAAATTCTAATGAGAAATTTTGGATTTAGACTCAAAATTTTAATGAAATTTATTTTCTAGTACAGGTAGGGATTGTGCAAGAAAATAAAGAAAATTTGCAGAAAAATAATAGTGATCTAGGAATTATTAGAATCTTATTAATGCAGATAGCGACAACATTTTTTTTGATGGCAACCTTTTGGTTGTTTGATAATAAAATAGCTGCATATTCTTCATTTTTGGGCGGAATGTTAAGTATAGTTCCAAATATTTTTTTGGCAGCAAGATTAATTGCATCACTTAGAAGCGCGAAAGCAGTTTTAAGAGCTGCATATATTGGTGAGGCAGGAAAAGTAATATTAACTTTTTTGTTGTTTGGATTGGTGTTTATTATTGTTAAACCGCTGGATGCTAAGGCCCTTTTTATAAGCTTTATAATTGTTCAGTTTGTAATAAGCATCGAATTGCTTCGCGGAAAATAGAAAATTATTGACATAAAAAAGAATCAAATTGATGGCTACTGAAAACGAACATGGACCAATAACTTCTGGAGAGTATATCCAGCATCATTTGCAAAATCTGCAAGTCTGCAAAGCAGATAGTGGTGATTGGATTTGGAATCAATGCGCTGGAAACCCCATGGCGATAAATATTGATTCAATGTTTTGGTCAATACTATTGGGTTTGGTCTTCATATGTATGTTTGGCGTAGCTGCAAAAAAAGCCTCACCCAAGACACCTTCAAAATTTCAAGCATTTATTGAGATTATTGTCGATTTTATTGACAGTAGTGTAAAAGATACTTATCACGGTAAAAGCTCTTTAATTGCTCCACTAGCCCTCACAATATTTGTCTGGGTATTTTTAATGAATCTTATGGATTTGATTCCAGTTGATTGGATTCCAGAATTATCAAAAATGCTCGGAACGACTACAGGATACGATCAATTGTATTATATGAAAGTAGTTCCAACAACTGACGTCAACATCACCTTTGGTATGTCTATTGCTGTATTTTTCTTAATAATTTTTTATTCGATAAGAACGAAAGGCATAGGTGGCTTTCTAGCGGAATTGACGCTACACCCAATAGCACCAACTTTTAAAGGCCCCGGAATCATCGCAGCTCCATTAATTATTGCTTTTAATTTTATCCTCGAGTCTGTTTCATTGCTCGCAAAACCGCTATCATTGTCCTTAAGGCTTTTCGGTAACATGTTTGCTGGCGAATTAATTTTTATCCTGATCGCGTTATTAGGTGTGTGGCAATTACCTCTCCATTTTGGATGGGCGGTTTTCCATATCTTAATAGTAACGTTGCAGGCTTTTATATTCATGATGTTAACGGTGGTTTATCTAACGTTAGCTTCTGAAGAGCACTAGTTTTATTTGATTAACTTTTGATCCTTTACTGGAGATACTGATGGAAACTGTTATAGGCTTTACCGCGATCGCTGTCGCGCTTTTAATTGGGCTTGGTGCCCTTGGTGTTGGAATTGGAATGGGTTTATTAGGTGGACGCTTTTTGGAAGGCGCTGCTAGGCAACCTGAACTAGCTCCAATGTTACAAACGAAAATGTTCCTTGTCGTTGCATTGCTAGATGCGGTTGCAATGATTGGTGTGGGCATTGGGTTGTATTTTGCTTTTGCAAATCCGTTTATTGCCCAACTGCAAGCAACAATGTAAGAAAGCTAATCGTTATATGAATTATTTTCATAAAATTATTATAGGAGTGCCTCTTGGATATTAACTTGACTCTTATCGGTCAATCTATCTCAATGATATTGTTTGTATGGTTCTGTATGAAATTTATATGGCCGCCATTAATGCAAGCAATAGAAGAGCGTCAAACTCAAATTGCTGATGGATTAGCTGCCGGTGAACAGGGGCAACAAAAACTCGACAAAGCGACTGTTGATTCTCAAGAAATACTCGATGAGGCCCGGAAACAAGCCACAGGTATTTTGGGACAAGCTAACGCCAGAGCGAATGAGATTGTTTCAGATGGAAAACAAGATGGACAACAAGAAAGAGAGCGTCAATTATCATTAGCAAAAAATGACATCGAACAAGAGTCTAATCGTGCTAGAGATGAATTGAGAGGCCAAGTTGCCCAAATTGCAATTGCAACAGCTGAGAAAATTCTAAAACGAGAGATCGATGCTAAGGCACATAAAGACATACTGAATAATTTAGCAAAAGAACTTTGATTTAGCACCTAGGAATATTTGATATATGGCAGATAATAATACAATAGCAAGGCCGTATGCTCAGGCGATATTTGACTTAGCTCAGGAGAATAATGCTCTAGATTTATGGGCTGGTGGCCTTGATATTGCTAAGTCAATTCTAGCTGATGGCGCTGTGATTGAATTTTTATCTAAACCAGAACTATCAAATAAACAAAAATTAGATTTTATTTGCGATCTATTTTCTGCATTCGAACAACATTCTTCTTTGTTTTTGGGTGATGATAAATCGGCGATAAATTTTTTAAAACTCTTAATTGAAAATGACAGAGTTTCTATTTTACCTGATATTGCAGAACATTTTAATGTGCTTAAATCTAATGTAGAAAACTCGGTCGATGTGACGGTAACTTCTGCTGTTCCTCTAGATGAGGATCAAAAAATAGCAATTAGTGAAGCGCTTAAAAAACGCTTCTCCAGAGAAATACATATGCAAACTGAAATAGATGAAACTCTCATCGGTGGTGCGATTATTCGTGCCGGTGATGTTGTTATTGATGGGTCTCTTCGTTCTGGGCTTTCTGGCTTGGCTAACGAATTGACTACTTAAAAAAAGGAAAGTAAAAAATGTCTTTAAAAGCTTCTGAAATCAGCCAATTGATTAAAGAGCGTATCGAGAATTTCGAAACCTCTGCTGTAGCACGCGATATTGGAACCGTCATTGGAGTGACTGATGGTATTGTTCGTATCCATGGATTGACAGATGCGCGTTATGGAGAAATGCTTGAATTTCCAGAGAATACTTTTGGGATGGCTCTGAACTTAGAACAAGATTCAGTAGGTGCAGTGATTTTAGGTGATTACAAGCATATCTCTGAAGGCCACACGGTTAAAACGACCGGTAAAATCCTAGAAGTACCAATTGGAGAAGCTCTATTAGGTAGAGTTGTTGATGCTTTAGGAAATCCAATTGATGGAAAAGGCGCAATAAATACTGATGAAACAGCACCAATTGAAAAAGTAGCACCTGGTGTTATTGAAAGAAAATCGGTAGACCAGCCAGTTCAGACAGGATTAAAAGCAATCGATGCAATGGTACCGATTGGTCGAGGTCAACGCGAATTGATAATTGGTGATAGACAAACTGGAAAAACAGCGGTTGCAATTGACGCCATAATTAATCAAAAAAATACTGGTATAAAATGTATCTATGTTGCAATAGGTCAAAAATCATCATCTATTGCGGGAGTTGTGAGAAAACTCGAAGAAGAAGGGGCGATGGATCATACCATCGTTGTTGCCGCCGCCGCCGCCGATTCAGCAGCTATGCAGTATATTGCTCCATATTCAGGCACCACTATGGGAGAGTATTTTTTAGATAAAGGCGAAGATGCATTAATTATTTTTGATGATTTGACTAAACAAGCTTGGGCTTATCGTCAAGTATCGTTATTGCTCAGACGCCCACCAGGAAGAGAGGCGTATCCTGGGGATGTGTTTTATCTACACTCGCGCCTACTAGAGCGTGCTTCAAGAGTAAATGCAGAACATGTGGAATCTGTTACCGGTGGCAAAGTAAAAGGCAAAACGGGCTCTTTAACTGCTTTACCTATTATTGAAACACAAGCTGGCGATGTATCTGCTTTTGTGCCAACTAATGTAATTTCGATTACAGATGGACAGATTTTCTTAGAGACAGATCTTTTTAATGCTGGAATTAGGCCGGCAATTAATGCTGGTTTATCAGTATCTCGAGTTGGTGGCGCCGCACAAACAAAAATAATTAAAAAATTAGGGGGCGGTGTGCGACTAGCGCTTGCTCAATATCGTGAACTTGCTGCATTCTCTCAATTTGCTTCAGACTTAGATGAAGCAACAAGAAAGCAGCTTGAGCGAGGACAACGTGCTACCGAATTGATGAAACAAAAACAATATTCGCCTCTTTCTGTAGCTGAGATGGCATTTTCTTTATATGCGGTTAATGAAGGTTATTTGGATGATGTTGATGTTGTTAAAGTTGGAGACTATGAAGCCGCTTTGCATGATTATGCAAAATCAAATGCCAGTGAACTCCTGGACACAATTAATACATCTGGTGATTTCAGTGATGAAATTGAAACAGCCATGAAAAAATTATGTGATGATTTTGCCAGTAAAGGCGCTTATTAACTTTTGAATATTATTAGTTCTGACCTAGGAAAATATTGTGGCTGGCGATAAAGAAATTTTAAATAAAATTCGTAGTGTTAAAAACATGCAAAAAATTACCAGTGCAATGGAAATGGTTGCTGCCAGTAAAATTCGCAAAGCACAAGCACAGATGAATGCTTCTCGGCCCTATGCGGAGCGTATTAGAAAAGTTATTGGCCATCTTGGCGCAGCCAACCCTGACTATAAACATCCTTTTCTAGAAGAACGAGAAACAAAAAGAGTAGGAATTATCATAATTTCAACCGATAAAGGTCTTTGTGGCGGACTCAACGTAAATTTATTTAAACGTGTAATTGCTGAAATGTCTGCTTATCAAGAAAAGAAAATAGAGGTTGATTTGGTATTGGTTGGCTCGAAATCTGTTCAATTTTTCAAAAGGTTAGGTGGAAAAGTAGTTGGAACAGCAACAAATTTAGGGGATCGCCCTCAAGCTAGTGACCTTATCGGCGCAATTAAAATTATGCTGGACTCATATAATGAAGGAAAAATAGATAAACTTTTTTTAGCTCATAATGAATTTGTTAGCACAATGAATCAAAACCCTAAAATAAATACTTTATTACCAGTTAGTACAATTAATGAGGATTCAGATTCTCTTCAAACGCATTGGGACTATATTTATGAGCCTGATGCGATTGATTTGCTCGATGGTGTATTAATGCGTTACATAGAATCTCAAGTCTATCGTGGAGCGACTGAAAATATTGCCTGTGAAATGGCAGCAAAAATGGTGGCAATGAAATCGGCAACAGATAATGCAGGTGACATTATTGATAAATTACAGCTTGTCTATAATAAAGCGAGACAAGCCGCTATTACGCAGGAAATTTCAGAAATAGTCGGTGGTGCAGCCGCTGTTTCGGGATAGAAATTTAATTAAAATGACGACGGTAATTACGTCGCAAAGGAAATGAGGAATAAATATGAGCACCGGAACTACTGTGCAAATCATTGGGGCGGTTGTGGATGTAAAATTTCCAAACACCGCTATACCAAAAATATATGACGCTTTGAAGATTGAGGACGCTGATTTAACTTTAGAAGTTCAACAGCAACTAGGTGATGGCGTAGTCAGAACGATTGCCATGGGATCCAGTGAAGGACTCAAACGAGGGATGTCAGTCACTAATTCGGGCCAACCAATATCTGTGCCAGTAGGAGAAGAAACTCTTGGGCGTATTATGGATGTACTTGGCAAACCAATTGATAATAAAGGCGATATTGGCGCTAAAAAAGTTATGCCAATTCATCGTGCCGCTCCCACTTATGAAGAGCAAGCTACCAGTACAGAAGTATTGGAGACTGGAATAAAAGTAATCGACTTAATTATGCCGATTGCTAAAGGTGGAAAGGTCGGTCTTTTTGGTGGTGCTGGTGTCGGTAAAACCGTGACGTTGATGGAGCTTATTCGTAATATTGCTGCAGAGCACTCAGGCTACTCGGTGTTTGCAGGTGTTGGAGAGAGAACTCGCGAAGGTAACGATTTCTATCATGAAATGACAGATTCCAATGTTATCGATAAAGTATCTCTAGTTTATGGACAAATGAACGAACCTCCTGGAAACCGTCTACGAGTTGCATTAACTGGGCTCACTATGGCTGAAGCTTTTCGAGATGAAGGTCGTGATGTATTGATGTTTATTGATAATATATATCGTTATACATTGGCTGGAACAGAAGTATCTGCTTTGCTAGGCCGTATGCCTTCAGCTGTTGGTTATCAACCAACGCTTGCGGAAGAAATGGGAGTACTACAAGAAAGAATCACATCAACAAAAACAGGTTCGATTACTTCGTTTCAGGCTGTATATGTGCCCGCTGATGATTTAACAGATCCATCGCCAGCGACAACGTTTGCTCATCTTGATGCAACTTTGGTACTTTCGAGACAAATCGCTGAATTAGGTATTTATCCAGCAGTTGATCCGCTTGATTCAACCAGTAGATTATTGGACCCAAATGTTATTGGGCAAGAGCATTATGATTGTGCACGAAAAGTTCAGGGCGTTCTGCAGAGATATAAAGAACTTCAAGATATTATTGCTATTTTAGGAATGGACGAATTATCTGAAGAAGATAAACTCAGTGTAACGCGTGCTAGAAAGATTATTCGTTTCTTTTCTCAGCCATTTTTTGTTGCGGAAACATTCACTGGGGCTCCAGGAAAATATGTTCAGCTCCCAGAAACTATTCGTGGCTTCAATGGAATTGTTAATGGTGAATATGATGATTTACCTGAACAGGCTTTTTATATGGTCGGTTCAATTGATGAGGCCATCGAGAAAGCAAAATCAATGTAGTTTCATTGAAACGAGATACTAATTATGATTAGCATTAAAATTGATATTGTTTCAGCTGAGGGTGAAATTTACAGTGGTGAAGCAACTATGGTTTATGCTCCCGCAAAAATGGGAGAAGTTGGTATCGCCCCAAGGCATGCACCTCTCCTAACAGCCCTTAAGCCAGGTGATGTAAGGGTTCAAGATGTAGATGGAAAAGAACATTTTTTCTATATTACAGGTGGTATGCTAGAGGTTCAGCCGCATCTAGTTACAGTATTGGCAGACACGGCATTACGTGGTGATGAACTTGATGAAGCCGCTGCCCAAGAATCACAAAGACAGGCTGAAGAGGCCTTAAAAGGCGCTTCTGCAGAAACCGACATCAAACGCGCGCAAGCAGAATTAGCTGAAGCTAATGCAAGATATAGGGCAGCACAAAAATTGAAAGGCATCAAATAATAATTTGTTTTTGTAAAAGACATATCATTAATCAATGATAGAGTTTCAATAATATAAATATTCTAGTATTTTATAATGTTACGGGAGTAGCATTGTATGTTAATTGTATTTTTACAAGGCAATAAATTAATTAAGCCGAAGATAATTATTTGATATGCCATTAGTAGCTCACAATACGTTACCTACATTTACTCGCTTAGCAAGCGAAGGTCATACGGTGCTCACTCAAGAAAGAGCAGTGAGACAGGATATTCGTGAATTACACATTGGTTTATTGAATATGATGCCTGATGCTGCTTTAGCAGCAACAGAAAATCAATTTATTCGGCTAGTTGGCAACTGCAATCAAATAGCACAGTTTTATGTATATCCGTTTTCATTGCCAGGGCTGCCTAGGAGCGATAAGGCTGCCGAGCATATCAAACAGCACTATTTTACTTTTGAAGAACTGCAAAAACAGGGTCTTGACGCCTTAATTATTTCAGGCGCGAATGTTCAACAACCTCAACTGACTGACGAACCTTTTTGGAAGCCACTTACAAAAGTGATGGAGTGGTCATTGGAAAATGTGGCATCAACTTTATGTTCTTGTCTGGCAACTCACGCCATTGTAAAGCAATTATATGACATAGATCGAGCTCCTCTTGAGAACAAGAAATGGGGAGTATATAGCCATCAAACTATAGAAAAAAATCACCCATTGATGCGTAATATTAATACTCGTTTTGATGCACCTCACTCTAGATATAATGAGATTAGTTCACAGCAGTTTCTGAAAGCGGGTCTTTCTGTTTTAGCGGCAAGTGAAGAGGCAGGAGCGCATATTGCAGTTAGTCGAGATAAGTTTCGTGTTGTTTATCTTCAAGGGCACCCTGAATACGATATAAATAGTTTATTAAAAGAATACAAAAGAGAAATAACTCGTTATATGGAGAACGATATTAATGAGCTTCCTCCATTACCTGAGCATTATTTCAATAATGATGCTCAAGATATAATTGATGCTTTTGTTAATAATTTTAATGAATGCAGGGATAAAAAAAAGACCCTTCCTTCGTTTCCAGAAAGTGCTTTAGATTCATGTATCGATAATACATGGGGAGATACAGGAAAGGCGATATTCAATAATTGGCTAGGCTTAGTTTATGGGCTCACTAGTCATGACCGATTGAAGCAATATATGGATGGAGTTGATCCTAAAAATCCATTAGACATCAAGATATAGTGGCGATCGAAGATTGACTGTCTTATTATATGTAACAAGTAAATAACTAATAAAAGCAAAAATTAAAACAATGTCTGATTTTTTTTCATTTGATACTTTAAGTCTTCATGCTGGACAGACGCTCGATCCAGAATTTGGTTCACGGGCTCAGCCCATTCATCAAACTACTTCTTATGTTTTTTCAGATACGGATACGGCGTCTTCTTTATTTAATATGGAGCGTGGTGGCCATGTTTATAATCGTATTTCTAACCCAACTGTGGGCGTCTTAGAGCAAAGAGTTGCAGCTCTTGAAGGCGGTTCAGCGGCAGTTTGTGTGGCTTCAGGCATGAGCGCGGTATTTTGTGCAATCACAGCATTAGTGAGTCAAGGCGATCATATTGTTGCCTCAGCAAATATGTATGGCGGTAATATTAGTCTGCTAAAGAACACATTGCCGAGATTTGGAATTACAACTACTTTTGTTGACCCAACGGATTTAAATGCGATTGAAGCGGCTATTCAAGACAATACAAAAATTATTTTTGGTGAATTAATTGGTAATCCTGGGCTGTCTGTAATGGACATAGAGTCAGTCGCACAAATCTCTAAAAAACATCATGTACCATTGATGATTGATGGAACTTTTAACACTCCCTACTTATGTCGTTGTTTTGATTATGGGGCCAATATCATAGTCCACTCACTCACTAAGTGGATGGGAGGCCATGGAACCTCAATAGGAGGGGTTGTCGTAGATGGCGGTAATTTTGATTGGGGAGCAACTAATAAATATACAACTTTGACCGAAGCGTATGCGCCATTCTCGGGCATTAATTTTTGGGAAGAATTTGGACCAAGCGCTTTTGCTACAAGAATTCGTGCTGAAGCAATGAGGGATATTGGGCCTTCGATGAGCCCGATGAATGCATTTTTGTTACTGCAAGGAATAGAAACCTTATCCCTAAGAATGGATCGCCACTTATCTAATACAAAAGAAATACTTCAATATCTTGATAGTCATGAGCAGGTTTCTTGGGTTAATCATCCAGATATGCCTGATCATAACAGTCATAACATTGCTAAGAAGTATATGCCAAAGGGCGCAGGATCAATTATCACTTTTGGTGTTAAAGGTGGGCGAGATGCAGGGCAGGCGTTTATTGAAAACGTGAAGTTAGCCTCTCATTTGGCAAATGTGGGGGATGCAAAGACATTAATTATTCATCCAGCCACCACGACCCATTCTAGGATTGATGCTAAGGCGCTCGTCGCAGCTGGTATTACAGAAGATATGATACGAATATCTGTAGGCATAGAAAATGTTACTGATATAACACAAGATTTCAATAATGGCTTTCGTGCTGCCAAGAAATTTATCTAATGTATCTTACCGTCAATGAGAAAAAAGTATTTGCATCCACTGGTGGTAAACCTTTTGAGAAAAATCAACCTGTCGTACTTTTTCTGCATGGCAGCGGCTTAGATCATACATTTTGGGGCCTACATTCTCGTTTCTTTGCATTTAGAAAGTATTCTGTTCTCTGCTTAGATTTTCCAGGGCACACACATTCTGATGGGCCACCGCTTGAAAGTATCGAGGAAATGGCCACTTGGGTAAATGATGTCATTATTGAAATTCAAGCCTCCGCGGTATCTGTAGTGGGCCACTCTCAAGGGTGCTTAGTATCAATGGAATATGTATCAAAATTTCCCGAGTTAGTAAAAAGCGTATCTTTTATTGCCAGTGGATATGAGACCCCAGTAAATTCTTTTTTGCTGGACGCCGCAGAAAATAAACCAAGGAACGCTATCGATAAAATGATGTCTTGGTGTTTTGATAAGGCTGGGCATATGCATCAAGGGACAATCCCCGGAAACTCTATGATTGCCGGTGGATATAAAATTATGCAAGGTAATGTGCCAAATGAACTTTTTGCTGATTTAAATGCATGCAATAATTACAAGGATGGCAAAAAAGCTGCCAGTAATATCAAAGCTCCTTGTCAGTTAATAATAGGTGGAAAAGATAAAATGGCACCACGTAAGTCGACTATGGCTTTAGCAGAAACTCTACCATCATCGACAAATATTGAGATTATCCAGGAAAGCGGACATATGGTTCCATTAGAAACTCCCAATCAATGTCGAGACTTATTAAAGACATTTATCTTTACTAACAACCCAACGAGCTAAAACACATGTATAAAATTCAAAAAGCATCAGTTATTGGTGCCGGGACAATGGGGCTTGGTATTGCCGGTCAACTGGCAAATGCTGGTATAGAGGTTCTTTTGTTGGACCTACCTAGCGAAGAAGGGAACCGAAATTCGGTTTGCGAAAGAGCACTAGAGAGATTATTAGATGAACAACAGCCAGGGCTATTGCATAAAAATATTCAGGATAGAATTACCATAGGCAATATTGAAGACGATATGCATAAAATAGCTGAATCAGACTGGATTGCTGAGGCTATAGTGGAGCGATTAGAGCTTAAGAAAGCATTGTATAAGACTATTGATGATATAAGGCGCCCAGGATCTATTGTTTCGTCCAATACATCTACAATTCCTATTTCATTGCTGGTCGATGGTATGTCAGATCAATTTAAAAAAGAATTTGCTATTACTCATTATTTTAATCCAGTTCGATACATGCAACTTTTAGAGATTGTCAAAGGCGAGTTAACCAGCCCAGAGGTGATCCAGTGCCTTGCGCAATTCAATGAAGAAAATATGGGTAAAGGTATTGTGCTATGCAATGACACGCCAGGCTTCTTAGGAAATCGAGTCGGTGTTTTTGCAATTCAAACGGCACTTCATACTGCATTTAAGCTCGACCTAAGGCCTGAAGAGGCTGACTCTATCTTTGGGCGACCAATGGGTATTCCAAAAACTGGTGTGTTTGGTTTGTATGATCTTATTGGCATCGATCTAATGAGCGATGTTGCTAAAAGCTTGATCAATATATTGCCAAAAGATGATGTATTTCACGAGGTATCAGATGAAATACCAATTATGAAAAGAATGATGGATGAGGGATTGAAAGGTAACAAAGGGTTGAAAGGTGGTTTCTATCGTTTTATGGATCCTGAAGATAGTGCAAGTAAACAAACCCTTAATTTTGATGATTTTATGTATCGAGATTTTAGTTTTGAAAAACCAGCGATCGCTATTGAGGCTGAACAAAAAAATGATTTTACTCTTTTACTAGATGGGAATAGTAAATATGCCCAATATGCTTGGGAGATTTTATCAAACACATTTTGTTATGCGGCCAGCTTGGTTCCAGATGTTAATAAATCACTCGTCGCCATAGATGATGCAATGAAGCTTGGCTATAACTGGGCGCAGGGTCCATTTGAGATGATGGATAAGTTGGGTGTGGATAATTTTATTTCCAGGCTAGAACAAGAAGGAAGAGATATTCCTTGGATCATAAAAATGGCCTCAGGGAAAACTTTTTATAGAGTTAATAAAAGGCATCTCGAATATTTAACAGCAGAAGGATCCTATACAAGAATCCAGCGTGATGATGGGCTCAGGAGATTTACAGAAGAGCGAAAAACTCTTGATCCAGTTTTAACAAACAACGCCGCTAGTTATTACGAAATTAATAATGATATTGGCATGGTTGAATTTCACAGTAAAGCCAACGCACTAGATACAGACTCAATGGAGCTCTTAGGTGCTGCAGTAAAACACGCAGAAGAAAATTACAGCGGCCTTATCATCCATAATGATGCTTCGCATTTTTCATGCGGAGTAAATCTTGAGGCTATTGGAAATTTTATTGACTCTCAAGATTGGATTGGACTAGATGGTTTTCTTGGCCATTTTCAAAAAACAGTCAAAAAAATGAAATACTCTAATATACCAGTGATATCAGCACCATCAGGTCTATCTATTGGTGGCGGCTTTGAAGTGGTTTTGAGTACTGACATGACAGTTTATCATGCAAACTCAGTGACGGGCTTGGTTGAATCATTAGTAGGAGTTGTTCCTGGTGGTGGTGGTGTTAAAGAATTGTTATATCGATGGCGAGATATTAAAGGAAATGAAACAGAAGCTGCGTGGTCAACATTCATGAATG
Source organism: uncultured Woeseiaceae bacterium (assembly GCA_905182415.1). Taxonomy (GTDB): domain Bacteria; phylum Pseudomonadota; class Gammaproteobacteria; order Steroidobacterales; family Woeseiaceae; genus SP4260. The sequence continues at coordinate 10,887 of CAJJBK010000003.1, read as the reverse complement.
TGGGTTATGGTAAAACAGCACAATCTCCATTAGAGGCAAAAGAATTAGCGATGTTTAGAGAGGGAATAGATAGTTTTGTGATGAATCGCGATAGATTGTTAGATACAGCTGTAAATGCAATACAAGAATTAGCGAAAGATTATAAGCCAACCTACCGCGATAATTTCATTATGCCAGGCAGAGAAGTTTGGCAAGAAATGCAAAATTGGTTACAGAAAGCTCACACAAAAGGTTACTTAACTCCGCATGATGTGACTACGGGCACACAAATTGCTCGAATTGTTACTGGTGGGGATGTAGATGCCGGTACCGTGATGAATGAAGATGACTTATTTGCTCTGGAGAGAAAAGCTTTTTTGACCTTGGCTAAAACTGAACAAACCAAAAGCCGCATTCAACATATGCTTAGTTACGGCAAACCACTAAGAAATTGAGAAAAATTACATGATTTACAGGCCCCCCATTGAAGATATTACATTTTTGCTTAAAGACTGGATTGGTATAAAAAATATCAATCAATTAGATGGCCATGAAGACATAGAGATTGAAGATATTAGTTTTATTCTTGGTGAAGCTGGAAAGTTCTGTGCCTCAGAATTACTTCCAATAAATAGTGTTGGCGATAAAATTGGCGCCCAATTAATAGACGGCAAAGTAATAACCCCGCCAGGGTTTAAAGAAGCTTATAAACTATATATAGAAGCTGGCTGGACTGGAATTGATGCAAATATTGAACATGGCGGGAGTGGATTGCCTAAATTAGTTCAGTTTTATTTTGATGAGATGTTAAGTGCCTGTAATTTATCATTCAAATTGTATTCGGAACTCAGTCATGGCGCCTATCAATTATTATTAAATAGCGCTTCAAAATTCATTAAAGATGCCTATTTACCAAAATTAGCCTCAGGAGAATGGTCAGGTACTATGTGCTTAACTGAGCCACATTGTGGAACTGATTTGAGCCTAATAAAAACTCAAGCCAGTTATAAGGATGGCAGATATCTAATTAATGGCACAAAAATATTTATCACTTCGGGCGATCAAGATTTAACCGAAAATATTTTACATATGGTACTAGCAAGGCTCGATGGAGCTCCAGAGGGAAGCAAAGGAATTAGCGTATTTATGGTTCCTCGTAATCAACTTAAAGCTGAAAAGGCAACAGAATTATTAAATGGTGTGTCAGTAGGTTCAATTGAGAAAAAAATGGGTATAAAAGGCTCTGGAACTTGCATTTTAAACTTTGATAATGCGGAAGGTTACCTCATTGGTGAAGAAAATAAGGGCTTAGCCGCTATGTTCACAATGATGAATGCCGAAAGAATTACGGTAGGAATTCAAGGCTTAGGATTTGCAGATATCGCCTATCAAAATGCAAAAGATTATGCTCAAGAAAGGCGTCAAAGTAGGGTGCCAGGAGTAAAGCAAACCAATAAAAAAGCCGATCTCATTATTGAACAGCCAGAAATAAAAAGGATGCTGCTAAGAATGCGCAGCCAAATTGAAGGTGGCCGAGCCCTTGCTACTTATGTTGGTTATCACGTTGATGTGATGCAGAAATCTAAAGATCAATCTTCAAAGCAAAGGGCTGATAATATAGTTTCATTATTAACTCCGGTGGTGAAATGTTATCTATCTGATCTTGGGATGGAAAGCAGTTTAAATGCACAGCAAGTATTTGGAGGTCATGGGTATGTTCATGACTATGGAATGGAGCAACTAGTAAGAGATTGCAGAATTACAACAATTTATGAGGGAACCAACGAGGTTCAAGCGGCTGACTTGGTGTTTCGAAAGCTCATGCTGAAGAATCACCAGTTAATCGAAGGCTTTATTGAGGAGTGGGAGACTTCATTATTTGCAGGGAATTCAGCGGGTGATGCAGAGCTTGATTTCGTTCTTGATAAGACTAAAGAGTCTTTTGGCCGTTTTAAAAAGGTCACGGCCTGGATTATGGAACAAGTTAATACTAACCCGTTATCTGCAATGGGGGCAGCATCAGCCTATACTCGTTATTTTTCATTGAATATAATCGCTCTTTTGTGGACAGATATTTTGGTAACGATCCTTCATAAAAAAGGAAATTTTTATAGCAGCAAAAGAAAACTAGCAAAATTCTTTGTATTGCATGTTTTGCCTGAAACTCTTAGCCTAGAAAAGCAGATAGTTGATGGTGGTTCAATTCTATCTGAGTTTGAAAGTACAGATTTTTAATCGTTAGACGATGCCGTCTTTATCGATTTTGATCTCTGCTGGAAACCAGGGCTTATCACAAACTATCGCACCAAGTGTTCCTTGAGGCGAATCTATTGATATTTTTGTACCAATATCGGCATAATCAACTGGAACATTAGCATAACCAATATTCTTATTTAATCTTGGCGAATGTATACATCTGGTTATGTGCCCAATAACATCATCAGAATCTTTGACCGGCCAAAGATGTTCTGGGGCAGACGTAATAGGGTCCCCATCAATCTCAATACCAACGAGTTTTCTTTTTGGCCCTTCAGCGTTGATTTTCTTTAATGCTTCTTTACCAATAAAGTCATCTTGACGGTCTAGATTAACCAATCTGCCCATACCAATTGTATAAGGATTGTCATAACGACCGATGTCAGATGCATATGAAAGCATCTCACCTTCAATGCTTCTAATTAACTGTGGGGCCGCTGGTTTAATATTGTATTTTTCTCCTGCTTTTTCAACCAGATCCCATAATTCGTTGCCACGAGACCCATCTTGGAGATAGAGTTCATAGCTCAATTCACCGCTCCAGCCTGTTCTGCCAAGTATTAAGGGAATTCCATTAACTTCAGTTTGAACAGCCCGATAATAACCAAGATCTATAGCTAGATCCCCAAACAGTGCATGCATAACATGCGGTGATTTTGGGCCACCCATTTGCAAGGGTGAGACATCTGGTTCGAAAACTTTTACATTCATTCCAGAATTAATGGCAACCCCTTCAATCCATAGCAGAACATCTCCATCGCCCGGCGAGATCCAAAATTGTTCTTCTCCTAGTCTTAACAAAACAGCATCATTAATGATGCCTCCATCCTCGCCAGTTAAAAGAACATAATAACATTTGCCCATATCACAATTTGATATGTCTCTAGGAGTAATAAATTGAACTAATTTATGTGCGTCAGGACCACTGATTTCGATTTGTCTCTCAACGGCAACATCAATCATCACCACATCATTAACCATGCTCCAATATTCTTCGATAACACTGGTATAGAGTGTTGGCATATACATGTGATTGTAGATGGAGAACGCTTTTGCACCACAACGTTTGGTGGAGTCAAAATAAGGAGATTTACGAACTCTTGAACCTATGCTAATGAGTGGTTTGAAATTATCTGAAGCCATTATCGTTCTCTTACTAATAGTTAATTTTGAAACAAAAACGAAGCATGCCGATTGTTGATTATTGAGTCAATATAATTATTAACAGATATGATATATTTTTATAATGATATTGTTGATACGGTGTATTTTCTCTTAAAGGAAACAGCTTATATGAAGACGACTCGTTATATTGTACTAACTGCCATGATGCTTTTTTCGCTAAATGCGTGCCTCAACCAAGAGGCTTCGGAAGAGATAGCAATTACCAATGTTACTGTCATCGACGCTAAAAATGGTTTGCGTGAGCGACAAACTGTTGTCTTTGAGAAGGATCGTATTATCAGTGTTGCTGCAACAACCAATAATTCTCTGGATGTTAATAAAATTATTGATGGAACGGGAAAATTTCTAATTCCAGGGTTATGGGATATGCATGTTCATTTAACTTATGATGATGCTTTTACAGAAGATATGCCGTCTTTATTTTTGTCTTACGGCATCACGAGTGTTAGGGATACCGGCGGTCTAATTAATAAGTTAAGGCCGGTTATCGAAAAGATGCGCACACCCGATGCCCTTGCACCTCGTGTCTTTTTCAGTGGTCCTTTACTGGATGGAAAATTTGTCGTTTATGATGGTGGTTTAGTGCCTGAGATTGGTACACAAAACGCTACGGTTGAGATGGCTAATGAAAAAATTGAAATACTTAAAAATGAGGGCGTAGATTTTATAAAGATTTACGAAATGGTTACTCCTGAGGTTTTTTCCGCCCTTACAGATGCAGCCACAAAATTTAAATTACCTGTTGCTGCTCATATTCCACTTTCAATGACAGCAAGCATGGCTGGGCCCAAAGTAGATTCAATGGAGCATTTACGTAATGTTGAATTAGATTGTGCAATTAATTCCGCAACGTTACATGAAGAGCGTTTATCTCGATTAAATTCTCATATAGAGGGTGCAGGTTTAACTTTACGCTCAAGCCTTCATCAGCTGCAAAGATTACCTGCAATAAAAAATTATGATGAGCAGCGATGCAATCAAACATTGGATAATTTAAAAGCCACCATACAAGTACCCACATTAAGATTAAATTCATTTTCAATGTGGCCAAGTTATGAAAGAGAGGACTGGAATGAAGTGCTTATGCAGGTGCCTATGGGCGCTCAAGCGAAATGGATTGCTGCTACAGAGGATTGGTTTGAAAAACAAAAAGATCAAGATTGGTATGGCTCAGATTTTGCTAGATGGAGTATTAAATTAGTTGGAGATATGCATAAACGGGGGGTTCCCATAGGTGCTGGGACGGATACACCCATTGGTATGGCCTTGCCTGGTTATAGTTTACATACAGAACTCGAGTTACTTGTTGAAGCTGGATTGAAGCCCATTGACGCGTTGTATTCAGCCACAATAAGGCCCACTGAATTTTTCTCTCTGGAAGAAACTATGGGGACAATTGATAGTAATAAAGTGGCCGATATGGTGTTACTGGACGCTAATCCACTGATAGATATAAGCAACACACGTAGAATTAATTTAGTTATATCAAAAGGGGTTGTAATCAACCCCGAAGAACTTTTATAGACTAATTGTGCATTAAATAATTTCACTTCAACAGTCACTAAGAATAGGTATAATCTCGCTTCTACTAATATTAATAAGATATTTATTACAATGAGGTTCAAAGCGTGAGATTGATTAAATTAGTTCAAAGTATGTTGTTTTTATGCTGCTTTTCTTTTTTAAATGCAGATGAGATTAAATTAAGTGATTTAGAATCTATTTCTGAGGCTGACACTATGGTCATGGTACCAATGCGTGATGGTATCCGCCTGGCTACAGATATTTACCGCCCCAAAGATATTAATGAAGATTTACCGCTTATCTTTATTAAAACCCCATATAATTTTAATGAGATTCGAGGGGCAACATTACAGTGGACCCATGAAGCGGTTAAGCGTGGTTATGCTGTAGCAATTCAAAATGAAAGAGGACGTTATTATTCAGAAGGCGAGTGGGAGATTTTAGGTAATCCCCGTACTGATGGATTTGATGCGTTAAGTTGGTTTACTGATCAATCTTGGTCAAATGGAAATGTTGGCACTTTAGGCTGCTCCTCTTCTGCTGAGTGGCAGATGGCACTTGCATCACAGGATCATCCGGCACATAAAGCCATGGTACCAATGGCATCTGGTGCGGGTATTGGTCGTGTGGGTGAATTCTATGAACAAGGTAACTGGTTCAAAGGCGGCGTTCACCAAACTTTATTTTCTGTGTGGTTATACAGTGTTCAACAACAAATTTATCCGCGTTTTCCAGCAGGTATGTCTCAAGAGGATCTTCAGCGCCTAAGAAAATTATACGATCTTGCTCCTGACATGCCTGAGGTGGATTGGATTAAACAATTACGTAAATTGCCATCAATTGATTGGTTAAAAGATGCCGGTGCAAATACTGGACCTATGGAAACACTCATGAAAAGAACGCCAGATCATCCTGACTGGTATGACGGGGGTCTCTATCATGATAATGAAGAATTTAATGTCCCGGCTTTTTGGTTTAATAGTTGGTTCGATGTGAGTCAAGGCCCTAATCTTGCGGTTTTTAATCATGCCAGAGAAAACGGTAAGGACAAGGTAGTCAGAAACGGACAATACATGTTGATGGCACCCACATTACATTGCGGGTTTTATCGAATCCCAAAAGATAAAGATTTGATTGTTGGTGAGCTTAACGTAGGCGATGCTACATTTCCTTTATACGATCAAATGTTTGGTTTTTTTGATTTTTATCTGAAAGATGATAAAAGTAAAATTTTTAAAAAATTGCCAAAAGTTCAGTATTACACAATGGGCAAGAATATATGGCAATCGGCGGATGCTTGGCCACCAAAAACAGCTAAGCCAATGACATTATTTCTAGCAAGTAATGCCGGCGCTAATAGTTTATTTGGTGATGGTGAATTGATTGACCATGCCCGTTCACCCTCTGCAAATGATCAATTTACTTATGACCCCATGAATCCAGTTCCTGCACTTGGTGGTGGAGTATGTTGCAATAAAGATGCAGCTTTAGGCGGAAGTTATGATCAGCGGGGTATAGAGGCTAGGCAAGATGTCTTGGTTTATAGCTCGAATGTAATGGAGCAAGATCTTGAAGTGACCGGCAATGTCAGGCCAGTTATCTATATTTCCTCAAGCGCTAAGGATACAGATCTAACGGTAAAACTGGTTGATGTTTATCCTGATGGAAGAGCTTTTAATATAGATGATACTATTTTTCGAGTTCGTTATCGTGATGGATATGATAAACAGGTATTTATGGAAAAACAAAAAGTATACGAAATTAAACCCACACCTATGTCAACCAGTTACGTATTTAAACAGGGACATAAAATTAGAATTGAAATTTCATCCAGTAAATTTCCTCAATATATGAGGAATTTAAATACGGGCGGTAATAATTATGATGAGACTGTTGGGATAGTGGCTGAAAATACGATTCATCACTCTTTTCAATACCCATCAAAAATTATTTTTTCAGTGATTCAGGATTAGCTCATCTAGGAGCATCAAAAGCTAAAGAAAAGAATAAACTGTTTAGAAATAACTTGTTTGTACCAAGCCAAGTAGCCCGAAAATTTGGATCATCTGCAAATAGAATAACGCTTCCTTTTCCATGTCGTTCAGCTATAAGTGCAGCCGTATTGGCAATAGCATGCTGATTATTTTCAGAGGCATAGCCCGATAATACTGGCTCATCTTTATAAGCGATGACAGTTCCATAAGGATTAGTAGGTTTGCTTAAAATTGATGTGGTGTTTTTATGTAAGGCAATATTTTTATTGGTATAACCAAAGCCAAGCGGGTGTGTGATATCTAAGTCACCCGCAAAAATAGTACCACCGATAAATTCTAACGGATCACGGCTCTCCTTTTCGGCATACGCATATCTGGTATTGCTATCTTGTTCGAGCAAATTTTCTTTTATATTAATCTCAAGAAGACTTTTCTGGATCCAATCAGCACCTTGTCTGATGCCAACAATCGTGCCACCTTTAATAATCCACTGATCTAGTTTTTCAGTAAAATTAGGATAGTAGTTTTTGTATTTACCACCTGCAAAAATTATATGTGTATAACGATCAAAATTAGTATTTTGCATTAAATTTCGATCGCTTATGGTGACGGGGATTTGCATTCTCTGGTCAAGAAGATGCCAGATTTCTCCAACGTTATACCAATCCATATCTCGTCCAGCGATCAATAAGATATTTGGTTTTTTTACAGCTTTATTGAATTGACTGCCTATATCTGGTGTTTTGGACCCAAGAACACTTCTTCCTGAGGTCAACGAATGTATTTCAATCCCTGTGTCATCTGCGAGATTTGTTAAAGTATTATGGATTGATTCCGGTGTTACTAATTGTCTATCGAATGAAACAATAATGCTGCCACGATCAAATTGATAAGGACCTTTAGAGGTCGAAGCATTAAAAGGATTTAAAGCAACCTTCGCTAAAAGACCCGCATTTAAAATTTGATAAAGAGCTTTTGGTGCATAATAGTTCGACCATTCGAAAGCATAGGCATAATCTGGTTGATCAATTATTGGTGATGAAGATTTAGTGTTCTTAACTAACTTGCCTACGAGCTTGTTACTAAGATTGATATCCTTTATTTCGTTGTATTCAAGTCCATAAGCTAATGGAAGTGTCCATGTTGAAACATCGTAAAATTTATTGTCTTCAAATTCATTTGCAAGATCAAACATGCCTCTTATCAAGGTATGCTGTGATTGATTAAGAGGCACAATTATGGCGTCGTCACGTTTGTAGTGAGTCTTATTAAGAGTCACATCGCCATTAAGATGGTATACATTGATTCGATGAAAATTGAGCAAATCAATAAAGTGATATAAACGCGCTTTATCTTTTCCTGCGCTTAAGACATAGGCTTTTATGGGGTGCTGTGCTGCTCTATCATTGGCATTACGATAAAAATCTTTTTGATAGGACAACAATTCCATTTTATTATTAATCGCTCCCTGAGCGTTCGTAATGCTGGTTCTGAAGTGTTTAATGATATTTTCGCGATAGGTTCTGATGCCATTGCTGGTGTCAATTTCGATTCCTCTGGCTGAGCTTGCTTCATGTAAAATCCCTATGCCCCCATTAACAAGTGGAAAAGAGGAACCTTTTCCGAGGAAGAAGTGATCATAACGATCGCCATGGAAATACAATCTTTTTTGTGAATCTAAAAATGCTTCTGAAGGCTTAACTACTTTTCCAACCAGCTCCATGCCTTGTTTTGGAATTAGAGGGTGATTCCTGGTGGGTACTCCAGGGGAGAAATAATACGTTTGTTCACTTCCCATCTCATGGTAATCCACTGAAACATTGGGGCGCCATTCATGCCATTTTTTTACCCAAGCTCGAGGTTCTGGTTGCGTAACTGAGATCCATTGTCGATTTAAATCAAAACCATAATGATTGGTTCTAGCAAGTCGACCATCGTAGTTATGTTCTATATGTTCTGGGTTTGAGTTGGGAATTTGACTGCTGAATGTATCTAGCCAGGCGACACGATTTGCGTGTCCATCGGGATTAAAAACAGCAGTAATTAAGATAACACTGTTGTTTAGTAGGGCATCAATTTCTTTACCTTTAGCCGCAGCGAGATGATAGACAGTAGGCAGTGCCGCATCCATACCGCTTGATTCAGCTCCATGGACACCATAATTAAGCCAAGTGACTACCGGCATATTTTTTTTAACATTTTGATTGAGCTTGGGCTCAGTAAGAGCAATATGTTGTTTTTTAATGGCATCAATATTGTCTTGATTAGATTCAGAAGTAGCTACGACGAATAAAATAGGCCTTCTTTCATGTGAAAAACCTATAGTTTCTATGGTTAAACGATTGGATAAACTTGCCACTAATTTTAGGTAATCGACTAATTCATGATGTCTGATGGGAGCTGAACCTAATGGTCTACCAAGAAACGTTTGGGGTGAAGGAATAGTAGCATCATAATTAATATTGGTTGGATACATCTCTTGATCGATAGCTTGGAGGCTATTTGCAAAGGTAAGGTGATGGATAAGTATGGCGCCAATAACCCAGATTATTTGGTTGATTATTTTTTTCACTGTATTCCTTTTTATTTTTATATTTAAGCTAAGAATAAAATATCCTAAATTAGAACTAAATGACATTATTTGTTTTATTAAAATTATCGTGCATTATTAGTTAAGTATCTGATTTATTTGATTGATATTACAATCAAATAGCTATACTTTGTTGGGGTTTTATTATCACAGGCAAAAGTCAAAAGGTAATCTCATGTTAAGTATTATTATTTTAGCAGCCGGGAAGGGCACGAGAATGAATTCGGCTTTGCCAAAGGTATTGCAGCCTTTGGCTGATAAGCCTTTACTTGAGCACGTGATATCCTCTGCAAAATCTCTTGAGCCCGATGAGATACATATAGTCCATGGTTTTGCCGGTGAAATGATAAAACAACATTTTGAATCAAATTCTAAACTTATATGGGCACAACAAAAAGAACAACTTGGTACTGGGCATGCTGTGATGCAGGCCGCGAAGAATATATCACCTGAAAATAAAGTACTTATATTGTATGGAGATGTTCCCCTTGTAAGGTTGGAAACGTTAAAAATATTGATTGAAAATCATCAAAATAATGAAATTTCATTACTGACGGCAATCCTACCGAATGCGGATGGATATGGAAGAATTATTCGTCAAGAAGGAAATGTTCAAGCTATTATTGAAGATTCAGATGCTAGTGAGATAGAGAAAAACATCAACGAAATTAATACCGGTATAATGTATTGCGATGCAGGGCAGTTAAATGGTTGGTTGAGTAAACTGAATAACAATAATATCAGAGGTGAATATTACTTAACCGATATTATTGATCTGGCAGTTAAAGATGGCATTAAAGTAAATGGCATTGAGGCAAAAAAATGGGAAGAAGTGATGGGCATCAATGACAAAAAAGAATTAGCAAAAGCAGAGCGCCTGCACCAAGAAAATTTGGCAAATGATTTAATGGTTCAAGGAGTCTCGTTGTTAGATCCATCTCGCTTGGATATAAGAGGCTCACTAACCTGTGGAAAAGATGTTGTTATAGATATAAATGTTATTTTTGAGGGCGAGGTTGTGATTGGGAATAATGTCAGTATTGGACCCAATAATATTATCAGAAATTCAGAAATTCACGACAACACTGTTATTCATGCAAATTGTCACATAGATAACGCACTAATTGGCCAAAAATCAACAATTGGACCGTATGCTAGATTGAGACCGGGCACTGATTTGTCTGAAAATGTAAAAATTGGGAACTTTGTTGAAGTAAAGAAAAGCACAGTGGGCAAGAATAGTAAAATAAATCATTTGAGTTATATCGGTGATGCAAAAATAGGCTCCTCGGTTAATATTGGTGCAGGTACGATTACTTGTAATTATGATGGCGCCAATAAACATAATACGATCATTAA
>CAJJBK010000002.1 GCA_905182415.1 uncultured Woeseiaceae bacterium | reverse complement strand
AAATACGCATGGCAACTCTCCATCTGACAACCATTCTTTATAGAACTCAATTGCTTTAATTGTTTCACCACTAACATTATCACCAAACTTTTTTGCTCTGTGGTTGTATGCCCACACCCCAAGTATTTTTAAGTTATCAGACCTAATAGGAAGAAAATTTATTAAATCTTGATTATGAGAGGAATCTAAACAAGCACTCCCATTTTTTATGAGAATACCTAAACCTTTTTTTTCAATTCTGCCTGTCCAAAAAAATTTTGAGTTTGGGAAATAGTCTTCGTTTAGTTTTTCACATTCTTGGATAATACAAACATCTGCATCCATGTATTCAATATGCTCATATTTTTTTGCAAAATTCAGGTTGCAGTTCCAAGTAACTATCTTCATTTCACAATCTTATCAAAAGTATTCTATTAAAAGAGGGGATACCTCTTTTGTTGTGAAGGGAATATCATTACGATAGTGGTTATGAAGTTGATTTGTAGTAACCGTAACGGTGAAGGTAAAGAAACCCCACCTGTTAAATATATTCCGTAACGGTGGAGTAATTCAGCAAGGTGTAGTTCTAGAGTTCACTTCTTTCTCTAAAGAAGGAACTCTTTTTTAGTCTTTGATCTCAGAAACTTTACAAGGGCAGATCTAGAAGATCTTGCAAATTTTCACATTCAGCTTTTCAAATTTAAACTTTTTTATATAACGCTTAATGCACTATGGTTGTATAGTGTCATCATTACTTATGATTATAAATACTGAAAAACTTGTCAGATCTTTTGAGGTTGGCACTCAAAAAATTGATGCTCTAAGGGGCATAGATTTATCCGTAGAAAAAGGGGAATTTATATCTATTATGGGACCATCTGGATCTGGAAAGACTACTTTGATGAATATAATTGGATGTCTAGACACCCCAACAAGCGGTAATTATTATCTCAATAATCAATTAGTAAACAATCTTGATGATGATGCACTAGCAAGAATACGAAATAAAGAAATAGGGTTTGTATTTCAGTCATTTCACTTGCTTGCCAAGAATTCAGCTTTAAGTAATGTAATGCTGCCCTTAAAATATGCTGGAACAGAAAAGAATGAAGCTGAACAAAGAGCTAAGGATGTTTTAAAACAGGTAGACTTAACTGATAGAATGCAGCATGGTCCATCAGAGTTATCAGGCGGGCAACAACAAAGAGTTGCAATAGCAAGAGCACTTGTAAATAAACCAAGCATTTTATTTGCGGATGAACCAACAGGTAATTTAGATTCTAAAACTGGTGAAGATGTGATGAATCTTTTCAAAAATCTCAATGAAGAGGGGCAGACTATTATATTAATTACACACGAAGAGAATATTGCGAGACAATCAAAAAGAATTATTAATATTAAAGATGGATTAATTGAATCTGATTCAAAAATTTAAACATATGAAAAAAATTAATTATAAAAATCTACTATTAGTCATATCCATCGCTATTGTCTTAACTGCATGTGGCTCTGACGATAAGTCTGAGGAGACAACCTTTTACAAGAAAGAGAGCGTAACGCAAAAAAAATTAGAATTAACCATCGAAGCTTCTGGGGTCATTGAGGCAATTTCATCCGTGGAAATAAAATCAAAAGCATCTGGTGAGATTTTATATTTAGGTGCAGAGGTTGGAGATTTTGTAGAAAAGGGCTCTATGTTGGCACAAATTGACAAAAGAACACCAACAAATATATTAGATCAATCTGCATCTGATCTTGAGGCCTCAAAGGTAAGGCTTGAGAATGCAGAGTCTCAATATAAAAGAGGAAAAGAATTACACGCTCAAGGAAGCTTGTCTGAAAAGGACTTTGAAGATATTCAAGAAAATCTCGCTCAGGCCAAATCAAGTTTAGTAAGAACTCAAGTTACCTATGAAAACGCAAAGATTGCACTTGATGATACCGTTGTAAGATCGCCTGTCGATGGTACGATAATCTCCAGGCCTGTTGAAGTTGGTCAAGTTATCTCCTCTCCCACATCAGCAGTTGGTGGAGGAACAGTGTTGATGACCATGGCTGATTTATCTAAAGTAAGAGTTCGAGCTCTGGTGGATGAAATTGATGTAGGCAAAGTTTCTATTGGCCAAGTAGTTTTAATCAAAGTTGCTGCATATAGAGATAAGGAATTTTTCGGTACAGTTGCAAAAATTGAACCGTTAGCAAAAATTGAGCAAAACGTTACCACTTTTCCTGTGCTTATCGATATAAATAATGATGAGAATTTACTACTTTTAGGTATGAATACAGATGTAGTAATAGAAGTGCTAAATAAAGATGTCACAGTTAGTGCTCCGACTATGTCCTTAAGAACTAGAAAGGATATTTATTCGGCTGCCTTAATCCTAGATATACCAGAAGAAACAGTTGATATATTTTTAACAGATAAAGTAAAAGGCGAAAATTATAATAAATTTATTGTCATTAAAGACTCCAAGCAAGGACCAGAATTATCATGGGTTAAAATTGGCTCTTCGGATTTATCTTATGTTGAGATATTAACAGGCTTAGAATCCGAGGATATTGTGTTTATTTTGCCAAGCAAAGGTCTCTTTGATTATCAGAAAAGATTTAAAGAAAGAGTTAGCACTCGATTTAGTTTCGGATAATGCTTTTTAAAGAATCCTTAATTTCAGCAATAACCTCCATAAGAACTAATGCTATTAGATCTTTTCTTACTTCTCTTGCAATTATCATTGGGACCGCAGCGGTTATAGCGGTAATAGGTATTGGTTCCAGTGCTAATAAAGCTCTAGAGGCGAGTATAGATGACCTGGGAGGTAGAACATTGACCGTGAGCCCAGGGCAAAATACGAGAGGGGCAGTTACGAAGGGAATGATTCCTCTCGATATCAAAGATGCGGCAGCCCTAGCAAAGAATAAAATGCATAATTGGGAAATTTCACCCACTATTAGAAAAAATAGGCAAATAAAATATACGAATGCAAATATAAATCAAAGGGTGGGCGCATATCTTCCGATTCACTTTGGTGTTCGTGGGTATGATTTGGAATTTGGTAGGCTTTTTACGGAAGAAGAAAATATAGGAAGAAAGAGAGTTGCTGTGCTTGGTTCTGCTGTGCCCAGTGAGCTTAGCACCAATACTTCAACTATTTTAAATAAAGAAATTCTAATTGCTGGAACAACATACAAGGTTATTGGTATTTTAAAAGAAGAAGGTTCAACTGGCTGGCAAAGTCCTGATGAGGAAATATATATTCCTTTATTGACTGGCGTACAACGATTATTTGGAACTCCTTATGTTGATAGCATCAATGTAGGAATAACAAACGACACTAATGTAGATCAGGCTATGATGACAATTGAGCAAATACTAAGAGCTCAACACGATATCGGGCCGGGCGAAGACAATGATTTTAGAATAAGTGATTATAGTCAGTTTTCAGACTTAAGGCGCCAGGCGACAGGTATTTTTACTATTTTGATTGCAGGTATAGCTGGGATAAGTCTAGTAGTTGGTGGCATTGGGGTAATGAACATTATGCTGGTGTCCGTATCAGAGAGAACCAGAGAAATAGGTCTAAGAAAAGCTCTTGGTGCAACGCATAAAGCAATTATGCTTCAGTTTATCGTAGAAGCAGTTCTGCTATGTGTCATTGGCGGTTTAATTGGAGTATTGCTGGGAACTAGCATTTTATATTTATTTGCAGCAATAAATGATTGGCCTTTTTCAATGCCTATAAGCGCTATGTTTGGTTCTATCACTTTTTCAGCAATAGTAGGTCTTTTCTTTGGAATTTGGCCAGCAAGAAAAGCCGCTAAATTAGATCCAGCAACTTCATTAAGGTATGAATAAATATTTATTGTTTTGGAAAAGAAAAAGTAAAAAATGAACTATTTAGTCGTTAGATTTACTGGAGAATCTAACAATAATAGTTATAAAAAACTACCTAACGTTGGAGTAGTTTACAGCAGTAAATTAGAATTCCGATACTCAACCGCCTTCTCAAATAACTGGACAAGTATGTATCTGAAAGATACCTTTAATTAATTGCAATAATTCCTTCCCGTATTGTTAGTGCGTTGCACTGGAGTGAGAATATGATAAGAAAATCCCTATTCACCCTGACATTTGGTGTCATCCTGACGTTTTTCATCGTTCCAATTAACGTCTCTGCCCAAGCTATGGAGTCGGTCGAACCGTTCAAGGTTGGAACGTTTGCAATCAACGACATACCGACGGTTGGCCTTGTTGTGCGAGATGATGAATTGATCATTGACCTCGCGGCGGCGAATCGTGTCATGGAGCTGATACCGCGATACAGCAAACTAAGTATGCCCGAGAATATGCTCAGGCTCATCGAGCAATATGACTATGGTCTTAAGTATCGAATCTATGAAGTTATAAACTGGCTTGTGAAAGAGAACCTATTAAGTAGCAGTAACCAGCCGAGTTATGTGCACCCAGTAAGCTCGGTAGATATCATGGCCCCGATTCAATATCCCAGCAAGATTATGAACGCGGCCGTGAACTTCTATACACACGCGTGCGAAGGCTGTAGCGATGAGCAGCTTGCTGCTCGGACTCTTGAGCGACGTGAAAATCGTGGCGTTCCATACCTATTCCTTAAGCCCACTCGCGGAGTAGTCATCGGTGACGGAGACGATATCATAATGCCCTATGGACGTGACCAGATTGAATGGGAAGTCGAGATGGCCATTGTCTTCGGCCGTACTGGCAAGTATATCTCGTCAAGCCGTGCATACGATCACGTATTCGGTTACATGGTTGCGATGGATATTTCCGATCGTGGCGGGCGTCCGCCTGGTGGTTTCGGCTCCGGTTCGGACTGGTTTGTTGGCAAGGGCCACGATACATTTGCGCCCCAGGGTCCTTGGATAGTCCCGAAAGAGTTTTATGGTGATCCAATGAAGCGATTGCATCAGACTCTGGTCATCGGTGGCGTGACTGTTCAAGAGGCGAGAGCTGGCGACATGATCCACAATATTCCTGAACTCATTGAGTATGCCTCATCGCTTATCACGGTCTTCCCGGGGGATGTCCTCCAAAGTGGAACATCAGGCGGAACTGGTGCTGGTCGAGTCCAGCGCGCGACAGGCTCCGGATATTTGATCGATGGTGAGACAATCAGTGCAAGCATCGAGGGAATCGGTTCGTTGACACACACAGTCAGAGCTGAGCTGAGTGTTCCGGATGACTTATCTGGTGCTCAGCTGCCGCCGGTTAAGACTTATCGGCCCGATCGCTAGTAATTAAAAATTATATTTAAACGATTTTTAGTATTTTCATAGCGGGAGAGTTTATAATCGTTATATCAAGGGAAAAGATGTGATGAGTTTTTGGTTTTTAATTTTCGGAGCAATATTTTCTTGGATGGAACTATGAAAGATTATCTAGAGAAATTCAGCGGATGGTAATTATTCATATTGTGTTTATCTTTTCAGGCGTCCTTCTAGCCATGATGGATTTCATTGCTTCAAAATCTAATTCTCACTAACTATTAAGTTTACTTAGCCCAACAATAATAGCCTCAAAAGAAGCTCTTGTGGTATTTGGGTTGATACCAACACCCCAACTAGTTTTTCCATCCTGTTCCAATTCAATATATGCAGCAGCTTTCGCATCAGATCCTGAAGATATTGCCGATTGATGGTAGTCAGAAACTTTTATCTCAACTCCAAGCTCTTTTGATAATCCATTAATAAGAGAATCTATTGGTCCATTGCCTGACCCATTAATAGCTATTTTCTTGTCATTAACATTCAAAGATAACTTTAAATAATGAACATCATCTTGAGATGAGGATTTATGACTTATGTAAGAAAAACCTTTTTTTGGATTTAAGAAGTTAGCTTCAAATATGTTCCAAATTTGCGAAGTATTAATTTCTTTGCCAGACTCATCAGCAAGTTTTTGTATTTTTTGACTCATGCTAATTTGCAATCTTCTCGGCAAAGAAACGCCATGATCTTTTTCAAGCAGGAACGCGACACCCCCCTTGCCAGATTGTGAATTTATTCTTACTACAGCTTCATAGCTTCTTCCAAGATCTGCTGGGTCTATTGGGAGATACGGCACTTCCCAAGTAGGCTCAGTAGATTCTCTCATACCCTGAAAGCCTTTTTTTATAGCATCTTGATGAGAGCCTGAGAAAGCGGTAAATACGAGATCGCCCGCGTAAGGGTGTCTTGGATGAACAGGCAATTGGTTGCAATACTCAACTTCACGCATAATCGAATTAATGTTAGAAAAATCTAATTGCGGATCGATTCCTTGGGTGAACATATTAAGAGCTAAAGTTACAATATCGACGTTTCCAGTTCTTTCTCCATTCCCAAAAAGTGTCCCTTCGACTCTATCAGCACCAGCCATCAATCCAAATTCTGTTGCGGCAACTGCAGTTCCTCTGTCATTGTGAGGATGGAGGCTTAGGCATATATTATCTCTATGTTTAAGGTTTTGGTTCATCCATTCTATTTGGTCACCATAAATATTAGGGGTAGACATTTCAACCGTTGCTGGAAGATTAATAATTATTTTATGACTAGATACATCTTTTAATATTTCAACAACGGCATCACAAACTTCGGCCGCATATTCAAGTTCGGTGCCAGTAAAACTTTCGGGTGAATACTCAAAGCGCCAATCAGTCTCAGGATTTTCCATAGCAAGATTTTTTATCTTTTTAGCACCATTGATTGCAATTTCTTTGATGCCCGCTTTGTCTTGTTTGAATACCACTTTTCGTTGTAACGTAGATGTGGAATTATAAAAATGAACAATGGCTTTTGGAATATTTTTTAAAGACGCAAAAGTTTTATCAATTAATTCGTCTCTTGATTGAGTTAAAACTTGAATGGTTACATCAGCCGGAATTTTATTTGTTTCGATGAGATTCCTAACAAAGTCAAAATCTGTTTGAGAGGCAGAAGGAAAACCCACTTCTATTTCTTTGAAACCCAGGCTACAAAGTAGAGTGAACATTCGATCTTTTCTTTCGGCACCCATCGGCTCGATGAGAGCTTGATTGCCATCTCTAAGATCTACCGAGCACCACAGAGGAGCATCTTCTATAACCTTTGATGGCCAAGATCTGCTTTCTAACTCAATAGGCTTGAAAGCCTTATATTTGTTATTCTGATTATCCATTTTCATTAGTAAATATTAATATTTAGTCTCTATTATAACTTCAACTATTAAAACTAACCTAATTTTATAGGAGATTATGATTTGACAGAATCACTCATCTCTTAAACTACTCTGTAGTTATCCTTTATGATTTAATTTTATTTTACTTATTTTGGACGATATTTTACGTGTTTCTGCAAGATTTAATAATTAAAAACATTTACACTCAAAAATAATTAGTCAGGCTAAAATAAATCTGAAACAGTAATGATGAGGCAGTTAAATAGTGATAAAAAAGAATAATAAATTATTTCCTTCAATAGATCCCTATAACAGTGGCTATATTAAAAATGGAATCCACGAAATTTATTTCGAGCAATCTGGAAATCCAAACGGTAAACCAGCCATTTTTCTTCATGGGGGTCCAGGAGCTGGAGCTGGAGGTGTTACGAGACGATTTTTTGATCCAAAAAAATATAGAATCATCCTTTTTGACCAAAGGGGCTGTGGAAAAAGTAAACCTCACGCCTGCTTAGAGGAAAACACTACATGGGATCTAGTCGAAGACATAGAGTCAATTAGAAAAAAATTGGAAATTGAGAGTTGGTTGGTTTTTGGTGGCTCATGGGGAAGTACGCTCGCATTGGCTTACGCCCAAAGTCATCCAGGCAGAGTGAGCGAGTTAGTTTTGAGAGGAATTTTTATGCTTCGAGAAAAAGAACTTCAATGGTTCTATCAATATGGAGCTAGCGAAATATACCCAGAAGCTTGGCAAGGCTTCCTTGAGCAAATACAAGAACATGAGAGATCAAATCTAATTGAAGCTTATAGAAAAATTTTCAATGGCGATGATCATGAAAAAAAGCTATCAGCCGCAGTTGCTTGGTCTAAATGGGAAGCTTCAGCAAGTTACGCAAATCATAATCCAGAAGCAATCAAGAGCTCTACCAGCCCAGAATTTGCTTTAGCATTTGCATTAATTGAAAATCATTACTTCGTAAATAAGGGTTTTTTAGAGCATGAAGATCAATTACTTGAAAATGTGTCTCTTATTCAGCATATACCCTGCGTTATTGTGCAAGGAAGATATGATGTTGTTTGCCCGCCAATAACTGCTTATGAACTTAGTAAAAGATGGCCAGAAGCGAATCTTAAAATTGCCCCTTTTTCTGGGCATTCTGCATTTGAGGCTGAAATAACAGATTTACTGATCGAGGCTACAAATAATTTTATAAAATGACTATGAGGGAAATAAATTCTTAAATTTATTAATGAACCGATAGATACAAATTGATAACAAATTAGCTTTTAAGTTATTAAGTTCTTAGGCTTAAAATGGGACTCTATTAAAGTAAGAGTGTGTTAAATAAATAATGAATACTTCAAGTAACGAACTGTATGATTTTGGTTTTGGAACACAGATCCGTAAAAGTCCATTTTTTGATGCGACAGTTCGATGGGGTGCAAAGGCGTTTTCTACCTATAATCATATGTATATACCAAGAGACTTTGGTGATCCAGTAGAAAATTTTTGGAATTTAGTCAATGACGCCATTCTCTGTGATGTCGCAGTTGAAAGACAGTTACAAATAAAAGGCCCTGATGCATTCCGGTTCGTGCAGATGATGTCACCTCGAGACTTATCATCGATGCAAATAGGGCAGTGCAAATATATTATTCTTACCAATCAAGATGGCGGTATCCTCAACGACCCTATTTTACTTAAAATAGATACGGACTGTTATTGGTTTTCTCTAGCGGATAGCGATATTTTATTATGGGCGCAGGGTTTAGCTGTTAATAATAGTTTCGATGTAGATATTTGTGAGCCAGATGTTTCTCCATTGCAATTGCAAGGACCAAAATCCAGGGAAATTATGGTGAAGTTATTCGGTGAAACCATTAATGATTTAAGATATTACTGGTTTAAACCATTTCAATTGGGTGATATTAAATTATTAATTTCAAGGACGGGCTGGTCAAGCGAGCTAGGTTATGAAATTTTTCTTCTTAATGAGTTCCAAGGTGATCAGCTTTATGAGGAAATAATGCAAACGGGCCATAAAATGGGTTTGAAACCAGGTCATACATCAACAATTCGAAGAATTGAAGGTGGAATGCTTTCTTATCATGCAGACATGGATATGAATACCAATCCTCTTGAACTTGGCTTAGAAAAATTCATTGATCTCGATAAAGATTTCGATTTTATTGGTAAGAGCGCTCTATTAAATATTCGTGAAGAAGGTATTCATCGCAAGCAAGTTGGACTTGAGATTTCTGGCGAGATTATAATTGGATCAAATACGCGTTTTTGGAATATTTATAAAGATAACATTGTAATAGGAATAGTTACTTCAGCGGTTTATTCTCCCAGACTGAAAAAAAATATCGCATTAGCTATAATTAAATCTAATTACTCTATGATTGGCACTGAATTACAAGTCGATAAAGGAAGTATCACAGTTGGTGCACGTGTTGTTGAAAAACCATTCTATGATTCAAAAAAAGGAATTGCTAATTCTTAATAAGTTCGCACCACGGTTATTTTATGGCTTAGATCATTCAATGGATTCAATTTGAATCCTTATATTTTTCTCTTTTATGCTATCGCATTCGAAGTATTAGGGACCATGCTTTTACCAGCATCACAAAATTTTACGAAAATATTTCCCACAATCATTTTATCTCTTTCTTATCTTGTCGCTATATATTTTTTGTCGATCGCAGTGACAAAACTACCCCTGACAATTGTTTATGGCTCTTGGGCTGGCCTGGGTGTATTTTCAGTAGCGATTTTAAGTTATTTTTTTTATAAAGAAACGTTGAGTTGGCAGGGTGTCTTAGGCCTATTTCTGATTGTTATTGGTGTGACTTTGGTCAATATATATAAAGGTTAGTTTGGATGATTTTGAAAAATGAAGAAATTTAGTAACTTAATCGTACTCGGGCCCTTAGCTTATGCCATACATCATTTTGAAGAGCATATACTTTTTAATTTTAGAGAGTGGCGATTGAGTTATTTCTCTGACAACAATTCTATTTCCACCGAAGAGGTTTTAATAAGGCTTATCTCACTTCTTCTGATTATGATCTTCGTTCACCTATTAAAGAATAATAGAGGTAGCGCCCATCTTGTTTTATTTTTTTTAATGACTACACAGGTGATAAATTCGTTCTTTCATATTTTCTTTAGTTTCTATTTTTCTGATTTTAGTCCAGGCGCCATTTCGGCAACATTACTTTATCTTCCCATTAATTATTTGATTATCTGTGCAGCTCTTCGTGAAGGATTTCTGAAAAGTTATCTGGAGTTATTTGCAGTCTTTATTGCAGGATTAATCACATTTACTCTTTTTGAATTCATTGGACCTGTGGTTATTATATATACAGTGATATTATCACCATTTTATTACATTATAATCAACATGATAGATAAGCGAAATGCGGCGATATGAGAAAGAAAGAGCGTGCTGATTTTATATTGAGCTTCCTAGATATAGCGTATCCAGAAACCCCAATTCCGTTAAATCATAAAAATAATTTTGAATTACTTGTTGCTGTTTTATTGAGCGCACAATGTACTGATGAACGCGTAAATAAAGTAACTCCGATACTTTTTGCAAAAGCGGATAACCCTATAATAATGTCTAAAATGAGTATTGAAGAGATACATTATTGTATAAAATCATGTGGATTAGCTCCTAAGAAATCAAAAGCTATTTTTGGGCTTTCAAAAATATTGGTTGATAAATATAATTCTAAAGTGCCTGACAGTTTTGATGAATTAGAATCTCTTCCGGGCGTGGGACATAAAACTGCTAGTGTTGTAATGTCTCAGGGTTTTGGCCATCCTGCCTTTCCAGTTGATACCCATATTCATAGGTTGGCTCAAAGATGGGGATTAACGAATGGAAAAAATGTTATTCAAACTGAAAAAGATTTAAAGAATCTATTTCCTATGGAATCATGGAATAAGCTTCATCTGCAAATTATTTTTTATGGAAGAGAGTTTTGTACAGCCAGAGGTTGTGACGGAAGAGATTGTGAAATATGCAAAATCTGTTATCCAAAACGTAAGTCCCCGATTAAAACTAAAAAACCTTAAAAATTCAGAAACACTGTTTAATATATTAGCAGTTCAATTAATTAGTGTAGTAAAATAATTATTAAATCAGTAATGAGGGTTATATTAGAGATGATTATTTCAAGTAATCTGAAAGATGGGAATATTCTTTCATGAAAGTCGGGATGATCGCCGGGAACTTTGATGTTATACATATGGGTTATATTTATATGTTTAACGAATGCAGTAAAAATTGTGATCACTTTATAGTTTTTCTGCATGATGACCCATCTATTGAGCGTAATAATAAAATAAAACCAATTCATACAGTCAACGAAAGAATTGATATGTTATCTTCTTTTAATCAAATTGATGAGATTGTGCCTTATTCATCTGAAACAGACTTATATCAATTAATCTCTTCCAGAGATATTGATCTTCGCTTTTTAGGAGATGATTATAAGGAAAAAGATTTTACAGGAAAGGATTTGAATATACCTATCCATTATCTAAGCCGATCGCATGGCTGGAGTACCACAAAGTTTAAAAAATTAATTGCAGCCTCTTTAATTTAATAATTGTTATTTTAATATTTGTCATATTCAAAAGGAGAAAAATATGAATGGTAAATTAGTTGGTTATGTATGCGTTGGTACGAATGATCTCGATACAGCAAAAGGATTTTATGATAATTTATTTTCATCGTTAGAAATATCGGGATTTAGCCCAGGCCCTCGAGGCTATTTTTATCAAGTTGAAGGTGGAACTTCTGCTTTTGGTATTATTAAGCCCGAAAATGGTAATGAAGCAACTGTAGGTAATGGTTCAATGGCAGGCTTATCCATGGATTCAAAAGAAAAAGTAGATGAATTGCATGCTAAAGCTTTGGAGCATGGTGCTACTGATGAAGGTGCTCCTGGTGCCAGAACGGAAACATTTTATGGGGCTTATTTTAGAGACTTAGATGGCAATAAGATCGCGCTTTATTACTTAGGATAATATGATCAGGGTTGATTGATTACCCATTTCTGTAAATATAGCTGTAGCCGTTAATGGCTGGTACTCCGCCAAGATGGGCATAAAGCACGTTGGCGTTTTTTGGAAAAAAGTTATTATTTACTAAATCAATCAGCCCTTGCATTGACTTTCCTTCATAGACTGGATCGGTGATCATGCCTTCCAATCTGGCACTTAATCTAATGGCTTCGTTGGTTTTATCTGATGGAATACCGTATTCAGGATAGGCATAATCTTCTTTTAATATTATGTCATCCATGGTGATGTCTCGACTCAGCTCCACTAGTTTTGCGGTATTTTGAGCGATCTCCAATACTTGTTTTTTGGTTTTTTTTGGAGTGCAGGAAGCGTCTATGCCGATAACGTTTTGACTCCGACCATCATCAGCAAAGCCAACTACCATACCAGCATGCGTTGAGCCTGTTACTGTACAGACAACAATATAATCAAAATGAAGGCTCATTTCTTTTTCCTGTTGCCTGACCTCTTCGGCAAATCCAACGTATCCCAGGCCACCGTATTTATGAACCGATGCTCCTGCGGGAATGGGATAAGGCTTGCCACCTGCAGCTTTGACATCTTCCAAAGCTTTTTGCCAGCTTTCACGAATACCAATATCAAAACCTTCATCAACCATGTCAATGTTTGCATTCATTAATCTGCTCATTAATATATTGCCAACTCGGTCATAAACAGCATCTTGAAATGGCACCCAGCTTTCTTGAACAAGTCTGCACTTCATACCAATTTTAGCTGCCACTGCTGCCACCTGTCTTGTATGATTCGATTGAACTCCACCGATAGATACTAAAGTATCAGCACCTGAGGCAATAGCATCTGGCACAATATATTCGAGCTTGCGAATCTTATTTCCTCCACATGCAAGACCAGAATTACAATCTTCTCTTTTAGCAAAAATGGTCACTTTATCGCCAAGATGCGAGGATAATCTTTCTAGTTTTTCTATGGGTGTTGGTCCAAACGTGAGTGGATAGCGTTCAAATTTTTCGAGCATCATATGACTATTTCCATTAATCAGAAGCAATTTTGGAGCGCAAGATTATTGTTGGATGTATTTTTGGCCTTACCAGTGCACTTAGTATTTTAAATTCTAACGAAATAGAGCTTAATTGCTCTTTAGTTTTGACATTTAAGTTGATTGCGCTTTGTGCTGGAATTTCAATAATATCGTGATTACTCGTAAAGGAATAATCCGATAAATTAGTCATTTGAATTTTCGTATCTGAATTATTTTTAATAGTGACCTCTAGTATCTCAGAGTTATCTTGATATCTCGCTGAATCTATTCTCATCATAGCGTTTAATAGCGGTTGTATATTATTTTCTTTGCCAATTAAGAGATTTTTATACCAAACGACAGTTCTGCCATTCATTAAGGCTGCTTTCATGGCTGGTTTGGTTCTTTCTTCAGCTAAAATTAGAGTTACAGGACGATGCTGATTCTGATGAGATGGGTAATCCCAGTCGATTAGGTTGTGTACATCAGAAGTACCAATAATCGTTAGGTTATAGTCCAGCGCAATGGCGAACGCTTCTTCAGAAAAAATATTTTCATTAACCACCTCAATACCATGCAGAGTGCCATTCTTAATAAATTCTATATGTTTCTTTGAGGGTGTTGCAATGCCATTATTTACTTTATATGTAGGGTGGTTCCAAAAGACGAACCCACCTTGCTCATTGGCTTTATTTACAGCATTAGCAACGGGCCATAATGAAGCTAACGCAAGATGATTGGCCGCATCCATTCCACCATGAACAGCTACTTCATCTTTTCTTTCTTCGACCAGTTTAGCTGCTTCTATTATTTTAGAATTATCAAGACTTATGAGTTTATTAGAATCTTCTATAAAAATTGCATTCATGTGCCCAATGGGATTTTCACGCGTAATTTCAGATCCTGAAATTACAATTAAATTGGTATTTTTTGCAGCCTCTGCAGCGATACGATAAGCAGTATTTCGATCTTTATGGGGAATATCCGATATGTGTGGTTGATATTCCAAATGCTCAGTAATGGCAATAGCATCTAACCCATCTCTTAGCGCCTCAGACACTCTTATATTTGGCCATACATGACCATCAGAGAATACAGAATGCGTATGAAGATCAGCAACAATAGTTAAATATTTATCTGTATCTGGGAATTCAATAGCCCTTTCAGGGATCCTATAAGAATTAAAAGAACCTGCTGTTTCATGACTGAATAATTCTAAACTAATAAAGAGAAGTAAAAAAATGCAAACTGCATTGATGTATTGTTGAGGAATATTACTGGTATGTTTAACTATATTCATATGCTAACTCTATGGTTAATAAAAATATAAGTATAGAATAATTTTGATCAGTAATAACGATAATAATAGTTTTCATTTGAGTGCATGCTGAGTAACTGTTTCAGGCATAAATGCCAATTTTCATGGTATTCTATGTGGTTAGTTCTCTTTAAATAGAGATATTAGGTCGAAATTGATACTAGTATTAAAATAAAATTAAAAAATATGGTTGTGAATAATAAATTAAAAATCAAACACTCAGATACTCATTCAGATAAAGATACTGGTTTTGAAATTTCATCTGATTTTGAGCGATTTAATCAAATCAATGATATGTTTTCTCGGGCTTTTTGGGATGATACTGTCCGCACGAAGTTGAGCGATGCTTTTTTTGATAGTCATCGTGTCCAACCTAAAGGCAAAAAAGCGCCAGGCTTTAGGCAAAAAGATTTTGCTTTAAGGAATGCAGCTTGGGCTATTTCGGATACATTTTCAAATCGAGGTGCAGAAAAAGGTACCAGAGAGGGATTTCAATCTTGGATGGAGTGCGATGCAGAAATTGCCGCTGAGAAATTACACATTGAAAACGTTCAGGAATACACAATTGAATTTAAACAAATTGCTAAGCTATTCGGCGCTGACCTAATAGGTATAACCACTATAGATAATCGTTGGCATTATTCTAAACGGGTTGATACTCGTGAATTTATTCCAGTTAGTAATGAATTACCGGGTAACTATTCACATGTGATTGTAATGGGCCATGCTATGGATAAAGACTTGGTTGATACTTATCCTTCCGCGTTGGCAAGTTCTGCGGCTGGCTTTGAATATTCACGCGAAGCTGCCATTGTTACCCAATTAACTACCTATATAAGATCTTTGGGTTATGAGGCTCTTGGATCTATGAACGATACTGCTTTAGTTATACCTTATGCCATTCAAGCGGGATTAGGTGAATACGGTAGAAATCAAATGGTTATTACACCAGAATTTGGACCGCGTGTTCGGTTCTCAAAAATTTTTACAAATATGCCTTTAACGCACGATAAACCAATACATCGAGGTATTACGAAATATTGCACTCAGTGCGATAAATGTGCAGTCGCGTGCCCACCAAAAGCTCTCCCTTTAGGGCCGCCAAGCACGGAAAGATTAAACCAATCAACAATCAAGGGCGTTAAAAAGTGGTCGGCAGATTGTGAGAAATGTTTTGGTTATTGGACTAAGATAAAAACAGATTGTGCAATTTGTATGCGCGTCTGCCCATTTAATCGTGATTTTGAAACACTTGGCGGTAAGTTATTTATGAGATTAGTGGATAGCCCCCTTCAATTTGTTGCGTTGTGGTGGGAAAAGAAGAGTGGTATCGCAAAAAGAGTAAAACCTGATACGTGGTGGCAGTCTCTCATCAAGTAAAAAATTTCATATAGTGTTAGGTAAAGTTAATAGTAAATAAGATATTATTTTGATTAGTTTTAAAAAGGATCAGAGCGTTTGAGATATTCATTATTAAGTATATGTTTTTGTATTTTTTTCTATGCAATATTAGGCATTCCTCAGGCTAATGCAAAAAATAGTTTTGCTTTTGATTCTTATGAGGCAACCATAAAGAGAGATAAGTGGGGAGTCCCTCATGTCACGGGCAAAACGGATGCTGATGCTGCTTTTGGACTGGCTTATGCCCACGCACAAGATGATATCCAAAATATTGCAGAAAATATGGTCTTATACAGAGCGGAAATGGGTTTAAAAAACGGGTTTAAAGGCATAGCGTCCGATTATCTAATCAAAGCATTAAACATTAAACAACTGATACAAAATGATTATACAACAGCCCTCTCACCAGAAGTCAGAGCGGTCGTTGAGGGTTATACAGCTGGTTTAAATTATTGGAATTCCGTCACTAAAAAACATAAGTACAAATCGATATTTCCAATTACTGAGTATGATGTAATTTCTGGTTTTGTGATTCAAAATCTTTTTTTCTCTGGGGTAGTTAATGAAATTGAAAGACTTCAGAGTAATAAAGTCGACGCAACTGGTACTAAAGCAAAAAACCAAAGTAACTTATATCAAGCTCATGAGAAAATCTTGGGATCAAATGCACTGGCTTTAAATTTTAATAAAACTGAAAATGGCAGTACTCAATTGGTAATTAATTCACACCAACCTTTGGATGGTCCTGTTGCTTGGTATGAAGCACATATTCAAAGTGATCAAGGTTGGAATATGATGGGTGGTTTGTTTCCAGGCTCACCATTTATTTTTGTTGGATTTAATGAAAATTTAGGATGGGGGTTGACGGTTAATAAACCAGATTTAACTGATATATATGAATTAAAATTAAATCCTGAGAATGAGAATCAATATTTACTGGATAATGAATGGGTTGATTTTGATGTTGAAACCATCAGATTGCCTGTGAAGATCTTCGGGCCAATTAAATGGACCTTTAAAAGAACCGTAAAGAAGTCGAGGCACGGTCCGATTATAGAGAATGATCAAGGTGTGTTCGCAATAAGATTTGCGGGAATGACCGATATACGACAAGTAGAACAATGGTATCGACTGAATAAATCAAAAAATATTGAGGATTGGCTAGCCGCGATGGATATGCGGTCTATTGTTTCCTTTAATGCTATCTATGCTGATAAAGATAAAAATATACTTTTTTTACACAATGCTGCCATTCCTATAAGAGATGAATCCATTGATTGGTCTTTTCCTGTTGATGGATCGGACAGTTCATTGATATGGCATAAAAAAGTTCCATTGAAAGAGTTACCATTAATAATTAATCCAGCTTCTGGGTGGTTAGTTAGTACCAACCAGGACCCATTTAGAGTAACCAGTGAAACCTCTAATCTTAATAGAGAAGATTATTCTAAAACTCTAGGGTTGCAAACTCGGATGACTAATAGAGCTTATCGAGCTTTAGAATTACTAGATTCAGATCAAGTTATATCATCAGAGCAGTTATTGAAAATTAAATTTGATAATAAATTTTCGAAGCAATCGAGAGCTTTTCAGTATATTAAACCAGTACTTGATTACTCGTTCGAGAGCGATCAATTAGTTCGAGCACAAACGGTACTGAGAGAATGGGATCTCACAACAGATTTAGATAGTAGGGGAGCTCCGTTGGGTGTTTGCTCTTTAAGCCCAGAGTGGCTTGCCGAACAAGAAAATAGAACACCTCCAGATGTTTTTTCTGTCTTTAAGCAATGCGTGAAAAACATTACTTCAAAATATAAAAGAATTGATCCATTATGGTCGGAAGTGAATTTTCTGATCAGAGGAACTAAAAAAGTGCCCATTCAGGGAGGTCCCGATACATTGAGAGCTATTTATGGGGAAACTCAAGAGGATGGCTCTCTGAAAGCAGTCGCTGGAGATGGTTTGGTTGTCTTTGTAGAATGGGATCAAGATGGAATGATCAGTGCAAAAAGTATTCATCAATATGGTAGTGCTACACAAAATAAATTATCACCACATTATAGTGATCAGGTAGAGATATTCGCAGAAGAGACATTGAAAGAAACTTATTTTAAAATCGAAGCTTTAGAGGCAAATACGGAATCAATGATTACCGTTCCATTTAATTATGACTAGAATAACTAAATCGATTTCACATGTATTAATTTGCATTATTTTGTTTGGCTGTGCTACCAACCAAGATAATTTTAGAGTAAATACCGACCAGGATACATTCAGAAAATTAACTGATGGGAGCGTAATTGGTTATAGCCAGAATGAAACTTCTTTATGGTTAGGAATTCCTTATGCGAAACCTCCACTTAATGATCTCAGATGGAGGTCGCCAAAAGCATTGGATCCTTGGGATGGAATTTACAAAGCAACTGAGTTCAGTGAGGCCTGCACTCAAATAGGAAGTACTTTTGGAGATCCGCTGTCTGTGGTTGGTTCTGTGCATGGATCTGAGGATTGTCTTTATTTGAATATTTTTGCGCCTAAAAATATAGCTATTAATGAAAAATTACCGGTTATGTTCTGGATTCATGGCGGTTCAAATACCATCGGTACATCCAGTTTATATGATCCGAGCGTATTGGCTTCTTCACAAAGAGTCATTGTCGTTACAATTAATTATCGGTTAGGTATGTTTGGTTGGTTCATACATCCCAGTATAAAAGCGATGTCGTTGGATCCGGAAGATAAATCTGGCAATTATGGCACGCTTGATCAGATTGCTGCATTAAAGTGGGTGCAATCAAACATTGATCAATTTAATGGAGATAAAAATAACATCACAATTTTTGGTGAATCTGCTGGTGGTCATAATGCATATGCGCTGATGTTTTCACCCATGACAACTGGACTTTTCCATAAGGTTATTTCTCAGAGTGGCAGCACAAAAACATCAACCTTAGATGAAATGATTAACTATTTTGATGCTATTGAGAGTCCTGGAAATAAAAGTAGTTCGAAAGAAGTAATGAATCAGTTATTAGTGGCAGATAAACAGGCATTAAACCGGGATGAAGCAATCTTACTTCAAGAAGGTATGGTTGATTCTGAAATCTATGATTATTTAAAAAGTCGAACTAAAGAACAGATCATCCAAACTTACTACAATAACCTAGATGAAAAAGATTACATGCATCACGTAATCAATGATGGCTTTGTTTTGCCAAAACAAGGTATGGATTTCATGAATACCGAAAAATTGAAAGATATTCCTATTATTTTGGGAACGAATAGGGATGAAATGAAATTATTCCTGGCTTTTGATCCTGAATTTACGTCGCAGAAATTTTCAATGACATTCATAAAAAACCAGGATTTTTATGATATCTCATCTGAATATGGCTCAAAAGGATGGAAGGTTGCGGCAGTTGATAAACCGGCCTCAGAACTCGTAAAATCTGGAAATCAGAGAGTATTTGGGTATCGGTTTGATTGGGACGAAGAACCAAAATTGCTAATGATGGATTTTGCAAAAATTTTAGGCGCTGCTCATGCTATTGAGATACCTTTTGTCATGGGAGGAATGAAGCTAGGCGGTCTAGAGGAATACATGTTCGATAAAAATAATATTGCGGCGGCAACAAGATTATCTGAAACGATGATGTCGTATTGGTCAGAATTTGCTTATAACGGCGACCCAAATAGAGGTCGAGATAAAGATCAGGCTCCATGGCGTGCATGGAACAATGAGGTGAATGAAAATAAATATGTCATTATTGACACTCCGCCTGATGGAGGTATAAGAATGAGTAAAAAAGCTTCGTCTTATTCAAGTTTGATGGAGGAACTATTGCTTGATTCTAGAATTCCAAATGATGATATGCGTTGCGAGTTCTTACAAAAAGCATTGGATGCGAATTGGTTTGTTGATGAGAAGATATTGAAGAGTGGTTTGTGTAAAAATGTTCATTAGATCGCGTTTTTAATTTTATGCAATTTATTGATACTCAAACTGTCGCAAAAATGTTGCCCTATGATCAACTGATTGAAGCATTAAGAGCGGCATTTAAAAACCAGATTCATTCACCAGAAAGAACTCAATACAGAATTGAAACTGATGCGACGAGTGATGCGACATTACTATTAATGCCGGCATGGAAAAAAAGTCAACACATTGGTATTAAAGTTGTTTCTGTATTTCCAGAGAATACTAAGAATAGTTTAAGTGCTGTCAATGCAAGTTACTTGTTATTAGATGGAAAGAATGGGATACCAAAAGCCATCTTAGATGGTACTGAATTAACGCTTCGAAGAACAGCTTGTGCATCAGCATTAGCAGCGGATTATTTGGCTAGAGATGATGCTAGTTCATTGTTAATGGTTGGAACGGGTAATTTGGCGCCACATTTGATTGAGGCGCATATGCAATTAAGAGATATAAAGAAAGTAATGATTTGGGGCAGAGATCATCAAAAAGCTATGGCCTTAATTCAAAAATTAAACCATAAGGAAGTAGAGGTTACTGCCATAAAAGATCTTTATTCAGGGGTACAAATGGCTGATTTAGTCTCATGTGCTACTCTCAGTAATACGCCTTTAATAAAAGGAGAATGGCTTAAGAAAGGACAGCATATTGATTTAGTGGGTGCATTTACACCAGAAATGCATGAAGTTGATAGCCAGGCTGTTACTTTGGCAAATGTAGTAGTAGATACTTATGCAGGAGCATTAAGTGAATCAGGAGAATTGATCGATGCTATAAAGAAAGGCGTCTTTGTAAAGGAAGATATTGTTGCTGAGATGTCAGAGCTTGTTAAAAGAGAAAAGATAGGTAGAAATAATCGAAATGAGATAACTTTATTTAAATCTGTCGGTGCCGCTTTAGAGGATTTAGCCGCTGCAGAATTAGTATTAACAAATTTATCTGAGACTATATAATTACTTCGTATAATTTTTTGGAGATTGCAAATGGAAACAGCAAACACAAAACTCGAATGGTCATCGAGACTGGTTTTTATCATGGCATGCGTTGGAGGTGCTGTTGGCCTTGGTAATATATGGATGTTTCCTTATAAGGCCGGTACCAATGGTGGTGGTGCGTTTGTATTAATTTATATTGCTGCAGTAATTTTACTTGCCTTGCCTGTCTGTATAGCGGAATTGATGATTGGGCGTCGCGGTGGTGGCGGACCCCCAAATGCAATTGAGAGAGTTGCGGTAGAATCCGGTCATTCAAAAAATTGGCGATGGATGGGCGTTATCCTTGCAGGAGTTGGAGCTGTTTTTGCGCTTTCATTTTATTCGGTCGTCGGAGGCTGGACAGTTGCTTTTGCTGTCAAAACTGCTTCTGGCCAATTAGTTGGTTTAGAAGTAGAGCAGATTAAAAATCTTTTCGATGAATTAAATAATAGCCCCATCGAGCTTTATACTTGGTTTTGTGTTTTTATCGGAATGACCGTTTATATATCATCTCGCGGTTTACATAAAGGTTTAGAAGCCGCGGTAAAATTGATGATGCCTGCATTATTTATTATGTTAATAATTACCGCTATATATTCAGCTATTATTGGTGATTTCGCTGCCGCACTAAATTTTTTATTCACACCAGATTTTTCTAAAGTAGACAGTCAAGTAGTCATGACAGCTTTTGGACAAGCTTTTTTCTCCGTTAGCGTTGGGTTGACGAACCTTGTTGCCTACGGAGCTTATTTGAAAAAAGATGTGAATATACCTGGATCTGCTGCGATTATAGTTGGAGCAGATAGTTTGGTTGCCATATTAGCTGGATTGGCTGTATTCCCAATAATTTTCGCCAATAGCATTGAGCCGAGTGCGGGTCCTGGCTTGGTATTTCAAGCGTTACCACTTGCCTTCGCCCAAACCTCTGGGGGGATGATATTTGGTGCGTTGTTTTTCATTTTGTTGTTTTTTGCAGCCTTAACTTCTTCTATTGCAATGATAGAGGCGCCGGTTTCTTGGCTATGTGACGAAACTAAATTATCACGACGTATGTCTGCTGTAACTGTAGGTGCCGTTGGCTTTATTCTTGGTTCCTTAGCTGCTTTTTCGTTTAATATATTTTCTGATATTCGTCCATTAGCTGGAATATCTATGTTCAGTGATAAGGGATTTTTCGATGTATTTGCAACCATTGCCTCAGATATTATTATGCCACTTGGTGGTTTGATGATTGCATTATTCTCCGGTTGGGTGGTTAAAACAAAATACAGTTTCGAGGAACTATTCGAGAATAAAAATAAGTATATGCATAAAATTTGGTTATTTTTAGTTCGTTATATCGCACCTTTCTTACTGATCATATTATTTTATGAAATAGTTAACGCATAATTAACTAAAGATACTTATGACACCTAAGAGAACTGAATGGGAATTGATGGATAAGATTACTCTAGAAAGAGAATATTCTCCTAGTTCCTGTGTTCCTGACTATGAAGAGTTAGTTGCTAGATATACCTCTGAATCACTGGTTGCTGAGGATACGGTCCATTTTAAAAAAGACTTGATGTATGACCTGGATTCGAAAGAGTGTTTGGATTTATGTACTACAAATAATCCAAATTCCCCATTATTAATTTTTATTCATGGAGGATATTGGCAGTTCTTGGGTAAAAATGATTCTTTATTTCCGGCAAAAAGTCTTACAGATTCAGGGATTGCTTATTGTGCTATTGATTATACATTGGCGCCTAAAGCGAGTATTAGTGAGATGCTTGAACAGTGCAGAAGATCAATTCAGTGGCTTTATAAAAATGCATTAAAATACGGTTATAACGCTGATCAGATTTTTTTAGCTGGGAGTTCTGCGGGTGCTCATTTAGCAGCTATGACAATTCTTACTGATTGGAGCAAATATGATTTACCTGAAAATGTGATAAAAGGGGGAACCCTGTTAAGTGGAGTTTTTGATCTTCAACCACTTGTAAAAACTTATATCAATGAGCCATTAAAATTAGACTCCGAAGAAGCTAAAAGAATAAGTCCATTATTTGAGATTAAACAGAATGATACCGAGCTAATTGTATGTTGGGGTGAAAATGAAACCTCTGAATTTAAAAGACAAAGCATTGAATTCGAAAAGAAGTGGAAAGATATGGGCAATAGAAGTAGTTTATTAGAGGTTCAACACGCCAATCATTTTGATATAGTTTTTTTTATGTTGGATAAAAATTGCTCATTAAGTGATCTGATGATGAAACAAATCTTAGGAGAAGAAAGATGATTTTTGACTTTGAAATTCCAGAGATCATTGATATAGAACAAGTGGATGGCTCTCCAAAGCCACGCAAGATGAATATTGGCTCAGAGGCATCAAGGCAAGAAAAAGTTAAGATAACCGATGGAAAGCCAATAACTGAATTTCAAGGCAATACGAATCCTTATATTGATTATGAAAGTGTAGATTTATTATTGAGTCTTCAGCATCCCCGTTCCCAAGGCTATGATGAGATGTGTTTTATTGTTATGGGGCAATCGAAAGAGTTACTTTTTAAATCAATCTATTACGAGTTGTATAATGCCCGACTAAGAGTAATGGCTGATGATTTACCTAATGCTTCATTGTTAATAGCTCGATCAAAAGAAATTATGCTTTTACTTACTAAATTTTGGGATGTACTGGCTACCATAAGACCAGAAGGCTTTAAAGAGTTTAGAGATTATTTAAATGTTGCTTCCGGTCAACAATCTTTTATGTTTCGACATGTAGAATTTATTTTAGGAAATAAGAATAAGGCAATGGCTGCGGTGCATAAAAACGTCACTCATGTTTATCCTGCCATCCTAAAAAATCTTGAAACGCCGAGTTTTTATGATGAAGTGATTAAATTATTAAAAAGAAGGGGTTTTGATATTGATCCAGAATGCTTGAGTCGCGATTGGACAAAGTCATATCAAAGTAATAAGAGTATCGAAAATGCTTGGCTAGAAATATATAAGAATCCTGTCCCTACGAATGATTTATATTTATTTGGTGAATTATTGACAGAATTTGCAGATATTTTTGCTAGATATCGATTTCAGCATTTTATAACGGTAGAACGTATTTTGGGATTTAAGCCTGGTACAGGTGGATCAGCAGGAGTTAATTGGCTTAAAACTATGGCTGGCCATCGTTTTTTCCCCGAGTTATGGTCTATGCGGACTGATCTTTAGAGTTTCAAGAATTGATTTATTAGGAGTAATAAATGGAAAGCATACCTAAATTAAACACTCAGAAATTATGGTTTATTTTTAGTCTACTGTGTTTTTTACTTATCGGTTGTTCTGCCGAAAATGAAAAAAAGACCGTCTTTATGGATAGCATTAAAAAACCTAATATTCTTTTAATTGTTGTAGATGATCTGGGTTACACCGATATTGGTGTATTTGGTAGTGAAATTGCAACACCAAATCTAGATGCATTGGCGAATGCAGGCATGACTTTGACTAATTATTATGTGGCTCCGACTTGTTCACCGACTCGAGCTATGCTCCTTTCAGGAATTGATAATCATCTAGCTGGCATGGGCACAATGTATAATGAGCAATCTGAAAATCAGAAAAATAAACCCGGTTATGAAGGGTATTTAAATTTTCAAGTTGCCGCTTTACCAAATATCTTAAAAGATAATGGTTATCACACTTATATGACTGGAAAATGGCATCTTGGTTATGAGGAAGAAACCAGCCCAACAGCCAGAGGTTTTGAACGTTCTTTCGCTTTGTTGGCTGGCGGTGCTGGACATTTTAGTAACATGATGTCTATATTAGGGTCAAATAAAGCTCCTTATAGAGAAGATGGCGATTTAATTAAAACGCTTCCGAATGATTTCTATTCAACAAAATTTTATACCAATAAAATGATTGAATATATTGATAGTAACCATCAAGATAATAAACCTTTTTTTGGCTATTTAGCTTATTCTGCTCCCCACTGGCCTTTGCAAGCACCAGCTGAGTCAATCGAAAAACATGTCGGTAAATACGATGCAGGTTATGAAGTTTTATATCAGCAACGTATGGCAAAAATAAAAGCGCTTGGATTGATTGATCAAGATATGCCAGATGCTTTAAGCTTACCAGAGGATAAGGCCTGGAATGAGCTCAATGATGATGAGAAAAAAAGATCCAGCAAGGTAATGGAAATTTATGCCGCAATGGTAAGTGATCTCGATCTATATATTGGTAAGTTGATTAATCATTTGAAGGATATTGGCGAATTTGAAAATACTTTTATCTTTTTTATGTCTGATAATGGAGCAGAAGGTCATCCTTTAGACCAGAGTTTTGCAGAGTACGGTATTGCAAATAAGCTAGCTACTTGTTGTGATCATAGTTATGAGAATATGGGGAATGCTAACTCATATCTTTGGTATGGTCCTGAATGGGCAAGAGCGGGAGTGGGTCCTTGGCGTCGTTTTAAAGGGTTCACCTCTGAAGGTGGAATCCGTGCACCAGCATTCGCTCATTATCCCTCATTTAATGATGCCAGTATAAAAGATGGCCTTATTCATGTTAAGGATGTTATGCCAACATTGTTGGAGTTAGCAGATATTGATCATCCCGGATCTATTTATAAAGGGAGAGCAGTGTTGGCAATGCAAGGTAGTTCGATACTGCCTTTATTATCCGGTGAGGTTGAAAATATTCATGACAAAGATCATGTTGAGGGTTGGGAATTATTTGGTAAAACTGCAGTTAGAAAAGGAGACTGGAAGATCATTCAAGAACCAAAAGGAGAGTTCTTTTCATGGCAAACGCCACTAGCAGATAATTATGATTGGCAGTTATTTAATTTAGTAGAAGATCCTTCTGAATTGAATAATCTTGCATCAACACAGCCTGAGAAAATGCAAGAAATGCTAACTGCCTGGCAGTCTTATAAAGAAGATAATGGAGTAATTATCCCTGAAAGTGTTATGGGATTTTAATCTTTTCTGAGTATGTCATTCGATTCAATCCAAATAGGCCGGAGTTTGCATGATGAGCAATCTGTATGGAATGGATTATATGGCGCTCTGATTACTGCGATTATTTTTAATATTATCTGGGTTTATGTTTCGATGTTTTTCGATCGATTTTTCCCTTGGCTCGCCATCATTCAAGGTATATTGATTGGTAAATCATTTAAGAAATATGGCCATGGCCTAGATTGGTATTTTCCGATATTGGCTGCGATTTTAGCGACTCTTGCATCAATAACAGGAAGTTTTTTGAGCGCGTTGAATTTAACGGGGCGTGAATTTAATACAGGTGCTATGAACCTCATTAATGAAATCACATGGCATACTTTAAAAACTTTTATGATCAATGAATTTTCGATTGTCGGGCTTATATATGCAATATTTGCCGCAATGCTCGCTGCGTATTATGCAAAAAGACATCTTAGTAGGGCTCAATCTATTGCTTTTCGTAAATATCAAGAAAGTAAATAATTAATAGTGAGGAGAATTTTGTGAGTAAATCAGTAGAATTTTTTTTTGATTATGTCAGTCCTTATTCTTATTTAGCTGATTTTCAACTCACTTCATTTAATAATATTGAGATTATTTATCGACCGATATTATTAGGAGCTGTGATGCAAGCAACAAATAATAAACCGCCAGGTATAATTCCCTCGAAAGGAATTTATATAGCAAAGGATCTGGAGCTATGGTCCCGTCATTATGGTATCCCATTTAGCTTGAATTCCATATTTCCTCAAAACACCCTTACAGCATTAAGATTAGCTATTGCTTGTCAGCGAGAAGATAACTTTCAATTGATCCATCAAGCATTTTTTAAAGCAATGTTTGTGGATAATTTAGATTTGAATAATACGGATATATTGAGAGATATATTAAATCAACAGCAACTTAATTCAGATGAATTAATAATCAAGGCATCAGAGAGTTCAATTAAGGATGAGTTAAAAAGAAATACAAACGAGGCAGTTGCTCGGGGTGCATTTGGAGCGCCCACATTTTTTATTGATGGCGAAATGTTTTTTGGTAATGACCGATTGGATTTTATACGAACTAAATTATTGTAGTTATGTATTATCGAATTCTGCGATAACAGGAGTATGATCTGAAGGTCTTTCCCAAGTCCTAGGCTCTCTATCTATTGAACTGCTTAAACATTTTGATGCTAATATTTTACTGGCAAGTATGAGATCAATCCTAACACCGGCGTTTCTTCTAAATCCAGCAGCACGGTAATCCCACCAGCTAAAAAGTTTTTCAGTTTGATCGAATTGACGAAAAACATCACAAAAACCTAGATTGATAATATCCGATAATGCTTTTCTTTCTTTTGGGCTGCAAAGTACTTCTTCGCCCCATTTTTCAGCATCATAAACATCACGATCTTCAGGAGCAATATTGAAATCACCTAAAATAATTATATTTTTATGCAACTTCTGTTCTGCTTTTAAAAATTTAATTAATGCATTAAGCCAAGATAATTTATAAACATATTTATCTGAATCGACGCTTTGTCCATTTGGGACATATAGATTGATAACTCGAGTATTATCGATAGTTGCTGCAAGTATTCGTCTCTGCGGATCATCGAAACCAGGAAAATCTGTAATGATGTCTTCGGGCTTCTTTTTTGTAATGATAGCAACTCCATTGTACGTTTTTTGACCACTGCAAATTGCGTGATAACCAATTTCTTTGAAAGCCTCTATAGGGAAGGCTTCATTTGGTTGTTTTATTTCTTGGAGCGTTAATATATCTGGATTCGCTATATCCAACCATTCAAGTACATGACCAATACGAACGTTTAGTGAATTGACATTCCAAGTCGCAATTTTCATCTTGAGGCTCCGGCTATTCCGCATTGTTTTAATAGTGGCTCAAGAGACGGTTTTCGCCCTCGAAAGTTAATGAATCCCTGCATTATATCTTTACTTCCTCCTATCTCTAAAATTTCTCTCTTAAATTTATTGGCTAATTCCTTATTGAGAATATGGCTGTCTTCAAATGCTGAAAAAGCATCTGCAGCTAGAACTTCTGCCCATTTGTAACTGTAATAGCCAGCAGCATAACCTCCGGAAAATATATGCGAAAAGCTCATCGGGAAGCGGTTGTATGAAGGAGTTTTGATGAGCGTAATTTTCTTTCTAACTGACTCCAATGTCCTAAGTGTGTTGTCATTTTTTTTAATATCATAAGCTGAATGAATGGTCATATCATAGAGTGCAAATTCAATTTGTCTTAGCATTGCCAGACCTGCACCAAAATTTCGGCTGGCTTGTAATTTAGAAAATAATTCTTTAGGTAAATACTTTTCAGTTTTATGATGTTTAGAGCAGTCTTTTAGAACTTCATAGTTCCAAGCAAAGTTTTCCATGAATTGGCTAGGTAGTTCAACTGCATCCCATGGAACACCATTGATTCCTGAAATACTGGGCAAGCCTATTTTTGTTAGTAGATGGTGCAGCATGTGTCCAAATTCGTGAAACCAAGTGACTACATCATCATGCGTGAGCAATGAAATACCGTTTTTATCTGGCGGGGTAAAATTACAAACCAAATAACCGATAGGCAGAGCTTTATTTCCATTGAGATTTTTTTTTATGACACATTCATCCATCCAAGCGCCACTTCTCTTCCCATTACGAGCAAATAAATCAATATAAAAACCACCAATGATATGATCTTTGCTATCTATTACTTCTATGAATTCAACACTATCGTGCCAAACAGGGACTGTTGAATTTTTTCTTAAAGAAATGGCATAAAGTGTTTTTGCTACATTAAACATACCTTTCTGTACGTTTTCTTTTGGAAGATATTGTTTTAATTCTTCATCAGAAATAGCGTAGTTTTGTTGTTTTGTTTTTTCGAGATAATAAGAAATATCCCAAGCTTCAAGATTATGATCGGCGGCTTTTTCAAGAATAGTAAGTTCATTTCTTGCGGTTGATTTCGTTTTTTTGGCTAAATCATCCAAGAAATCGATGATTTCATTAGTGGAATTGGCCATTTTTGTTGCTAAAGAGTATTCCGCAAAGTTTTTATATCCGACTATATTGGCCAATTGATGTCTCAATGAAAGAATATTTTTAATATTTTCTTCATTATTCCATTGAGTATCTTCAGCCTGATCAGAGGCCCGAGTTGACCAAGCTTTATAAAATCTTTCGCGGAGTGAACGATTTTCAGCATGCGTCATTACGCTATGATATGTCGGATAATCAAGTATGAGCTTCCATCTATCCTGATTATCTTTTGCTTGTTCGAGAATCTCACGAGAAATACCTTTTAGTTCATCTTCATTATTGATATGCAATGACCAAGCATCCGTTGAGTCTTGAACATTCTGACTAAAGTTAGCCTCCGCAGTACTTAAGCGCGTCTTAAGATCTTTAAATTTTTGTTTTTTTGTCTTTGTGAGATTCACTCCATTAAGAGTAAAATTACGCAATTCTTGCTCTAGTAACTTAAATTTAGGATCTTTTTGATCATCAAGATTATCAATTATGGTTTTATATGCTTTTTCAAGTTCTGTATTTTGTGATAATTCGGTACCATAATCCGTTAGTAATGGTAAACAAGAATTATAGGTACTTCGCCATTCAGGCTGATCGAGAACATTCTGAAGGTGACTGATGGGTGAAAAGGTGCGACTTAATTCATGCTGCATTTCTTCGATGGGATTAACGACTGACTCGAAAGTAATTTTTTGTTTATTTTTTAATAATTTATCAATCGCCATACGTTGTTTTTTTACTAAAGATTTAAGGTTTGTTTGAGCTTCTTTAGCGGTTAAACTTGAAAAATCTGGAAGCGTTGATTTGTAAGAATTAGATTGAGTCATTTTGGTATTTTATTTTTATTAAAAGATAGATGAATGTTAACAAAGACTATATAAGCAAACACGAGAAACTTTAAGGAAAAGAAGAGTGAATAATAATTATGATTTAATCGTGATGGGCGGTGGTAGCGGAGGATTAGCTTGCGCGCAACGCGCTGCTGAGTATGGAGCAACTGTTGCGGTCATTGAGCATGCGCCACTTGGGGGAACTTGCGTGAATGTGGGCTGTGTACCAAAAAAGATTATGTGGTATGCCGCGCATCAAGCCTCACAAATAAACTTAGCCGGTGATTATGGCTTTAATGTGACAGTCCAATCACACAATTGGGCGCAACTTAAAAAACGTAGAGATGCATATATTGAACGTTTAAATGATATTTATGAACGTAATTTAAAAAATCGAAATATACATATAATCAATGGCTCTGCTAAATTCAAAAATAAAACCATAATAACCGTTGATAATATTGATTATGCTGCTAAGAGGATTGTAATTGCTACGGGAGGGCGGCCTATTGTACCTCAGCTTGAAGGTAGTACTCTGGGGACAGATTCAGATGGATTTTTCTCTCTGCCAGAATGTCCTCCAAGGGTAGCAATAATTGGAAGTGGTTACATTGCAGTTGAATTTGCTGGTTTACTTTCGGCGCTAGGATCTAAAGTAT
Source organism: uncultured Woeseiaceae bacterium (assembly GCA_905182415.1). GTDB lineage: Bacteria > Pseudomonadota > Gammaproteobacteria > Steroidobacterales > Woeseiaceae > SP4260. The sequence goes on along the minus strand of CAJJBK010000002.1, from coordinate 192,525 downwards.
CATTATTGATTAGAAAAGAATCCTTATTACGTTCTTTTGATGCCATGTTAAGTGAAAATTTGAAAAATGCACTGATTCATCAAGGGGTCAGTATAATCGAAAAAGTGATACCAAATTCATTGGATAAGAGAGGAGATGATTGCTTTTTAACCGCAGAAAATAAACAACAATACGGACCTTTCGATAAGGTTATTTGGGCGGTTGGAAGAGCGCCAAACTCAACTGATTTGAATTTATCTGCAGCAGCAGTGTTAACGGATGAAAATGACTTTATTCCAGTCGATAAATATCAGCAAACTAATATTGAAAATATTTTTGCTATTGGAGATGTTACCGGAAAAGAAGCCCTTACGCCGGTTGCAATTGCCGCTGGTCGAAGACTTTCAGATCGTTTATTTGGTAATATGTCAGAGCGGTATTTGGAATATCATACTATTCCAACAGTGGTCTTTAGTCATCCTCCAATTGGAACTGTTGGGTTGACTGAAGCACAGGCTCGTGAGGAACATGGCGATAAAATTACAATTTATACGTCATCTTTTAATCCGATGCTCTATGCTCTCAGTGATGAAATTGATAAGGTTCCCACCACTATGAAATTAATTACACTGGGAGAAGAGCAGAAAGTTATAGGTTGTCATATTATTGGCGATGGTGCGGATGAGATGCTGCAAGGTTTTGCTGTAGCTATTCGAAAGGGTGTAACTAAACAAGATTTAGATGACACCATCGCAATTCATCCTACAAGCGCCGAAGAACTTGTGACGATGCGTTAATATTGAGTTGTTTTAATATCGCAGAGGTATCCGGTCTTATTTTTTTCCATATGAGGTAAGATTCTGCAGCTTGTTCGATCAGCATTCCCCAACCTTGAATTGCACACTCTGCTCCGTTTTTCATTGCCCATAGCATGAATTGTGTTGGCGATGATTCATATGAAAGGTCATAACAGATAGTATTTTTAGCAATAATAAAGCAAGGAAAATCAATCGATGTTGAAGTTACTCCTGCAGATGTCGCATTTATAATAATATCATAGGGCTGATTGGGCTTTAATGCATCAATGCCACATGCATCTATATTTAAATATTGTTGAAATCTTGAAACAAGTCGATTCGCTTTCGAGGCAGTTCGATTTGTTATTGTTAAGGATGATGGCTCTTTCTCCATTAAGGGACTTATAATTCCACGTGAAGCACCCCCAGCACCAATAATTAAGATATTTTTATTTTTAATATTATGATGAAAATTATTTTCCAGATCGTTAATCAAACCAATACCATCAGTGTTGTCCCCGATAATCTTGTTTTCATCAAATATGAGTGTATTAACAGCACCTGCTTTCGCTGCTCTAGGACTAATTTCATCTATATATTCCATGACAGCAGTTTTATGAGGCAGAGTAACGTTAAGGCCCTTACCGCCCCTTTTTTTATATTCAGCTATAAATTTTTTTAATTCATCTTGAATAACATGGAATGCTTTGTAATTTATTGTTTGATGTAATTGAGACGCGAACAAGTTATGAATAGCAGGTGATTGTGAGTGTGAGATTGGGTCACCTAATACACCGTATTGCTCTTTTGCAATTATATTCATTAAAGTTACCCGTCAAATATTATTTTTATGGTTGTAACCAGCGAGCTACATCAATTGCGTAATATGTCAAAATTGCCGAAGCACCAGCGCGTTTAATTGACATTATTGATTCAAGCGTAGATTCCTTATGATTAAGATATCCGGCCTCTGAAGCAGATTTTAACATGGCATACTCACCGCTAACTTGGTAGGCAAATACAGGCACTGAGAATTTTTGATTAATTTTATTGATGATATCCAGATAGGGCATTGCAGGTTTTATCATGACAATGTCAGCACCTTCGCTAATATCTAATTCGACCTCTCTCAAACTTTCAAGGGCATTGGCAGGATTCATTTGATAGTTAAATTTATTTCCAGTAGCAAGATTATTTTTTGAACCAACAGCATCTCTAAAGGGACCATAAAAGGAAGAAGCATACTTAGCGGCATAGGAGAGTATCAAGGTATTATGAAAATTGTTTGCCTCTAGTGCATTTCTAATTGACCCGATTCTCCCGTCCATCATATCTGAAGGCGCAATAATATCTGCCCCAGCTTCGGCTTGTGAGATTGCTTGCTTTGTTAGTGTATCGACGGTGACATCATTGATTACATAGTTGTTTGCATCAATAACACCGTCTTGTCCATGAGTTGTATATGGATCAAGCGCTACATCTGAAATAATTATCAATTCGGGAAATTCAGTTTTAAGTTTTCTGATACTTTGTTGAATTAAACCATTTGGATTATATGCTTCATCGCCCGTTAGGCTTTTTTCGTGTTCTTCAATGACCGGAAATAATGCCATGGCTGGAATATTTAATTTCAGTATTTGTTCGGCAGTCTTTAAAACACCATCAATGCTTTGTCGGTTGATTCCTGGCATTGATTGAATAGGTGTACATTTATTTTTACCATTGAGAAGAAATACAGGATAAATTAAATCGCTCGCACTCAAGGTCGTTTCTTCGACCAGACGTCTGATTGCATCTGTGCGTCTTGTTCTTCTCATGCGTGTTGATGGGAATGAAATTCCATTCTTATTATTCATGTCAAACTTCAATAGGTAGTGTAATTATTTTTAATATAAATATTTTACATTAATTTACTAAGATTTAACTAGAAATCTAAATAGTGTCCATCATTGTAAAACCAATAGCTTCAATTTCTTTAATCAAGGAATGAAGGTTTGATACTGATAATGAGGTTAGGGGAGGACGGACTCTATGCCAATCGGTATCTTGATGATAATGACCAACAATGGATTTCAAAGCTGGAATCATCGGGTATTTTTGTACTATATTTCGAAATTTATTCAAATTTTCTTGTTGAATAATTGCATCGGAATTAAGCCAGTTCTTATAAAGCATGTAGATTGAATATGGATTTATATTTGCGGTAGCAGAGATACAGCCAGCTCCTCCATTTTGAAGTGTTTTTAATAGAAAAACTTCACTTCCAGCGAAAATTTTAAAATCTGGCCAATTTTCATTTAGCATTGCCAAGGTATTGTTCCAGTCACCAGAACTGTCCTTTATACCAGCAATTATTTTTGGGTATCTCTTTTTTAGTTTTTCAATAAGATTAAGAGTAATAGCCACATTCGCAATAGGCGGGATATGATAAAGATAGATTCTAAGATCATCGTTATTAACTGATTCAATAATTCTAGAATAACTGTCAAATAATCCTTCATCACTTATATCTTTATAATAAAAAGGTGGCAGCATCAAGACATTGTTGCACCCTAGTTGAATAGCATGTTCTGTGAGTTTAATAGTGTCAGATAAGGCGCAACACCCTGTTCCTGGCATGGTTTTATTTGGGTCAATACCAGTTTCAATAAGTGCATTTAGCACATCTATTTTTTCTTCTACAGATAATGAGTTGGCTTCACTATTGGTCCCAAATACAGCCAGTCCAACATGTTGTGAGAGCAACCATTGGCATTGTTTTATTAATAATTTCTTATTAACGCTGAGATTCTTATGGAAAGGAGTAATTACAGGACTGTAAACACCTTGTAAGTTAGATTTACTGTCATTCATTTGAGTGTCGCTTTTTATTATTTTTTAAGCCAGTCAGTCGGGGTTAAATATTTTTTATAAAGTAATTCTTCGGGTGAGCCAGGTTCAGGGTTCCAGTTGTATTCCCATCTAACTGACGGTGGCAGTGACATTAATATCGATTCTGTTCTGCCACCCGATTGTAAGCCAAATAAAGTCCCTCTATCGAAAAGTAAATTAAATTCAACATAACGACCTCGTCGATAAAGCTGAAAATTTCGCTCACGCTCGCCATAGGGGTGATATTTGTGAGATTGAACAATTGGTAAGTAAGCAAGTAAGAATTGATCGCCGATAGCTTTTATAAATTCGAAAGATTTATCAAATCCAAGCTCATTGAAATCATCAAAAAAAAGTCCACCAACACCACGAGTTTCGTTCCTGTGTTTTAAGAAAAAATATTCATCACACCATTTTTTAAAGCGCGGATATAAATCTTCGCCGAATGGATTACAAGCATCATATGCATTTTGATGCCATGAAATTACATCTTCATGGAATGGGTAATAAGGCGTTAAATCAAAACCACCTCCAAACCACCAAATAAGATTGCCTTTTTTATCTTTTGCGATAAAAAATCTTAAATTGGCATGCGTAGTGGGTATAAAAGGATTTAAGGGATGGATAACCAGTGATACCCCCATGGCTTGAAATTTTTTACCAGCAAGTTCAGGTCTAGATTTAGTGGCGGAAGGGGGTAATTCATCGCCATAAATATGCGAAAAGCTCACACCCGCTTGCTCAAATATTGCTCCATTTTTTAAAATTCTACTTTCACCACCCCCACCTTCGGGCCTGTCCCATTTATCAATTACAAAGCTCTCTTTTTTATCTACCTCATTAAGCGTATTCGTAATTGAGGATTGGAGGCCTTGTAAATATTTTTTTACAAGATCAATGGAATGAGTTTCATTATTCATAATTATGGTCGTAAAATTTTTCCAGTTTTCAATATTTTTATGGTCGATGCAGGAGTATTTTTAAAGCATTCACCCGGCACTATATAGTCTACTATGCCACGAAAATTTCTGCGTAGTATGATGGTGTTTCTTGGTGGGTTTTCCCCTGATGCGTTTGCACTGGTGGAAATTAGGGCAGTTTTTGACTGAATACAGAGTTCTCTTGCAATTGGGTGATGAGTGAATCGGATAGCTATGCTGGAATGTTTGCCTGAAATCCAATGGGGAGTGTGATCTGTTTTTTCAGCCAACCATGTTGTATTTTTTGGACCATCGATGATCGTTCTAACATCAGTAGCGCTCAATTTGGCCCATTTATTTACCTGCTCTAGGTTAGAGACAATGATTATTAACCCCATTGCTATGTCACGATTTTTTATATCAAGTATACGATTTACAGCATCAGAATTATTCGGGTTACAACCGAGCCCAAATACACCTTCAGTAGGATAAGCGATTACTCCCCCATCATGTATTACTCGACTTGCTTTTTTTATTGATTCAGATGGAATGATTCTTTACCAATTTTTTTCGTGAGTTATTTTTAGTTTTGATGAAAAAATTTAGTTTTAGGTACTATCTTTGTGTTTTTGTTCCCATGTTCCGTTGTTATAAATAGCCATCCACTTTGTTTTTTTACCATTTTTTTCTGAGGCTAAATAATGAACATCTTCAGCTTTATTATATCGAATCACATAAGGATTCTGATCCTTATCGTGTTCCGGGGCAGTCATGAGATAAAGATGTTTTTCTGAATTAGGTAAATACTTACATGCTTCGACAAATTCATCTTTTAGATGATTAATTTCAGATACTTTAGGTGCTCGAGTCTCTCTATTCTTTGGAAATTTACTGGCAGCAAGAAATATACCTTTCATACTATCTCTCAGTAAATAATGATCTTCACATTTAACGCACAAAAGTTCAGGCAGTTTTATCGGTTCCATCGTTAATGGTTTTGGTTCTCCATTTCTTTGTAATTGTCTTGTTGTTCCACAATCCTCATTTAAACAGCCAAAGTATTTCCCGAATCTACCTGTTTTCAATTGCATTTCTGTAGAGCATTTATGACATTCCAAGATAGGGCCGTCATACCCTTTTATTTTGAAATGGCCGTCTTCGATCTTATTTCCTTCGCAATCAGGATTTTTTCCACAAATATGTAATTTTCTATGTTCATCAATTAAAAAATTATCCATGCTTGTGGAGCAGGACTCGCACCTTTCTTTAATTAAGAGGTTTTCAGCTTCCTCTTGATCGTCAACACTAACTGCTTCATCCCCTGAGGTTAAATTCAACGTTTTTTTACACTGATCTTCACCGGTATTCTCATATCCAGAGCAGCCCAGAAAGACCCCATTGGAAGAGTTTCTAATCACCATAGTGTGATTACCACAATCTGGACAAAGGATATCTGTCTTAACGGGCTTGTTCCCCCTCATTCCTCCTTCATCATTTGATGCAGATTGTAAATCTTTTTTGAATGCTAGATAAAAATTATCAAGTACAACCTTCCAATCAAGCTCTCCCTTTGCCACTTTATCTAAGTCATTTTCAAAATTAGCGGTGAAATCATAATTCATAATGTCATCAAAACATTCAAGCAATCTTTCGGCGACAATGTGGCCAATTTTTTTAACAAAAAATCTTCTATTAAGGATCTCAACATAGCCTCTATCTTGTATTGTGGAAATAATAGATGCATAGGTAGATGGTCGACCAATCCCTTTTTTTTCTAACTCTCTTACTAAAGCAGCTTCAGAGAATCTCGCTGGTGGCTTTGTGTGCTTTCTTTCAAGTTTTAATTCCTCTAATGATAAAACTTCACCTTCTGAGAGATGGGGTAAAATGTCTTCATTGGAATTTTTATTGTTATCTTTAGAAATTTTGGTGTATCCATCAAAGACAATTTCTCTTCCTTTGGCGGTGAATGTATATTTATTTACTGCAATTTTTGCTGAAGTTGAAAGATATTCGGCATCTGGCATTTGAGAGGCAATATATTGTTGCCATATTAGTAGATAGAGACGAGTTTCTTCTTCACGAGCTCCAACTAAATCATTAGCTGTCAAAAAAGCATTTGTCGGTCTTATAGCTTCATGAGCTTCTTGGGCATTTTCTTTACCCGAATATATTCTTGGGCTGCTTGGTAAATAGTTTTTACCCACTTTGTCTGTAATATAGTTTCTGGCATCTTGGATTGTTTCTGGGCTTAAACTAGGTGCATCAGTTCGCATATAGGTAATATAGCCAGCTTCATATAGCTTTTGTGCAACCCGCATAGTTCTTTTTACATTAAAGCTCAATCTTGTTGACGCTGCCTGTTGAAGCGTTGAGGTGATGAATGGTGGTTTTGGTTTTATTTTTATTGGTTTTTTTGATATCTCATCAATTGTTAATGGATTATTTTTGATTAGAGATTCTATTTCTCTAGCTTCTTCCTCTAAGAGTAATGGGTCTGAATTTTTTCTTAATAAGGAGAATAAAATATTCTCCTTATTACTAGTCAAAAGATCCATTGAAATTGCCCAAAATTCTTTGGGATTAAATTCTTGTATTAGTCGTTCTCTTTCGTCAAGAAGCCTCAGCGCCACTGATTGAACTCTTCCTGCAGATAGACCTCTAGCAATTTTCTTCCATAAAAGAGGAGAAAGTTCAAAACCAACTACTCTATCTAGGAATCTTCTTGCCTGTTGAGCTTGCACAAGGTCAATATCTATCTCTTTAGGATCAGCAAATGAGGCAAGGATTGCTGATTTAGTTATTTGATTAAATCTAACTCTTGAGAACTCATATTTATTTGGACCAAGGGCCTCTTTTAGATGCCAAGCAATAGCTTCTCCTTCTCTATCCAAATCTGTTGCCAGATAGATATGACTGACATTTTTGGATGCTTTTTTTAGCTCTTTAATAACTTTTTCTTTTTCGGGAATGATCTGATATTCAACTTCCCAGTCTTTATCGGGGTCGATGCCCATTCTTCTTACCAACCTAGATCTTTCATTTAAAGCTTTAAGCCTTAGTTTTTCTGCCTCTGAAATATCTTTTGGTATTTCATTTCTTTTCGTTGGTGCTCTAGATTTACCTTTTGGAAGATCTCGAATGTGACCTACGCTTGATTTAACAATATAATCATTGCCTAGATACTTAGAGATAGTCTTGGCCTTTGCGGGAGACTCAACGATTACTAAATTCTTTGCCATTACTTTATTTATCATCCATGGTTAATGAAGAAAATCACTTTTTGTGTCGAAGATCAAGTCTTCCATCTGAGAGTATGCCTTTTCTTGGTCTGGTTGACTGAATAAAACCATCAGTACAACCCATTTTATTTGATCAACATTAATATCTTGGGTATCAAGTGCAAGCAATCGATCAATTAAAAGCTCTCTTTGGGTGGTAGTGAGTATATTAATTTGTTCAAGATAACTGATAAAACCCCGGCAACTTACATCAAGCTGACTTATTTCAGCGCTATTATAAATTCTCGTTGCATTGGCCGTATCATTATTTTCTATGAAGTTTTCATTATGTTCCGCCAAACCATCCAGCCAATCTAAAGCTTTGTCAATTTCATTATTATTGAAACCGGCTTTAATTAACTCTATCCGGAGTGTATTTTGATCGGCTTCAGGTTCATCTTCCGTCTCGATATAGGTTTCGAATAAATACATTAATACATCGAGGACATCTTCTTTCATCGCTTTAGTTATTCCTTTGATATCTCAAATCATTATCTTGTTTAATATCATAACTACAAATAGTTAGATATTATTGAATGGTAAAATCCTAAAACATGGAGCATGTAGTAATCTGCAGCAATCGTCAATATCGTTTAGTAATAATTTTACTAAATTTTAAAAAAACGAAACTATGAACTGATTTATTGTTTATATATAATTACCTATCAGATAACTAATGCGTAATATTTATTATTTAAATTATGACTATATTAAGAATATTAGAATTTCCAGATCCAAAACTAAGAATTAAAGCTGTCCCTATTGAAACGGTTGATGACAGCTTGCGAGTCATTATTGATAATATGTTTGAAACTATGTATGAAGCTCTTGGTATTGGCTTGGCTGCAACACAGGTAGATTTTCATAAACGTCTTTTGGTGGCTGATGTTTCATCTGAAAAAGACGATCCATATGTATTAATAAACCCTAGAATTATTGAAAAGGACGGCTCGAAGGTCTCAGAAGAGGGTTGTTTGTCGGTTCCTGGATACTTTGATTCAGTTAAAAGAGCAGAAACAGTCCGTGTTAGTTTTTTGGATCGAGGCGGAAATCAACAAGAAGAAGAGATGACTGGTATGCTTGCGGTATGTGTTCAGCATGAAATAGATCATCTCGATGGTAAATTATTTGTTGATTACCTGTCGGAGACAAAACGACAAAAAGTAAGAAAAAAATTACATAAACAAAAACGAGTCCAGTCTGATTCCTCAATGGTGCTTTAAAATTTGCATTTAAATTATGAATATTAATTTAAATGAATGTCGGCTAATTTTTGCAGGTACACCACACTTTTCGTTACCTTCGCTCGTAGCTTTATTAGAATTAGATATTTCTCCTATTGCAGTTATTACGCAACCAGATAGAAGGGCGGGACGCGGAAAGCAATTGACTAAGAGTCCAGTTAAGGTATTTGCAGAGGAGCAGAATCTAGAAGTCTGGCAACCACTATCATTGTCAGATTCTCAATTCATCAAAAATATAAAATCCATTAAACCAGATATTGTTGTTGTTGCAGCTTATGGGTCAATATTTCCTGAGAAGATTTTAAATCTCCCAAGATTTGGTTGTGTAAATGTACATGCTTCTCTACTACCAAGATGGAGGGGAGCATCACCTATACAATCGGCAATCCTGCATGGAGACAATGAGACCGGCATCAGTCTTATGAAAATGGAGATTGGACTTGATACTGGTCCGATCTTCACTCAGCATAAAATAGATATAGAACGAACAGAAACAGCTGATAAATTAAATATGCGTCTCGCGAAATTAGGTGGGATGGCCTTGAAGTCTGATTTTGAATCTATATTGAACGGCCATATTCCGTCAAATGAACAAGATCAACATGGAATGATTTTGACAAAGAAAGTAAAAAAATCCGATGCAAAAATTAATTGGAATCAACCAGCAGATTATATATCGCGTCACATCAGAGCTTATAATTCATCGCCAGGAGCTTATTTTAATTTAGAAAATGAAATGATTAAGTGTTGGTCGGCTGATTATACAAATAAAGAAAGTGGTGAGTCAGGTAAAGTCATTCATGCGGGAGAATCTGGGATAGAAGTTGCTTGTCTTCAAGGCACCCTGATTATAAAAATATTACAGCGCCCAGGCAGAAATAAAGTCACAGCTGCTGAGTTTTGTAGGCAAATTAATTTGAAAAATTTACAATTAACCTAAGATCTCATGCAAATTAATAATAATGGAGCAATGATTAGAGCGAAAGCTGCTCATGTCGTTGATGCGGTTGTTAATAAGGGAAGGTCTTTGGATCGTGCCATAGAAACGGCTAATATTGATGAAACGAATTCTCAAAAATCACTTTTTAAGGCCATTTGCTATGGAACGATCCGCTTTTATTGGGAGTTGAAATTACAATTAGGGCAATATATTTCTCGCCCAATAAAAAGAAAAGATAATATTATTGAGACGTTACTTATTATTGGATTTTTTCAGATCAAGAAGACACGGATTCCTTCTCATGCAATAGTTGCTCAGACAGTAGAGGCGGTGAGATTACTAAAAAAACCAAATTTAACTGCTTTTGCTAATGCTGTTTTGAGAAATTTTATTCGATCAAGCTCAAAAGAATGTATTAATTCAAATGAAGAAGCTATTTTTAATCATCCAGCATGGTTAATAAAAATGTTGAAAAATAGTTGGCCGCATAAATGGCAAGAAATTATAGAAAATAATAATATACAAGCACCTATGTGGCTAAGAGTGAACCATAAAAAGATTGCCACAAAAGATTATCTGAAAAAAATAGCATATTCTCAAAATTTATCTATTGATGAGATTGGGTATATTGGTGATTTAGATCAATCTATTTGTTTGAAAAATCCGATTTCAGTCAAATCATTACCTGATTTTGATAATGGCTATGTTTCTGTTCAAGATGGTGCCGCTCAGATTGCTGTTGAATGTTTACTGAACGATCTTGGTGGGAACATACTCGATGCCTGTGCAGCTCCTGGAGGAAAGACAGGTCAATTACTAGAAAAAATTAATGATGATTCAACGGTTACTGCAGTTGATATAGATCCATTTAGAGTTGAAATTATTAAAGAGAATCTTTCGCGCCTTGAATTAAAAGCAAAAATTATTACCGCCGATGTTGCTGATACTAAAAGCTGGTGGGATTCACAATTATTTGATTTGATCCTAATGGATGCTCCCTGTTCAGCAACTGGTGTAATTAGACGGCATCCAGATATTAAGCATCTAAAAAGAGAGAAAGATATCGATGCTTTGAATAAAATACAGGTAAATATTATTAATTCATTATGGCACTTATTAAAACCAGGTGGAAAATTACTTTATGTGACTTGTTCGGTATTAGAAGAGGAAAATGACTTGGTGATAAAAAAACTAAAACTCCTGCATCCAGATATTCTCATAAATAATTTGTTGCTAAATAACAACATCCGCGATGTAATGCATAAGACTAATTATGGCTATCAATTACTTCCTGGAATAAAAGGTATGGATGGTTTTTATTTTTCCTACTTAGAAAAGGCTATTTTGTAAATTATAATGAGACTGAATTTTCATAAAAAATTAGTGAATTTAATATCGCTGATATTATTTCTCTCCGCATTAAATGTTTCCGCTCAGATGAGGCCGAATCATGAAGGATATTTTGATGTTCGATCAGCAACAACAATACTGGATAAGCAAAATTATTTGCTGGATGCTCGCCTGCAATTATTTTTGAGCGATGAAGCGTTAAATGCTCTGAATAGTGGCGTTCCTCTTACAATTGAGTTGAATATTGAAATAATTAGAAGCAGACGATTTATGCCTGATGCGAAAGAAGATGAATTGCAATTCCAGTATGAACTTGAATATAGACCTTTAAGTCAACGTTATATAGTTAGGGATGTCCAGGGAGGTACTCAGGATTCATATGCAACTTTATTTTCTGCACTCAATAAATTAGGAAAGGTGCAAGATCTAGTTTTGACACAAAATAGTTCGCTTGACCCTCTAACTAATTATCGTTTTAGGCTGCAAGCTTTACTGGGTACAAAACAATATTCAGCACCATTGAGGTTGCTATTTTTTTGGCGGAATCAGTGGGATTTAAAAAGTGAATGGTTCGAATGGCAACTCAGAAGATAAGGCCCCTTTTGTATGGAATGTTAGGCGCATTTGGTGTGGGCCTTTCATTTATAGCGCTTTTGATGCTCAGTCAAGTTGCAAAAAATTCAGAGAATTTTGATCAATTAGCGAATTCTATATTATGGGTTAATGTGCTTTGCTTGCTTGTTCTGATGATCCTTCTGATCGGTAATCTCAGTAAACTTTATCGAGATTATCGTTCTCATGTCCCTGGATCGAAGCTAAAAGCAAGAATGGTAGGAATGTTTGTTGGATTGGCAATTATTCCATTATTAATTGTCTTTTATTTTTCAATGCAATTTATTAATCGTGGCATTGATACCTGGTTTAATGTTGAAGTTGAAGCAGGCTTAGATGATGCATTGACTTTAAGCCGAAATGCTCTAGCTATGCAAATGCGAGATCATTTAGCGGCTACAGAACAAATAGCTGAGCGATTAAGACTGACTGACCAAAAACAGTTTATTTATGAGATTGGTTCTTTGCGTCAAGAAATTGGCGCTAGTGAATTAACTTTGTTTGGAAGAAACGGGCGAATGATAGCAACTAATTCTAATCAAACTGCCGGTATTGCACCTAAGGGTTTATCTGATGAGCTTTTATTGCAAGTCAGGCAAAATCGCCCTTATGTTAGCCTTGACCCTCTTTCAGATGGCTCATATGAAATTAGAACAGCTGTACCATTAATTGGGGGAAGGAATTTAGATGCTATAGGTACTATAAGGTCACGATTTTTAGTTTCTCAACGTATTGGAAGAATGGTTAACAGCATCGATTCATCGTATACAGATTATAAAAAAATTGTTTATTTACGAGCACCATTAAAAAGAACATTCTCTTTAACGCTAACCGTGGTCCTGATGATCTCTTTGCTAGCTTCAATATATGGTGCTTTTGTTTTGTCCAGAAGATTAGTTTCGCCAATTCAAAATTTAGTTGAGGGAACACGTGCGGTGGCAAAAGGGGACTTTGATACTCAATTGCCAATTCCCACGGGCGATGAAATAGGATTTCTTGTTAATTCGTTTAATGAGATGACGAAAGGGTTGTCATTGGCAAGGCAGCAAGCCAGTATGAGTCAAAATTTGGTAGAGGCAGAAAGAGCTAATCTTGAAATTATATTGGCCAATCTATCTACTGGTGTTATTTCTTTGGAATCAAATCTTAAGATTCGAACCGTTAATAAGGCTGCTGGTGCAATCTTGAATGTTGATTTTAACGGTCGAACCGGAGAGCTTTTATCAGATATGGCGACAGGTAACTCGGTATTGCAAGAACTTTATGATGTGGTCAAAAGGCAACTCGATAAAGGAGTTACTATTTGGCATGATCAAATAGTAGTGCATGCTGTTAAGGGACGAAGAGTATTGACTTGTGCTTGTACAAATTTATCAAGCGAAGCAGGCGAGGAGGTTGGTTTCGTGGTTGTTTTTGATGATATTACATTACAATTACAATCACAGCGTGATGCTGCCTGGGGTGAGGTAGCGCGTCGATTAGCTCATGAGATAAAGAACCCTTTGACTCCTATTCAATTATCTGCCGAACGATTGCGTAAAAAATATCTTGATACCATGAGTACAGAAGATGGTGAGATATTGGATCGGTCAACGCATATTATTGTTGAGCAGGTTGCCGCAATGAGAGACATGGTAAATGCTTTTAGTGACTACGCTCGAGCTCCTGATATGGATATAAGCTCTTTTAGTATTGAAGATTTAATCAATGAAGTCATTGACTTGTATAAAGAGCAAGCCAAAACAATAAATATTCAGTTTAATATAGAAACTCCCATTGATGATTTTGATGCAGACCCTGGAAGGATTAGACAGATGATGCATAACTTAATTAGAAACTCTATAGAAGCCATTGATACTAGGCAGAATGGGTTTATTAAAATAGATATTAAACAAGTAAATGTTAAACAAAGAGAAATGATTCAAATTACAGTCGAAGATAATGGTGGTGGTTTTAAAGAAGAATCTTTAGGTCAAATATTTGATCCATATGTTACTTCTAAACCGAAAGGAACGGGATTGGGTTTAGCTATTGTAAAAAAATTGGTTGAAGAACATATGGGATCCATTGAGGCAAAAAATACAAAAAATCAAGGCGCACTAATAAGTATTTTGTTGCCGCCAAATGAACAGATCAGGGAAGCAATAATTTCAAACCTTCAGAATCATCAAGATAACGGGAGAGATTCAAGATGAAGTCGATAAAGATTTTAGTTGTTGATGATGAGCTCGATATCCGAGAATTGATTCAAGACATTCTTTCTGATGAAGGGTACATTGTCACAGCAGCAGCTAGTGCTATTGAAGCAAAAATGGCAAGAGATAAAGAGAATTTCGATCTTATTTTACTTGATATATGGATGCCAGAAACTGACGGTATTACCTTATTAAAAGAGTGGTCTGATAACGATCAATTGAATTCTGCGGTAGTAATGATGTCGGGCCATGGAAATGTAGACACGGCAATTGAATCTACGCATCTGGGGGCAAGTAATTTTATCGAAAAACCATTGTCAATTGCAAAATTACTACGCACAGTAGAGGATGCGCTCGCAGAAAGAAAACCAAAAGGAAATTATGCAAAAGTTGGGAATGCAGCTTCTTTTATCTCAATTGGGCACAGTGATCTTTTAAAGAAATTTAGAAAAGAATTGAGACATGTCGCTTCGCTTGATTCTAATCTTATGTTGATTGGTGAAGCAGGAACGGCAAGGGTTGCATTTGCTCGTTATCTCCATGATATCAGCCAAAGAGCGATAAATCCTTGTATCGAATTAGCTTCCGTTTTACTAACTACTACAAATACTGAGGAGCAGATTCTTGGTAAAGAAATGGATCACGAAATTATACCGGGTTTTATTGAGCAAGCAAAAGAGGGAACGTTAGTAATTAATGGCTTATCTGATCTTAATATAAGAGCACAACAACTTTTACATAATATTTTAGAAAACGGCCAATACAATAGAATAAATGGTAATTCTTCATTACAAATGAAGTGTCGAGTAATAGCTGTTGTGGATGAAAATTATATACGTGATATGCAAGAGGGAAAATTAAAACGTGAGTTAATTTCAAATATTAGTATCCAGGCATTGAGAGTTCCAGCGCTTAGAGATCATGCCGAAGATGTTCCTGATTTTATAAAATTCTATGTTGATTACTTTGTAGAGATAGAGCAATTAACGTTCCGTCGTTTTAGTATTGGGGCACAAAATCGCTTACGTAATTATCCTTGGCCGGATAATTTACGCGAATTAAAGAATATTATAAGAAGATTGCTCATTGAAGGTCGTGATGATGATGTCACTCTTGATGAAATTGAAGGTCAGTTAAAAAATCAAGAAGTATCTATCAATTCTTTTGTAAAGCAAGATCTGCTCTCCCTACCATTACGTGAAGCACGTGAAAAGTTTGAACGTGCATACCTTCAACAGCAATTAATTTTGTGTGATGGGAAGGTAGGTCAGTTGGCAAAAAGAGTAGGTGTAGAACGAACTCATTTATATCGTAAATTAAAGGCACTTGAGATTAATTTAGAACCAAAAATAGAGACATAAAATAATAATTAAGAGATATAAACAAGGAACATAACCATGAAAAATTACATCACATTAAGCCATTCATTTGATTTAATTGTATCGTTATTGGTAACTACAGGCATTTTATTAGTAGTCCAAACTTTCGTTATGGGTCATCACTATATTATTCCAACTGGTTTTTTAACCCTCTCAGTAATATTTGGTAATCTTGCTTATTATGGCTTTAAAGAGAATAGGTCAGCAAAGAAAATTTTATTTTGGTTATTCTTTATATTTACTCTGCATTTATTTTTTGCGTTATTCTTTAGTGTTAAATACAGAGCAATATTAGGGAGTTATTTTGAGCCAATATGCGTAACTAATATTGTTATTTTTAGTTATTTATTAATTCAATATGTGAAAAGAAATCGTCTTTTTTAAGTTTGATTTTCGAAAAATTAGAGACTTACATTGATTTTGGGCTTGATACACCAAGCAGTTCTAAGCCATTTTTTATAATCAATTGTGTTGCTTTGATGAGTAACATCCGAGCATTTCTTGTATTTTTATCCTCAACTATGAAGATACTGTCATTATAATAAGAGTGAAATTCATTGGCCAACTCTCTTAAATATTGAGCTAGATTATGGGGAGCTCTGTTGTTGGCCGATAATTCAATTACCTCGGGAAATCGAGATAATGCTGACATTATTAACTTCTCTTTATTTGTTGCTAATAGGGAGATATTGTCTATACCTATTTCTTCATTATAATTGTATTTTTTCTCTTCAAGCTGCCTAAATACGCTTGCAATACGAGCATGAGCATATTGTATATAATAAACTGGATTTTCATTCGATTTACTTTTAGCGAGCTCTAAATCAAAATCTAAATGCTGTTCATTGGAGCGCATGATATAAAAAAAGCGGGCTGCGTCATTACCAACTTCTTCTCGAAGTTGTCTTAATGTTATAAATTCGCCAGATCTTGTGGACATGGACTGCTTTTCACCCGCCCTAAAAAGACTTACAAACTGAACTAATTCAACTTCAAGATCTGTTGCCTGATGACCCATTGCAACAAGACCAGCCCTGACTCTAGCAATATAACCATGGTGATCTGATCCAAGAATATCAATCAGATGGTCAAAGCCACGTACTTTTTTGTTATGATGATAGGCTATATCAGAGGTGAAATAAGTATTATTTTTATTTTCTCTTGTAACAACGCGATCTTTTTCATCGTCAAATTCTGTTGCTTTAAACCAGATTGCACCGTCTTTTTTGTATAATAATTCTTTATCTTTTAGCAAGGATAACGTTGTTTGAATATGACCTTGTTCAGCTAGGCTGTTTTCTGAAAACCATGTATCAAAAGTGACCCCAAATTCCTTCAGATCTTCCTCAATATCACTCCTGATTAGTTCCAGTGAGATTTTTTTTATTATATTAAATTCTTCTAAACCTAACGTATCTTTGGCTGATTTTATTAGTGAGTCAATGAACTGTTCTTTATCTTGACTGGCACTTTCATTTTGTAAATGCACGAAAACTTTTATAAGGCTACTGTTAATTTTCTTATTTAATGATGCAGCAATTGTTCCAATATAATCACCTTGATATCCAGCTGCAGGCATTACGATATCTGGCGTATTAATTTCCAGTATGCGAATTATTACGCTGACACATAAAATATCCATTTGTCGACCGGCATCATTAACATAATACTCACGTTTAACTGAATATCCCGCTGCATCGAGAATATTGCCTAAGGTAGCTCCATAAGCAGCATGTCTTCCATGACCAACATGAAGTGGGCCAGTTGGATTTGCTGAAACAAATTCAAGAAGGATTTTTTCTTTTGTCTTATTCTGCGATTTACCATAAAGATTTTTGGTTTTAATGATCTTAGAAATTTCTTTATGGAAAGCTGAGTCGCTCATATGAAAATTTATAAATCCAGGACCGGCAATTTCTATTTTTTTAACTAGATTACTTTCAGGAATCTCTTTTATTATGATGCTGGCAAGATCACGTGGATTTTTTTTTGTTACTTTGGCAAATCGCATCGCTATATTGGAGCTAAAGTCTCCATGAATGAGATCTTTTGTTCTTTCCACGGCATTATCAGCTATATGATCGTCTAGAAATTTCTCAAGTTCAGGGACCCTTTGTAATCCTGATTTAACTAGATTTATAATTGCTGTTTTCAAAGTAAGGCCTTATATAAGATAATTTTGATATATTAAAAAAGTTCGATTGGGTCTATATCTACAGACCATTTTACACGGTGAGTACTCTTATTTCTTTCTATCTTTTTAATAAATGATGATATTTGTTGATGTAATGATTTTCGATTCTCGCAATGTAGTAAAAGTTGTCCTCTATATTTCCCGGCTTTTCTTTCCATTGGTGCACTCACAGGCCCCATAATATTGACGTCATTTAATTTTTCTTCTTCAATAATCTGATTTGCAGAGTTTAGAAAATCCCAGGTATAGTCTTTCTTGTGAGAGCTTGCTCTAATTAATGCAAGGTACGCAAAAGGTGGCCATGATGCTGCTTCTCTTTCTTTCATTGTATCTTCTGCAATTTTCTTATAGCCACCTTCAAATAGTGCTTGCCAAAACGGATGTTCAGGATATTCAGTTTGTATAACCACCTGACCTTTTTGATCTTCTCTGCCTGCTCTTCCTGAGACTTGTATAAGACTTTGCGCTAAACGCTCACTACCCCTAAAATCACTACTA
The DNA here is from genome assembly GCA_905182415.1 of uncultured Woeseiaceae bacterium. Taxonomy (GTDB): domain Bacteria; phylum Pseudomonadota; class Gammaproteobacteria; order Steroidobacterales; family Woeseiaceae; genus SP4260. The sequence continues at coordinate 174,265 of CAJJBK010000002.1, read as the reverse complement.
AATAGTCCTTGATCTGCATTGATTACAGCAACCAAAGATAAGGAGGGAAAATGATGTCCTTTTGATAACATTTGAGTGCCTACTAGAATTTTTGCTTCTCCACTATTGGCCATGGAGAGCGCTTCATCCATCGCTCCTTTTAAGCGGGTTGAGTCACTGTCAATACGTTTTATAGCAATGTTAGGGAAATAATTATTGAGCACTTCTTCTAGACGTTGAGTTCCTTGTCCTAGAGCTTTATATTCCGCATTACAAATAATGCATTTCTCGGTATATTTTCTAAAAGAACCGCAATGGTGGCAGACCAGTTTATTTCTTGAAAGATAGACAGTCATTCTAGAATCACATCTTAAGCATTGAGCTATATGATTACAGGATTGGCATATTAAGGTGGGTGCAAAACCTCTTCTATTTATATAAATTAATATTTGCCCATTTTTTTTTAAATGCTGTTTAATAATTCTAATTAGAGAAGGACTTAGTCCGTCTGGAGCATAATCTTTAGTCATATCTATGAGGTGCATAGAGGGTAATTGAGCGTTACTAGCTCTTTTTTCAAGTCCGAGTCGTATATATTTTTTTTGCTTAACAAGGCTTAAGCTTTCCAATGAAGGAGTTGCAGAACCTAGTATGATTGGAATATTAAAATATTTTGCTTTTGTTACCGCTAAATCTCTCGCTGAGTATCTAAATCCATCTTGTTGTTTGTAAGAAACATCGTTTTCTTCATCAACTATGATGATGCCAAGATTATGGATGGGAGCAAAAATTGCTGATCTGGTACCAAGAATAAGTTTTGCTTGAGAATTTTTGATATTTTGCCATGCCTTGAATCTTTGACGCTCTGATAAAGACGAGTGAAGTAGGACTGGTTCAATTCCAATCCTTTTGATAAGTCGTTCTATGAATTGAGCTGTTAATCCAATTTCAGGCACAAGTATCAGACATTGAGCTCCTTTTTTTAGAACCTCTAGGATAACTTGCAGATAGACTTCTGTTTTACCACTACCTGTGATGCCATCAAGTAAAAATGGGACAAAATTCTGTACTTTATTTATATTATTTACTGCTGACTGTTGTTCTGAGTTGAGAACTGGCCCTTTAATTGGAGTGCTCATTTTCATTTTTGCATTTAGATTCGATCTCACATCAGATATTCTGATCCATTCTTTTTTAAGTAAACTTTTTCTTTGACCTCGCCATTCAATAGCTTCTTTATCCAAAATATCTATGGTTATTGATTCTTTTCCTTTCAAATATGAAAGTAATACCGCCTGTTTTGGTGCACGTTTCTTAATTTCGCTGGGATTTACTTCAGTGCCTTTTTTAGTAATTTGTATGGCTTCAATTAAGTTTATGGCAGGCTTGCCTTTTTTTAAATGACTGGGAAGCGCTGCTGATATGACTCTTCCGATGGGGTGTTGGTAGTATTTGCTGGCAAATGAAATTAACCAAAGATCTGAATCATTGAATATAGGATCTTGATCAATAATATCGATGCATTGCTTTAATTTTGATTTAGGTAGATCACTTTTTTGAACGATGTCTAATATCAGACCAATTTTTTTTTGTCGCCCAAACGGGACTGAAACACGACAACCTATTTTTGGCAGATGTTGATTTTTCTTATTTAACTCATAATCAAATAATTGGAATAATGGAACATCTATTGCAACTTTGAGTATGCAGTTATCTGCATTAGCTTGTTTTTTATTGACTGGTGCCGTCCCTTCTCTCTATCTGGCTGGTTTATAATGATTTAACAGCTTGAATTAATTCAGACGCCATTTTTTGACCATCGCCATAAAGCATTCTTGTTTGATCCAAAAAGAAAAGTGCATTTTCGATGCCCGAGAAACCAGCTCCCTGACCTCGTTTGATTACAATTACATTCTTAGCATAATCAGCATTTAAAATTGGCATTCCATAAATGGGGCTGGATGGATCTGATCGTGCCACTGGATTAACAACATCGTTGGCACCTATGATCAGAGCTACATCTGCTGATTCGAATTCAGAATTAATTTCATTTTCATCATAAATAATATCATAAGGGACGCCAGCTTCTGCTAGTAATACATTCATATGCCCAGGCATCCTTCCTGCAACAGGATGGATAGCAAATTTTACATCTACATCTCTATCAATAAGCAATTGCGTTAATTCCCATACTTTATGTTGGGCTTGAGCTACCGCCATACCATAACCAGGTACAATCAAAACTTTATTTGCAAATGCCATCATAACACCCACATCCGAGGCATCAATTGGTTTCATTGAACCATTGATTTCGGTTTCTTCTGAAGTTGTTTCACCAAATCCGGAGAAGAGCACATTGGCAAGAGATCTATTCATTGCCTTGGCCATTAGTTGGGTTAGTAATGAACCTGCAGCGCCTACAACTGTTCCTGCTATAATCATAGCTGGATTTTGCTGCACAAAACCTTCAAAAGCTACTGCTAGACCTGTAAAAGCATTATATAAGGATATAACAACTGGCATGTCAGCCCCACCGATGGGAACCGTCATAGTTATGCCCAATGCCAGTGCAAGAACAAAGAATATTGAAATGGTATTGCCCGTATCAGGTTGAGTAATGACAATAACTGCCATAACTAGTGTGCTGACTAGTATGACTAGATTAAGAACTTGTTGTCCTTTAAATCTTAAAGTTGTATTTTTAAAACCCTGTAATTTTGCAAATGCGACCAAACTTCCACTAAAAGATACAGCCCCAATAAAACCTCCTAAGACGGCTAAAATCCCAAATGTCAGTCCATGGTCATTTCCGCCATAAAGTTCTACAGCAGCAATTGCCGCTGCAGCACCTCCACCCATTCCATTATAAAGTGCAATCATTTGAGGCATATCGGTCATTGCTACTTTTTTTCCACTAATCCAAGCGATGATCCCACCAAGCCCGATTGCAATCATCATGAGGATATAGTTAGACATCCCAGGAAATAAGAATGTCACAACTGTTGCGAGAACCATTCCAGCTCCAGCCCATACTATACCGCCTCTGGCAGTCATTGGTGAGCCCATTCTTTTTAGTCCGTAAATGAAAAGAACAGCAGCTAAAAAATAACTCACATCAATTATCAATGCCATATTTAAGATATTCATGATTTTTTATCCTTACTACGTTTGAACATCTCTAGCATTCTTTCTGTAACGACATATCCACCGACAGCATTACCCGCGCCAAGAAATACTCCGATGAAACCAATTGTTTGTTCTAATGGGGTAACGGCACGACCAAGTGCAACCATGGCACCAACTAGGACGATTCCATGAATAAAATTTGAACCAGACATAAGCGGGGTATGTAAGATTGCTGGTACTTTTCCAATAATCTCGTGTCCGACAAAACCCGCTAGCATAAATATATAGAGCGCTATGAATCCGTCAATCTGTATAATTTGATCCATTATTTTGAACCTCCCTCAATTGCTTCTTTGGAGGAAGCATGAATTATTTTTCCATCGCGGGTGAGATTAGATAAGCTAAAAACCTCATCCTCCCAGTCAATTTTCAATTCACCATCATTAATTGCTGGCGCTATAAAGTTAAACAAATTTCTCGAATACATTTCACTGGCATGCTTTCCTAGTGATGCTGCCAGATTAATTGGTCCTACGATTTTAACTTTATTTTCGATAATTGTTTTACCGGCTTGGGTTAGCTCACAATTACCTCCCGTTTCTGCCGCAAGGTCTATAATAACGGCACCTGGTTTCATAGCTCTCACAGCCTCAGCTCTGATTATTTTAGGAGCTGGTTTTCCGGGAATGGCGGCAGTAGAAATAACTACATCACTATTAGCAATTTCTTTTTCAAGTGCTGCTTGCTGAGACGATTTTTCTTCTTTGGTTAATTCCCTGGCATAACCACCTTCGCCATCGGCTGATACACCCGTATCGACGAATTTAGCTCCCAGAGATTCAATTTGTTCTTTTGTTGCACTTCTTACATCATAACCCTTAACAATAGCACCAAGTCTTTTGGCGGTAGCAATTGCTTGTAAACCAGCAACCCCGGCACCAATAATTAGGATTTGTGCCGGTCTGATGGTACCGGCTGCCGTTGTTAGCATTGGGAAGAATTTATCAAGTGTAGTTGCAGCGATTAAAACTGACTGATATCCTGCCGCCGCCGCTTGCGAGGACAGCACGTCCATACTTTGAGCTCTTGAAATTCTTGGCATTAATTCCATAGCAAAACTGGTGTGATTTTTCTCCTTTAGAGAATAAACAACTTCTTTATTTAAATGACCAAAAATCATACCAACAACACATGATCCTTGACCAAGTTGATTGGATTGTTCCTTGGTAATTGGTTGTACCGTCAACAATAAATTTGCTTTTTTGAGAACGCTTTGTGCATCACAAAACTCTACCCCCTCATATTCCTCATCAAGGTGATTTGAGAGCTCTCCCGCACCTTCTTCCATGACAATAGTGGCATTCAACTGAATGAGTTTTTTTGCAATTTCAGGAGTTAAGGCAACACGTGTCTCCTCTATGGCACTTTCTTTTAATACGCCAATGGTTAGTGACATCGTCTTTCTCCATATTTATTATTGTTGAGAAAATAAATCATTCTTAGGTATATTTAGGTATATTGTTATTTGTCGAAAAAATTATTTTTTTCAATTTTATCATGACATAACAGTCAATAATTCGGAACCTCTTTTTTTCGGTTTATATTTTATTAGTTTATAGGTATCAGTATGATATGTAAGAATAAATAAATGTTGCTGGGTGTATCAAGCGATCTTAACCAACAAGTCCTTAGAACGGATGTTGCTGGCATGCCATTAGAATGGATTGATTATAGAGAAGCAATCAGGCTCTATCACACTAAGCAGGTTGCGTATTCATCTGGTTCTAGGTTATATACTGTTCATGGTGGCTATTCGGCTGTAACTGGTATCCGTAGCTCAATTGATGTTAATTCTATAATTTCAACACGAACTCGCAGTAAAGGACTGTCTTTTACTAGAGATAAATACATGCCGCCATTGAATAATCGGACTCTATTTAAGCGTGATGCTGAAATTTGTTTATATTGTGGTCTTCACTTTGAGGTTGATTTATTGACTAGGGATCACATTACACCGCTATCAAAAGGTGGACTTGATTTATGGACCAATGTAGCAACCGCATGTCGTCGTTGTAATAATCATAAGGGCGGAAAAACACCAGAAGAAGCTAAGATGAAGTTGATCGCAGTTCCATTTACACCCACATACGCAGAATATATTTATTTAAAAGGAAGACAGGTATTGGCTGACCAAATGCAATTTCTACTGGCTCATATGCCAAGATCTAGTCCATTGCATACTCGAATTAAAAGTTATTTAAATCAGTCTGTAGTAAATGAAAATATTTAATAGCACTAGGAAAATAAAAAAATAATATGCAATATTTAATTGATGCCAGCGTTTATATTTTTCGAGCTCACTATTCTATGCCGGAAGATATAGTGGATAATGAAGGGAATCCAATAAATGCTTTTTATGGATTTTGTCGTTTTATCGGTGATTTTATGGAGCAAATAAATCCAAAATATATTGCAGTTTTATTTGATGATGGCCAAGGCCCTTCTTTTCGTTCAGAAATATACCCGCCCTATAAAGCAAATCGAGAGCCAGCCCCCCCCGAGTTAAAAAAGCAATTTATCCAGTGTCGAGAATTTGTTAAATTATTAGGATTAATGAATTGGAGTCATCCTCGCTATGAAGCTGATGATTTAATCGGTACTTTGACACGAATTGGAAGAGAGAATGGGTGCTCATCGACTATAGTGACGCGTGATAAAGATTTGGCTCAATTGGTGGGTAAGGATGATATTTTTTGGGATTATGCCGGCAAAGGGAAAATTAATTATCAGAAGATACCCGATGTTTTTGGTGTATGGCCTGAGCAAGTTGCTGACTTTTTAGCCTTGGCTGGAGACAGTGTTGATAATATTCCGGGTGTGCCAGGAGTAGGGAAAAAGACAGCAATAGCATTATTAAGTTACTTTAAAGATCTACCGGAAATATATGCCAACTTATCTGTAATTGATAAAGTTGATATTAGAGGTGCTAAAACTTTAGGTAAAAAACTTGAGCAGCATGAAGGAGCTGCAGTTTTGGCAAGAAAATTAACAGGAATTGATTGTCATGCGCCATTTGAAAGTAAACATATTGATCTTAAGCCATCGACTCCAGATATCGAAGGTATTAATGCAATGTATGATCAACTTGGTATTGGTACAGCTCTTAGAAGGCAAGCAGAAAGAATTAAGAATCAGATTGATTAATACCTAATAAATTTTTAGCGCCTTTTTGAGCTGCTCTTTGACATGATTTTTGAAGTTCAAGATCATGTGCATCTGAATTTTTAAGGGCATCATTTTTTAACCAGTCTGATATATTTTCATTAATTAATTCACTTAAAAAGGAAATATGACTTTGTTGGGAATTTAATGCGGGGATATAGCGCAACGATTCACCTCCAGCTTCCACATAAAATTCATTATTTTGCATTGCGATTTCTTCAAGTGTTTCTAAACAGTCCGCAGCAAACCCAGGACAAACAACATCTATTGTCCCTTTTTTTTCTTTTCCCCAATTAATCAGGGTTTCGTCAGTGTAGGGTTCAAGCCATTTTGCTCGACCTAGTCTAGATTGAAAACTGATAAACCATTCTTCGTCTTTAAGCGATAGTTTTTCAGCTATTAATCTACCGGTTTTTTGACACTGACAATGATAGGGATCGCCATCCATAAGCATTTTTTGTGGTAGGCCATGAAATGAAAAAAGTAGTTTTTCGCCACGACCATTTACCTCCCAATATGATTCAATACTGGTCGCTACTGCTTCAATATACATAGGTAGATTGTGGTAGTGATTGATGAATCTAAATTCAGGAATCCAACGACGTGTGAATAGAGATTTAGATACGGCTTCAAATACCGATCCTGTGGTGGTACTTGAATATTGTGGATATAAAGGTAGGAGTAGAATTTGTCGAATTGATTTTTCATGAAATCCATTTAGAACCTCATTAATTGAGGGTGAGCCATATGACATTGCTAGTTCTACATGAATATTTTTATTATTACTTTTATTAAGATTTAATTTTGTTTTTTTTGCAATATCTAAAGAATTAAAAAGTAGAGGCGACCCTTTTTTTGTCCATATTTTTTTATAGGCTTCGGCAGATTTAGACGGTCTTAAAGGTAAAATAAAGAGGTATAATATTATTAACCAGAGAATTTTTGGTATTTCGATAACACGCGGATCTGATAAGAATTCCCTGAGGTATGTTCGTACTGAATTGGTTGTTGGTTTTTCAGGTGTACCAAGATTAACCATCAAAACCCCGACAGCATCATTGTCGCCATGTTTGTATTGTGGTTTTGAATTATAACGTGACATTAGTATCTTCTATTTTCAAATTTAAATGCATTTATTTTAATTTAGCACAATAGATCTAATTAAGATTTTATCAAGTTGTATTTTTTGTAACATATTGTTTGTATGCTTTAATTGCTTGATATCCAAATATCCAACAAATCGGTAGATTTGCATAAACTATGATACCTAAACCTATACCACTTAAATTATCCAAATCAATACTGGTTTCTATGAATCCCAATGTAGAAACAAATATTAATAAACAGTAAATCAATCTGAACGAATTAATGCCTTTTTTACCAAAGATATAAATTATTCCTTGTTCACCGTAATAACCCCAAGCCATTATGGTTGAGATCGCAAAAAACCAAGACGCAATGGTGATTAACCACTTACCTAAACCTATACCAACAGTGTCAAAAGCTTTTGCCGTTAAAGTGGCACCTACATAATCATAAAAATAACCTTCCAGATATATTCTTGGTGGGATATTTGAAGTAAATGAACCCCATTCTATTTCTAGGTCGTTCTGATTTATTGTAATAATACCTGCTATTTTATGAATATTTTGGCCTGTTTGTTTATTTGCAGATGCTTCAACTAGCATGATCACAGGGTCCCCAACTTTGCCTGAATCCCCAATGTATTTTGTATTTGTGAATGACCAATGATCAGATTGTTTATTAATATTCGGTAATTGTTCAAACATTATATCCGGTGCACGATTCCAGATTCCTGTAGATAAAATGATCAATGCAGTGAAAGTACATACCACCAGTGTGTCTATTAATGGCTCTAGACCTGCAACCAAACCTTCACGGACGGGCTCATTTGTTTTTACTGCGGAATGTGCAATTGCTGAGGATCCTTGGCCGGCCTCATTTGAGAACACAGCTCGCTTCATACCAAACATAAAAGCAGAAATAGCGGTACCTCCAATAAATGCCCCAGTTGCTTGAGTCTCATTAAATGCTGAGGCAATGATCAATCTAAATAAATTTGGTATCTCATTAAAATGGATAAATAGAATATAAGAGCCTGCAAATAAATAAAGGCATACCATTAATGGAACGATCGTTGCAGTAATTGCCCCAATCCTTTTAATTCCTCCAATAATCACGGTACCAACTATAAGAGACAGTAGTGCGCCAGTGATCCATCCTTCTAGACCAAAATATTCATAAGTAATATCAGCAACACTCCATGCTTGGAACATATTTCCACCGGTTATAGCAGAAGCTATGACACTGATTGAGAAAACAACACCTAAAATTTTTCCTGCATAAGCCATCTCTGGAAAACTTTTTTTAAAAGCTTTTTCTGCTACCCACATTGGACCGCCATGAGGATTATCTGGATCTTTCGTATCTCGATAAAGCATGGATAAAGTGACTTCAATTAATTTTATAGACATACCTAGAAACCCGACAATCCACATCCAAAATATAGCTCCTGGACCACCTAAAGTTATCGCCAAAGCAACGCCACTGATGTTACCGAGGCCTAAAGTGCCAGATAAAGCTGCAGTAAGGGCTTGAAAATGAGTTATAACACCATGGTCATTTGGCTTGCTAAAATCACCTCGAATAATTTTTGGACTGTCGAGGATTATCCGATATTGTGCAAAACCCGACCAGATAGTAAAGACAAGTCCTGTTCCAGCAATGATGAAAATCCAAGTCTCATTCCAGAGAACACTGTTAATAGATGTGAGGATTTGTCTGAAAATTTCGATAAAATTTACCGTATTAAGATCATGAATCTATTTTTCCATGATAGCTGTAATTCCCATACCACCGGCTGTACAAATTGAAATTAAACCTCTACCAGAACCTTTATCGTTAAGAAGTTTTGCCATTGTTGCGATTATTCTGGCTCCAGTTGCTGCAAAAGGATGCCCAATGGCAAGACTTCCGCCTTTTATATTAAGTTTGCTTTTATCTATTGAGCCCATAGGATTATCTCGATTGAGTTTCGAGCGACAAAAATCTGCCGATTCCCAAGCTTTTATAGTGGCAAGTGTTTGGGCGGCAAAAGCCTCATGGATTTCGTAAAAATCAAAATCCTGAAGGTTGAGGTTTGCTTTTTTTAACATACTTGATACAGCATATGCTGGAGCCATGAGTAAGCCTTCATCATTAATATAGTCAATAGCCGCAATCTCGCAATGAGATAGGTAGGCTTCTATTTGGAGATTATTTTGATGCGCCCATTCTTCAGAGCTTAGCAGAACCGCAGCAGCACCATCGGTTAATGAAGTGCTGTTTCCCGGCGTCATTGTACCTTGTTCGCTTTTATCAAAAACTGTTTTTAATGCATTGAGTTTATCGATAGCAATATTTCGACGAATGATATTGTCTTCACTTACACCCTTGAATGAGTGCACTAAATTATCATAAAAACCTTCATCATATGCTTTTGCGGCATTCTCATGACTTTCCAGTGCGAGCTGATCTTGGGATTGTCGACTGATGTTATATGTTTTAGCGATAATTTCTGTACTTTCTCCCATAGACAATCCAGTTCTGGGTTCTTTGACACCAGGCAACTTTGGCTTCAAAAACCGAAGTTTCATGCCTAACCATGGCTTAATTTTTTCTTGGATTGATTTACCATGAGCACTAGCCAACAAAATTTTCCTAAAGTTATCATTATAAACGATGGGAGCATCACTAATTGAATCAACACCACCAGCGATGCCTGCCTCAATTTGCCCCAAGGCAATTTTATTTGCTATGTTTAAGGTGGTCTCTAAGCTGGTACCACATGCTCTTTGCATGTCAACGCCGGGCGTATTTATAGACAAACCCGAATCAATAATGCATTCCCTAGATAGATTCCAATCACTCGAATGTTTTATTACGGCACCCAGCGCAACATCACCTAATATTTTATTATGTAAATGAAATTTTTCGACCATTGCTTTCATGGTGGCGGTCATCATTTCTTGATTTGAGGAATCTTTGTATCCTGTGTTAGCTCTGCAAAATGGAATTCTTGAGCCACCAATTACAGCTACTCTGTTTGATTTTCCATCATTAAGCATGCGTTATTCTCCTTAGAAATATCTTCAATTTTATTTATCAACGGTTAACATTACATGAATCCTAACGAATCTTCGGCTTTTGATAAATAAAAGTTATTAATATATTTGGATATAAAAACTTTGTGCTAAAAATTAGATATCAAAATGCTCTATCTTTATTGAAGTTAGCGACTCCTTTGATAGTTAATAATCTTGCGATTGCGGGTATTCAATTTACAGATGCAGTGATGTCGGGACGTCTTGGTTCAAAAGAACTTGCGGCAGTTGCTGTCGGTGGAAGTATATGGTTTCTTATTTTCCAGTTTTATAATGGTTTATTGATGGCCATCTCACCAATTGTGGCAAGGCTTTATGGGGCAAAACAAGCTGCATTAGTAGGTCGATATACTCGACAAGCATGTTGCATGAGTTTAGTGGTTGGAGTTTTTGTAGTATTTATTATGCATAATTATGTTATCTCAATCATGGATATCATTGGAATAGATATTGAGTTTCGTCACTTGGTTGTCGATTATCTCAAAGCAATTATTTTCGGCGCTCCTGGAATATATTTATTTCTTGTTTTCAGATATACCACCGAAGGTATTGGCTATACCCGCCCAGTCATGTATGCCTCTCTAGTTGCTTTGGTATTAAATGTATTTTTAAATTATATTTTTATGTTTGGTAATCTTGGAATGCCTGCCTTGGGAGTATTCGGCTGTGGAGTCGCTAGTGCTATCTCCATGTGGCTTGTTTTTTGTTTTTTATCACTGTATGTGTATTTTGATTCACGATATGAAGAATTAAATATATTCAATCGAATGACTGCATTTCGTTTATCTGTCATGCAAGAAATATTAAAATTAGGGTTACCAATTTCTATTACTGTTACGGCTGAGGCTGGTTTGTTTTCTGCTGTTTCAATAATGATTGGAACATTGGGCACAAATATAACAGGTGCACATCAGATAGCTTTAAATGTTGTTACCACAATGTTTATGATACCGCTTGGTATTAGTGCCGCTATTACTGTTAAGGTTGGCCAATCTCTAGGTTCTAATGACGTGAGGGCAGCAAGATTATTTGGCTCCACAGGAATCTTAATGTGCGCTTTATTTATGTTTCTTTCGGCTTGTTTCTTGCTGATGTTCAGACAATACATCGTAGATTTATACACAACTGATGTTTTAATAAAAGAGATGGCCATGAGTTTGTTGTTGGTTGCTGCAGTCTTTCAGATTGTTGATGGGGTTCAAATTGGAGCAGCAGGTGCACTTCGAGGCTATAAAGATACAAAAATACCCATGTTTGTAAATATAATTTCATATTGGGTTTTAGCTTTTCCATTATCTTATTTGTTTGGCATTATCTATAAATTACCGGCAAATTATATTTGGTGCGGATTTATATTGGGACTGTCTGTGGGAGCATGCTTATTAACATGGCGATTCAATCGTGTCTCAAGAAAGCATATCTTATCTTGTAGTAATTAACTCAACTGGAGTTAAGTGCCAGATTATCATATACTTACAAGCTTAGATTTATTTCATTTTTAATAAAATAAATTCTCATCGTAAGAATTTCTCTGTTAAAGAGAGTCGGTAAATATATCCGATGTACCGGTGACGCTTGTTACCTGATACTTGAAAAAATAAATATGAGGCAATTGTATTAAAGGATGCCTCGGAGCACACATGACCCAAAGAGCTGTAAAAGGACTTTATGATCCATCATTTGACCGTGATAGCTGTGGTTTTGGCCTCATTGCAAATATAGACGATCAATCCAGTCATTGGGTCATTCAAACAGCAATTGATGCACTTACTCGTTTGACTCACAGAGGAGCGGTATCAGCAGATGGCAAGACGGGTGATGGTTGCGGTTTACTAATAAAATTTCCTGTAGAATTTTTAAGGGCAATAACTGTTCAAGCAAATATTAAGTTAAATGATCAGTTTGCAGCTGGCACAGTTTTTTTGAACCCAAATATTAAGATCGCAAAAAAAACAAAAAGCATTATTGAGAAAGCACTCATTAATGAGGGTATGGAAGTTGCAGGCTGGAGAGAAGTACCTGTAAATTCATCTGTTTGTGGAGAAATGGCGTTAAACACTATGCCGAATATCGAACAAATTTTTGTTAATTGTCCACAAGATATGAGTGTTGAAAACTTTAATCGCCGACTATTTTTAGCTCGAAGGAGGGCTGAGAATAAATTCGAAGCTTTGGACTCATTCGCCTACATCAACAGCTTATCTTCAGATTCTATCAGTTATAAAGGCATGGTAATGCCAAATGTATTGGCTGAATTCTATCCGGATTTACTGGATGAACGAATGAAAACATCCGCTTGTTTGTTTCATCAGCGCTTTTCAACCAATACATTGCCTGAATGGCGATTAGCTCAACCTTTTAGGTATCTTGCACATAATGGTGAAATTAATACAATCCAAGGAAACCGGAATTGGGCTATTGCTCGTACCAAATATTTTCGTTCTGACTCACTTCCTGATATTAGTGATATCAACCCTATTGTTTCATTGGATGGTTCTGATTCATCAACTTTAGATAATATGCTAGAAGTAATGCAAGCCTCAGGAATGAGTATTATTCAGGCAATGCGTGTACTAATTCCGCCAGCCTGGCAGGCTAATGAAATGATGGATGCAGATATAAAAGCTTTCTATGAATTTTATTCTTGTCAAATGGAGCCATGGGATGGTCCGGCAGGCATTGTCATGATGAACGGGAGGTATGCCGCTTGCTGCTTGGATAGAAATGGATTGAGACCGGCGCGTTATGTTATTACTAAGGACAGGCATATAACCATTGCTTCAGAAATCGGTGTTTATGACTATCCGGCTGATACTGTTATAAAAAAAGGCAGATTAGGCCCAGGAGAGATGTTAGCGATTGATTTGTTAAAGGGCGAGTTACTTGATAATCAGAAAATTCATGATCAAATCAAAGACGGTGCACCGTATAAGAAATGGTTGAGAGATGGCGTTCGTTATTTAGATTCTGAGTTGGTTGATAGAAAAACAGCGGCAGAACCTATGGATAAAGAGACGTTAATGTCCTATCAAAAAATGTTCAATGTCAGTCGCGAGGAAATTAAAGAAATTATTAGCGTCCTTGCGACCACAGAGCTCGAAGCTGTTGGTTCGATGGGTGATGATACGCCAATGGCGGTTCTTTCAAGAAAGATAAGATCGCCATTTGATCACCTAAGACAACAGTTTGCTCAGGTAACAAATCCTCCTATAGATTCTTTAAGAGAAAGAATAGTAATGTCGCTGCAAACTAATATTGGAAGAACTGTAGGTTTGTTCGATGTGACGGCTAAACATGCAGAGCAAATAATAATAAATTCACCCATCCTATCTCAACAGAAATTAAGGCAATTATTAAAACCAGATATGTTTGGCGATAGTCATGCTTTCATTGATTTAAATTTTCCTGAATCAGATGATTATGAAACAGCCTTAAAAAGAATTTGCGATGAAGCAGAGGCATCAGTTAAAGATGGTAAATTATTCATCTTATTAAGCGATCGCTATCTCAAACCCACAATGCTCCCAGCCCATGCATTACTTGCGACAGGGGCTGTTCATCATCATCTTGTTAAATTAGGTTTAAGGTGCAATACCAATATTATTGTTGAAACAGCGGTAGCAAGAGATCCACATCATTTTGCCTGTCTAATTGGGTATGGCGCTACTGCTGTATATCCTTATTTGGTGTATCAAAATTTGCACGATTTAGCGAGAAGAGGAAATGTAGATAGAACTCAGCAACTAGGTAGGAGCTATCGCAGAGGTGTTCGTAAGGGATTATTTAAAATAATGTCCAAAATGGGCATTTCATCATTAGCGAGTTATCGCGGAGCTCAATTATTTGAGATAATTGGTTTTCATAAAGAGATAGTTGATCTTTGCTTTACTGGATCTGTTAGTCGAATCCAGGGTGCAAAGTTTTCTGATTTACTTGATGATCAGAAGGAGTTAGCCAGAGTTTCGAGAATACCTCAAGAGCCTTTATCTCAAGGTGGACTGCTTAAATATGTTCATCAAGGCGAATATCATTGTTATAACCCCGATGTTATTTCAACATTACAAGCAGCAGTAAAAACTGGAAATTATGAAACTTATATTCAGTATGCAAATTTAGTAAATAATCGTCCAGTTTCGACTATAAGAGATTTGATGAAACCCCGACCTTTAGGTAAAGCTATTTTACTTGAGGAGGTTGAATCCACAAAGAGCATAATGATGCGTTTTGATAGTGCTGGTATGTCACTTGGCGCCTTATCGCCGGAAGCTCACGAAGCTCTTGCTATTGCAATGAATAGAATTGGAGCCCGCTCAAATTCAGGTGAAGGTGGTGAAGATCCAGCCCGCTACAACAATGAACGTCGGTCAAAAATTAAGCAAATTGCTTCGGGTAGATTTGGTGTTACTGCGGAGTACTTAATTAATGCTGAGGTTATCCAGATCAAGATAGCGCAAGGAGCTAAACCAGGGGAAGGCGGACAATTACCTGGGCATAAGGTTAATGAAATGATTGCTAAACTTAGGTTTGCGAAGCCCGGTGTGGGCTTGATTTCACCGCCACCACACCATGATATTTACTCAATAGAAGATTTGGCGCAGTTAATTTTTGATTTAAAGCAAGTAAATCCTAAAGCTTTGATATCTGTAAAATTAGTTGCTGAACCCGGGGTGGGAACGATTGCTGCAGGTGTTGTGAAGGCTTACGCGGATCTAATTACTATCTCAGGTTACGACGGTGGCACCGGTGCCAGTCCACTCAGTTCTGTGAAATATGCCGGTAGTCCATGGGAATTAGGACTGGCTGAGACACATCAAGTTTTAAGTGCAAACGGCATGAGACACAAAGTAAGACTGCAGACTGACGGAGGCCTTAAGACTGGTTTGGATGTTATTAAAGCAGCATTACTTGGTGCTGAGAGCTTTGGTTTTGGTACTGGACCAATGGTTGCGTTGGGATGTAAATATCTTCGTATTTGTCATTTAAATAACTGTGCTACCGGTGTAGCTACTCAAAACAATCTATTGAGAAGCGAATATTTTATAGGCTTACCTGAAATGGTTATTAACTTTTTTACTTTTATCGCTGAGGATGTGAGATTTTGGTTAGCAAAATTAGGCGCTAAAGAATTAAATGATATTATCGGCCGTGCCGATTTGATTGAATTGCTCCCGGGAGAAACTCAACGTCAGCAGCAACTCGATCTTACTCCTATAATATCAAAGGATGCGTTGATAAAAGATGGCGCGAGATATTGTACTGACCTAAGAAATCAGCCTTTTGATAAAGGCGAACTAGCCAATGCAATAAATGCTGAAATATTGCCTGCCATCAAAAATAAAAGTGGGGGTACTTACTCCTATAAAATTTCAAATTATAATAGGTCGATAGGGGCCAAATTAGCTGGAGAAGTAGCTCGATATCATGGCAATAATGGCATGATTGATGCACCAATAAATATTAATTTAGAAGGAACTGCTGGCCAAAGCTTTGGAGCTTTTAATGTCTCTGGTATGCAATTAAACCTCATCGGCGATGCTAATGATTATGTGGGTAAAAGTATGAGTGGGGGACAAATTATTATAAAACCACCCATTGAATCTCAGTTTGTTGTTAAAGATACCGTAATTATTGGGAATACTTGCCTTTATGGCGCTACCGGAGGACATCTTTTTGCTTCAGGTCATGCTGGAGAACGTTTTGCAGTCAGAAATTCAGGCGCCATAGCGGTAATTGAAGGAGCCGGAGATCATTGTTGCGAGTATATGACTGATGGCGTAGTGGTTGTGTTGGGACCCACTGGTATTAATTTTGGTGCTGGTATGACAGGTGGTTTTGCATATGTACTAGATATCGATCGAAATTTTGTCGATTTATACAATCATGAATTAATCGATATTCATCGGATTACACCTGAAAGTATGGAAACACATCTACACCATTTAAGAGCTCTTATTACTGAGCATATTAATTTGACAGGGAGTGAGTGGGCAAGGGAAATATTGCAAGATTATCGATCGTATTTGTCTAAATTTTGGGTTGTTAAACCAAAAGCTGCAGAATTAAGTACTTTAATTGCCTCATTAAGACAGGCGGCATAGGACTGATTATGTCTAAGCATCCATTACAATTTTTAGAGTTACCAAGACGCGACCCCGATAAAGAAGTTGCCGAAGTACGCATCAAGCATTTTGATGAGATATATGGATCCTATGATGGCGCGGAAGCTGCAGCACAAGCTGGCAGATGTATTTCATGTGGTGTTCCTTATTGCGAATGGAAGTGCCCGGTGCATAATTACATCCCCAATTGGTTAGAATTGATTGAAGAAGGGCGATTATTTGAAGCCGCTGAACTTTCACATCAAACAAATTCATTGCCTGAAATCTGTGGTCGTGTCTGCCCGCAAGATCGACTATGTGAAGGAGCATGCACGCTTAATAATGGAGTGGGTGCTGTCAGTATCGGTAATATTGAACGTTATATTAGTGACGAAGCCTTCAAGCAAGGTTGGCGCCCTGATATGTCAAATATCATTGATTCTGGAAAACATGTTGCAATTATTGGAGCAGGACCAGCAGGACTTGCAACTGCTGATGTGCTTGCTCGTAATGGTATTCGCTCAGTGGTATTTGACGCTTATCCAGAAATTGGAGGCTTATTAACCTTTGGAATTCCACCATTTAAATTAGATAAAAAAGTGGTAAAAACTCGCCGAGAAATTCTTGAGGGAATGGGGGTTGAATTTGTTTTAAATACAAATATTGGAACAGATAAGAGTTTTGATTCGATTTATCAAGAATTTGATGCAGTATTTGTTGGTACAGGCACCTATGATCCGGTAAATGGTGGATTTGACGGTCAAGATCTACTGGGAGTTCATGAAGCGCTTCCTTATTTGATTGGCAATGTAAATAAAGAGCTTAATATTGATAGCAGCCAGGATCCTTTCATTGATCTTGCAGAGAAAAATGTGGTTGTTTTAGGAGGCGGGGACACCGGTATGGATTGCAATCGAACCGCAATTAGACAAGGTGCTAAAAGCGTGAGTTGTGTTTATCGGAGAGATGAAGAAAATATGCCAGGTTCAAGACGAGAAGTGGCCAACAGTTATGAGGAAGGGGTTAAATTTTTGTTTAATAAGCAGCCCGTCGAAATAATTGGGAAAGACCAAGTCACAGGAGTTAGAGTAATCGATACGCGTTTAGGTGAGCCTGACAAGAGTGGTAGACGTGTCCCAGAATTAATTAAAGGGACAGAAGAGGTTTTGCCGGCAGATGCGGTCATTATTGCTTTTGGGTATTTGCCAAAAACACCTCAATGGCTCCAAGTTAATAATGTAGATTTAAAATCAAATGGCTGTATTCAAGTTGAAGCAGATAAAAACCTACCTTTTCAGACCAGTAACGCAAAAATATTTGCTGGTGGAGATGCGGTCCGTGGATCAGACTTGGTGGTTACAGCTGTTTTTGAGGGAAGAGAGGCCGCTAAAAGTATTGCTACTTTTTTGAATGTTTAGGGGTATCAATCACTTTATTTTGATTTAATTCTTAGGGTGTTTAAAAATATCAAGCTCGTTATAATGGGTTTGTAAATCTCTAAAATATAAAATTATAAATTCTCCTCGGTTAACTCTATGGCATCAAACCAAGCTCGCCTTACTTCGGGCCCAGTAGGTAATCATTTAGTCAAAATGACAGTCCCTGTTTTTTTTGGTGTTTTTGCGATGATGTTGCAGGGTTTTGTTGATGCTTTCTTTATTGGCATGTTGGGTGATCGTGAACTAGCTGCACTCAGTTTTGCTTTTCCCATTCTTATGATTGTAACAAGTGTTGCTATTGGATTAGGTGCAGGTACTTCATCTGTTGTGGCAAGAGCGATCGGTGCGAATAAAGTCGAACGTGCCGCTAGATTGGCGACAGACAGTCTCTTACTGTCTTTTTTGATTACCGCCGCTTTTTGTTTTGTTGGAATTTTATCCATCGATTTTTTATTTACCGCTTTGGGCGCACCGAGCGATATGATTCCTTTGATTAAAGAATACATGCAAGTTTTGTATGTTGGAGTTCCGTTCGTAGTAGTTGGTATGGTTGGTATGAGCAGTATGCGGGCAACCGGAGATACTCGGTTACCGAGCTTGTTAATGATTATTGCTTCAATCGCAAATATTATATTAGATCCAATAATGATTTTTGGTCTTGGCCCAATCCCCGCGATGGGACTGAAAGGTGCTGCAATGGCCGCATTAATAGCCCGAGGCGCTATATTTCTGGGGACAATTTATTTGATGCATGAGCGCATAAATATGCTGAGTTTTAGAGTGCCTAAATTCGATGAACTGCGATCATCTTGGGGCGATATATTGCATGTTGGTATTCCTGCAGCAGGTACTAATGCCATTATTCCTGTTGCTACTGCAGTGATAACCGCAATGTTAGCTCAGTATGGAACAGAAGCTGTTGCTGGATTTGGTGTAGCCAGTCGCATTGAATCATTAGTGTTAGTAATGTTTTATGCGCTTTCTGCTGTTATTGGCCCGTTTATAGGACAAAATTTATCGGCTGCAAAAGCCGAAAGAATACACTCAGCTTTGCGTTTATGTTCAAGGTTCTGTCTTTTGTCAGGAATAGGTATGGCCGTTTTCTTATTGTGCTTTAGTGAATTTTTACCGTCATTATTTAGTAAAAACCCTACAGTGACGGAGACCGCTAGATTATTTTTACTGATAGCGCCTATTAGTTATGGAGCTTATGGAATTGTTATGGTTATGAATGCATCATTTAATGGCATGGGAAAGCCAGGACCGGCAGTTGTTATTAGTGTGGCACGAATGATTATTATGTATCTTCCGTTGGCTTATTTGTTGAGATATTTCTATGGGATAAGCGGTATTTTTATGGCTTATGCCATAGCTAATATATTTTCTGCTGTGATTGCATACAAATGGGCTAATAATTCAGTACAAGGTCAGATCGAAAAGATGAGTTGATTGCAATGCATAACTTCTAGTTCACCTTTTGTGTGTGCCGCCTGATTTGAGGCATAATTAAAAATCTCACTAAGATTATGCAAACCTGAATTGACTATACATGCTTCAATTTTTGCTAGCTGGAAGCCTTTAAATAAGCTGAACAGCATTTGAAATTAATTAAGACATCATCTTAATAGCCATTTTGATCAATTTCCTGACCTTCGGCGTGTACGGTGGTTGCAGCATTGATGCAGAGCTAAATTTATCAGTTAATACACTTCGTTCATGACTAAAGGCGTCAAAGCCCCATACACCTCCCGACTTACCAATGCCACTATTGTTAACCCCACCGAACGGCAGGTTCTGGTGCGCATTATGCATCATCGTTTGGTTGACGCAGGAATCACCCGCGCTGGTTTCAGTCAGTATTTTTTCAATATTGCGACTATCTTTGCTAAAAATATATAGGGCCAAGGGTTTAGGTTTACTGTTGACATATGAGATCACTTCATCAAGATCAGTAAAAGTAATTATCGGTAATAAAGGACCAAATATCTCCTCACTCATGATAGCTGAATTCCTCGACATTCCTTCAATCAATGTTGGTGCTATAAATCGTCCCGCATCATCAGTTTGACCTCCTGTAATCAGCTTGCCACCTTGTGCCTGCGCATCGGTCAACAGCCGTTTAATACGTTGGTAGTGACTATCATTGACGACCTGGCAATAATCATCATTATCCTTAGCATCATTACCTAGGCCATACTGCTTATCAACACAGGCCACCATTTCTGTAACAAATTCACCTTTAATTGACTCATGGACATAGAGGTAATCTGGCGCGATACAAGTTTGTCCATTATTGACAAACTTACCCCAGGCAATGGACTTCACGGCTTTTTTAATGTCTACCGACTTGTCGACGATTACCGGACTTTTACCGCCCAACTCTAACGTTACTGACGTTAGATTTCTCGCCGCGGCCGCCATCACGTGTTTCCCAACCGCCGGACTACCCGTGAAGAAAATATGATCAAAGGGTAAGCTAGTTAAATAACTGGCCACGTCAGCTTCTCCTTGAAATAGACAAACTTCCTCTGGACTGAATGCTTTTTCGACAATCTCACTGATAATAGCAGACATGTTAGGCGTCATCTCCGAAGGCTTAATGATGACTGTATTACCTGCCGCAATAGAACAGATCATAGGGCCAAAAGTCAGGTAAAAGGGATAATTCCAAGGTGATACTATCAAGGTTACGCCCTTTGGCTCCTTGACAATTTTCGATGAAGTGCCAAATAGCATCATGGTCGCCCTAACTGGAACCGGCTTCATCCATTTTTTCAGGTTTTTACGTACATGCTTAAGCTCCATCAGAACTGGCATTATCTCCGCCATATCCACTTCAGCTTGTGGCTTGCCAAAATCGTCGGCGGCAGACTTGTATATTTTTTCTTCTGAGGCTCGAAATACCTGTTCAAAGCAATCAAGCACCGCAATTCTTCTTTTGTAATCTGACTTTCGAAGTTCTAAGGCATAGCTCTGTTGACGCGCAAAAGCATTATCAATATCTAGCTTAACTTGCTCATTTAATTCTGACATTTTAAACCTCTATTCTTTTAATTAAATCGAGTTGCCGCAGGCATCTCTCATTATTATTGCGGTGGTCTCTCGCCCTCTTCTTGATCGCAACTAATTTGAAATCATGAAAACAATTGTACAGAGGTAATTTTTTTATTTTGTAACTTTTTTATAATCAATTACTTAAATTTATTCCACTCCATAGCTACTCATTTATGCCCAAATATTCCTTATTGATCAAACAGGCCTTGCAAGCGATTACGCAGCCATTGCTGGCCTGAAGGGCTATGGTCGTATGCGACCTGCATGGCGCTGACAGCGATCATGGTTTTGTAGACAACAGCCTCGTCTTCCCGTTGTTCGGGGGTGGGTTTTTTGGTGTTGAAGGCTATAGAAATACCTGGGTAAGCCACTCCCTTTAAGCCATAACTTTGTGCAACTGGGTCCTTGGACAAGTCTTTAGTAAACACGGCCCCGAAGGCGTTATAGCTACCAATTCGCGAGAAAGACCAAGCGCTTGCCGAAGTTACCTCGTCTGGAAAGTTTACATTGAGGGCCAAGCCGACCGGTAAAATTGGCTTATCTCTCGATTTTTTCACTAACTCGCTCAGCAGTGCTACGACGTGATCCGCGACAATGAGCGATAAGCGGTTGTTGGCATGATTACCGGATTTGTCTTCTTTACCTTCGGTGTTTAAGCCAGCACTTAAAGCAATTGCTGAGATCCCTCTGCTGGCAGCAAACTGAACGTTACTAACCGTACCGGAGCTAACGACGATGCTTCCCACATTCTGACCCTGATTTGGGCCAGAGATCACTAGGTCCGGTGCGCTGCCCCAGCGCGCGGGTGCAAGAATGTCCAGGCCATAGGCGGTGGCCATGATGGGAGTGCCGTTAACATATGAGAAGTCGCTGTAGTTAAAGCCTTTCTCGACTTTACTCACTGGGCCTGCGCCCGCATCACCAGCGGTAGCTGCATTATTCAGGCAGGCTTTGGTAAGCGGTGTGAGCGGCTCAAGAAGTAATATTGCAGCACCCATGCCGCTTTGGCCCTGACAGGGGGTTGAAACAATCACATCATGCCCTGCGGTTTTGAGAGTCTTGTAGAGCGCTTTAATGTTACTGGTCAGGCCGTCGTCGTTACTCAGCATGATATTGAGTGCCGAGGCGTTCAGGGAGAAGGCTACCAAGCTGGTGGCGAGGACAAGTCTCACGGCGAGCTTTTTTAATAGACAGTTATTTTGCGTAGCTTTCATGTCGTTTATGTTCCTTATTATCCAAAAGTTGATCGCTGTGCGATTGACGCCTTGCTAGGAGCTATAACTTCGGCTTTGATCGACTGTATCTTGCAAAGATTCAAGACGCTATCCCAAAACAGTATTTTCATCCAGTTCATATCAATAAGTTATCCAATGATCACAAGTCTAGCCATCTATCGAGAAGCAGCCAGCGCTGCTTTGAATTGAAAGCCCATTGCGATTATTACGATTACTATGATATTGAACGAGAATTCGAGGTAGCCGTAAATCGAGGGCAGATCTACAATACCGACCAGCAACGCAGCCACCAGAACGTGATAGGAAATACCAATATATCCTAGAGTAACTGCCGCAATTTTTGAAGCCACTGAATCGCCATACAGTGGGACCGCCACTAGCAGACCAAAAACCGCCCACATCCAGAAACCAAGTTCCTCGAGAGCCGCATATAGCGAAAAGTGTGCGCTCACATTCAGTATGCGAAGTAGGGGATCAGCCAACTCAGCACCAGCACCCGTCACACCGCTTGAAAGGACTTCTACTAACAAAGGTATGGTCCACACCGCCATAAACTTCGGGATAATATAGGCAATAACGGACACCAGAACCACCATCGCCGCGAGTATTGCGGTCAGTGGATTCCTCTCCCTAATCTGCCAGGTAATCCCAAATAAAACGCCAGATGCACAGAACATAGCGACAATCTGGTTTGCCCAGCCCGCGATAAATGCACCTCGGTTGGTACTCAGCCAGGCCACACGGTCTGCGTGTTCCGCTGTGGAACCACCGGGGATATCCAGTGGTAAATACATGGAGACCACCCCCGAGACGATCAGCAGAATGGCGGACCAAAAGCCCAACCGGTTGATTTGGTAATCTAGTGTGATTTTCGTGCTCATATTTTTTCCTTTTTATTTATATTTAGGTTCGGCAGATTCGGATCAACATGGTGTTGTACACCTGAGGAACATCATTTTTATGGCTTTATCTGCTTGCTAACAGCAGATTCAAAAAACTTCCCATAAGGTGGGCGAAGCAGTCTGAAAGGATCCAGCTTCGACTGGACATAAACGGCTTTAGCATGACTAAAGTTCTTAAAGCCATCAAAGCCGTGATAGGCCCCCATACCACTTTCTCCCACACCACCAAATGGTAGGTCTGACTGCAAGAAATGCGCAGCCATATCATTCACCACCATGCCGCCGGACGTAGTCTGAAAAGTGAGCTTTTCTATCTCTTGCTTATTGTGTCCAAAATAGTACAAGGCAAGAGGTCTTGGTCGTTCGTTGATATAGTCGACCACTTCGTGCATCTCCGTGTACCCAACTATCGGTAAAAGAGCTCCGAAGATTTCCTCTTGCATGATCCGGCTGTTCATGTCGGCATTCAAAATTAAAGACGGTAATACCCGACGCCCACTGCTTTCAGTATCGTACAATGGGACTACCCGAGCACCCGTAGTTTTGGCCTCGGCAACCAACTCCCTGAGGCGGTCAGCATGCCTCTGGGTAATGATATGGGTATAGGTTTCATCATTGGCAATATCAGGATACATTTTTTTTACACTCGCCTGGCACGCCGTCACAAACTCTTCCACCAAGTGTTCAGGTACAAATACCGTATCAGGACACAGACAAATTTGGCCGCCATTAAAGGTTTGGCTAAACATCACTTTATCTGCTGCTAGCTTAATGTCTGCAGTAGAGGAAATAACCACGGGATTCTTTCCTCCCAGTTCCAACGTCATTGGCACTAAATTCGGTGCTGCGGACTGAGAAACCAGGCGCGCGACGTTGGTTGATCCGGTAAACAATAGATGATCAAATTTCAATTTGGAAAATTCTGCCGCTATCTCTGGGCCACCCAACACCACCGAGAATTCAGTTTCATCGAAACTGCCTGCAATGATCTCTGCCATCGCCTGGGAGGTCTGGGGGCTAAGCTCAGAAGGTTTCAACATGACTCGATTGCCCGCGCCAAAAATTTCCGCTATCGGCCCAAGAGCGAGCTGTACCGGGAAATTCCAGGGTGAGATATTGCCCACGATGCCGAGCGGTATATATTCCACCTTGGATTTAGCTCCCAATAATCCTAAGGGAAATTTACTCTTGCGCTTCTCCGGCTTCATCCACCGCTTGATATGTTTACGAACATATTTGAGGTTCTCTAATGTCGGCACGATATCAGACACACGCGTCATCAGATGAGAACGATTTTCAAAATCTTCCTTCACCGCCTCTACCAGGCGCTGCTCATGACGAACTAGCATATCGATCATGCGGTTAATACGATCTAGACGAAGCTCAAGGGTAGGATAAGGGTCCTTTAACTGGGCCACACGTTGACCCCCAAGCAAACGCTGCAGGTTCGCAGCTTGTTCAACTATTGTCTCGTTACTGTTCATATTAACTCCAAAATATTAACTTAGGTTCTACACTTAACTGACGATCTTTCCAACTAAAGCCTCACGCTGCGCCTGATTCATATACTTGGGAATGGGATAGCTGTAATGAGATTTCCTTCGAGTTCGTCATTGATCTCAACTAATGAGTTGAGAATTATCGTTTCTATTTTTTCAATCATTTCTTTTTTCTTTATTAAAGTTATTCATATTTTTTATGTAATCAAGGGCAAATTCTTTCACTTTATCAGCATCATTTTCCCATTTAGAGTCTTTGCTAATAAATAAGGTTGTTCCCTCTAAGAAGGACATAAGAACAAGTGCTTGGATTCGCGGTTTTACAGCGCCACCTTTTTCTAATAGCTTTTTTAATTCATTAAAGTACATCTCATAAATTTCATTCATGAGATTTTTCATGATTGGCTCAACTTGAGTCATCGCCCATAGTTGTGGAAATAGTTTATCTGTTGGTATTGTGTGTTTTAGCGGGTCATCTAAAATGAATATGAGTATTTCTTCGAGATTCATTGAGCCTTTATATTCTTGCTTGGCATCTAAA
The DNA here is from genome assembly GCA_905182415.1 of uncultured Woeseiaceae bacterium. Taxonomy (GTDB): domain Bacteria; phylum Pseudomonadota; class Gammaproteobacteria; order Steroidobacterales; family Woeseiaceae; genus SP4260. The sequence goes on along the minus strand of CAJJBK010000002.1, from coordinate 149,007 downwards.
TAATAAACCTGAATTATATAGTCGGCTATAGCTTTAAGTAGGTTTTCCCATTTTGGATAATGATACTGTAAGGCGCCTAACTTTAATTCACTCTTTCGCGCCACTGCTCGCATACTTAATTGCGAATAACCCTGATGAGCAATAATATCTACAGCATTTTGGATTATTTGAATTTTTCGTTCAGTTATTGATTGGTTATTATTTGACATGTCATATGACATGTTAGACTATGAACTTGATAAAGTAAAACATCGGATTTGGTTATGAAGAAAAATGTAACACGGCGAGATTTCTGTAATGGTGTGATCATTGGTACAGGAGTTAATGTTCTCAGTCCTCTTAATTTATTTGGACAGAGTGATTTATTGACTCATGAATTAGGTGAATCCTTCTCTAATTACCCGCCCATGCTTAATGGTATGCGTGGTAGCCATCAAGGTTCTTTTGAGGTAGCGCATGCACTAGCATGGACAGGTCAAAAACCGTCCTCTTACAATCAACATGATCAAGAATATGATCTTGTGGTGGTGGGTGCGGGTATCAGTGGCCTTGCGGCAGCGTGGTTTTATCAACAAAAAATGGGCCAAGATGCACGCATTTTACTATTGGATAATCATGATGATTTTGGTGGTCACGCGAAACGTAATGAATTTGAGCATGATGGAAAATTATTATTGGGTATTGGCGGATCTGTCAATCTAGAAAATCCAAGAGATTACAGTAAGGAAGCAAAAGGGTTGCTTCAGGACTTAGGTATTGATTTAGATGCTATGAAAGATAATGAAAGTGATGGTTATGAATCACTAACGAGTATTGATGGAAAAAGTGCTTTATCAATACCAGGTCCAGATGGTCATGTAACTATTAAAGCTAATTGGATGTCTTTAAACCAAGGTGAAGGTGATATTGAGACTGCTGTTAAAGCATTGCCAATATCAGTCATTGAGCAAGATAAATTAATAGAATTTTTAAGCGGAGGGCGAGACTATCTAGATGATCTTTCTCTTCGTGAATCATATCGATATGTTCAGTCTGTAAGTTACGGAGATTTTTTATCAGATCGAGTTGGTTTAGATGATGAAACCTCATCGATATTCTATTCACTTATGAAATTAATTTGGGGTGTTGGCGGAAAAAATATTAGCATTATGGATGCTTTTGCAACTGGTGCACCTGGTATGCAAGGAATGGGTAGGCTGGCAAAATTCTTGCAAAAAATTTTATTACGGACAATGAGTGGCGGTGAATCCTTATATTTTCCCGATGGAAATGCCTCTTTACCAAGATTATTGGTAAAGAAATTGATTCCAGCAGTAACCTTGGGTGATGTAGATTTTACTAATATTTCTACCAGTCATTTTAATTACAATGTCCTTGACAGAAATGAACAATCAGTCCGATTAAGACTCAATAGCACGGTAGTTGGTGTGCGACAAACAGAAGATAATAGGGTAGAAGTGGATTATGTAAAGGAGGGCAAGGCATCAAGGGTTATAGGGAAGCACAGCATTTTAGCTTGTTACAACAATATGATTCCTCACCTATGCCCAGAGTTACCTGAATCACAAAAAGACGGTCTTCGTTATGCTGAAAAAGTTCCACTTGTTTGGGCTAATATCCATTTAGAAGATGGCATTGCATTCTCTGAGTTTGGTGTTAATAGAATTGACTGTCCAAAAGATCCTTTTGTTGTAGTTACAACGCCTCCTTACACTTCAACAGGTGGATATCAGCCACCTAAAAAACCCAGTGATTCAATGGTAATCTTTATGATGAGCATTCCAGAGATAAAAGCAACTGGCAAAGAAACTGCACGAGAATTATATAAAGCAGGTCGTCATGCTGTGTATTCAACATCATTTGCTACCTATGAGCAGCAAATACGCGATCAGCTTCAAGCATTATTAGGGCCTCATGGTTTCAATCATGAGACTGATATCAGGGCTATTACGGTAAACCGTTGGCCGCATGGCTATGCTTATGAGTATTCATCGTTATATGACCCGGAATGGGAAGAAGGGAAAGCACCACATGAAATAGGGCGTGCACAATTTGGAAATATCTCTATCGCAAATTCAGACTCTGAAGCATATGCATATGTCAATGCGGCAATTGATTCGGCATGGCGAGCTGTGGAAGAACAAACGTCATAACCTTTGTTAAATCAAATGATCAAAGGTACTTTGAAAATGCCATTTAAGTACAGAAAACTAATTATTATTAATCGCTAGTAAGACCGATTCTTTTATAAAGTATATGCATAGTGACGCCTCTACTGATCATAAATAGAGTGAATGCCAACCATAAACCATGATTGCCAAGAGGTTGAAGAAAATACCAGCTCGGTAAGAAAACTAAAAATAATGAGCCTAGCATTGCATTTCGCATATCTTTAGAGCGAGTAGCTCCAATGAAGACTCCATCATATAAAAAAGACCAGACTGAAACAATTGGTGAGATAATCATCCATGGCAGATATTCGATGGCGGTATCACGAATAATTTGATGATGAGTCATTAAGGAGATTAGATGTTTACCTGTAATAGCATAGAGTAGAGTAAAAATAATCGCGATATAGACTGACCATTTTAAGCAAATTTTAACAGCAGCTTTAAATAATTGATTATCTTTTTTACCTACAGCTTTTCCTACTAATGCTTCTGCTGCATGAGCAAAACCATCAAGCATATAAGCTAGAAGACTTTGAAGATTCATGAGAAGGGCATTTGCCCCTAAAATGACTCCTCCATATCTAGCGCCTTGGGCTGTTATGAATGCAAAGGTAAAAATAAGGGCAATAGTTCTAATAAATATATTTGTATTGATTTTAATAAATCGTTTATAAGTACTTAATCGGAAAATGCTTTTGTAAAGCCACTCACCTGGATATTTTGCTAGTTCATTTTTTATATAGTAAAAACCAATTAACATACCAATAATTTCAGCTATGACTGATGCTAGAGCGATGCCATTAATTTGCATATTAAAAATTAATACAAAAGTTAAACTCAATACGATATTGGTAATATTTGTCGCGATTACTATTTTAAGTGGCACGGATGCATTTTGAAGACCGATAAACCATCCAATTAAGGAGAAATTTATGAGTGTAGCTGGTATTCCCCAAATTCTAATATAGAAATATTGACTTGCATAATAAGCGACACTCTCATTCGAACCAATTAGCATTAATCCAATTTTATTTATATCGGATTGCAGCAAAAGGACCAAAAAAGAAATCAACAAGGCGACAAGTAATGTTTGTCCGAGTATTACTTTTAATCCATTTTGATCTTGCGCCCCAAAGTATTGGGCGGTTATTCCTGTGGTTCCCATTCTTAGGAAATTCATACTAGCAATAAAGAAGCCAATTATCGTTGTGGCCACAGCGATGCTAGCAATATACTCTGGGTTCTCTAGATGCCCTGTAATGACAGTATCTGTAATTCCAACAAGAGGTATAGAAATATTAGATAAAATCATGGGCGCTGCGATACGCCACATGTTTTTATTTAAATCTAAAGTATTAATTTACTCGTTTAAAAGGCATTAACGCCTGTTAACTCTTTACCTACAATTAGCTGATGAACAGTTTCAGTACCTTCATAAGTTATAACACTCTCGAGATTTAACATATGACGGATGGGAACATATTCTGCGCTTATACCACTACCACCAAGAATATCTCTGGCATCTCTGGCTATATCGAGAGCCATCCGGCAATTATTCCATTTAGCAATAGATATTTGCGATGGGGTGATTTTTCCAGAATCTTTAAGTTTACCAAGCTTGAAGGAGAGTAGCTGGGCAGTTGTGATTCTGCGAGCCATTTCTGCGAGTCTTATTTGGATAGTTTGAGTATGAGAGACAGGTCTATTAAACAATATACGTTCATTGGTATAATTTAGTGCTTCATTTAGACAAGCTTGTGCAGCACCAATAACTCCCCAAGAAATTCCATAACGTGCCTGGCTTAAGCAGCTTAAAGGACCTTTCATTCCTACTATATTAGGCAATACATTAGCGTCTGGAACTCTGACATTATCAAAGAAAAGTCCTGCTGTTACAGACGCTCTTAGAGAAAATTTATTATGGATTTCTTGAGTATCAAAGCCAGGCATATCTTTTTCAACAATAAATCCTTTTACTCCTTGATCTGTCATAGCCCATGCAATACAAATGTCTGCAATAGAGCCATTAGTTATCCACATTTTTGATCCATTTAGAATCCAATCATCACCATCTTTTTTCGCATGCGTTTTCATATTATTGGGATCGGAGCCACCGTGTGGTTCTGTTAAACCAAAACAGCCAATGGATTCACCTCTAGCTAATGACGGTAACCATTTATTTTTTTGATCTTCTGATCCATAGGTATAAATCGGGTACATTACCAAGCTACTTTGGACGGAAACAAAACTTCTGAATCCACTATCACCACGCTCTAGTTCTTGGCAAATTAGGCCATAACAAATACTATTTAAACCAGCGCAGTCATAACCTTCTATAGAACTGCCAAGCAGACCAAGATCTGCAATTTCTTTAATTAATTCTGACTGAAAAGTATGATCTTCAAAAGATGACTGAATCATGGGTAGAATCTTGTCATCCACAAAACGAGCCACAGAATCTTGAACCATAGATTCTTCTTCAGTTAAATCACCCTTTATATCTAATAGATCAAGAGGATCTAAATTATTTATTTTTTTGCTATCTTTTGTTGGCGTAGACATTATTTCTCCAGATATTATTCTATTATTGAGGTATTCCAAGTTTTTTATATATTTTTGACAGCATCCAAATTGGACCAATTATGGTCATCTGTATGTCTTGCCATAAATTGTTAAAATTAGTGTGCTTATCTTTCCCTCGATAGAGACCATACAAACTGATTATATTGATTCCAATCGAGATTGATATTATTGGGTAATTTATGTTTTCCAACCAAAGAAAAAAAGCAATTATACATACAATGAGAGGTATCATACCAATTGCTAGTGTTATGGAAATAATAAAATAGTAAATAATGGTTGCCAAAAGAAACATTACCCCCCAATTGATTATTGGTGAGACAGAAATATAAAAAGAAACCGGCATTTCTATATGCCATAAAATTCCTATCAAGCTAATTGGAAATAAAATTACAGCCGACCAAAAAAATACTGGATATCGAATATTCTCATGACTATTGCCATAGTCAATTAACCATTTATGTGGATCATTCATATGAATATATTTTAATGGAATTAAAAAAACTAAATAATTTTAGAGAATTAATTTCTATTTAAAAGTGGATTTTTTATTGCATAGAGTGACGAAGTTTCTTAATAGCATTGGCTTCAATTTGCCTTATTCTTTCCGCAGAGACATCATACCTATCGGCTAATTCATGCAATGTTTCTTTCTTTTCTGCTAACCAACGACTACGAAGAATATCTTGACTACGATTATCGAGCGATGCTAAAGATTCTTGCATTTTACTGACAGCATTATTATGCCATTGTTCATTTTCGACCGCTGTTGCTGGATCACTATCAGGATTTGGTAGATAAGCCGAAGGATTATAGTTGTTACTGTCATCATTATCGCTAGGTGTTGGATCAAATGTCATATCGCGAGAGCTTAGACGTTTTTCCATTTCTGATACTTCAGTTGTTGAGACGCCAAGATCGTCTGCTACGGCTTTGGTTTCTTCCGAGGACAACCAGCTCAAACTCTTTTTTTGCTTACGAAGATTAAAGAATAATTTACGTTGCGCTTTTGTTGTAGCGACTTTCACGATACGCCAGTTACGAAGCACATACTCATGAATTTCAGCTCGAATCCAGTGTACGGCAAATGAGACTAGGCGCACTCCAAAATCAGGATCAAAGCGTTTTACAGCCTTCATAAGCCCAACATTACCTTCTTGAATTAGATCTTCTAATGGAAGGCCATAGCCTTTATAACCTTTTGCAATATGGATGACGAAGCGAAGATGCGCCATTACTAGTTCTCTTGCTGCTTGAAGATCTTCTTCATTATTATATTTGCGCGCAAGTTTTTGTTCAGCTTCTTTACTGAGAACAGGAATAATACCTATGCCTTGAATATAAGCATCAAGGCTTCCAACAGGGCCTGCCTGTATTAAATCATAATTTACTTTTGGTAGAGCTATGTCCATAAATTCAATGTCTATATTAATCAATAAGATACACATTTTAGCAGTCAGCAAGATTGAGTGCTAATAATATGGTGAATGATTTTACAAATAGATACATCTATAAGTAATAATAACTATATAAATCAGTAGTTTATTGTTTAAAGATATGAGGAAGTTTCAATAAAATACTAAAAAATTTACTTGATAAATGCGTAAATTTACTCATTTTTAAAAAGTTTAATTATTTTGATGATTTTGAGGTAGATTCAATAAAGCATTGACGTAATCATGACGATTAAAGACTTGCATATCCTCAAGTTTCTCGCCTATACCAATAAAACGGATTGGAATTTTTAGTTTATCCGCGATACTTAATACGATTCCACCCTTGGCACTGCCATCGAGTTTGGTGACAATTAGTCCAGTTATACCTAGTGCTTCATTGAATTTTTCAGCTTGTATTAATGCATTTTGACCAAGGCTGGCATCGAGAACTAACATAACTTCATGCGGTGCTGCATCGGATTGTTTGTTAAGAATTTTTTTTATTTTAACTAATTCATCCATTAGACCTGTTTGTGTATGCAAACGACCTGCGGTATCCGCTAGAAGTACATTAATTTTTTTTGCTTTAGCAGATGCATGAGCATCAAAAATTACGGCACCAGGATCAGCGCCAGTTTCTTGAGATATTACTTCAATTTTATTTCTTTGACCCCAAACTTGAAGTTGTTCTATAGCAGCTGCACGAAATGTATCACCGGCAGCTAATATTACTGAATGATTTTGATCTTTAAAGTACCGTGATAATTTTCCAATAGAGGTTGTTTTTCCAGCTCCATTTACTCCTATCATTAGAATCACGAAAGGATCATCATTATTTTTTATAATAAGTGGAGTGCTTACTGGCTCCAATATAGATAACATAATATCTCTAATATTGTGCTTTAGATCTTCATTTTTTTTAGAATTTTTCTTTCTTTTTTCTTTTAATTGATTGATTATTTTTTGGGTAGTATGAACCCCAATATCCGCGATGATAAGTTCAGTTTCAATTTCTTCCAATAGATCTTCATTGATTTTATTTGTTGTTAGAATATTGACTAAGTTATTTTTTAGAACGTCTTTTTTCCCTTTTAAGGCACTAGTTAGCCTTGAAAAAAAGTTTTTTGGCTTATCATCTATGTCATTATGTTCGTTAGTCACTGGTATATTCCTAGTTTTAGATTTATTGATTATATAAAAATAATTTGTTCTTTATGTCAAAAAAGAAAAATACATTACACAACAATCATTATCCGGGGCGTATCCGAATTGTATCCGGAATATGGCGTAATCGCTTCTTGAAAGTTGCTAATTTAGAAAATTTACGCCCTACATCTGAACGTATCAGGGAAACTCTATTTAATTGGCTGGCCCCTGATATTGAAAATGCGCAATGTTTAGATTTATTCGCTGGAACTGGAAGTTTAGGATTCGAAGCACTATCAAGAGGCGCTTCATCAGTAACATTTGTGGAAAATTCTAAGGTGGCAAATAGTTATTTGCATGAAACTGCTAAGTTACTTGGGGCAAAAAATTTAAACATTTATAATCAGAAAGCATTGTTTTTTTTAAAATCTAAAGTAAATCAAACATTCAATTTAATTTTCTTGGACCCTCCTTTTGCCGATAATACATTAACCGATGTGCTTGGACTTCTATATCATAGTCAATGGTTATCGCCTGACGCTAAAATATATGTTGAGCTTGACATTAAACAAGAGTTTCCAGTCCTTCCAGAGAATTGGGCAATTACTCATCAAAAGAATATTGGCAAAGTTTGTTTTGCATTAATAAAAGTGAATTAGTTATTATAAACAGAGCGAGGATTTTTTAATGACAGTAAAAGCGATGTATCCTGGAACATTCGACCCAATGACACTTGGTCATAGAGAGTTGGCAATTCGTGCGTCAAAAATTTTTGACAAGGTTGTTGTGGCTATTGCTGCAAATCCTGAAAAAAATCCAATGTTTTCATTGGAAGAAAGAGTCGATATGGCCAAGTCTGTCTTGAAGGATTTAAATAATGTTGAAGTTTGTGATTATTCAGGATTGACTGTGGATTTTGCTATGGCAAATGACGTTACAGTAATAGTTAGAGGTTTGCGTGCTGTGTCAGATTTTGAATATGAACTGCAGCTTGCGAATATGAATCGATATTTAGCTAAGGAGATTGAAACGGCATTTCTAACTCCAACCGAATATGCATTTATCACCTCTAGTTTAGTTCGTGAAGTTGCCAATATGGGTGGTAATGTGAGCAGTTTTGTTGCGCCAGTTGTAGAGAGGATTCTTGTTGATCGTTTTAATAAATCCAAGAATTAAGTTTGACAGTTTTTGCAGTAGAATGTTGATCGCTGTCCAATAACAATCATCGATATTGCAGAAGAACAAAATAGACATGGCTTGCCTCTCCGGTCGTAGGCATTGAGCTTAGCTTTGAAATATCCATCACCTCCATCCGTGGTATGAAAGTCTTGTAAAGTCGTGCCACCAGCTTCAATTGCCTGTAATAAGATTTTTTTAATTGAAGCCACTAATTTCTCCATACGTATTTTTGAAACCCTACCAGCTTGACGTTTAGGATTTATGCCAGCCATAAAGAGTGACTCACTGGCATAAATATTACCAACACCAACAACGATTTGAGCATTCATGATAAATTGTTTGATGGATACTTTGCGCTTATACGCCTTATTCCAGAGATAGTTACCAGTAAAAAGATTTTCAAGTGGTTCAGGTCCAAGTTTAATTAATAAAGGATGCGAAAGAGGGTCTATTGACCATAAAAAAGAACCAAATCGTCGTGGATCTCTATACCTTAGGGCCAAGCCATCACTGAATATAATATCAAAATGATCATGTTTGCCGGCAGGCTCAGAATCTTTAATAATTCTTAAACTACCTGACATTCCAAGATGAATGATGGCAGATCCATTAATCGTCTCGAGTAATAAATATTTTGCACGTCTCTTTACAAAGAGAATATTTTTGTTTACTAGATGATCTTTAATCTTTGCAGGTATCGGCCACCGCAATCGAGGCTCTCTTATTTGGACATCAGTAATTTTTTTTGAGAGGACCCAAGGAATTATGCCTAGTCTCGTGGTTTCGACTTCTGGCAATTCAGGCATTTGATTTTAAAGATTGAATTATTTCAGGAAAAGTCTATTTCATCTAACAATAGATCGATCAATACAAAGGCTTATTTGATTTTTGCTTCTTTATAAAGAACATGTTTTCGAATTGTAGGATCGTATTTTTTGGTTTCCATTTTTTCTGGATGAACACGCTTATTTTTATCTGTTGTATAAAAATGACCGGTTCCTGCGCTTGAGACTAATTTTATTTTTTCTCTCATTTTAGTTTCCGATATAAAATTAAACGCGCTGACCTTGTGCGCGCATATCAGCTAGGACTTTCTCTAGGCCATGTTTATCAATAATTCTTAGACCTTTTGCTGACACTTTTAGTCTAACAAATCGCTTCTCTTTCTCTAGCCAAAATCTTTTATTTTGAAGATTAGGCAGAAAACGACGACGAGTTTTATTGTGAGCGTGGGAAACATTGTTTCCGCTCATTGGGCTTTTGCCTGTAACTTGACAAATTTTAGACATGGCTCAGTCTCTTGCTGTGTTGTTAAAAGATAGTCGCTTAATAAGTAGCGAGCAGCGGAACTTTATACCAGTACCTTGATGTGTAATCAAGGTTAATAAGAGGATTCTACCTGATTTATCTTGAATTTTTAAGCCTCTTATTTTTCGGATAATAGAAAGAACTATTTTATTAAGTATTAATTAATTATTTAATTTACTGGAAATATAGGTACAGCAGCGTATAAGCTTGCATTTAATGTAAGAAATTATTGAATTTATTTATACTATGAAAAATATATTACTCGGCGTCACTGGAAGTATTGCAGCTTATAAATCACCAGAGTTAGTGAGGCAGTTGCGCGCACATGGGTTTTCAATAAAGGTAGTATTAACTGAGAGTGCCAAGGAATTTGTTACGGAAACAACTCTCCAAGCTGTGTCATTAAATCCCGTGAGATCTAATTTATGGGATAAAGAAGCCGAAGCAGTGATGAATCATATTGAATTAGCTCGCTGGGCTGATTACATATTAATTGCTCCAACTACAGCTAATTTTATGGCAAAAATTGCGCGAGGATCAGCCGACGATTTATTGACCACATTATGTTTGGCCACAAAAGCGAAGATTGTAATTTCGCCTGCAATGAATCATGTGATGTGGGGGAATTCAGCTGTTCAGGAAAATAGAAATATTCTTCTAAACAGAGGGATAGTGATTATTGATCCAGAAACTGGGGATCAAGCTTGTGGAGAAACCGGTATTGGTCGAATGCCTGAACCCGAATTCATAGTAGCGTTTTTAATCAATAAGGTGATGAATATTGATAGGCCGTTAACAGGTAAGAAAGTTCTTATCACGGCTGGTCCAACTCGAGAATCTATTGATCCAATTCGTTATATTACTAATAGAAGCTCAGGAAAGATGGGGTATGCACTTGCCTCCGAATTCAGAGCCGCAGGCGCAGACGTTCACTTAGTCAGTGGGCCAACTAATTTACCTAAGCCTGAACATATGGCACTTACCTATATAGAAACCGCTGATGATATGCTTAAAGCTGTACACAAAAACATAAATGATGTGGATATATTTGTGGCAGCAGCAGCAGTGGCAGATTATCGCCCAGTTGTCATTCACAAGAATAAAATTAAAAAAATGAAGAATGATTTAATCATTGAGTTAGTAAAATCTGAAGACGTGCTTTCATCCGTTAGTAAATTAGAAATAGCACCGTTCACTGTTGGATTTGCTGCTGAAACACACCGATTGAAAGAATATGCTTTAAAAAAACTCAATGACAAATCATTGAATATGATTATTGCGAATAAAGTCGGTCCAGATCATGGATTTGATCAAGATGATAATGCTGTGCATGTCTTCTGGGGAGCGTCAGGAAAAATATTTAAAAAAATGCCAAAAAAAATTCTAGCAAAAAAATTAGTACTCTTAATTACAGAAAAATTTCAAATTAAATTTGAACAAAAAAAAACAAATCCTTCAAATATAACCTCTATTCGTTGATTGGAAAAAAATATGAAATCCATACAGTTAAAAATATTAGATCCGCGGATTGGTGTTGATATTCCATTGCCACATTTAGCAACCGATGGATCAGCGGGTATGGATATGCGAGCATGTATTGATGAGGAATTGGTGGTTGAATCGGGTGAAACCCATCTAATTCCAACAGGCTTAGCTATTTATATAGCCAACAATAATTTAGCAGCCATATTGTTACCGAGGTCAGGATTAGGCCATAAACATGGATTGGTATTGGGTAATCTAACAGGTTTAATTGATTCGGATTACCAAGGCCAAGTTTTTATTTCTTGTTGGAACCGAAGTGGTAAGGCTTATATTATTAAACCCGGTGACCGAATTGCTCAAATGGTTTTTATTCCTGTCGTGAGAGTTGAATTTGAGGTAGTTGATGAGTTTGAAGAAACCGATAGAGGCGAAGGTGGATTCGGACATTCTGGAAGATCTTAGTTGATTTGTAAGCTCTCTGTTATTTCAAATTAATAATTAACAGTTTAATTCAAAAAGAAATATATGAGTGAAATTATTCTTAATAAAGAAAGATTAATAGCTAATATTCGACAACTATTAATAAATAATCATCGCTTAAAATACCAACGTGCTTTATTGGAATTCGAAAATATAGACGGAAGTTTTTTGGGTGATAATGTTTTTGAAACGACTTTTCTTTTACGCGATAATCAGGCTCCGTTGATTTATGAAGTATCTGGCCCTTATGATGTTATAAGTAATGAATACGCAACTATTGGTCGAATTTATGAAAAAGGTCAATGTATCTTTGAGTGTAATATTAAGGAACAGATTCAACAGCGAACTGCTGCAATGGTTTGTTTATTCTTTGAAAGTTTAAAACATAAACCAAATAAAATTCTAATAATAGGGGCAGGAAAATTGGCGATTGAGGTAATTCGATATCTTAATTATGCCTTTCCTTTAATTGATTGCATTGATTATCATGCCAGAAATCAACGTGCTGATACATTTGAGACCTCATGTAATGATTTAGGTATAAGTGCTAAATTTCAAGATGTCATGGACCTAAGTGATTACGACACCGTTATTATGGTGACCAATACCTCTGAATGCTTAATAGATGATAAAAATATAGAATCCATCAAAAATGGAGCAGTTGTTGCTTCGCTGTGTACGACCTCTCAAACTGGTGAAATTACCGGCGAAGTCTATGGGCGTAAAGATGTAAACGTATTATTTGACTATGATCTCACGCGGTCATTTACTTCGGATATGCGAATTGCAGATAAGGCTGGATATCTTAAAAAAGTGACTCTTCTTAAAGATATTTTGGATGTTGATGTGACTTTAAATATGGCAGAAAAAAAGAATATCTTAAGAATTACTGGAACCCCAATGCAAAATATTGCTGTATTAGACATGATGCGCGAAATATAGATTTTATTTGAGCGGAATACTAGCCTATTTAAACTGTGATGCCGTATTGTTGCTGATATTGAATTATTGATGGCAAGTGAACTTTTAAGTCACCCGATATTTTCATTAGTTCGATAAGATCATCAAGTTTGGCAATACTGACAACTGGTATATTAAGATTGTCTTCCAGTTCTTGAATAGCTGATTTTCCGTTTACCCCTATTTCTTGTCTATCTATTGAAATTACCAATCCAGCAATCTTTGCATTTGAATTTTCGATTAAATCGAACGCTTCCCTTACAGCTGTGCCAGCAGTAATTACATCATCAATGATTAGTACCCGACCATTTAGAGGTGCACCAACAATAATTCCACCTTCACCATGTTTCTTTTGTTCTTTTCTATTATAGGAAAACGGTTTATTTATTTGGTGGTGCTCGGCAAGTGCTGCCGCTGATAGAGTAGCTAGTGGTATGCCTTTATAAGCAGGACCAAATATCATATCAAATTTTATTCCAGAATCGACTATAGCATTTGCGTAGTATTGACTTAAATCTGCGACTGCTTGACCCGTATTAAAAAGCCCTGCATTAAAAAAATAAGGACTTTTTCGACCAGATTTTAAGGTAAATTCTCCGAATTTAAGAACACCTAATTTTATAGCTAATTCGAGAAAATTTCTTTTATACATTTGCATTTTGTGAGATCACTATAGTTTCTGTTACGTCGATATAATATTATGCCAAGATATAATTCCTATTATAGGTCGAAGTCAGTAGGATTGTTAGTTAACCCAAGTCTTATAATAAAACGCACCCAAAGGGAATGAAAATTGTTTCGTGTTATTAGTTTAAATGCAAATGGTATTAGGGCTGCTGCAAGGAAGGGATTCTTTGAGTGGTTAAAAATGCAAAATGCAGATGTCATATGCATTCAAGAAACAAAGGCACAAGAATTTCAACTTGTGGACGAATGCTTCAAACCGACTGATTATTTTTGTTATTACAAGGATGCTCTAAAAAAAGGTTACAGCGGAGTGGCGATATACACTCGACACAAACCTAAGAAAGTTATTTTTGGTATTGGCTTTAAAGAATTCGATGATGAAGGGCGATATATTGAAGTTAGACTTGGTTCGATTAATATTGTTTCAGTTTACTTACCTTCTGGCTCTTCCGGAGATGTTCGTCAAGCTTTTAAGATGAAATGTTTAAAGGCATTTGCGGAGCATTTAATAAAATTGAGGCGGCGTCATTCTGAATATATCTTATGCGGTGATTGGAATATCGTCCATAAAGAAGGTGATATCAAGAACTGGAAGCAAAACCAGAAAAATTCAGGGTGCCTACCCGAGGAACGTGCTTGGCTAGACAAGGTATATGGAGAGTACGGGTTTACAGACGCGTTCCGGGTGTTGTCGCAGGATGATGAGCAATACACTTGGTGGTCCAACCGCGGTCGCGCTTGGGATAATAATGTCGGGTGGCGCCTCGACTACCACGCCGTCACGCCAGGACTGAAGAATAAAGTTAAAAACTCCGCGATTTACCGTGACGAACGATTTTCTGACCACGCACCCATAACGATGGATTACGATTGGATTCATGATAAATAACGCCATACATGATCGCTCGCGATCGGAAAGCTTCAAAGAAGCGATTCTGAATCGACGAATGTTGATTTGCGTTTTCACAGGCTTTACATCGGGACTGCCGTTGTACCTATTGTTTCAGTTGGTTCCAGGCTGGTTACGAATGGAGGGTGTCGGTCTGGCTGAGATCGGTTTCTTTGCGCTCGTTCAGTTTCCCTTTACATGGAAGTTTATTTGGTCGCCGATTATTGATCGCTTCACCTTGCCATTTCTGGGTCACCGCCGTGGTTGGATGCTCGTCACGCAAGTGGCCTTGTTGTTTTCCATGGGCTCGATGGGAGTTTTCAAGCCTGACGTGTCGATTTGGAGCATCGCTTATCTTTCTATTGCTGTCGCGTTCTTCAGCGCTAGTCAGGATATTGTGCTTGACGCTTACAGGCGCGAATTGTTACCGGACGTAGAGCTTGGGTTGGGAAATTCAATTCATGTACAGGCCTATCGACTATCCGGGTTAATACCTGGTGCACTTGGTTTCATTCTGGCGGATCATCTGCCTTGGCATATGGTGTTCGTAATTGTGGCCTTGTTCATGTTGGTTGGAATCATTGCAACTCTTGTCATTGACGAAGCGATAGCCGAACCCACACCACCGAAAACCTTAAGAGATTCAGTGATAGAGCCATTTCGAGACTTCCTTGGACGTGCTGGATTACGCTCCGCGTTGCTAGTCCTGACTTTTCTATTTCTCTACAAACTCGGTGACAATATGGCGACCGCGCTGCAGACGCCCTTCTTCATAGACCTGGGATTTACCGGGACGCAGATCGGTACGATCTCGAAGATGGCGAGTCTCGTCGCCGTAATTCTCGGTGGAATAGTGGGCGGAATAATCATGGTGAAGTTGCCAATCAATCGTGCTCTTTGGCTGTTCGGCATCGTGCAAATCGTTAGTATTCTTGGGTTCGTTATATTGTCAGAAGTAGGCCCCAACCCATGGATGCTCGGCATAGCCGTCTTTTTCGAATACCTTGGTGTTGGTCTTGGCACAGCGGCTTTGATTGCATTTATGGCGCGTACAACGAATCCGGCATTTGCTGCAACGCAGCTCGCCTTATTTACCGCGATTGCAGCAGTTCCACGAGTATTCGCAAACTCGGTTACGGGAGTGATTGTTGAGCAAACTGGTTGGACGAATTTCTTTTTACTCTGTATGGTTTTTGCGATTCCAGGTATGTTGCTACTAATCAAGGTGGCGCCATGGAACGAGAATCGGACCAATGCATGACGTTGAAATAACGGTAGGTAAGTTAAACGAACTTGATGATCCGGATTGTCGTGAGTTTTCGATTGGGGAAGACGAAGCGCAAGCTTATTTAAGTATTAGATTTTTTTAAAACACCAATCCCATATTCGATGACCTTTCTTTAGTCCGCGACGTTCGAATTTTGTTCGAGGACGCTTGAATGGCAGCTCACCGTCGTGTTCGCGACGCTCGGTGCAGATAAAGTGATCCGAATGGGAAAAAACTTCGTCGATATGCTCTGCATAGGCCGCCCAGTCCGTTGCAATGTTAAGTGTGCCGCCTTCTTTTAGGCGATTCGCGATCATATCCAGAAACGCGGGCTGCACGATTCGACGTTTATGGTGGCGTTTTTTTGGCCATGGATCTGGAAAATAGAGATTAATTCTTTCCAGTGTGTTTTCTTTTATTTGATCATTGATAACTTCAATAGCGTCATGAGAAGAAATCATTATATTAGTTAGATTATGTTTTTTAATATTCATTAGGCAACGACCAATTCCTGGGTCATGCACTTCAATGCCGATATAATTTTTTTCAAAATTAGAGACTGCTTGCTTAATCAATGATTCTCCATCACCGAAACCAATTTCTAAATGTACTGGATTGTTGTTATTAAAAATAAAAGGAAAATTTAAGAATTCTTTTGAATAGTCAATTCCATATTTTGTCCACAGTGTATTAATCGCTTGGTTTTGACCTTCAGTGATTCTTCCTTTGCGTTTGACATAACTTTTTATGGTACGCACTTAGGTTGGTTTGCCTTTATATAAACTAATTACTCCAATTAAAAGCAGTGAATAAGCAATCCAAGGTAGTGATGCCAGATAATAAATTAGAACGCTCGATGGAATGGCTGTTATTCCAAGACCGATATAAAACTGTTTTTGTTGTTGTTGGGATATTTGTTGTTGTATTTGAATTAACTGAATATCGTTGTCATTTTTACCCGCCGCTTGCTGTGAGAGATGTTTTAGAATTTTAGGAAAGTTACGAGCTGTTTGTCTCATTAAAGGAAGATTGTTTCGAAAATCTTTAAGAATCGCTCGAGGACCCATTTGCTCTCCCATCCATTCTTTTAGGACTGGATAGGCGGTTTTCCAGAGATCCAATTCAGGGTATAACTGTCGACCAAGACCCTCGATATTGAATAAAGTCTTTTGCAATAAAATGAGTTGAGGTTGTATTTCCATATTAAATTGCCTAGCTGTGTTGAATAGACTTATTAATACTTTAGCAAAAGAGATTTCAGATAATGGTTTATTGAAAATTGGCTCACACACGGTACGTACAGCAATTTCTAATTCATCAACTCTCGTATCGGGAGGTACCCACCCTGAATCAATATGTAATTGAGCAATTTTTCTATAATCTTCTTCAAAAAAAGCTAAAAAGTTTTCAGCTAAATAGTATTGATCATTTTCAGTAAGCGTACCGATTATTCCGAAATCGACAGCGGCATATTTTGGATTCTCTGGATCATCAAGTAGAACAAAAATATTTCCCGGGTGCATATCCGCATGAAAAAAATTATGTCGAAATACTTGTGTAAAGAATATCTCTACTCCATTTTCAGCGAGGACTTTAAAATTCATGTTGCTCGACTTCAAGGTATCAATATCACGTATTGAGGTACCAAAAATACGCTCCTGTACTAAAATATTTGTTCGGCAGAAATCCCAGTATATTTCAGGAACATAAAGTAGGTCAGAGCCAGAAAAATTCCTTTTTAATTTCGTGGTATTGGCTGCTTCGCGTTTAAGATCTAATTCATTGATTATTGTTTTTTCATATTCATTTACTATTTCTATGGGTTTAATTTGTTCGCTTTCATGCCAGTATTTTTGTGCCAAACGAGCCAATATATGAAGAACGGCAACATCACTTTCGATAAGATTTTTAATATTTGGGCGTAAAATTTTTATGATTACTTCTTGACCATCCATGAGTGCCGCACTATGAACTTGTGCAATAGAAGCTGCTGCTAATGGTTCATTATCAATTCTTGAAAATAATTCATCGAGTGGTTGATCGTATTCTTTGGCCAGCATCTCTAAAGCCTGTTCTTTTGGGAATGGGGGCACTTGGTCTTGAAGCTTTGCAAGTTCATCTGCTACTTCTAGAGGGAGCAGGTCACGTCGAGTGGAGATGGCTTGACCAAATTTAATAAAAATTGGTCCCAGTTCTTCAAGCGCCTTTCGTATTCTTTGTCCCAGTGGGAGTTTCTTATTAACTCTTTTTGGCCATAATAAAAATAGATACTTTAAAGGCTTTAAATATCCAGTTTTATCAATCAATTCATCAAGACCATAACCAACAAGAACATGCTGGATTTTTATTAACCTTTTTAAATTTTTAAATGAAGACATACTTTATTTAATCGAGATGATTTATTTTTTTGAATTTAATTTCAATACGATCAACGTCATCACGTAACTTATTTACGGCTACTTGAAATTTATTAAACTCGTATTGACTCGGTAGTATTTTTTGCTCTTCTTGAAGATATTCAGAGATATTTTGTTCTAAGATATTTTTTGAATCTTTTACCCAATGAGATACTTTAGAATTTACCTTTCCAATATTTTGTGCTGCCATGTCTCCAAATACTCGTGATAATTCTTCTTCAAAGTCAGGCTTTGCATATCGCATTAGTTCTTGAAACTTTTGTCCTGTACCGATATCACCTTGAAAATTTAATAAGCCATCTCTGACAGCCTCTTCTGGACTATTTTTGATTAAGCTCGTAAAAGTCAGTAACGAGCCCGTTATCTGTACATCATGATCATCTGAATCATTAACCGCTTGAAGTTTATTTTCAATCATAATGAAATCTAGATGATGCTCAGTGTCTCTTATTTTCATTGAAATTACTTTACCTTCAAGTTCTTTGCTAAGGTCGAAGGCCGGAGTTTTTTCTGCAATCTGCCTATTAACCATATTTATAAATGGTTGTAATGTTTTATCAAAAATATTCACTAGAATTTATACCCTTCGTGAAGCGCTACAATTCCACCAGTTAAATTCTGGTAACGGCAACGCTCTAATCCTGAATTTTTCATCATTCCAATCAAGGTATCTTGATCAGGATGCATGCGAATTGATTCTGCTAAATAACGATAACTTTCAGCATCATTAGTTACTAATTCACCAAGAAAAGGTAAGATTTTGAATGAGTAAAGATCGTATAGAGGTTGCATTATACTTATGGGTTTTGAGAATTCTAAAATTAATAGCTTGCCACCAGGTTTTAAGGCTTTGTAAATTGATTCTAAAGCTAGTTGTTTTTCAGTTACGTTTCGAAGACCAAAAGCTATTGTGATTAGGTCAAAACTATTTTTTGGAAATGGAAGGTTTTCAGCATTTAATTGAACTATCGATAGATTTTTTGATACACCAGCATCAATTAATCGAGCGCGCCCCTCTTTGAGCATTGATAAATTAATATCAGCCAATATAACATGACCGTCTTCACCGACTTGCTTAGAAAAAGCTTTTGCAAGATCACCAGTACCTCCAGCCAGATCTAAAATTATTTGATCGCGTTTTACTGCTGCTTTTTCAATAGTATATTTCTTCCATAGCCTATGTAAGCCAACCGACATTAAGTCGTTCATAATATCGTATCGACTTGACACAGAGTCAAAGACATCTTTTACATGCGCTGCTTTCTCTTCTCTGGCAATAGTTTTGTAACCAAAGTGAGTTGTTTTTTTATCCATTAATTAATCATCTGTTACTTTAGGGCGATTATATCCAGAAGCCAGAAGTTGGTCGAGATAAGCTTGCCATAGTACCCCATGATCCCGGCCTAATTCATAAAGATATTTCCATGTATAGAGGCCACTATCATGCCCATCATCAAAAATTAATCTTATCGCATAATGGCCTATGGGTTCTATATCTTTAATCATTACATCATGTTTATTTAGCTGGAGCACTGCTTGACTAGGGCTATGTCCCTTGACTTCAGCAGAGGGTGAATGAACTCGCAGAAACTCAAAAGATAGCTCAAAAATCTCATTATCTTTAAATTCAATTGAGAGCAATCTTGATTTATTGCGTAGTTTAATTTCGATTGGCGAGGTTATCATTGGGTATGTTTAGGCTAGAATTTTATTATAAAATATAGCGACTTAAATCCTCATCTTTCGATAATTCAGCAAGATGCTTGTTAACATAATCTTCATCTATCTTGATATTGCTGCCTTCTATTTCTGAAGCTTCAAATGAGATTGTTTCTAATAATCTTTCCAAAACAGTGTGCAATCTTCTGGCACCAATATTTTCAGTATTTTCATTCACATGAAAAGCAACTTCAGCCAGACGTTTAACTCCTCCACTGGTAAATTTTAAATGTACGCCTTCGGTTTTTATTAATGCCATATACTGAGTTGTCAGAGATGCATCTGGTTCCGTCAAAATACGAACAAAATCTTCCGTCTTGAGTGATTTTAATTCGACTCTAATTGGGAAACGTCCTTGTAGCTCAGGGATTAAATCAGATGGTTTTGATACATGAAATGCGCCAGAGGCGATGAATAAAATATGGTCTGTTTTTACCATTCCATATTTGGTATTAATTGTGGAGCCTTCAATAAGGGGTAGAAGATCTCTTTGCACACCCTCTCTTGAGACATCGGCTCCCATCCCCTCTGAACGCCTGGCGATTTTATCTATTTCATCTAAAAAAACTATGCCTTGTTGTTCAACTGAATCGATAGCTTGAGCTTTTAATTTTTCTTCATCAAGCATTTTAGCTGCTTCTTCGTTAATCAAGATTTTCATTGCATCTTGAACTTTTAGTTTTCGAGTTTTTGTTTTGTTGTTAGAAAGGTTTTGAAACATTCCTTGTAATTGATTAGTCATTTCTTCCATTCCTGGCGGGGCCATAATCTCTATGCCCACAGGAGCAGCTTGAATTTCTAGTTCAATTTCTTTGTCATCTAATTTTCCTTCTCTGAGCATCTTGCGAAATTTTTGCCTTGTACCCGGCATATTTTCTTTAGTATCGGTATGAGTTTCATTATTATTTGGTGAGGGGGGCAGTAAAGCATCAAGCACTCTTTCTTCTGCAGAGTCTTCAGCACGATGCCGAACTTTCTCCATTTCAGTTTCACGTGTAATTTTCACGGCAATATCTACGAGGTCACGAATAATACTATCCACTTCACGACCAACATAACCTACCTCGGTGAATTTTGTGGCTTCAACTTTGATGAAAGGCGCTTTAGCTAATTTCGCAAGTCGTCTTGAAATTTCTGTTTTGCCAATACCCGTAGGCCCGATCATGAGGATATTTTTAGGAGTGATCTCACTTCTTAATGGTTCATCAACATTCATTCTTCTCCAGCGATTTCTTAAAGCAATCGCTACCGCTCTCTTTGCTTCATCTTGACCAATAATATGGTTATCAAGTTCTTGAACTATTTCTCTTGGTGTCATTTGCGACATAATTATTTTTCCGTATGGGTTATTTGCCAGCTAATTCTTCAACAGTAATGCTGTGATTTGTATAAACACATATCTCGCCGGCTATTTTTAATGATTCTTTAACTATTGTGGCTGCGTCTAATTTGGTATGGTTTATCAAAGCTAGTGCCGAAGCTTGAGCAAATGCTCCACCAGATCCGATGGCCATAATATTATTTTCAGGTTCAATTACATCACCATTGCCTGAAATTATAAAAGAAGATTCCTTATCAGCTACGCATAGAAGTGCTTCTAAGCGTCTTAAGCGACGATCAGTACGCCATTCTTTTGCGAGCTCAATTGCGGCTCTAGTTAAATTACCGTATTGCTCAATCTTGCTTTCAAATAATTCAAACAATGTAAAAGCATCGGCTGTTCCACCTGCAAAACCAGCAATAACTTTACCTGAAGCGAGGGTTCTGACTTTTTTGGCATTACCTTTCATTATGGTATTTCCTAAACTGACTTGACCATCACCCGCTATGGCAACTTTTCCATTACGACGGACTGAAACGATAGTTGTGCCTCGGAATTGATCCATTTTTATCCCCTGTGTTAGTAATCTATTGGTTTAGAACCAGTTAATTATTACAGATTTATTTATTCCGCTTTATACGAGCTCGCGGATGAGTTTCATCATATATTTGGGCAAGATGCTGAAAATCAAGGTGTGTATATATTTGAGTAGTGCTTATATTGGCATGACCCAATAATTCTTGCACACCCCTTAAATCATGACTGGATTCAAGAAGGTGACTTGCGAATGAGTGCCTTAAGAGATGAGGGTATACTTTAGTGGTTATACCCTGCCTCTTGGCCCAATAATTAAGCCTTGATTGAACTGATCTTGGGCTTATGCGGCTACCTCTTTTACTGATAAATAATGCATCATAATCAATTGTTTTAATGTTCTTTTTTGTATTGAGCCATTTTTGCAATGAAGCTAACGCATAACGTCCTATTGGAATAATTCGCTCTTTATTACCTTTACCAAGAACATTAACTGTGGCATCCGCCAAATCAATATCAGTGATATTAAGATTTATAAGCTCCGCTAATCTTAGTCCTGAGGAATACAATAGCTCTAAAATTGCTTTATCTCTATCGGCAATAAAACCCGTGTCTTTAATGTCTAAAAGTTTTGACATGCTATCTGCATCAAGATTCTCAGGTAATCTTTTTCCTACTTTTGGTGATCGGATGGATTGTGCTGGATTATTTTTTATTTCATTTTCACGTATTAGATAACGAAAGAAGGATCTTATTGAAGATAAATTACGTTGAATTGATTTGGGATTTAAACCTTTTCTATATTGTGAGGCACTAAAAGCTCTAATATGTTCTGCATCAACGATATGCCAAGATTGAAGTTTGTTGTTTAAGCAATAAACTAAAAAGATATTCAAATCACGTGAATAGTTCTTACACGTATGCGGCGATAATCTTTTTTCATATTTTATGTGCTCAATAAATTTTTCTATCCAGCGTTGTTGTTTATTATTTTTATCTTTCATTTCTATTTCTTATTAAATAGTATCTCGTTCGATTGATTTTGAAATCAAAGTCCCTATTAAAGACAGATAATCCGTACCCATACTGGGATTGAAGTGATCAGCATTAAGACTTCCGAGGGCAAGAAAACCATATGTCTTTTCTGTATTAAGTGGGATCAGAGCACTCGAGGCAATATTTATTGATTTCGTAAATAAGAATTTATATTGATCAACGGTTAACTTATTACAGCGTGGTGATTTACTTTTTAAAAAAGATTGGAATGATTTTAATGAGCTATCATTTTTCTTGAGACAATCCACATAGTTGCATTTCTTGACATTCATCTCCGTGAATAAAATAAATTTACAAGTATCGATTTTAAAATCATTTATTAAAGTATCGTGACAGATTTGAAGGGTTGTTTTTAAGTCTTCAGTAGAAATTAATTGAATAGTTAAGGATTGAATTTTACTTGTAAGTGCATCATTTTCTGTCGCTGTAATTATAAATTCGTTTAAAGTGTTCTTTTGTCGCTTATTTTCCTCTCTTAACAAAGTCATTTGTTTTTCAACCAGTGAAATACTTCCTTTCTTGCTATGCGGAAGATGAAGTGAGCTTAATAGTTGGTTTTTATTGATAAAAAAATCTGGATGTTCCTCTAAATATATTTCAACTTCTTTTTCATTTAATTGATTGTTTTGTGAGATTTTTTTCTTTGTCATTTGATTCGAGTTCCTCAATTAACTGAATTAATACTATCGATGTATATTTTGACAATATTTAATAGTTTTAATAACTATTTTTAAATACTGGCCTTTATCCCTTTTTCGGCATTGCCATAAAGTAACTTAATTTTTAGTTCTTTGTGTAATTTTTTAGTGTCTAGGCATCTCGATTCTTCAAGGAACGAGATTCTCTTTTTACTCCAAGAAGACAGCGCTTCTTCGCGCTTGATTTCTTTTGGTGGCGGTAGATTTTTCAATTCGCATAGTTTTTTAATAAACCATGTATTACTCCTAAAATCACCATCCGAAATATTATAAATACCTGAGGCATTTATATTCTCTAATGCGGCGATACAGCAAGTTGTTAAATCCTCAATATGTATTCGATTGCTTGAGGTAGTTTCATGTTCATTAATTATAGTGAAATCTTTATCTATTCTATCCAATCCCAGACGATCTGGGCCATAGATTCCAGAAACTCTCAATATAATTAGTTCGATATTTTTTATTGAGCACCAATGATACAAAAATTGCTCTGCTGCCAATCTTTTTTTCGCTCTGTTGGTTTTTGGGTTTGGTTTTATGAGCTCATTGATCAATTTTCCATCTTGATTGCCATAAACACCACTAGTGCTCATATAGACTATTCTTTTTGGCGATGGTGAAATATTCTTTAGTAATGATGAGAGTCTAATATCAATGTCCATTGATGGGTTAGGCGGGATGGTATAAAGAAGTACATAAGGAGTCTCAAGCTGTATTGGATTGATCTCATTATCGAGATCAATTATTTTACAATTACAGTCAGGAAAATCATGCTTGGTTCTAGAAATGTAAGTCGTATTTTCTTTTGATAATCTTTTTATTACGGATAAACCGGTGTAACCGGCTCCTGCGATGACAAATTTCATATTTGGTTATTCATTTCTAAGTTAGATTGGATTTTTAAGGCCCTTTCAAAAGCGAAATTTCCTGCCTTGGTTTTACCAAGATGAGAGAGCACTTCACCGAGTTTAAATAAAGCTTCAGAAGAGGGAGATATGCTTATTGATTCTTCAAGATAGCGACTGGCTTGTCCCCACAATTTTTCTTTATTGCAGATAGCTGCTGCAGCAATTAATAATTCATCGCGTTTGCCATGAGTTTTCATCCATCGCATTATATTTTTTTGACTGATTTCAGCATTATCAATATTCATTTGCGAATACATTGATACTAAAGTGTAATCATAGTCTTTGTTTAAAAAAGAAGTTATTGTTTTTGATGCTAGATCTTCTTGATTATCTGTAATTAATCTTTGGCAATAGACTTTAGTGAATTCGACATTATTTTTGAGGGTTTTAGGTGCTCTACTCCAAATTTGATTTAGTTTTTTTGTATCATTAGTAGTATTCATAATATGAATATAGGCTATGGATTCTATCTTTTCTAAAGATGATATATTCGATGTTTCGAACTTTCTCAGTGAAGGTAATATATCCAATATTTTTTGCCAATCTTTTAATTCAATATACAAATTTTTTAAAAGATTTAGGGTTTCTATGCTGTTATTGTTTATTTTTTTGATTTTATTTAATGTCGTACTTGCTCCTTCGAAGTTTCGGTCAGACAGTTGAAATTTAGCTTGGAGCAGAAGTATTGCTTCATTACCTTTGGGATGATTTTCGTAGGCATTGCTGATCCAAGCATCTCGCTTTTTTTGAAGATTTTGCTTATCTGCCGCTATTGCTCCTTGCAAGTATGCTACTAAAGGAGTGTCAGAATATTTGAGTGAATTTTTTGCGTATTTCTCGGCTTTTTTATAATTACCTCGTGCCATCATTAGATAGCTTTGTTCGAGCAAGTCATTGGCGTTTCTTTTTTTATATAAATTAGTTTTTTTAAAAATTAAATTTGGCGTACCGAAGATTTTTTTTACAAAAAACAACAGAATAATTACCAAGAAAAAAACTAATAAAAAGATTAGTAAGGACATTTCTATGACATAATTTTGGTAATAAATCGCAATATAACCGGAATCTTTTAACAGCAACTCTGAAACAAAAGCACTAGCTAAAATTGTTGCAACTATAAAGAAACCATACTTCATTTATTTGAATTTCCAGTATCGAATTTATTTTTATTTAACATATCCTCATATTCATTAATTAAGAGAAGTGTTGCAGAGATATCAGGTTTTTGATCTACAATTTTATATTCATATTTTTTATTTAAATCATTTAAAATATCTTTGACGATGGATGCTTCTTGGTCATAGAAGCGCTCAATCCAATTAATGGTATTTTTCAGTAATCTTTGATAATTCTTTTGGTTGTTGGTTATAAGCGCTACTTTTATATCCATGAATGAAGTTAAGAGTCGAGCAGAAATAATTTTATTAGATGGTTGATATATTTCATTATGATTTATTTTTGAAGTATTTCTAACGATTATAATTTTTTGCATCGAATCTTTGATGGATTGCATTATTTTTGTAGGCCAAGATGAGTCATTTTTAGGCAGTTCAGTGTTATCTTTAGCATCTTCACTGAAAGGAAAAAATTTACTCTTTTCCATAATTTCTTCAAAAAATTTAAGTAAATTATCTGGGTTATAAGCATTGAAGTCATTAAGTATATTGAGTTCTTTTTTAATAGAGTTCTCAATATTAAGTAAATCGGGTAGGTTTGATGACTTTATTTTTTCAAGCGCCAATTCATATGCTAAAAGGGCTAAATCGATATTATAAGAGAGGAGATATTGAGTATTGGCAAGGTTTAATAAGTACTTAATTTCAGCTAGAAGCCATAATTTCTGTGTTTGCTCGGGCTGTATTTGTGCGGTATTTAAATTACTATCAATTTTTTTTGATAATAATGCGATTAAATTAGAATATTGTATTTGTTGCTCAAAAAGTGTTTGATTATTTTTTTTATTTTCATCAACCAAACTTTCTAGTTTGATAATTTCACTCTCCAGAGAACGGATATTGTTTTTTGGAATATCCATATTTGTATAGTTATTGATAAAATAGAAATAAAGTCCAAATACAAATATTGAGAGAACCACAAGCGTGATGATGATAATCCAAGGTTTTTTATCTTCGGGATTATTTTTAATGGATAGATTTTTTTTATCGTTATTTTTATTCATTAATATTTAGACTAACCTATTTTTTTTGAATCGCACCAATAATCGATAAAATCTGAGTATCAGGAGAAATGATGCAGGTATTATTTTTAGAGCAAGCATATATTTTATCGGCAATTCGCTGACTCGGGACCACAAACTTTATCGAATTTTGAAGTTTGATATGGTTTGAGTTTAATATTATTGATAGATATTCAAATGTTTCAAAACTCATTATTACAATAAAATGTATAATTCCATCGCGAAAACTTTCCTTTAGACTAGTGATCTCTTCTTTTGTATGTCTTTGCTGCTCTCTTTTGTATGTTTCTAGATATTGAACTTCCCCTCCACGTCTGGACAGTTCATCACCTAAAATTCTTCTTCCAGATTCACCACGAATGATAGTGATTATTTGATTTTTCACATTACTTAGCATGGCGTGCTGGAGTAATTTTTCGCTGTTATATCCTTTTTTAGGGTAATAGCTTACCGTTATATTGTTTTTTTCAAGATAGTTTTTTGTGCTCGGGCCGATGGCAATGACTTTTGTATTTGTAAAGTCAAAATGATCTGCTCCGTTTATAGCAGCATTAACGCTTACAAATATCACAATAGAGGCAAGTTTCAATTGCTCTTTATTAGACTTAATAGTTGTATATGAAAAAGGTTTTATATTTATTACAGGAAATAAAATGGAGTTACCTCCATGGTTTTTTATAGCGCTATTTAATTCTTGGTTTTGGTTATTGGGTCGAGTGATAAGTACACCGATATTTTTTAGTTCAGCTTTTTTCATAGTGAATTTTTATTGAGAATCTCATCAGCGCCATTTTTGATTAAACGAGCTGCTAACCTTGCTCCAAGAGTCTTTGTTTCTTTTTTATGCCCCTCTATTGACTCTCTTATTATTTTTGAGCCATCTGGAGATGCAACAATTGATTCAATGATACATTTGTCCTTTTGAATGATTGCATAAGTTCCGATAGGTGATTGACAGGTTGCTTGCAGATCTTTATTAACTGATCTTTCTGCGGATGTAGTTAGCTCTGATATTTTATTATTAAGCTGAGCTAATATTGCGATGAGTTCACTTTTTTCTGATTGGCATTCAATACCTATTACTCCTTGTGCTGCAGCTGGAACCATGTCCTCAGGAAGGAAAGTTTGAGAGATTCTTTCAGATAAACCAAGTCTTTTTAAACCTGCATAAGCGAGTACAATTGCATCATATTCGCCACTGTCTAGTTTATCTATTCTTGTATTGACGTTCCCCCGTAAATCTTTGACTTTTATATCAGGCCTTATATTTAAAATTTGTGCTTGGCGACGAAGGCTAGAACTTCCTATAATTGAACCTTTGGGGAGTTCTAAAAGACATTGATTATTTTTCGAAATTAGAGCATCAAAAGGAGATTCACGTTTTAGTGTTGCTGCAATACAGAAACCAGTTGGAACTACGACTGGTATATCTTTCATTGAGTGAACGGCGATATCTGCTCTATCTTCAGTCATTGCGACTTCAAGTTCTTTAATAAAAAGACCTTTTCCACCTATTTTTTGTAAACTGGTATCTAGTATTTGATCACCTTTGGTACTTAAGGGAACCAAAGTAACCTTATTGATTTCTGGAAGGTCATTTAATAGGCCAGCTACATGCTTTGCCTGCCATAGAGCTAACTCACTTTTACGAGTTGCAATTCGAATATCCATAGCGAAACCTTTTTCAAAATATTATTTAATTTATAACATACATTAAATGGCACACGGAGGTTAAGGCTTAAAAATTATATCCAGTTTCATCATGTAAACTTTTATCAAGCCCTTCGTATTCTTCTTCTTCAGTGACTCGAAGATCCGTAAAAAGTCCAATTGTTCTAAGAATAATCCAAGATACAATAGCCGTCCAGATGCCTATTAGTAATATTCCTTTAAGTTGAATTACTAATTGCAGCATTGAGCTTCCTGCAGCAATTGGTGATAAACCATTAGCTCCTGAACCTATTAAGTTATTTTCTGTACCGACAAAACACAACATTATGAGCCCAAGCATCCCACCAACTCCATGAACTGGAAATACATCTAGTGAATCATCTATATTAAAGAAACCTTTGATTGCTTGAGTTGCATAGAAGCATATAAAGCCTGCTAATATTCCAATTATAATTGCCCCTTGGGGCCCCACATTGCCAGCTGCAGGAGTTATGCTGGCTAACCCCGCAACCATCCCAGTTGCTATACCAATGACGGTTGGCTTGCCTTGTTTTATCCACTCAATAGAGATCCAGGTAAGCGCCCCCAGAGCAGCACTTATATGAGTGACTAACATCGCCATCCCAGCATCTGTATTTGCCGCTAAAGCACTACCCGCATTAAAACCAAACCATCCAACCCATAACATTGATGCCCCAATTACTACCATGGTTCTATTGTGAGGAGGCATTGCGGTTTCTGGAAAACCTCTTCTCGGTCCTAATATTTTTGCCGCTACAAGGGCGCCAATTCCGCAGGTTACATGAACCACAAGACCACCAGCAAAGTCTATTACGCCCATTTTAGCTAATATTCCTCCACCCCAAACCATATGACAGGCGGGAAGATATACAAAGGTAAGCCAAAGAAAAGAAAATATACACATGGCGCCAAATTTCATTCTTTCTGCAAACGCACCAACTACTAAAGCAGGAGTTATAATAGCAAATGTCATTTGAAACATAATAAAAACTGTTTCTGGTATTGTTCCAAATAGGGTGTCTCTCGATACTCCACTTAAAAAAACTGCACTTAAGTCGCCAATAAAAAGACCATCGCCTTTAAAAGCTATGCTGTAACCAAAGATAACCCAAACTAATGAGGCGATGCATGCGATGGTAAAGCACTGCATAAGCACTGATAAGACATTTCCTCGCCTCACAAGACCAGCATAAAAGAGTGCTAATCCGGGTAATGTCATAAATAAAACCAATACCGTTGAGACTAACATCCAGGCGGTATCACCAGAATTAAGAGTTTGTGCGTATAAGGTTTTTGGAGCTATTATCAAAAAGAATGATAGGCAGAGTGGGAAGCGCAGCACAATAAATTCCTTTACGACGAAAAGTCTTTTAGTTATTCGGTTTTACGAAGCACTTCCATTTGCTCTTCTAATTGCTCCAATTTTTCACGTGTTCTATGGAGTACTTTTTCTTGAATTTCAAACTCTTCGCGAGTCACGAGGTCTAGTTTTTTGATTTTCGCACTGACCGCAGATTGGAAATTTTTTTCTATATCATTTTTTAGAACTTCCACATCACTAGGGATACTTTCCTTTAGCTTGTGAATAATTTTATTTAAATATTTTTCCATAATTAGTAATTAAGTAATTTTTAGTATTGATTAGTTATTTATACACTATTAATGAATGCCAAATAAGTTTTTAATACTTTTCTATTCACGCTGATATGTTTATTTCCATTGAAAGTTTAAGTCATTTTCAAGAGTTGTGAGATAGGGGCCGGTAGAATGAACTTTATTGCTGGATTTGTGAGAGCATATAATCGATCGCATTATTGATATCCATGTCTGAAAGATCTAGTCGACCACCTTTGGGAGGCATGTATCCAGCTAACCCCGTGTAACCATTGATTGCATGCGCTCTTAAAGTATCTATACCTTGCTTAATTCTGGGCTCCCAATTTAATGTGTCTGTCAATTTAGGTGAACCGGCGATGCCAGCTGTATGACAGGCTGTACAAGCCATATTATAAATTTCAGATCCAGTGTAAACTTTTGCAATAGTTTCACTTTTTTCTATTGAATTAATCACTGCCACTGATTCTACCGTGCCTGAACTTGGCATATTTACCTTTCCAAATGGCTCTATCCTTGAATCAATGGTTTCAAATTTTGACGCTCGTCGGTCTTTAACGAGATCGGCAGTTTTTTGTAACATTATTACCGTTGATAAAATAATAACTAAAACCAATACCAGGCCTAATTTTATATCTTTGTTGTCTTGTTTTTTTTTGTTAATGCTCACGTTATAGTCCCATGTAGAAATTCAAATTGTTATGTGAATTTATTCTGCGCGGGCGCAATATAACAAGAATTTTAGCTCAAGGAAACATGAGATTCGATTATTCTAGATAAGGAAGTAAGGTTTCATTTTCAGTAAAGATTAATGTTCGAATACTATCTCCAGAGATAATATTGACTTGATTGATTTGCAGAGGATATATTTCGCGAAGAATGTCATTTTTTATGAAGATATTGGCTGATAATGGCTCTATCCATTCTTGGTATATAAAAACATAATTACCAACAAGTTCAGCCCCTACGAGCCCAATATCGAGGGGACCTTCTGCATTAAGAATAGAAAAATGACTTTCAACATAAAGAGCAATGCGTGCTAATCCTTCGTCATTTGCAACCGACAATAATGGTAGGTTATCTACTATAGCTACACCTATTTCAGCATCATGCGTATGTACTCTATGAATAATTTCGGTTCGCTCAATCCCATTATTCCATTCAATGGTTGTTAATATCCCTGGCTCACGATGAGCAAATGCGCTCGACGCAATTACCGTCAGCAGAAGGAAAACTATACTTTTATAAAAAAGGATAATGATTTCCTAAATAGTTACTTAGATTTTATAAGTGGGACGGTTCGTTCTGTCTCATCTTCTCCCGTCTTTCTTTTCCTAAGTTTTGTTAACATATCTGCCATTAAATCCCGTCTTTTAAAGTCTGATTTATAGAGCTCGATACGAGATTTTTCTATTCGACTTGGGAAATAATTATTGGAAAAATCCGTATCAGCCGTCTCATGCCGGGGATCTAATGCAATCGATTTTATTCCTTTTTGCCTAATTAACAATTTAGTAACTTTCTTATAATTGCGACGCCAAATTTCAGCAGGTATAGTCAAAAATTCTTCACTATCATCCGTATAAGTAATCATTAAAGGTAATGGAGAATTCAATCCACCTAGATTTTCAAAATCAGCAAAATAAATAAAATCATTTTCTTCAATAGCTCTAACTAGGGCATTATATTCCCAAGTCTCCAGGCCATCTATGAGAGAGGAGTGTTTATTTTTATCCTTATTACTGACTGTAAATCTATCATTCTCATTATAGAAATCATTTAATTCGGGGTTTCGTTTCAAGTAAGTTGTTGTTTCTTCATCGCGATTTCTTATCTGTGTTAATGCCTCTGGTGTTCGCGCATCATATTCATTCATATTGAATGGAAATTCGACCTCAGGATTTGTTGTGGATACTTTATATTCTCTTACCGAGGTTAAAGCAATATCCACATGATCAGTAGAATAAAACCAACCACGCCAGAACCAATCTAGATCTACACCAGATGCATCTTCCATTGT
This sequence comes from uncultured Woeseiaceae bacterium, assembly GCA_905182415.1. Classification (GTDB taxonomy): domain Bacteria; phylum Pseudomonadota; class Gammaproteobacteria; order Steroidobacterales; family Woeseiaceae; genus SP4260. The sequence goes on along the minus strand of CAJJBK010000002.1, from coordinate 117,243 downwards.
TCTAAAGAAATCTGATGGGGTTGGGCGTTTAAACTTCCATCGCTTGGAATATTCCTTAAATGCAAAATCAAATTGTTCTCTGCCCATGACGGTTTCTCTCAATACTGTTAGGGCTGCAGTAGGTTTTGAATATGCATTTGGTCCTAGTCTCAATACTGAATCAGAATTTGTCATGATTGGAACCTGATTCTCACTGCGCATATAGTCAGTAATATAATCAAGAACATTTGCATCATTGCCATACGCGGGAAATTTTTCTTCCCACTCAAATTCAGTAAGGTATTCTAAGAAGCTATTAATACCCTCGTCCATCCAGGTCCATTGACGCTCATCTGAGTTCACGATCATTGGGAAGTAAATGTGACCAATTTCATGAATAATAACTCCGATCAAACCGTATTTAGTTCTTCTTGAGTAAGTATTTTTTGGGTCTTTGACTTTTTCATCACTTGCGTCATTATCTTCTACATCACTCTCTTCGTTTTTGTTGCTTTCAAATGGTTCAGGTCTGTAACCATTAAAAGTAATCATGGGATATTCCATACCACCACTCTTCCATGAATTGACTGACTGAGCAGTTGGGTAGGGGTAGGCAAATGAAAATTTGGAGTAGACATCGAGCGTATGAACTACCGCATGTGTTGAATATTTTGACCAAATAGGTTCGGCTTCATTTGGATAAAAAGACATCGCTAAAACGGTCGGTTGTTTTTTATCATCTTGATGATGCGTCATGGCATCCCAAATGTACTTTCTGGAACTCGACCAGGCAAAATCTCGAACATTATCAGCTTTGAAAACCCAAGTTTTTTGTCCGGTCAATTTTTCCTGCTCATTTTCTAAAGCTTCTTCTGGCGTCACGATAAAGATAGGTTTTGTTGCTTTATCCGCTTCTTTTAATCGCTCTCTTTGAATAGCTGTAAGTACTTCTTTAGGATTTTGCAGTTCTCCAGTTGCTGAGACGATGTGGTCTTCAGGTACAGTTATTTCAACCGTATAATCACCAAATTCTAATGTAAATTCTCCACGCCCAAGAAAGGCTTTATGCTGCCATCCTGCATAATCTGTATATGCGGCAAGACGTGGAAACCACTGTGCTAAAAAATAGATAGAGGTATCACTATCAGGAAAATGTTCATAGCCACCTCGACTGCCCACACGAGCTTCGAGTAGCACATTAAAAGACCAGTCAATAGAGAAAGTAATTTTATCACCCGGAGAGAGTGCTTCTTTTAGGTCTAGCCGCATCATAGTATCGACAATAGCGTAAGGAATCGCATTGCCATTTTTATCCACTACTTTCTTTATGTCATAACCGTAATCTATATCTTTAGCAAGTTGATTGACGGCTATTTGATTGTAAGTCAGCCTATCACTTCCATCTTTATTTGAATTTCCTCCAACATCAGCAGACCTTCGTTGAAGTGAGTTATCAGCAAATCTATTTTGGTCCAATTGCAACCAGATATAATTTAATGTGTCAGGAGAATTATTTTTATAGGTAATTTCTTCAGAAGCTTCGATATGACGCTGATTTTCATCAAGACTAAGTTTTATGTGGTAATCGGCTTCTTGTTGCCAATATTGGGGGCCTGGAGCTCCTGAGGCAGTTCTGTATACGTTAGGGCTGGGAAGATCAACATCTAATTGGCGAAAGGCATCATAGAAATCTCCCTTTGTTTGGCGAATTGCATCGGACCAAGTAGCTGGACTGATTAGCATTAACATAGTTATCGAAAAAATAATTTGGCGCATAAAATAATTAACCTCAAGTCTGAATTCAAATGTTTCTAGTAAATTACCATTCCCGTATAATGTACACTATGAAAAGATTATTGTAATTATGAAGTGTGAAAAATTTAGCAATTAATTAATAGATTCATGTCAAATTTCCATAAATCTTTATGCAGTAATTTTTATTTTTAAAGAAAGTATCAATTAATTTTACAAAAAGAGATCAATGATTATGCTTAGAAAAGTTATTACCGTAAATATCGGCCTTATATTGATGATTGTTATAAGTTCTTGTGGAGATAGATCGCAATTAGGTTCATCAGAGAACAAATCAAATGAAATGGAAAACCAAGCAGATTTGGTTTTACTTGGCGGCGATATTGCTACGGTTGATGCTGATTATGGCAACGTTTCTGCTATGGCCATAAATGATTACAAAATAACTGCTGTTGGAAGTGATAAAGAAATCTCTGAGTATATTGGGGAGCAAACTCAAGTAATTGAATTAAATGGCCGCTTTGTTATGCCAGGATTTATTGAAGGACATGGACACTATATGAGTTTAGGTCGTTCCAAACAGATACTTGATTTAAATGATGTTGGTGATTGGTCGGAAATTGTTCGTAAGGTCGCGGTGGCGGTGGATAAATCGAAGCCTGGCGAATGGATCTTTGGTCGTGGTTGGCATCAAGATAAATGGCAAAGTGTGCCATCAAATGCTGTTGATGGAGTACCAATTAATGAAACTTTAAATAAAATATCACCAGAGAATCCAGTTATATTAGGTCATGCTAGTGGCCATGCTGCTTTCTGGAATGATGCCGCACTTGAGATTGCAGGAGTCAATGACGATACCCTTGATCCTGAAGGTGGCACTATCGTTAGGGACTCATCAGGAAGGGCTACAGGATTAATGAGAGAGACAGCCCAGAGATTAATTCGTGGGCCAAGAAGTGAATATGATGGTCGTCTGACGCCGCAGCAAATTGAATTGCAAAATAGAGAAAGAGCGAAACTTGCCGCAGAAGAATCTTTAAGAAATGGCATTACTTCTTTTCATGATGCTGGTGCAAGTTTTGAGACTATAGATTTCTTTAAAAAATTGGAGGCAGAGGGAGAGTTAGATGTACGTCTTTATGTGATGGTGAGAGGTGAATCAAATGCTCTTATGGATCAGGCTTTACCTCAATACAAAATGGTCTCTGAAGGTAATGATTTTTTGACCGTGCGCTCTATAAAACGTCAAATAGATGGTGCATTAGGTGCCCATGGGGCATGGCTTCTTGACCCATACCTTGATTTACCCGAAACAGACGGATTGGTCTTAGAGACTGTTGAGGATATATCAGGCACAGCCGAGATTGGTGTCAAACATGGTTTTCAGGTTAATACTCATGCGATTGGTGATCGAGCTAATCGTGAAATATTGGATTTGTATGAAAATATTTGGCAGCAGTTGGATGTTGATGGCAAACAATTGCGATGGCGTATAGAGCACGCACAACATATCGACCCAGAAGACGTGCCAAGATTTGGTGGGCTTGGTGTAATAGCATCAATTCAAGCAGTTCATGGTACTTCAGACGGTCCATGGATCCCTAGTAGATTAGGTGATATTCGTGCAAAAGCTACTTCCCAACCATGGCGTGATTTATTTAATACAGGCGCCATACTTACTAACGGTACTGATGTGCCAGTAGAGAGAATTGATCCGATTGCTTCTTACTACTCTTCTGTTACGAGAAAAATGATCAATGGAGATGCGTTCTATCCAGAACATAAAATGACTCGTGTGGAAGCAATAGAAACGTATACCATTAACAATGCTTATGCCGCGTTTGAAGAGAATTTCAAAGGAACGCTTACCCCAGGAAAATACGCTGATTTTATAGTGTTATCAAAAAATTTACTCACCATAAAAGATAGCGATATACCATCAACGTTGATAGATATGACCTATGTTGGAGGAGAATTAAAATATCAACGTTAAGGAACAATTAATTTGAATTATTTTTACGGTAGAATTTTATGACATCAAAGATTTATAAAAATTATATAGCCGGTGAATTTATTTCGTCTGATCGTTTTTTTGACGATATCAACCCTGTTGATGGGTCTTTGGTTGCTAGGGTGGCTGAGGCTGACAAGTTGATGGTAGAAAAAGCCGTAGTAGCAGCAAAGATGGCATTAAAAGGGGAATGGGGAAAACTACCTTTAGTAGAGCGTTGTAAATTACTTCGACGAATCGCGGATGGAATTGAAGCACGTTTTGATGATTTTGTTGATGCAGAAATTGCTGATACAGGCAAACCTCAATCACATGCAAGAGCAATTGATATTCCTCGTGGGGCGGAGAATTTTAGATTTTTCTCCGATTTAGCTAGAACGGTCAGTACTGAGTGTTTCGAGATGGATACTCCTGATGGATCTGGAGCGTTAAATTATGCAGTTAGGAAACCCATGGGCGTTATTGCAGTTATTGCCCCGTGGAATCTACCTTTATTACTTTTAACTTGGAAACTCGCACCTGCATTGGCCATGGGTAATTGTGTTATTGCTAAACCATCAGAAGAAACGCCCGGAACTGCGTCCTTATTGGCGGAGGTCATTCATGAAGTTGGCTTACCATCTGGAGTATTTAATTTATTACATGGTTTTGGCCCAGACTCCACAGGCGAGTATCTAACAAAACATGAAGATATTGATGCGATTACATTTACGGGTGAATCAGCAACTGGCTCAGAGATTATGAAAGTGGCTGCGAATGATGTTAAGCCAGTTTCTTTCGAGTTAGGAGGAAAGAATGCTGCCATCGTATTTGATGATGCAGATTTTGATGCTGCTATTGAGGGTACAGTTAGATCAGTATTTTCTAATTGTGGTCAAGTTTGCTTGTGCTCAGAGAGGGTTTACGTTCATGAATCAATATATGAGAAATTTGTTTCAGAGTTAAAAATACGCGCCGAAGCTTTAATTGAGAATTGGCCTGAAGGTCAATCGGCAGAATTAGGCCCATTAATTTCTCAAGAACATCGAATAAAAGTTTTGGCCTGCTTTGCGAGGGCCTTAGAAGAGGGTGGTAATTTAGTCACTGGTGGTGGAGTGCCAGAATTTACAGATTCGAGAAAAAAAGGATCATGGATACAGCCAACCATATTTACTGGACTTTCAGAGGAAGCAGACATGGTCAAACAAGAGGTATTCGGCCCAGTTTGCCACATTAGTTCTTTTGCTTCAGAAAAAGAACTAGTCGAGAAAGTGAATAATAGTAAATATGGCTTAGCCGCCGCTGTCTGGACTAAGGATATTAAAAGAGCTCATCGTGTCTCACGACAATTAGAGGTTGGTGTGGTATGGGTTAATACTTGGTTTTTAAGGGATTTGAGAACTCCATTCGGTGGAATTAAACTTTCGGGTGTAGGTCGTGAAGGCGGTTTGCATTCCTTAGAATTTTATTCTGAATTAACAAATATTTGCATTAAGCTTTAATATCTGATCATTATGATCTATATGGAGATCATAAAATCACTTCGTTTGCTTATTTTACTTATATCTATTTTATTTCTGTATTCCTGTGAAGCCTCAGATAATAGTGCTGATATAGTTCTAACTAATGGAAAAATATATACTGTAAATGATAATCAACCATGGGTAGAATCTATTGCCATTAAAGATGGTAAATTTATTTTCGTCGGGAAGAATAAAGATATTGGTCAGTTTATTGGCCAATATACCAAAAAGCATAATCTAAATAATGCAATGGTCTTGCCAGGGATCATCGATGCCCACACTCATCCAGGCTCAATTGCAATTAGGGATAATTACGATGCCATAAAAAAATCTGGATATCCAAATATGCCGTACCCGGCTAGCAAAGAAGAAATACTTGTTTGGCTAGAAAAATATGCTAAAGACAATCCCGAGCTTGAAATGATTGTGGCAGGTGTATGGCAGGTAGATATATTTGGATTGGATGGACCAAAAAAAGAAGATCTTGATCAAGTAGTTCCTGATCGCCCAGTATATCTTTTAGATGATACTGGGCATAGTAAATGGGTCAATTCTGCCTTCTTTAGAAAATTTGGGATTGATAAAAATACACCAGACCCTTCACCAGGAGTTAATATTTTTTCAAGAAAACTAGATGGAGAGCCGGCTGGATGGATAAAAGAAGCGGCCGTGATGCCGTGGTTTAGTGAACGAGATTATATGGCACCAGATCAACCTCAACTGGTTGAGAATCTTTATAAGGTATTGGGTCATCTGTCAAAATACGGAGTTACTCTACTCTATGATGGTGGAAATTCAGGTGCGGAAGATAAAGTTTATGCCGCTGTAAAGAAACTCGATGACACAGGACGTCTCCCGTTAAGGTATGAGGGAACTTACCATATTCGGTTGCCCGACCAAGTTCCAATTGCGATCTCAGAATTAAAACGACTGAGATCAGAGTATTCTGGTGATAGGTTGAAATTTAATACTATAAAAATTCATTATGATGGCGTTCATGAAGTTAGAACATCAGCTATTTTTGAACCATATTCTGATGATCCAAAGAATAGGGGTAACACTATATTTTCAGGTGAAGTATTAACTGATTTTATTCTCGAATTACATAAAGAAAAGATAGACCTTCATCTTCATACTAATAGCGAGCGATCTGCTCATATAGCTCTTAATGCTGTTGAAAAAGCAAGAAGCATTATTGGTGGAAGATTGGATACAAGAATAAGCACATGTCATCTGGAGTTAATCCATGAAGATGATATTTCAAGATTTCGTGAGCTCGATGTTCCAGCCAATTTTACACTTCACTGGAATGGCTTTGGATATCTTACCGGTTGGAAAAAACCAATCGGGGCAGAGAGAGCTGCCAGAAGATTTAGTATCCAAGCATTAATTGATGATGGAGCCACTGTGAGTTATTCAAGTGATACAACAGGTATGACACGCTTGTATCGAACTAGCCCATTTTTTAGCATGCAAATTGGACATAATCGTCAAGAAGTTGGCGCTGCACCTAGTTCAGAAATTTTATCTCCAATAAGTGAGCGACTTGCTTTGGAAGATATTGTAAATGGTTATACACAAGGCGGTGCTTACCAACTTCGTTATGAAGATAGTCTTGGAAGTATTGAGGTTGGAAAGGAAGCTGATCTGGTTGTGCTTGACCAAAATATATTTGATGTAAGTCGTTATGATATTTCTAAAACAACCCCAACAGCGGTATTAATTGCAGGGGAAGTCATTCAAGGTAAATTATAATTTCTCATTATCTTATAGTCGTTAATAATTTACGCCACTTTTCTATGAAAATTATCAAATTAAAATAGAGCTTTTATCAGGATTGAATTTTTCATCCGATGATCCGATTGACGTAATTCTCAAGAAATTCTTGTTTTCCTGATGTTGGTTCGGGATCTTGAGCAAATTTAGATAATTCCTCTAATGATAATTCACCGGATAAAATCCGTTGACCTTCCTCACTAAACCAGTCTTGATAGCGCTTTTCTAAAAAATCATTAAGAACTTTTTCTTCAATTAATTTAACGCCATTTATCAAACCTCTTGCCAGATTATCTATCCCTCCAATATGAGCGATAAATAGATCATCAGCATCGATGCTTTGACGCCTTAATTTTGCATCAAAATTAAAGCCACCATTTTTCATGCCACCATTTAAAAGGATATGCCTCATTACTAGGGCTATTTCTTTAGGGTCATTATGAAACTGGTCAGTATCCCAACCATTTTGAGGGTCACCACGATTAATATCTATTGAGCCAAATGCATCCAGGGCAAAAGCATTTGCCACTTCATGCTCAAAAGATGAACCTGCCATCGTGGCATGATTAGCTTCGATATTTAATTTGATTTCTTCTTGGAGATCGTATCGTTCAAGGAAAGCCACCACAGTGGCAACATCACGATCATATTGATGCTTAGTTGGTTCATGCGGTTTTGGCTCGATAAGAAGGGTGCCTTTGAACCCAATTTTATGTTTATGTTCAACCACCAAAGAGAGGAATCGAGCCAATTGTTCTAATTCTTGTTTTATATCGGTATTTAAAAGCGTGTCATAACCTTCTCTGCCTCCCCATAAAACGTAATTTTCTCCATTAAGTTGATGAGTGGTTTCTAGCATGCAATGAACCTGAGCAGCAGCGCATTTAAATATTTCTGGATTTGGATTGGTCGCTGCGCCAGCCATATATCGTGGATGACTAAAAAGATTGGCTGTTCCCCAGAGAAGTTTGATGTCAGTATCCAACATTTTTTTGGCTAATGGCTCTGATATTTTTTTTATATTTTCAGTTAATTCTTTTACGGAGTTAGCACGAGCCGCAATATCTACATCGTGGAAGCAGAAAAAAGAAGCGCCCAATCTTTCAAAAAAATCAAAAGCAGCATCTAATTTATGAAGGGCGTCTTGATGATCATTTTCTCCTGTTAGCCATGGGCGATGAAAGGCCCCGTCCCCAAATACGTCATTACCTAACCAATTAAAGGAATGCCAATAACAGACCGAGAAGCGCAAATGATCACGCATAGTTTTTCCATATATTTCACGCTCTGCTTCATAAAAATTGAATGCCATAGGATCTTTATTATTAGCGCCTTTGTATTCAATGGGTGGAATATGACTAAATATTTTATGTGACATAGGGATCGTTCTTTATTTAATTGAAATGTTTGGTTTCTTGATAGAGAGATTGCCATCTTTGAAATTTTTGAGCATAAAATTCAGTATAATTTTTTTCCGGCTCAATTACCTGTTTAATGGGTAATGGTTTAGAGATTGATTCAATATTATTACCTCTGACACCACTAAAGGCCAAACATGCCGCACCTTTTGCAGGACCCGTATCTGCCTCATTTCGGTATATTAAAGTCTTATCGAGACAATTAGCGATAATTTTTCCCCAATATAAAGATCTAGAGCCACCCCCAATAACTGAGATTGATTCACATAAACCACCTGCTTTTTTTAATGCCTCATAGCCATCAGTTAATGCGAAAGCAACGCCTTCCAATGCCGCATGCACGATGGCTGATTTATCAGTAGTTGCTTGTAATCCATGCAACATAGCTTTTGCATGCGGATCATTATGAGGAGTTCGCTCACCATTGAGGTAAGGTAAAAACATAACATCATCTGATGTGCCTTTTCTCTCTGCCGCCCGATAAGCTTCTTCTGGGGAAATAAAGCCAGTAAGATTTGCAACCCAATCAATGGCTGAGGCGGCTGACAATATTACAGCCATTTGATGCCATTTATTCGGAAGAGCATGGCAAAATGCATGTACACCTTCTTTAGTATTCGGTAAAAAACCTTCAGTTACGATAAACAAAACACCAGATGTTCCTAGTACTAAAGAAGCATCATTTGGTTTTATTACTGAAGCACCAATAGCTCCAGCAGCTTGATCCCCAGCTCCAGCAACGATAGGTACCTGAGGGATCCCTAGTCTTTGTGCAGTTGTTTGTGAGATTGATCCGGTTATTTCATGCCCCTCAAACACTTTAGGTAGTTGCTCTATAGACAATTTAGAGATGTTAATTGCAGCTTCACTCCAAATTCTTTTTTCTACATCTAGCCATAATGTTCCTGAAGCATCCGATGTATCAGTGGCATATTCTCCACTCCAGATGAGTCTCAAATAATCTTTGGGAAGAAGTATTTTATGGATCAAGGAAAAAATTTTAGGTTCGTGTTTTTCTAGCCAAGTAATCTTTGGAGCGGTAAACCCTGGCATGACTTGATTACCAGTTATTGAACGGAGTTGAGGGTTATTGAGTTCAATCTCACGGCATTCTTTGAAAGATCTTCCATCATTCCAGAGTATTGCGGGCCTTAATGGCCGATTTTTCTTATCTAGCAGAACTGCACCATGCATCTGGCCAGAAAGCCCTATACCTTGAATATTTTGTCGAATCTCTTTTGGGATACTTAAAATACTCTCTTCGGCTGCTCTTAGCCAATCATCAGGATTTTGTTCGCTCCATAATGGATGTGGACGAGAGATGGATAGTGAGCAACTGGATTGTGCCACCGTCATTCCATCTTCATCAATAACTATGACCTTAACTGATGATGTGCCGAGATCTAAACCAAGATACATGAATTTTAACCTTAAATAACATTAACTTTTATTGTCTCTATTCGCATATAATTTACATAAAATAGGCTCTGTTGATGGGATTGTCTGAACGGTATTACCAAAGCTTTGTACCAGATTGGAATCATTATTAAACATCGGCCAAGTAGGCGTATTTTCACCATTTGGGTTACCCGTTTTGGCAAAATTAATCCAGTAGTCCGTTATAATATCAGTAATTTTTAAATCTACATCATTGGTGGTCATCCAGTTATCATGAGTATTGAAAACATAAGGTAACTCAGCTCCATGGTAAGCTCTGATCATCGGATGTTTCGCCGCCTCGCCCTCTCTGATACGATTGAAATAATAGACCCAGCTATTTCCATGATCAGATGTAATCCGGCCAGCTAATACTTGAGAAGGACATAACATACCATCAGCCGTATATAATCGATCTATGGAATTTCTTGGATCGCTTTCATTTTTGAGGGCATTAAATGCTATCTCACCTTCTTCTTTGAACAGCATTGAGGTGATATTTTTGACCATCTCCCGGTCGCTTTCTTCTGGTGTATTAGCATAATATTCGTCAGCATTTGTACCAATAATTACTTTCATATGGGATAAATCTGTTTGATGAATATCATTCCATGTGGCAGTTTTTATTAATTGATCATCTACCGCAGGAGAATGATAGTGATTTGGAAAAATTTCATGATATTCCGTTAAGATATCAAAAGCAGGTATTTGTCTTAATTCTTTCAAAGTAAGTGGAATATTGTTCTTACTTAAACTTTTTGCAAGGGCTAATCCTCGATCTTGCTCATTCAAAATACTGGATTTAACATGCCCATTACCATCTGTCTCTTCGGGTAAACCAAAACCGGCATTACTCTGAAGTATGGCTTGCTGGAAAAGGTTTTTCGCCGGAGTCGAGAACATTAAGGCTAAAATATCTTGAGCACCAGCTGATTCACCAAAGGCAGTAATTAAATTAGGATTCCCACCAAATTGAGCAATGTGCTCTTTAATCCATCGTAAACCGGCAACTTGATCCCAAAGGCCAAAATTAGCTATTCCATTTGAGTCTTCTAAGTCAGGGTGTGAAAGGAAACCAAAACCACCTAATCGATAAGCTATACTTACAACAACAACATTTTTTTCTGCCAATCCGTACCCGTGATAATTTGGCTCAAATGACCAACCACTGTCATTACTTCCACCGTGAATATAAACCATTACAGGTAAATTGGCAGAGGTATCTAGAGTGGGTGTCCAGATGTTTAAATATAAGCAATCCTCATCAATGGCAAGATCAGAGACGACACTTCTTTCGTTTTCAAATATTTCAGCTAGGTCACGATACCATTCAAGGATTCCCATTTTCTGCATACAGGCAGAGGCAAATTGTTGTGTTTTGCGGATTGAATTTTTCGGTTTAAACGGTAATGGTTTGTGCCATCTTAAATCTTTTAAAGGTGGCTCGGCAAATGGAACACCTAAAAAGACAGCAATATCTGTATCCTCATGAAATTTGCCAACTAAAGTTTGATTATTAGCAAAAACACTTGGATCTTGTTGGCATCCAATAATTGATAAAGTTAGTAAGCACATAACTAGAATTTTTTTCATTTATTACTCCGTGATTCAATCTAATTCGATATTTTTTACTAATTTAACATAATATTCTCACGTTCAAAGAATGTGTATAATTAAATGTAATAATAAATTTCATAATACGGGATCTTACTGACCTTGTTTGTAAAGGAAAGGGTATAATAAGAGTCTTTATGATACAGCCGATTGAGGCGCGACCGTGATAAGCAAACTATGAATCAGAAAATCGATATAAAAAATTTAATCTCATCCCAAAAACCTGGCTGGTCTCTTGATCAGAGGTTTTATACTGATCCAGACATCTACCAATTAGAATTGGATCATATAATCACACAAAATTGGATCTTTGCTGGACATGAATCTCAAATCCCAGATTCTGGTGATTTCAAGGTACTGAATGTTGCTAATGAATCAGCTATTATTGTGCGAGCAAAAGACGGCTCACTAAATGCATTTGCCAATGTTTGTCGCCACCGCGGCTCATTAGTTTGTTTGGAAAAGGAAGGCTCAACTCGTAAATTTAGCTGCCCATATCATGGCTGGGTTTATGACATAGATGGAAAATTAATTGCGGCACGAAATATGCCCAGTGATTTCGATAAAGCGGATTATAGTCTTCATCAGCTTTCTATTGATGTTTTGCATGGAATGATTTTTATCTGTTTCTCTGATTCGCCGCCTTCATTGGATGGTGCAAAGACTGATTTGAAAGAACCCATGGCGATGTTTGATTTTGAAAACCTAAAAGTTGCCGCGCAAAAAACTTATCCAATTGATGCAAATTGGAAATTATCGGTTGAGAATTATCAAGAATGTTATCACTGTGCAACAGCGCATCCAGATTATGCGAAGATGCACACGTTGACTCTTGATGATAATAAGCGTGATCGTGTTCAAGCCCATATGATTGAGAAAATGGAGCATTGTGGGTTAAAAGATATTGAAATTGATTGTATTGATATTAAAGCTCCTGAGGGTCAACAAGGTTATGGCTACAGTCGAACTGCATTGTTTGAAGGTTATAAAACTGGCAGTAAGAATGGAGAGCCAATTGCACCATTATTAGGCAAATTTAAGGATTATGATGGTGGAGCGTCAGATTTTGCATTGGGACCTTTTACGTTCCTCCTTGCTTATAGTGATCATGTTGTTGCCTATGTATTTACACCCATAGATATAGATAAAAGTGAATGTGAAATCTACTGGTTAGTAAGAAATGATGCCGAAGAAGGCAAGGATTATGATAAAGAGCAATTGATGTGGTTATGGGACATCACAACAGAAACCGATAAAACTATAATCGTAAATAACCGTAAAGGTGTTGCTTCAAGATATTATAAACCTGGCCCTTTTTCCGGAATGGAAGATGCCGAGAGTGTTTATATCCAATGGATTTTAAAAGAGTTGGCCGAAAGAATTTCTGCATAAAGTATGAAAATTAACTTAAATAAGAATACACAAAAATGGCAGAAAATCGCCCGTGAGTACGCAGATGAATTTCTCCAACCTCACGAAGTTGAAGCCGAATTAAATAATGGCGAACTTTCTAAAGAAATTACAAAACGCAATAAAGAGCGTGCTGTTGAGTTAGGTTTTACGGCGATTGATGTTCCTAAGAAATATGGTGGATTGGAGCTTTCTATGGTTGAGCAAGTGGCAATCTGGGAGCAGCTAGGGAGAGTGACAAATGCATTATCTTGGTGTTTTCCAGAAGCACAATCCTGGATGTTTGAGGCTTGTTCTGAGCAACAAATTGAAAAATATATTTTACCTATGGTGCAAGGTCTGAGAAAAGATTGTTACGCCATCACCGAATCTGAATCTGGTTCTGATGTTGCAAATTTAAAGGCAACCGCAAAAAAAATTGATAATGGTTATGTATTAAATGGTGAGAAATGGTTTGTAACCAGCGCTAATCTGGCCGATTTTTTTTGGTTTCAAGCTTATCTACCGGATGAAGAGGAAGACGCCTTATTTTTGGTGGATATAGATACGGTAGGTATTGAAATGATTGCTTCCCCACTTTTTAGTCATACTTATGCCGCTCACCATCCTACATATCAATTTAAGAATGTTCAGGTGGATGAGAGTCAACGTGTCGGAAAAACGGGTGATGGAATGTCTTATACGCACAGTTGGTTTAGGCATGAGCGTCTTATGATTGGTGCTAGAAGTTGTGGTGCTGCAGCGAGATTAATAGAAGAGGCAAAAAAGTTTGCAGATAATAGAATTGTTGATGGAGCTCCATTAAGTGAAAAGCAAGCAATACAATTTATGTTAGCTGATAGCGCAACTGAACTTTGGGCATCAAGATTAATGACATTTGAAGCCGCCACCGCGGATGATAATGGTATGGATGTAAAAACTCTTCATAATCGTTGTTCGATGGTTAAGTTATTCGTCTCAGAAGCGGCAAATCGAATTGCAGATAGAGTCGTTCAAATATTTGGTGGCCGTGGTTATATGCGTGAGAATGTTGCTGAACGGTTCTACCGTGAATTGCGATGCGATAGAATTTGGGAAGGAACGAGTGAAATACAAAAATTAATAATTGCACGTTCGCTTAAGAAACGTGGTTTGGACGGAATGTAAGAAATGCCTATACGTAAACTGAATAAATCCAATAATCAATTTAAAAAGGCAATTACAAAATTACCTTTGGGAGTTTCTTCTAATTTTCGTTACTGGGGCGATGATAAAACTTTGTATATAAAGCGCGGAAAAGGCGCACGCATATGGGATCTCGATGACAATGAATATATTGACTATCGTTTAGGTTATGGCCCAATTATTTTAGGATATGCTGATTCAAGAGTTGATCAAGCCGCAAAAGATGGTATGAATATTGGCGGTGTTTTTGCATTAGCAACTGAACTTGAATATGAGATTGCTACACGAATAAGCGGCATGGTCAAAGCTGCTGAGTTGGTTCGTTTTTCAAATTCTGGAACAGAAGCAGTTATGGCAGCATTAAGAATTGCTAGGGCTTTTACAGGAAAAGACGGTCATGTCATTTTAGAGGGTGGCTATCATGGGGTCTTTAGTGAAGTGATGTGGTATTCAGAGATTGAAGATTGGGATCCGAGTAGCGGCGACCCAGAATTGTTACCATATGGAGATGGTATTCCAAAAATCACAAAAAAACTTAATTATACAGCCCCGATAAATGATGCTGAGGCTATTGAAGATTTATTTAAAAAATCTGGAGACGATATTGGTGCATTTCTCGTGGAACCAATTATGGGAAATTGCTGCAGTATCAGTGCTAATCAGCAATATATGACTGATATTCGTTCTCTGTGTACTAAATATAATATTTTATTAATCATTGATGAGGTCAAAACAGGGTTTAGAGTCGCTAAGGGAGGTGTGCAGGAACTTTATGGTGTAACGGCTGATTTGTGTACATTCGCTAAAGCAATGGGCAATGGTTATCCAATTTCAGCAATCGCAGGGCGTGAAGATATTATGCGCTGTATCGGTGGTGATGGAGTGGTGCATGGAGGGACATTTACCGGTCATTCAGTTTCACTTTCGGCGGCCGCCAAGACACTCGAAATATTAGATGAAACTGATGCGTTAAAGAATATTGAAAATTATGGAATAAAATTACAACAAGGAATGAGTAAGCTCTTAACAGAAAGAGATATAGCTCATAATTTTTCCGGCCACCCTTCAATGATGGGATTATTTTTTGCAGAAGAGGTTCCTCATGATTATCGGGGCTGGTTGAATTCAAATTATGATTTTTATGATGCATTAGCACCAAACTTACATGATCTTGGGGTATTGGTTGAGCCTGATTCAAGAGAGCCATGGTTTCTTTCTGAGTCTCATGATATGAAATGTTTACAAGAAACTCTGGACAAATTTGAAGAAGCAGTAGACATTACAAGTAATAAATTAAGAGTCAAATCATAGAGTGATATGAACATATGAAAAAGTACGATGCGATAGTAGTTGGTGCTGGACATAATGGTCTCGCAAATGCGGCGTTTTTAGCTAAAGCTGGAATGGATGTTCTGTGCGTAGAGAAAAATGACTATATAGGTGGCGCGGCGGTCAGTCGTGAATTATACCAAGATTGGAAATATTCAAACTGCTCTTATGTCTGCAGTCTTCTAAGACCTGAAATATATAGAAATCTTGAATTGCATAAACATGGGCTCCAAATAACACCTTATGGTGGTTCAGTTCAATTTATGGAAAACGGTGATTATTTCGGTTCATATCATGACCCAGAAGCTGCGCATCGCGAGATGGCAAGACATTCAAAGCATGATGCAGATGCCTATACAAGATATTCAACTGATACTATGCGTCAATGCCGTTTAATTCGTAATTTTTTATTAAGAACAGCGCCAGATCCAACTTCTTTTAAACCAAGAGATATAAAAGAATTAATGCTGCTTGGAAATAAATTCCTTGAGTTAGGCGAAGATCGATTATACGAAGCAATTCGTTTTTGGACGATGAGTGTGGCGGATTATCTCGGTGAATACTTCGAAACAGATGTCATCAAAACAGCTTTATCTGGTAGTGGAATTATTGGTACTGCTTTAGGTATTCATTCACCAGGGACTGCCTATGTTTTATTACATCATTATATGGGTGATGTAGATGGTAATGTAGGAAGCTGGGGTTTTGCTCGAGGAGGAATGGGAGCTGTATCTAATGCATTAGCTGGAGCTTTGCAGTCATATGGTGGAGAAATACGCTCAGAGTCTGGTGTTGATCAGATAATTGTAAAAAATAACCGTGTACAAGGCGTTGCTCTTGAGAGTGGAGAAGAAATTTATGCACCAGTCGTAGTTTCAAATATGGATGTAAAACGTACATTCTTAAATTGCATGGATGAGAAAGACCTTCCGGCTAGCTTCTATAACCGTATAAAGAATTTTAAAATTAGAGGCTCATCTGGCAAGCTCAATATCGCCTTAGATGGTATGCCTACTTTTCCTGCATTACCTCCTGGAAGTGAATTAATTGGACATGCAGATATGCATTTCATTGACTCCATGGAGCGAATGGAGCGTGCTTATGATGACTGGAAAGATGGTACATGGTCAAAAGATCCTTATATTGATTGTACCATTCCAAGTGCTGTTGATCCGACGATGACACCACCAGGTAAACATTTTATGAGCTGCTTTGTTCAATATTGTCCGGCTCAAATTGAAGGAAGAGCTTGGACTTCTGAAGAAAGAGATGCATTTACTAAAAGTGTTATTGATCAAATATCAAATTACAGCCCTGATTTCAAAGATTTGATTTTGCATGTTGAAACTCGAACTCCTCAAGATATTGAAGATCAAATAGGAATTACTGAAGGCAATATTTTTCATGGTGAATTGACTATGGATCAGCTTTTGTTTAATCGTCCGGTTCCTGGATATGCTCAATATCGTGCACCAGTTAATGGACTTTATATGTGTGGTTCTAGTACTCATCCAGGTGGAGGGGTAATGGCGGCGCCAGGGGCTAATGCAGCTCGTGAAATACTTTATGATTTAAAATTAAAAAATACCGTACCTGAGAATTTTGGCGATGATTGATAAATATGATGCGATAGTTATAGGTGCAGGACATAATGGTCTTGTGTGTTCTGCTTTATTAGCAAAAGCAGGTAAAAATGTCTTGGTTTTAGAGGCAAATGATCAAGTGGGTGGTGCAGCCATTACCAGAGAGTTTGCCGATGGCTATTCAGTCTCTGCATGTGCTCATTTATTGTATAAAATGCAACCCCAAGTAGAAAAAGATTTGAATTTAAATATCAATCTTGCCAGTGATAATCTCTCGACAATAGTTCTATCAGAAGTTGGTGAGCATGTAACTTATTGTGGTAATAAGGTTACGGGCGTTAATGAGAGCGATCAAAAGAATTTTGCTGAATTTTTTAAACGAATGACCAGATTCTCGGATCTACTAAACACATATCTCAATAAACCACCGCCAAGATTAGGTACAAAAAATAAAAAAGATTTATTTACACTTGCAATGTTAGGTTTTGATCTTCGCAGAATGGGAAAAGTTGAGATGCGTGAATTTCTTCGTCTCATAGGCATGAATATTTACGATGAATTGGACGAGCGTTTTGAGAGCCCTCTACTGAAAGGTGGACTAAGCCTAGACTCAGTCTTAGGCACTCATTTAGGGCCACGATCTCCTAATACGATCTTGACTTACCTCTTCAGAATGGCTGGAAAGCATGGGACACTATCGACCCCTAAGGGCGGTATGGGAAGTGTAACCAAAGCAATGAGTGATTCCGCTAAAGCAGCTGGTGTTGAAATTATAACAAACGCTAAAGTTAAAAAAGTAATTATAGAAAAGGGAACTGCTACTGGTGTCGAGCTTAATGACGGCACTATTTATAATAGTGAAATTGTGGTTTCTAATGCGGATCCAAAGAAGACAATGTTGGAGTTGGTTGGTGCCCGTAATGTGGAGACTCGCTTTACACATAGAATAGATAATATTCGAATGAAAGGTAATGCAGCAAAACTGCATATTGCGCTCAATAAATTACCCACAATTAAAGGTTTTTCAGAATCGGATTACAGTCAAAGGATACTCATCGCACCAGATGAGAATTATGTCGAAAGAGCCTTTAACTCTGCAAAATACGGAGAAAGTTCTCCATTGCCTGTTTTAGAAATTACATTTCCAAGTATAAAAGATAGTAGCTTGGCTCCTTCGGGATGCCATGTAATGTCAGCAGTAGTTCAGTATGCGCCTTATCAACAAAAATCCGATTGGAATGAAGAAGCGCGAACTAATTTTAAAAATGATATATTTTCAGTGTTAAAACAGCATATGCCTGATATTGAAAATTGTTGCCTCTCTAGTGAAATATTAACTCCTTTAGATCTGGAAAAAGAGTTTCATATAACCGGAGGGCATTGGCATCATGGCGAACTTACTCTGGATCAGTTTATGTTTGTTAGGCCAGTTGCTGGATCGGCACAATATCAAATGCCAATTGATGGACTTTATTTATGCGGAGCAGGATCCCATCCAGGCGGAGGTATCAGTGGAGCATCAGGTCGAAATGCTGCGCAGGTAATTTTAAAGAGGGAGAAGAGATAATGACTCCAGTAAGTATAAATACAGGTAGGTTGCGGTCTCCTTTTTATCCGCGATTAGCTGAGTTGGATAGCTTAAATACATGGCATAATTGGGCTGGTTATTCGAGTGCTGAAGCTTTGTACTGCGAAGATATGGAGTATTTTGCAATTAGAAATTCCACAGGTGTTTTCGATATAACACCGATGACAAAATATAGGATTACAGGACCAGATGCACTCGATTACCTTAATCGATTGGTTACTCGTGACATGAGAAAAATAAAACCTGGTCGAGTTGCTTATGCAATTTGGTGTGATGATCAAGGGCAAGTGATAGATGATGGTACAATCTTTCACTTACGTGAAGGCGAGTATCGATTGTGTTCACAAGAAAGACATCTCGCTTGGCTAACAACTGCCGCAATAGGATTTGATGTGACAGTTAAGGAAGAGACAGCTGAAATAGCCGCACTTGCCGTACAGGGCCCAACATCTTATAGCGTATTAAAGAATATGGGAATCGATGGCCTTGATAGTTTGAAGCCATTTGGACTAATTCATCATCAGATATTCGGGACTGAACTGATGGTGTCTAGAACAGGATTTACCGGCGATCTTGGGTATGAGTTATGGATTGACCCCGATAAGGCAATAGATCTATGGGATGCTTTATTTGCAGCAGGAAAACTCCATGGCATACAAGCGATTGGAACTCATGCATTAGATCTTGCTCGAAAAGAAGCTGGTTATCTTGCTCCATTTGAAGATTTTTTGCCCGCAGAAACCACAGTCAGGACAGGTAGAACTCGTTCACCTCTGGAAATAGGCATGGAATGGTTGGTGGATTTTAATAAAGATAACTTTAATGGACGCAGGGCACTTCTTAAAGAAAAGGCAGAAGGTTCGACGTGGCGTTTGGTTAAACTAGATATTGAGGGAAATAAAACAGCGGATCATTCTTATATTTATGCTGATGATAAAAAGAATTCAGATGAAATTGGATTCATTACTTCTGCTGCGTGGTCACCTGTTTGTAAACAAAATATAGCCCTTGGAACTGTTCGCACACCGCATGGGAAACCTGGTGATAATGTTTGGGTAGAAGTTTATTATCAACGAGAAATGCATTGGAATCGGGTAATGGCGAAAGCCACAGTGGTTGATAAACCTTTTTGGTTTCCAGCCAGGCGAGGAATGACTCCACCCGCACCATTTTAAATTATCAATTGATATGTTTTTTGGGTAGACATTAAATTGCAACATAATCTTGATCCTCTCTTAAGAGCTAAATCTATCGTTGTAATTGGAGCATCAGAAAAGTCCAATTCGGTCGGAGAATGGGCGCTCTTAAATCTAATCAAAGGTGGGTACAAAGGAGTTATTTATCCGGTTAATCCGTCCTATAAAAAAATTCAAGAAATTCCATGTTTTAATAGTCTTCAAGAATTGCCAGAGACCCCTGATCTTGCAATTTTTGCTATTGGAGATCAACGATTAGAGTCAGTTTTTGATGAAGTTGTTGCTTTAAAGATTAAAGCTGCCGTCATCTTCTCACCCTTAGTGCTGGATGATGATAGAAAACCATTTTTAAAAGATCGGCTTCAAAAGAAAATATCTGATTCAGAAATCCTTGTTTGTGGTGCAAATGGAATGGGTTTTTATAACATCAGGGACCATGTTTGGGCATGTGGTTTTGATAGTAGTTCTCATTATTCTCCGGGTAATGTCAGTTTAATTAGTCATTCCGGAGCTGGGATGTCCGGTATATTAGATTGTGAAGCGAGGCTAAGATTTAATTTTGCTGTATCGACGGGCAATGAATTATCGGTAACTATGGACCAATACTTGGATTTTGTTCTAGATCTACCTGAGACGAAGGTAGTTGGTTTATTTATTGAGACAGCGCGTAATCCTGATGGGTTTATATCAGCACTTAAGAAAGCTCGCGATAAAAAAATCCCAATAGTTGCTCTAAAAGTAGGACGAACAAAAGAGTCTGCAAAGCTCACACTCTCTCATTCAGGAGCTATGGCTGGCGATGATGATACATATGATGCGATATTCGATAAGTATGGTGTACAACGTGTCCGAGATATGGATGAGTTAGCGACAGCATTAATTTTATTTTCAGAGTTCGGTCTTATTGGCGATGGGGGCTTAGTAACGTTGCATGATTCTGGTGGCGAGAGACAATTACTCGTTGATCTAGCAGATGAGACAAAAGTTCCATTAACGATATTAGATGTGAATACAGTAACAGAATTAGAGAAAGTAATTGATCCTGAATTACCCGCTACAAATCCCCTTGATGTATGGAGCCGAGGTGGCCCAAATGCATCTCAACAATTTTCAAAAAGTGCTACATTAATGCTTGGAGACCCAGATACTTCGATTGCAGCTTTGATATTAAATCGAGCGCCAAAAGGATTAATTTATTCAGATTACATCGAATATATGAAGCTTGCTAAAGCAGAACACGATAAGCCAATTATTTTGGTATCGTCACGTCAAGGAACAGGTTCAGATTGTAGTGTTATAGAAACTACACATGCTGGATATCCAGTATTAGATGGCGTGACTAATACTCTTATTGGAATAAAGAAATTATTTTTATACCGAGATTTTTTTAAGCGAGATACTTCTCATCCATCACCAATTGACTCTCAATTAGTTAAGCACTGGCAACTTACTCTCAGAGATAAAGGAGCAATGAACGAAAGTGAATCATTGAAACTAATTGCAGATTTTGGCATTCCAGTTGTTACACATCAATCTGCATCCTCTGAAAAGAATGTATTGATGGCTGCTGTGGAAATTGGTTACCCAATAGCTCTTAAAACAGCAGTTCCTGGATTGCATCATAAGTCTGATAAAGATGGAGTTGTATTGGATATAAAGTCAGATCAAGAGTTAATTTTTGCTTACAGGAGAATGAGTTTAGATCTCGGGCATGATGTATTGATAGCTAAGATGTTATTACCGGGCCAAGAAATGATTTTGGGAGTCCGATGTGACCCCCAGTTTGGTCCAATTGTGATTCTTGGTATGGGCGGTATCTATTCAGAATTAATGAAAGATATTGTATTTGCAGTTCCACCATTTAGTAAAAGTTATGCATTAGAGTTATTAAATAGATTGAAATTCAAAAGAACCTTAATGGGTTATCGTGGTACGGAACCTTATGATGTAAATTCTTTTTGCTCCACTGCAGAAAAATTCTCGAGTATGGTTCATTTGCTAAGAGATGTTATTAGTGAGCTGGATATAAATCCTTTGATTATTAATGAATCTGGATGCATAGCTGTTGATGCTTTTGCAGTTGGTATGAATAAGAATAATTAATGATTTTAAGCATAAAAAAATTATTGTTTATATTATTAGTCTTAACTATCAAGCTTGGATATATAACCAATTTAAATGCAGAGGAACTTTATCCTGCTTATCTAATTGAAATCCCTAGCTCAATAGAGAATGTATTTATTGCTGATATTGAGAATGCTAAGTTAATTCAATATTCCGTTGAAAAAAATCGTCCAATTAAAAATCAAGAATATTATATGTCTGTTGGTAAAAATGGTTCAGGCAAAAAAATTCAAGGCGATAAAAAAACTCCCTTAGGTGTATATTTTATTACAGAAAAACTAGATATATCTAAATTGCCTCCAAGATATGGAGCTGCCGCCTATCCATTGGATTATCCTAATTCTCTAGATCGCTATATGAAAAAAACAGGCTATGGTATTTGGCTTCATGGTACTGATCCTGATATTTTAAAACGCCCTCCCAGAGATACTGATGGGTGCTTGGCACTCCAAAATAAGCAATTACTTGAGTTATCAGAATATCTGGTGCCGATGAATACTCCAATAATTGTAGTAAAGACAATAAATTGGAAAACTGAGGATCAGTTAAATTTAATTCGAAACGAGCTTCATGAAGTTCTTGGCGCTTGGAAGCTAAGCTTTGAAAGTTCAGAGTCAGAAAGATTTGTGTCTTTTTATGATACTAATGTCTTAATGAGTTCAATTAGTGAGTATTCAATAATTGAAGATTCTTCTGTTATAAAAAAATCAATAGTTATTATGGATTTAACGATTATTGGTGACCCCTTAAAATCAGACATTGTACTCACTCGCTTTACTCAGAAGATAAGGTATAACGATATTATTTCAGCTGAAAAGAAGCGGCTTTATTGGCAAAAACAAAAAGATGGCTGGAAAATTATAGCCACTGACTTAATATAGTTTTAGGTTAGATTATCTAATTGTTTCTCGTGCTACCAATTCATCAATTACCTTGATTAATTTAGGGTAGCTTCCTGCCTCACCAGCACCAGTGCGATATTTGCCATTGACAACCATACTTGGGGTACTCGAGATGCTATAACGTCTCGCTAGATCGTCTGCTAGTCTTAATTTTTGTGCCACCTCAAACGAAGCGAATGTTTTAGTGAAATCTTCTTCACTTACGCCGAAATCGGTAAAAATCTTTTGTATAGCTGCTTCGGATGTCATGTAATTCTTTTTATTATGATATTCTTTGAATATTCTTGCACGAAAGCCCTCTGGATCAGACAGTTTTCCATTTTTTGTTAATACTTCTTTGGTGTAATACATACGCC
Source organism: uncultured Woeseiaceae bacterium (assembly GCA_905182415.1). Lineage (GTDB taxonomy): Bacteria > Pseudomonadota > Gammaproteobacteria > Steroidobacterales > Woeseiaceae > SP4260. The sequence continues at coordinate 94,102 of CAJJBK010000002.1, read as the reverse complement.
CATGAAGTCTTAATAGAGGATTCCATAAAGCGGGTACTCTAACAAAACGTGCATTATTTGGAATATCTTTTTTCCATGCATTAACAATTGGCTCAAATGTCATGCAGTGGATACAACCATAATAGAAGAATTCAGCTACTTCTATTTTATCAGGACCACCAATCGTTGGTTGAGTTGGAACTAGACGCATATAATGTTCTGATTCAGTAAACTCCCAATTGTTACTTTGACTCATATTAGCTTGCGCAAGAATTATTGGTTGCGAATCATCTTGAATTGTTTCCTCAGCATCAGATTCTTCAATTAAAAGAGATTCTTTTTTAATTATATTTAGATCTTGATCATTGAATTGAGAAACAGCTTTTTTTATGTCTGAGTTATTTTGAACAGAAGGTTCTTCATTTGAGCTGCAACTAATTAATGTCATCGTGACGATTAAATTGAATAATAATTTAATTAACATAAAAGCCTCTTAGTAGTATTTTTATTATATTAATGATTTTCTATTCTTCAGAAGATTGTTGCTTAATGCAAGCCTTGAATATATGAGGAGACAGCTTGGATTTCTTCTGCCGTTAATTTTTTTGCAACATCTCGCATGATTTGAACAGGACCTATTGATACTCTTGTTCCAGTTGCATAGTCATTTAATTGTTTTGCAGTATACATAGCGCCTTGTCCATTAAGCGCTGGGTACAAAGCGGCAGGATTACCTTTTCCAGCAGGACCATGACAAGCCATGCATGCGGCAACACCACTTTCTTTGTTCCCTCCACGATATAATTTTTGTCCTAAATCAAAAGTAGTTGGATCAGCGATGTCTTTTATTGAAGAGGGTAGATTTTCAAAATATACTGAAAGATCTTTAATATCTTGGTCACTGAGCGACATAACCATTGCCGACATGAGACTATCCATGCGCTTACCATCTCTGAATGCCGTGAGTTGCTGGACTGAATAAGATGCATGTTGATTGGCTAAATTAGGCCATAAGGGATTAATGCTATTCCCATCTGCTCCATGACAGGCGCCGCAGGTAATAGAAATAGCTTTACCTTTTTCAAAAGAACCATCTACGAGTGAGTCAGCGTTAGCTGTATTGAACATAAATGAAAGAGCAAACAAAACAAAATTAAGTTTCATGTTAGTGGCCATTACTTTTCGATTAATATTTTTAAGAATTATAACTTTATATTTATAGCTTTTGATTTCAGATATTGTAACTTAAAGTATCATTACTATTAGATTAATTTTACTTTATGATGCGATCTATTATCTAACTTCTTATTCATTATACAGCTATGTCACAATATCCAAAAGCCCAGTTTATACTCAGTGCAAATGATCCAAAGCAATTCGTGGAAGATATAGGCGCGGAAGTTGCGTTTGCTGGGCGTTCAAATTCTGGTAAATCCAGCGCAATTAATGTGATTGTCAATAGGCGGCAATTTGCCAGAACCAGTAAAACCCCGGGTCGAACTCAACTCATAAATTTTTTTAATTTAACTGATGACACTCGCATAGTGGATTTACCCGGCTATGGTTTTGCGCGCGTCAATGAGGCAACTAGAGATCATTGGGGTAGACTGCTTTCGCACTATTGTGAGAATCGTCAGAGCCTAAAAGGATTATTCATGATTGTAGATATTCGAAGAGGATTATCTGAATATGATCGCAGTATGCTTTTTTTTGCAAAACTACAAAATACATCTATTCATATATTATTAACAAAAGCGGATAAAGTTAAAAGACGTATGGCAAATGAGACAATAAAAACTATTGAATCTGAACTAGAGGAATCAGCAACCATTCAACTTTTTTCTTCATTAAAACGACAGGGGGTTGATGAAGCTCGCGTAGTCTTGGAAGGTTTTTTAAATATTAAAAGGAAAAAAGATATTTAGTGTGCTTCGTCCCAGTTATTGCCAATGCCAGCATCAACTATTAGTGGGACACTCAAATTAACTGTCGATTCCATTATTTTGACAATCTCTTGCTTAATGGTCTCGGCAAGATCAGATTTAACTTCTAATACCAACTCATCATGAACTTGCATAATCATCCTTGCTTCAGTATTTCCATCTTTAAGCCATTTATGCACATCAATCATGGCAAGTTTAATGATATCTGCGGCGGATCCTTGCATTGGAGCATTGATAGCACTTCTTTCTGCATATTTTCTTCGTAGACCGTTCTTACTGTTGATATCCGGTAGGTACAGTCTTCTTCCATATAATGTTTCAATATAACCATGCTTGCGTGCGTTTTCTTTCGTGGTATCCATAAAATTTTTAACCTTAGGATACTTTTTAAAATACAGATCGATATATTCTTGGGATTGATATCGCGTTATTCCTAGTTGTTTAGCTAGACCAAATGCCGACATGCCATATATTAAACCAAAGTTAATAGCTTTAGCCCATCGCCTTTGCTCTTGAGATACTTCTTCAGCTGCTATACCTAAAACTTCTGCTGCTGTTTTTCTGTGGATATCTTCACCTTTTGAAAAAGCCAACAAAAGAGATTCATCTGAAGATAGGTGAGCCATTATTCTCAGCTCAATTTGAGAATAATCAGCAGCTAAGATACTGTAATTTTCAGGTGCAACAAAGGCTTCTCTAATGCGTCTACCTTCAGGAGTTCTTATTGGTATATTTTGAAGATTGGGCGAGCTAGATGATAATCGACCTGTAGCTGTGACTGCTTGATGATATGACGTATGAATTCTGCCGGTGACGGCTGATATTTGCTGAGGTAATTTTTCTGTATAGGTATTTCGAAGTTTATTTAAACTTCTATGGCTTAGTATCAACTTTGGTAATTCATGATCTATAGAAAGTTCTTGAAGAACATCTTCTGCTGTTGAGGGCTGGCCTTTTGGTGTTTTTTTGATTATGGGTATCTCCATCTTTTCATAAAGAACTTCTTGGAGTTGTTTTGGTGAACCTAGGTTAAATTCCATACCAGCTATTTTGTGTGCATTTTTCTCAAGCTTATTTAATAGAAGCAATAATTCATCACTTTGTTTTTTTAGCATAACCTTGTCAACTAATACACCGGTCTCTTCTATTTCGAAGAGAATTGGAATTAAAGGCATTTCAATTCTTTGATAAAGTTCTTTAAGTGAAGGAATGTGATTGATTTTTTCCCAGAGATAATTATGCAAACAAAGTGTTACATCGGCATCTTCAGCGGCATAAGCTGTCGCGGTCTTAATATCCACTTGATTGAAGGTTATTTGTTTAGCTCCCTTTCCAGCTACATCTTCAAAGTGAGTTGTTTCCCTATTTAAATAATATTGTGCTACTGAATTCATCCCATGACGAGAAGCGACACTGTTTAATACATATGACTCAAGCATGGAATCATATTCCATTCCTTTTAGGGTAATGCCATAACGAGCAAATATATGAGCATCAAACTTTAAATGATGGCCAATTTTTTTGATTTCTTTATCTTCTAGAAGAGGTTTAAGTATATTTAATGTTTCGACTCTGTCGAGTTGTAATGGTGCATTCTCATAATCATGAGCCAAAGGAATATATATAGCCTTGCCTTCATCTATCGATAAAGATATCCCTACTAATTCGGCTTCAATATAATTTAAACTATTAGTTTCTGTATCAATAGCGATTATTTTTTTTTGTTTACAATGGTCCACCCATTCCATCAAATCAGTTTTATTTAAGATACTTTTATAAATTGATTTTGATTTTTTTAATGGAATTTTATCTGGAGTCTCACTAATCTGGGAGTAGAATGTTTTGAGCTCTAATTCTTTATAAATACTTTTTAGTTTTTCTGTATCTATTGATACACGTTTTAAATCACTGGGTGTCAGCCTAAGATCTAGATCTTTGTCTATCGTTACTAATTTTTTTGATAATGGAAGAAGATTTAAACTAGATCGAAATTTTTCACCAATTTTACCGCTTATTTCATCCGATTTATTAATGAGATTCTCTAATGTGAGATATTTATTGAGCCATTTACTAGCCGTCTTTGCACCAACACCTGGTATTCCTGGTATATTGTCTGCTTTGTCCCCCATGAGAGTTAAGTAATCTATTATTTGTTCTGGATAAACATCAAATTTTTGTTTGACTCCATCACGGTCTAGCTTTTCATCATTCATAGTATTGATTAAAGTGATATTTTGATCGACTAGTTGTGTCATATCTTTATCACCCGTGGAGATAATTACATCCATACCATTTGAAGCAGCCTCTTTGCTTAATGTTCCTATCACATCATCAGCTTCAACATTTTTTATCATAATAAGAGGCAGTCCCATTGCTTTTATGATTTGATGAATAGGCTTTATTTGTGGTCTAAGATCATCAGGCATGGGAGGCCTGTTGGCTTTGTATTCAGAATACAAATCATTTCTAAAGGTTGTCCCTGGCGCATCAAAAATTACGACGAAATGATCAGTTCCTTGATCGTGTAATAATTTATTGATCATGTTTATGACCCCATAAATTGCACCTGTTGGGTGACCTTTTGAGTTTGCTAAGGGGGGGAGAGCATGAAAAGCACGATACAGATATGAAGATCCATCAACTAAAATAAGCTTGCCTTTACTCACATTTATTTACCAAATTTATATTTATTTTAAATTTCAATATGATTGTTTTTAATAAGTCATTAGATTGGCAGCTGGCTTTGCATCTGGTAAAAGCAACGGCCCTTTTTGTCCACAACCTGAGGTGAAAAGAAAAATCATAAAAAAGCCAATTATGCTGCGCCTAAGTTTATTGTTGTTCATTTATTTTTTTAACTTACCTATAAATACATTACTTGTATTAATGATATATTAATTATTGGCTAATTTTTTATTTCATACTCGTATAATAGATAATTATTTTTTATTAATGATTTAATCTTCTCCCTAAGGATACTCGAAATTGAAAAATAACCAGATTATAGAAAAAGAAATCAATGGTATTCCGACTGCAACAATCATCTGGCTTCATGGTCTTGGTGCAGATGGGAGTGATTTCGAGCCAATTGTGCCTCAATTAGAAATCCCAGTTAGTCTTGGCCTGCGTTTTATTTTTCCTCATGCTCCATTTCGATCTATTACGATCAATGGTGGTTCGACTATGCGTGCATGGTATGACGTTATGAGCCTTGATAGAGGTGGCGCTCAAGACGAAGAAGGAATTAGACAAAGTGCCTTAACGATAGGGTCTTTGATTGAGCGAGAAAATAAAAGAGGAATTAAATCGGAAAGAATTATTATTGCTGGCTTCTCTCAAGGCGGAGCTGTTGCTCTACATGCAACTTTGAGGTACCCAGAAAAACTTGGTGGACTGCTGGCATTATCGACATATTTACCGCTTGAGCTAACATTAGAAAATGAAGTCATCAAGAATAAAAAATCTCAATGTAGGGGGTTGCCAATATTTTTAGCGCATGGCAAATATGATCCAGTTATTCAGATTGATTTAGGAAAACAAACACGAATTATGCTTGAGAAAATGAAGTATTCAGTTTTATGGAAGGAATACCCAATGGTTCATGCGGTCTGCCAAGATGAGATTAAAGATATTGGTTTATGGATATCAAAAAGTTTAATGCTTTAAGCGTATTTTTATTAATTAATACTTATAATTAATCCATCCATTAATAAGTGCGCGTGAGATGGATAATTTCGGAGGTAATTTAATCAATCCGGAAGCAAGATCTTCTCTTGAAAACCAATCGGCTTCTTCTAATTCATTGTCATTTAATTTAATTTTACTTGATAATGCCACTGCAGTGAAACCAAGCATCAAGGAGGAGGGGAATGGCCATGGTTGCGAGCTATGGTATTTAATACTGCTGACTCTAATATTTGTTTCTTCGAAAACTTCCCTTACAACAGTATCCTCGAGGCTTTCAGCTGGTTCTACAAATCCCGCAATGGTAGAAAATTGTTTATGAGGCCAGTTTTTTTGACGACCAAGTAAACAATGATTTTTACTCATGACTAACACAATAATTGCAGGATTTAGTTTTGGGAATATTTGATATTCACATTTATTATTGCTGCATTTTCTTGTTTGACCACGAAGATTTTGTTTGGTCTTTGAGGCGCATTTTGAGCAAAATTTATTATTTTTATGCCAATCTATTAAAATAGCTGCTTTTGCGACAAAATTTGATTCTTCGATAGAGAGATTGCCTGCTAAAATTCTTAGATTAAAGAAAGCACCAATTTTCTCTAATGATCCCGATTCTTTCTTATTTAATTCATGAGCAAAAATTAAATTATCGTTAAATTCACCAAGGAAAATACAATCACTGCTATTGATCTCTTTTTTTAGGTCAGAAGCTTTGAAAAATAAAATAACATCAGTATCAACGGATGCAAGACATTGTCCATTATGCATAAAAACAAAACGATGATTTTTATGATAAGGATTATCTATTATATTAAGTTTTTTTTGATATGAATTTGGATGATAGGGATAATTGCCAGAAAATATATGCATTTTGTTGGTTTTTTCTTTGGTCGGATTAGATGTTTTTTTAGAAGGAGTGTTGATAAACATTGGTAGTATTTTAACTTAAATTTTAGTTTATGGGCACGGATGTATCAAATATTTTGATTTAATATGTGTAATTCAGTGCAGACCGAATTTTCACTTAATTATAGTATTTTTTATAATGAAAATTTGTCGCTAGAAATTCAATCTTAATGTTAAATCAATAACATAACTATAGTTCAATATGCGATAATGACGATATGTCAGCCCTCTCAATAAAAAATCTAACCAAAACATATGCAAATGGATTTTTAGCTTTAAAGGGCATTGATTTAGAAGTCGATGTTGGCGGATTTTATTCTCTTTTAGGGCCAAATGGAGCAGGTAAAACAACAGCAATTCGCATTGTTTGTTCATTGGTTGAGAAAAGCGCTGGGAATATCGAGGTATTTGGTTACAACTTAGCTACTCATCCTGAGGAAGCTAAAATGAACATTGGCATGGTGCCGCAAGAAGTTAATTTCAATACATTTGATACGCCATTAAATATTTTAGTAAACCAAGCTGGTTTTTATGGAATTAAAAGAAGTATCGCCCTTCAAAGAGCTAAGAAATATCTTGGTGAGTTAAAATTATGGGATAAGAAAGATGATATCTCTAGGAATTTATCTGGCGGTATGAAAAGAAGATTAATGATAGCGAGGGCACTGATTCATGAGCCAGAATTATTAATATTAGATGAGCCAACTGCAGGGGTAGATATAGAAATCAGACGCTCAATGTGGAAATTTTTAAAAGATACTAATGCTAACGGAACCACTATCATCCTGACAACTCATTACCTTGAAGAGGCCGAAAATTTATGTCGAAATATAGCCATCATTGATGAAGGTGTAATTATAGAAAATACTCGTATGATTGATTTATTAAAACAACTAAAACAAGAAACTTTTGTATTGAGTTTAGAGGATAATTTAAAGAAAGATTCAAATTTGAATGAATTTAGTTATACATTGATTGGCGGAAATCAGCTAGAGGTATTGGTGGATGAAGACCATAGTATTAATGATTTATTTGAATTACTTAATAGAGAAAAAATTAAAGTATTAAGCCTTCGAAATAAATCGAATCGACTCGAAGAGCTATTCATGAGACTTGTGCATTCAAAAAATGACATCTCAAAGGAAAATTCATAACGTGAATGTTAATCTTAACTTAATTGCTTTTTATACAATTGTCAGAAAAGAGGTGATCCGTGTTTTGCGAATATGGATTCAAACTATTGTACCACCGGCAATTACTATGACGTTGTATTTTGTGATTTTTGGCAATCTTATTGGATCACGTGTCGGTACTATGGGTGGCTACAGTTATATGCAATTTATTGCGCCTGGCATAATCATGATGTCAGTTATAACAAATTCTTATGGGAATGTGGTCTCTTCATTCTTTGGTGCTAAATTTGGAGGCCATATAGAAGAAATGCTTGTTTCGCCAATGTCTAATTCGGCTATTATTTTGGGGCATATCGCAGGCGGAGTTTTACGAGGATTATTGGTGGGTGCGATGGTAACGATTATTGCATTAAGTTTTACAAAGTTGGAATTGAAGTATCCACTAATAACGTTCTCAATGGTTTTTTTATCTTCGGTAGTATTTTCATTAGCGGGATTTATTAATGCTTTATATGCTCGGAAATTTGATGATATAGCTATTATCCCAACATTTGTTATTACACCTTTAACTTATTTGGGTGGAGTATTTTATTCCATTAGTTTACTTCCTGATTTCTGGCAATACGCAAGCAAATTTAATCCGATTTTATATATGGTTAATGCTTTTCGTTATGGAATACTAGGAACCTCCGATATAGATATCAGATATGCTTATTTGGTGGTATGTGCATTTATTGTAATTTTATTTACACTCAGCTTTATATTATTAAAGCGTGGCGTCGGTATAAGGGATTAGAAATAATTCATTTAGTCAGACTGAATTTGAATTCCAACAACAATTGCACCAGGTCCGCCATGAACACCGATTGCAGAACCAATTTCTGTTATTTTACATTCAGTTGCTCTTGGTAAGTCAACCAAAAAATAAGATTTTAACAGCTTAGCTCTCTCTGGAGCACAGGCATGGCCTATTGATATAGTAATTTTTTCATCTTTGTTGTGATACTTGCTTATAAATCTTGAGAATCTTTTTAATACATCTTTTCTACCAAATAAGAAATTTTTAGTTTTCAAATATCCATCTGAAGTTGTTTGTAATATTGGCGTCAGTCGCATTATTTCTGCAATTAATTTTATTGATTTTGGAACGCGGCCACCTCTAACTGCATATTTTAAATTTGGAATAATTGCATATGTTTTAGTATTATTTCTTGTTTCTTTTAAGATAGTTAGTGTTTCAAGAATACTCATTCCTGCTTTTGCACATTGAGCGGCTACAATCGCAATTTGACCTTGACCGAGAGATGCATTCAGAGAATTAAAAATATGTATTTTCCCAGATGCTGTAATTTTCTTTGAGGCCAATATAGCGGCATCATATGTTCCACTAAGCTTATTGGTGATATTTATTGAAATAACATCCTCAAAATGGCTGGCCAAATATTGATATTGTCTTCTTAAGTCACCCATTGACGGTTGTGATGTTGTTGGGTGAATAGGGTTTGTATTAAGTTCTTCAAAGAATTCACTGGGAGTGATGCTTACTTTATCTAAGTATCCTTTTTCACCAAATTGTATTCGGATTGGAACAATATGAATATCTAGCTTTTCAATATCCTCATCATGAATGTCTGCTGCAGAATCAGTAATGACGGCGAATTTACTAGCATCTTTCTTCGTGATCTTATGCTGCAGATGCATATCATCAGCTTTCTCTGAGGTTATTTTGCCATAGTGTTTTGCAACTTCAAAAATAGTATTGGGTTGATCGGTATGTATATGAATCTTCGCTTTTTGTTTTGTTCCAGCAATTACAATAGAATCTCCATGCTCAGATAGAGATTCTCTTAATTTTCTTCTATCAATATCTTTGCCATTAATAATACACTCTGTGCAATACTGAAAACTCGTTGGGCTGGATGTTTCCTTGAAATGATTATCGGTTTCACTGTATGAATTAATTGATATTTCTGGTTTCGATTCAATTTCATTTGAAGTTATATGATTAATAAAGCCCTTTATTAGAAGATAGAAACCTTTAGCTCCTGCATCTACCACATTAGCTTTCTTCAGAACATCCAATTGATTTTTGGTGTCAGTGACCGCTACCTTTACAAGTGGAAGTACTGCACGGTATATTGAATGAAAATCATTATCTGGATTTTTTTTTATCTCATCCGACATTGCTTTTGCAAATACAGATATAACAGTAATAATAGTTCCTTCAATCGGTTTTGATAATGCGTCATTGGCATACTTACTACCCAAATTTAACGATTTTGAAAAATCTATTGGTGAAATTTTACTTTTATTATTGGAATACTCACTTATTCCTTGAAAGAATTGAGCAATAATACTGCCTGAATTACCTCTTGAGTTATCGAGGAGCTTGTCAGCTAGTTCACTGAGAAGAGTGCCTAAGTGATGATTTTCTTTACTCTCAATGACTTTGATCAGTGGACCGAGAGAAAGGCAAAGGTTTGTCCCTGTATCAGCATCGGCAACAGGGAAAACATTTATTAAATTTAAATTTTCCTGAGATTTAATAACTTTATAAATACCAGATCGCAATGCATTGGCAAATATATCACCATTGATATAAAAAAGAGTAGTAGTTTGCATATAATTTATTTAATAACTTAATTTTTAGGTAATAGAAAAAGAGTATTATTTAAACTGAGTATAGCGCCTTCTATAGTAATAGTTTCAAGGGTTGGGCCTGCTATTAATATTTCTCCTTCAGTATATTTTTTCATATTAATAAATATAAACCTCTCAGAAGGAACTTTGCTATAAACATGAATATCGATGTGCAATTTAGGTAAAAATAAATTGTATTTCGAATTTGCGATATCGATATCAAATATCTCAGATCTATCGTTATCACTGATTTCTGGAAGAATTTCTTTTTTAGCGATTTCTTGAATTTTTGCTTCTATCTGAGGCATTGCTTTTCTTTCTTGAATAAATTCATTGTTGGTTTGTTCTTTTTGATTGGTTAATTTGAATGCGTCTGGGTAAATTAATCCAATAATAAGGAAGCCTATAATAATCAAAAGCAAAAAAACTGTTAATCGATACAATTTGGGCCGAGTAAACGTTTTTTGAGCTAATAGGACGCTGGATATTTTTGGCGCAGTCTTTTTTTGTCTTTCACGTTCAGATTTTTTTAAGGCATCTAAAATAAAGGACATTTTAACTCTCTATGTGAAAAATTTATTTATTATTTTATTCATTAAGTCTATATCTAGGTAGTCGTATTTAAAGAGAGCAGTAATTAAAGATAGCGTTAATATTAAAAATAAAAAGAAAGGCCATCGTTTTGTCTTTATTGCCGTTGTGTCTCCTTGAATTTCTTTATTTGCTTTTATTATTATTTCTCTATTAATTTCAATTGATCCAATACCATAAGCTCCAAGCAGAGCACGATCACAGATAACATTGATTAAACGAGGAATTCCTGAAGAGAATTTAAAGACTTCTTTTTTTGCTTTTTTATTAAAGATCGGTGCCGTCGCTCCTGATATTCTTAATCTATGATCTATATATAAGTCAGTCTCTAACTTAGATAAAGGTTGCAAATGATACCTTGCAGTAATTCTTTGCGCTAAATTACTTAAATTATGTTTTTCTAGTATATCTCGTAATTCGGGTTGTCCTATTAATATTATTTGTAATAATTTTTTTTGTGCTGTTTCAAGATTTGTTAGTAGTCGGAGTTGCTCTAGTACATCGGTTGATAAGTTTTGCGCCTCATCAACTAACAAGATAACGCGTCTTCCATTTGAGTATTGCTCTAGCAAATATTGATTGAGTGAATTGACAATATCAATAATACTCGTTCCTATTATTTTGATCTTAAGTTCATTGCATACCTCTATCAGGAATTCTCTAGCAGATATTTGAGTATGCATAATTAGAGCAATTTCAATCTTTTTTGGTAGCTGCTCTAATAAAGCTCGAATTAATGTCGTTTTCCCTGTACCAACTTCACCAGTTAACTGAATAAAGCCCCCACTATCAGTAACACCATAAAGTAAATGAGCTAAACCTTCGGTATGACGGTCGCTCATAAACAAATAACGTGGGTCAGGGGTTATTGTGAATGGTTTAGAGTTTAGGCCAAAATATTGTTCATACATAATTGTTAACTTTTCAACCTTTAGTATTTTCTGTTTATTAGGTAATTGGTGAGCCATCGAAGTGGATCGGCTTTATGATTAAAAAACTCTAGATGTTTTATACATTTTTTTAATAATTCATCACAGTAGTTGTGAGATTCTTGAATGCCGAAGATCGCAGGCCACGTAGCTTTGTTATTTTTTATATCTGAGTTCGCTGTTTTTCCTATTACCTCGGATGACTCTTCTATATCTAGTAAATCATCACGAATTTGGAATGCAAGCCCTAAAATCCAGGCAAACTCACTCATCATCGCCCGGATATCCTGACTAGACTCGTCGATTATACAAAATGGCGCCATGATGGAAGCATGAATTAATGCCCCGGTTTTCATAGAGTACATTTCATGTAGTTCTGATTTAGTGAGAGTTTTTCCTTCAGACGCTAAATCAATTGATTGCCCTCCTGTCATACCCGATGATCCACATGCTTTTGCGATTAATGAAACTAACTGAGTTTTTTCATAATCACTCAAAGATCCAGAGTTAGCTATTAATTCAAATGAAAGTGTTTGTAGAGCATCAGCAGCGAGAATGGCTGTCGCTTCTGAGAATTTTTTATGTGTGGTGGGTAAACCTCTTCTTAAATCATCATTATCCATTGATGGAAGGTCGTCATGCACCAATGAAAATGCATGCAAGAGTTCAATTGAGACGGCAGGTGCATCAAGTTTATTTACTTGGGCACCTAAACATAATCCAGAACTATAGATCAGAAGCGGCCGAATACGCTTACCACCACTTATGACAGCATAACGCATTGCATCATTTAGGTTGGAGTTATTGTTAGACGGAGGGACAGCTTTATCTAACAGTGAGTTAATGCGTATTTGGTAGTTTTTAATTTCGTTGGGCGTATTCATTGACATATTAAGTCTCTGAGTAAGGTGTGATAATGTAATTGAGAAGATATATAAACACAATATCGATATAAAATGACACAAATAGTTCATTAAAATACACGTATAATTTAATTTCAGTTAAATATTTTTAATATTGGATAGCAATATGCAAGCAATGGCACGATCGCACCCTAATATTGCATTGATTAAATATTGGGGTAAGAGAGATACTACAAAAAACTTACCTGCTGTAGACTCTCTGTCACTTACATTGGGTGGTTTGTGGACAAAGATGAAGATTGATTTATCCCTTAATCTTGATCGAGATGAATTAATTATAAATGGCGTTATTGATGAGCCTAATTTATTACGTGTTAGCCAATGCTTAGATCTCGTTATAGGTAAAAATCGAAAGTTTGCTAAGATTATCAGTGAATGTAATTTTCCAATTTCAGCTGGACTGGCATCTTCCTCCTCTTCATTTTCTGCATTGGTTGTTGCTGCAAATGCAGCCATGAAGAAAGAGTCAAACACGCAGTTACTCGCTGCTCAAGCAGGTACTATTTCAGGATCAGCTGCAAGGTCTATATTGGGTGGTATCGTGGAACTTAATAATATATCGAATACTATTAGGATAAAGCAGTTATCAAATGCGACACGATGGCCATTAAGTGTCGTGATCGCTATTACCGATAAAAATAAAAAAAATATTTCTTCATCTCAGGCAATGAATTTAAGTTCTCGTTCTTCTCCTTTTTATTCAGCATGGATTAAAAATCAATCACCAGATATGAAGGAAGCAAGATTAGCTGTAAAAAATAAAGATTTTGATAAATTGGCAGCAGTTTCCGAACACAATTGCTTGAAAATGCATTCGGTTATGTGGACCACTAAACCATCTGTTGTCTATTGGAACGCTGCGACGCTTAATTGTATGCACGCCATTCGTGATTTACAGCAAATTGGCGAGCCTGTATTTTTTACGATGGATGCTGGCCCACAAATAAAAGCGGTGTGTCTTCCTGAAAACGAAACAAGGATCATAAAAAGATTAACAGAAATAGATGGTGTGGTTTCTATCATGAAATCAGGTTTAGGTGAAGCTCCTACTTCAAGTGCCGATTTATGAAAAAAATCGAGGTAAGTGCACCAGGTAAAATTATCATTGCTGGCGAATTTGCAGTACTAGCAGAAGCTCCTGCAATTTCAATGGCTATCAATAAGCGAGCAAAAGCTTCTATCAGTGTGCATAGCAAGAACATACATGTTTTAAAAACTATTGGCTTTAAAGACAGAGAATTAGTATTTACCGTAAATGACTATGGAATAATAGAATGGCTGGACGTTGAATCAAATGATCCTATTAGGTTATTTTTTGAATGTTTATGGCGACAAATAAATATTATTCCTACTGCTTTTTATAAATTCGTTTTAGATACCAGTGGTTTTTACGATGAGGCTACTGGGCTTAAATATGGTATTGGTTCTAGTGCAGCACTCACTGTCGCAATGGCTGGTGTTTTTATCGAGACATTTAAATTACCAATTGGAGTAAAAGAATTGGCATTAAAAACGCATCGAGAATTTCAAGGTGCCATTGGCAGTGGCGTGGATATTGCTACTTCAATAGAAGGTGGAATTATTAAATACTTTCGTATGGAAAAAGTCAGAACAACTACTTTGGAGTTGCCAGAAGATTTAAAATTTAAAATTTTTTGGAGTGGCATGCCAGTTAGTACGCCGAAGCAATTATCTAAAATAAAAACATTCTCAAAAAAAAGTTTTTCAGATTTAAATAGAATGGCTATAAAATTTGCTTCAATTTGGGAGTGTAATACTAATAAACTCTTTATCAGCTATCTCGATGAATATACCGATGCTTTGATGGAATTCAGCATTGAATATGATTTAAATATCTTTGGGAACAAGCATAATATATTGTTGGATTTGGCAAAGAAAGAGAGTAATTTAGTTTATAAACCTTGTGGTGCTGGGGGAGATATTGGTATTTGTATTACTTCATCCGATAGGTTACTGGATGAATTTGAAGAATCAGCCAACCAAAATGGTTTTGTATCATTGCACTTAGAGTTGGATAAAACAGGTTTCAATCGTGAGGTTTGATAATGACTGATTCAGATATTGCTGGCTTCTATAAAATGACAGTTACCGAAAGAATTGAGGCATTATCTAATCTTGATGTTTTGACTCTTGAGGAATCTCAGCTACTCAAGTCAGAAAACCAAGTACTCCAAGCTCATACCGCTGATAATATGAGTGAAAATGTTATAGGTGTTTTTGGTTTACCTCTTTCAATTGCCACTAATTTTCTTATCAATAACCAAGATTATTTAGTGCCAATGGTGGTGGAGGAACCTTCCATAGTTGCTGGTGTCAGCAGTGCTGCTAAAATCATTAGAATGTCAGGTGGGTTTTTTGCCTCAATGGATGAATCTTTGTTGATCGGGCAAATTCAAATTCTTGAGGTTAAAAATATAGAAAATATTGTTGATATTCTTGAGCAGAATAAAAAAATATTAATGCGTTCAGCAAATTCATCACAACCGAATCTAATCAAAAGAGGCGGTGGCGTTAAAGATATTGAGATTCGTATAGTAAAACAAAAAAGTAAACAGATAGTTGTATTGCATCTCTTGGTAGATACCAAAGATGCTATGGGAGCTAATCTAGTAAATACGATTTGTGAATATTTGGCAAATGATTTGATAAAATTAACTGGCTGTAAAATTGGTTTGAAAATATTATCTAATTTGACCGATCGATCTCTGGTTAATGTAAAAGTAAAAATACCTCCCCGATATTTGACCAAAGATGAATACGATGGCTTGCAGGTTCGTGATGGTATTGTAAATGCGACAGAGTTTGCTGATTCTGATCCATATCGTGCAGCAACACATAACAAGGGAATTATGAATGGAATTGATGCGGTTGCAATTGCCACAGGAAATGATTGGCGTTCAATTGAAGCAGCCGCTCACGCCTATGCTTCTGATGATGGTAGATATAGATCGTTAACTGAGTGGTTTGTTGATGCTGATGGTAATTTGGCTGGTAATTTAAAAATACCAATTAAAGTTGGTATTGTTGGCGGTTCTTTGCAGGCAAATCCAGCGGCCCAATTAGGGTTAAAAATAACAGCTGCTAGCACTTCAAACGAGTTGGCAATAATTATGGGTTCCGTGGGACTCGCTCAAAATTTAGCTGCATTGAGAGCATTGACCACTCATGGAATACAAAAAGGACATATGAAATTACATGCAAAAAGTGTTGCGATGAGTATTGATGTACCTGAGAAATATTTTTCCAAAGTTGTGACCGATTTAATTTTAAGTGACGAAATTAAAGCATGGAAGGCCCAAGAAATACTTGATTCGATAAAACTAAAGGAAAGTAAGATTATAGATAATCAAGATGATTTAAAGCCAATAGGGCTCGGCATTGCTGCTGGAAAAATTATATTATTTGGAGAGCATGCCGTTGTTTATGATGAGTATGCTATAGCTATTCCTATAGAGAGGGCTGTCCGAGTTGAACTGCAGGAAATAGAAGAAGATTGCCAATTTATCATTAATGGCAATTTTGAAAGTTTTTCTGATTCAAGCCCTAATGAATATATTAATTTGGTTCTGATGGTGGAAAAGATATGCTTTTTATTAAATTTAGATCGAGTGAGATATAGGATCAATATCGTTTCTCGAATACCTCTATCCATGGGATTAGGAGCCTCAGCGTCATATGCTGTAGCAATAACAAGAGGGTTAGTTGATTTATTTAATCTAACCTCAACGGACAAGGAAATTAATGATATTGCTTATGAGTGCGAAAAACTGTCTCATGGAAATCCATCTGGCATTGATAATACGGTTGCCTCTTATGCCCGACCGATCATCTATAGTAAAAAGAAGGGCATTAAGAATATTGATTTAAATGATATCAAATCACTCCCAATAATTATTGCAGTAAGCAAAAAATCATCTAAAACGATTGATGTGGTAAATGAAGTTTATTCACGCTATAAGAAAAATAAAATCATCTATACGGACATATTTATGCAGATTGGAAAGTTGTCAAAGAAAGGATTAACTGCGATAAAAGATCGTAATTTTGAGCAGCTTGGAATATTAATGAATATAGCACACGGACTGCTTAATGCTATCGGTGTATCAAATTCTGAACTTGAGAAAATGGTAAATCTAGCTAGAACAGAGGGTGCGCTTGGAGCAAAGATCACTGGTTCCGGTGGTGGAGGATCAATAATTATACTCTGCCCAGGAAAAGAAGAAGAAATAGCAAAGACTTTTGAATTAGCTGGTTATAAAATCATTCCAATACATTCAACTTGATGGCGTTAATAAATGAATAAGTTAGATAATAATATAGTCTCCTTTGATAATGAGAAATTAATACTTGTTGATTCATTCGATAACGAAATCGGTACGATGAGTAAAATTGATTGTCATCGAGATAATGGAAGATTACATCGTGCTTTTTCAGTATTTTTATTCAATGTAAAAGGAGAACTTCTTATACAGCAACGAAGTGCCTCAAAAAAGTTATGGCCTTTATTTTGGTCGAATAGTTGTTGCAGTCATCCACGAGATGGTGAAAATATAAATGAAGCTGTGAGCAGAAGATTGCATGATGAGCTGGGTATTAGCGCTTTTGATATAGAATATATTTATAAATTTTCGTATACAGCCAAATATAAGGATATCGGTTCTGAAAACGAGCTATGTCATGTGTTTATTGGCAAAATAGATCAACAGGTAGAGATTAATCCGAATGAAATTGCGGACTTTAAATTTATAAATTCAAAAGATATATCAATATTATTAAAGAAAGAAGATGTTTGTACTCCATGGTTCATTATGGAATGGGAGCGAATTAATTCAGACCACAGTAGATTACTAAAGAAAATTTCATAAAACTTCTTTAGTTATTTTACATATCGATGATATTCGATACCTATATCCTGATAATTTTTTTCTGCTGACTCACCTACGCCATCAATAATAAACTCATTCTTTGGCTTATAATTTAATTTTTCTGAAGATTTCCCATTATGAAGATTAATATATTGATCTTCATTAATATCTATTGCGAATGACATAGCTTTAGCAAATTGAATATTTTTTGCAGCTTCTTGCCATTCCTTAGAGACTTTAAAAGGAATTACTTCTGCAGCGTCGCCACTGCCGTAACCAAGAGTGAGTATCTCGCTACCAGTTATATCTATATTCTCTGTGAGCGCTTGTTCAATTCCAGCTGCTATCCAGGCTGGTAAAGCAGCTGTATAAAGATTACCGAGATCCAGCATCGTATCACTTCCTAATGCCATCTTATCTAAA
The DNA here is from genome assembly GCA_905182415.1 of uncultured Woeseiaceae bacterium. Classification (GTDB taxonomy): domain Bacteria; phylum Pseudomonadota; class Gammaproteobacteria; order Steroidobacterales; family Woeseiaceae; genus SP4260. The sequence continues at coordinate 76,062 of CAJJBK010000002.1, read as the reverse complement.
ACTTCTCTGCGGTAATGTCTTGAGGCTCTAAATATTCGTAATATGGCCATTGTCATCGGGTAGGCCTCATTATTAAGGTCCGTTGGATTAGCCAGATTTTTGATATCTGGCGAATATTCTTGCATTTCATTAATAGCATTAACGGGATCTATTCCTGCCTCATAGCAATATGATGTGAGTTCAGCTCGATCATCAGAATTACCCGTCGAAAGTGCAAAGAGATAAGCGATAGCCAGCCCAGTTTCTGGCATTTTTCTATAAGGCCGATGCATAAATACAGTTTTAAGGGAGCGAAGATACTTGATTGGATTTAATTTTCTTTTTCTATACATGTCATCCAGGGCATGCAACGTTTCATCTAAGTAGCATGTTGTTGAATATTTTCCATTAAATACTGGAAAGTCTTGAACTTGTTGATCGAGTCTTCTTTTTTGTTTGCAAAAACGAATCATAGGTTTTCTGAAGTCTAGGATTCGATAATCAGATGCTGACCCTGAATTCATGATGTCGATTTCTAGGAGTTTTGGATTTTCCTCAACAAGCATTGCTACTGCACCAGCCCCTTGAGTCGGTTCACCGCTACTTCCAAGAGGATATTCTGCAATATCCGCACATACTACGATTGCTTGATCACCTGCGCCATCCAATGCTATATGTCTAACCGCTCCCTTCATAGCATAGACGCCACCTAAACAAGCATGTTTGAACTCTGGCACTTCACAACTGCGTGATATAGGTTGTTTATTTTGGGAGATAAGCGCTTCATTAATCATGCCTTTAATAATTATAGCGCCAGCCGAGTTATCAGTACTAGACTCAGTCCCTAGGGCAAGGAATTTTATACGACTTGGGTCAATATCATATTGATCAATCAACCTAATAACTGCAGTTGCTGCCATTGTATAAACGCTATGTTGACTACCTCTTAATCTAAAACTACGACCAACAACTTCCCTTATTTTTGGCCACTGATTACCGGTCCATTCGCACCAATCATTTAGCCATACTCTATAGGGCGGGATATATGCTGCTATTCCACTTATTCCAATAGGTGTATCAAGTTTCTTCATTATGATTTATTTGACAGTGATGGTAATTTGTTCTGAATAAACTGGGGGAGAATGAGGGACATGAAGATAATCACCTAGAATCAACTGTAATGTATGTTCCCCTTGGCTCAGATTTAATACAGTTTCAGTGCTTCCATCTCCAAAATGAACATAATTTTCATTAGCTGGAATTGGAAAGTTCATATTAGGAAGATTCGCATTTATTATAATATGATGGTGTCCTGTAAGAGGTGAGTTTTGTCCTGATGGAACAATTTCCATATTTTTAACCCCAAATTTTACCTCTACTGGGCTAGTGACCATTGCGTTTGCTGTTGGACTAATAAAATAAACATCCGCATTTTCTGGTGCTTTATTTCTTTTTATCATTGGAGCTGAGGTAGGCACTTCTTCAGCAACAGATATTTGTGGGTTTTCATTATTTTGATTACAAGCTGCAAGCATAAAGAGGCTAGCGAGAACGAGTAAGTAGTTTTTTATTATCAATTTCAGTCTCCAGTTTATTGAGTAATCTTAGTAGGCTTCATATTTTTTGCCTTAAGTTTTACGGCCGATTTCATTAGGATGAAAATCATCCACCGATAATAATTCTGACACTTTTTGGTGTAGTATTCTGAGTTGATTTATTTCTTTAGAGCTAAGTAATTTTTGTGTTTCTGCTTCCTCGATTTGGTAGCCAAGATAATCACTTTTTATTAAACCATCTTTTTTTGCTTGATGAATTTTGGCCTCAATCAATGCTGTTTGCTCAGATAACAAAAGCGCTTCTTGAAGTAATCCAAGAGGATTTCCGGGCTCAATTGTGGTGTATGCGTATTCACTCAAACGCTCCCTGGCTTCTCCCGTTGAAGTAATAATATGAGATACTTTTTTGGTTAAATCATCTGGCGGTGGCGAGTAAGAACGTCCTCTTGGAAAAATATAGCAACGCAGAAAAAAAGCGAGTGTTTTGTTTGGTAAGTTCTTTAAAAAACTATGCAGTTTTTCTTGTGCTTCATACATTAAAGTTCTTACTGACCATTGAACTAATGGCAAATCTTCTGGTTTGCAGCCTTGATTTTCATAGTGTTTAAGAACGGTTGAAGCAAGGTATATCGAACTTAATACATCCCCTAATCTTGCTGAGAGTAATTCTTTTTTCTTTAGTTCTCCCCCCAGTGAAAGCATTGCAAAATCTGAGGCCACAGCAAAAGCAGCACTGTACCTATTGATATGCTGATAGTAACGTTTTGTGTTGGTATTGACTGGGCTTTTACTGTATCGAGCATTTGTTATTGCCAGAATAACAGATCGTGATAAATTACTGATGGCATAACCAATATGAGAAAATAATGCTTTATCAAAATTTATCAGACCTAAATTTCTGTCTTCCTCCTCGGCTGCTTGCAACTCTTGCAAGACAAACGGATGGCATCTTATTGCACCTTGTCCGAATATGATTAAACTTCTAGTTAGGATATTGGCGCCTTCAACAGTAATGGCAATTGGTGTGGCCATAAAACTCCGGCCCATGTAATTTTTTGGCCCCATCATGACCGCTTTTCCGCCATGAACATCCATGGCATCATTTGCGACTTTGCGCCCTAATTCAGTACAGTGGTATTTTAGGATAGCAGAGGGTACGGCGGGTTTTTCGCCCTGATCAATGGCACCTGAGGTAATGGATATTGCTGCATTCATTATATATGTATTACCTGCGATTCTTGCCAGCGCTTCTTTGATACCATCAAATTGAGATATTGGAAGATTGAATTGTTTTCTGATCTGAGAGTAAGCACCAGAAGCATAGGCAGCTGCTTGACCGCCACCTGCCGCACTTGATGGAAGTGTTATGGCTCGCCCCACAGACAAGAGCTCAACTAACATTTTCCAACCTTTCCCAGCCATTTCTTGACCACCAATAATACAATCAAGAGGTAGAAAAACATTTTTACCACTGGTAGGTCCGTTTTGAAATGGAACATTCATTGGGTAATGTCGACGACCAACGGTGACGCCTTCTGTATTAGTTGGAATTAGAGCTGCTGTAATTCCATATTTGTCCTTTTCACCAATTAGATGTTCCGGATCATAAAGTTTGAAAGCTAAACCAAGAACAGTTGCAACTGGAGCGAGTGTTATATATCTTTTACTCCAGTTTAAGCGAATGCCAATCGTTTCCTCACCATTCCATTCTCCTTTACAGATAATCCCAGAATCGATTAAAGCTGAAGCATCAGATCCAGCTTCGGTTGACGTTAGTGCAAAACAAGGGATTTCTTCTCCAGATGCAAGCCCCGGTAAATAACGATTTTTTTGCTCCTCAGTCCCATAATGCAACAGTAATTCTGCTGGTCCAAGTGAATTAGGGACACCTACTGTTGAGGATGCAACCGCACTTCTACTGGCTAATTTAGTAATTACCATTGCATTCGCATAGGATGAAAACTCAAGTCCACCGAATTCTTTTGGTATGATCATGGCAAAGAATTTATGAGTTTTTATGTAATCCCAAACTCTTTCTGGAAGATCTCCTAATTCATGTGATACCTCCCAATCATCAAGCATCATACATAGTTCATTACATGGCCCATCTAAAAAAGCTTGTTCTTCTGATGATAACTTAGGCTGAGGCATGGACATCAAAACTTCCCAGTTTGGCATACCTGAGAATAATTCACCGTCCCACCAAACATTTCCTGCCTCTAAAGCTTCTTTCTCAGTAATGGACATTTTTGGGACCATTTTTCGGTATATTTTCATTAATGGTCGAGTTATTTTTGAGCGCCTTAAAGGAACGATGTTTAGCGCAATTAAAATTCCAACTAAAATCCAAAGTAAGGAATTCCATAAAAGATTCCCATCTCCAAAATAAGTATAACTATATGTTAGAATTGATAATACAACTGTTGAAATCAGCAGATTGATTCTGTGATAAGTCGTGTATAAGGCTAAGAATATAAATGCCAGTAACCAAGATAAATCAAGAATGATTTCAGGCATGTTGTTCTCCATCTAAGAATTTTTAATTAATTTAATGCTACTATTTTTCCAGTATTATTGATCTCATAGTATATGAATACCAATGTAATATAAATGATATATATACTGAAATTAGCATATCTTGGTAATTAAGATTAAATTTTTTTAATTTAGAGTAATTCTTCGATAGCTGTTCTTTCTTCCCTTAATTCTTTCTCAGTAACTCGCATCCGTTCCTGACTAAATTCAGTTAATGATAAATCTTGAATAATTTCATAACTACCTTGGCTGCAACGAACCGGAAACGAATAAATAATACCTGGCTTGATACCGTAAGATCCATCTGAGAAGACACCCATGCTGACCCAATTATTTTCAGCAGACCCTAGCACCCAATCATGCATATGATCAATCGCTGCAGATGCCGCAGATGCTGCTGAGGAGGCACCACGTGCTTTTATTATTTCGGCTCCCCGTTGCTGTATAGCTGGAATAAAGTCACTTTTTAGCCAATCATCGCTGATTTGATCTTTAATTGAAGTATCGTCCACAGTGACATGATCAACATCTGGGTATTGTGTTGCAGAGTGATTCCCCCAGATAATCATTTTTTTAATATTTTGACTACTAACATTTAACTTTTTAGATAAGTGAGCTATGGCACGATTATGATCCAATCGAGTCATTGCGGTAAAATTTTGTGGATCAATGTTAGGCGCGTTAGAACTAGCTATTAAGGCATTGGTATTGGCTGGATTACCAACTACTAAAACACGAATTTCTTTATTTGCATTATCGTTGATTGCTTTCCCTTGATGAGTAAAGATCTTAGCATTAGCTTGAAGTAGGTCATTTCTTTCCATGCCAGGTCCTCTCGGCATAGCACCAACCAATATGGCATATTCAGAATCTTTAAAGGCGGTATTTGCATCATCAGTGGCAATAACATCGTTCAGTGTGGAGAATGCACAATCTTCTAGCTCCATAACTACACCATTAAGAGCGGGAAGGGCCGGAGTAATTTCGAGTAGCTGCAATATTATTGGTTGATTTTGACCAAACATTTGACCGGAAGCGATACGAAATGCTAGTTGATAACCAATTTGACCAGCTGCGCCAGTAATTGTGACTCGAACAGGGTTCTTCATAGTTTAGTCCTAGTATGTGCAATAAAATGAGTTAAAAAGATATTTTATGTCTGGCAGGGCATATCATCATTTTTTTAAATGAGAATATAGATAATTTTAAATTACTTGTTTGCTTGTGCTGCTTTGTAAGCTCTAACTTGTTCATTAAGCTGTTGTGCAATTCTTTGTTGATCTTCTACAGCTGCATTAAATTTCTTATCTTGTAATTCTATTATTCGTTGCTCTACTTCTTTGGTATGTTCTTTATTTATTTTGAGTAACGTAATCGATGCAGTTGTCTCTTTATCAATACAGTCTAAATAGCCATCCATTTTCTCAATCCACGCTTTTACAGACTTATAACCAGCTGTGAATTCCTCGGTTGTGTTGATTGTGCCATTAGGTATTTGTACTTTTGCGGGGTAGTTACATTCTGCATTCACAGGAGAGGCTAGAATTATTGCTAGAACGATTATTGTTTTGAGAATTAGTTTCATAATTTTTTGGGTAATAGTTTTTGATAGTTCAAAAAAATACCCTCCTTTTTTTGGTTTATTCTTAATTTAATCATTTTCTAGTCTTCTAGTGAAGCACTAAGGATGATTTTTTTAAATTAATTTTTATCCACTTGATTAGTTAATGAGATATTATTTTATTTTTTTCATAATTCTATGATGTTAGAATGTTTCATCATTAATGTGCTGCCTTCAGGAGATCATTGATCGTGAGTAAAATATTCGAGAAAAGATTGCGATCAATAATTGAGTCTGATGACTCGGGTATTTTATGTGGTGGTTTAAAAGGACTGGAAAAAGAATCTTTGCGGGTAAATAAATTAGGTGAATTAGTTTCAACGGACCATCCAATTGCTCTAGGTTCAGCATTGACTAGTAAATATATCACTACTGATTTCTCTGAAGCATTATTGGAGTTTATTACACCTGCTATTTCTAATGCATCGGATGTTTTGGGTTTTTTATCAGACATCCATCAGTTTGCATACAAGAATATAAACGAGGAGCTTTTGTGGGTATCAAGCATGCCATGCTCTTTGGATCAGCAGCGAGAAATACCATTGGCAAGTTATGGTATTTCTAATGTGGGTAGAATGAAGACTATTTATCGAAATGGGTTGGGGTTACGTTACGGTAGAAATATGCAAGCAATTGCTGGGATACATTTCAATTATTCTCTCCCGGAAAAATTTTGGCCTATTTTTAAAAAAAATGAGAACAATCAAGATTCGATTGAGGATTTTCGTTCGTCTAGTTATATGGCAATGATTAGAAACTTTAAGAGATATGGTTGGCTGATTTTATATTTATTTGGTGCTTCTCCCGCGTTATGTAAATCTTTTTCACCAAATTCATCAATTGGCATTCCTGAATACGATAATGATACCTTGTACCAACCCTATGGTACCTCGTTAAGGATGAGTGATTTAGGTTATACGAGTGAGGTGCAGTCAAATATTAATATTTCTTTAAATAGCCTTGATGAGTATGTGCATAACTTGAGAGATGCAATTTCTACGCCCGAGTCCGCATATAATAATTATGGTCTATTGCGTGATGGTGAATATCAGCAGCTTTCTTTGAATAAATTACAAATCGAAAATGAATATTACAGCCCAGTTAGGCCAAAGAGAGTAGCTCTGTCTGGAGAAAGACCGACTTCAGCATTAGAGCGAGGCGGCATTGAGTATATTGAGATTCGATCGATAGATCTAAATACCTATGATCCAGTTGGTATTAATCAAAATACCATAAGATTTATGGAATCTTTTTTAATTTATTGCATGCTTGAAGACAGTCCGATGATGAGTCTTTCTGATGATAGAGAAACCATGAAAAATCACACAAATACGGCAAATTTTGGTCGAGATCCTAGTTTTTTGCTATCTAAAGATGGACAAGAAATTAGCCTTAAAGTATGGGCGATGGAATTAATGAAGAATACCCTAAAGATTGCTGAGTTAATCGATCAAAATGGAGAATGCTCAGATTATGTAGCATCGGTAAATGCTCAAGTTAAGTTAATCGAAGATCCGAATGCCACCCCATCTGCAAGAATATTACACGAATTGAATAATACAGGATTGAGTTTTGCAGATTACGGCTTGTTATTAGCAGAAAAACAAAAAAATTATTTCTCCACTTTAACCCCATTAAATGTGGAGAAATATGACCTGCTTAAAAGAGAAGCTCATGAATCGTTAACAAAACAGTTAGATATAGAGGCAGCCGGTCAACCCCCATTAGATGTTTACCTTGAAAATTATTTTAAATCTTAACTTGTAATTGGGTTATTAAATGGTAATTCAACGCCATTTTCGTAGGCATATTCTCGGTGATAAGTTTGCATCTTTTTTGTCATTTTACCCGCTTTCTTATCACCAATTATACGACCATCTGCAACTAGAATTGGCGTAAGTTCACCCATTGTTCCAGAGGTAAAAACCTCATCCGCCGTATAGAGATCAGTGATGGAAAGATTTTTTTCATGGTTATCTATTTTCTTATCACAAGCGATCTTTAATATCATTGCTCGTGTTAAGCCAGGCAAGCAACTATCTGCATATGGCGTATAAAGAGTGTTATTTTTTACAAGAAAGATATTTGTATCGTTTGTTTCAGAAATAAAGCCGTTTACATCAAGCATAACAGCGCTCTCAACACCGGCAACATTAGCCTCAATCATAGCCAGTATGTTATTTAGAAGATTGTTATGATGGATTTTAGAGTCTAGACACTGTGACGTATTTCTTCTAATAGAAGAAGTAATAACACTAATTCCTGTATTTCCATAAATGGGTGGTTTCCATTCTGCCAACACAATTAAAGTGCATCCAGATTGGTTGAGTTTTGGATTCATCCCTGAAGTAATTTTTTTACCTCTAGTCAATGTCAGGCGGATATGCGTTTCGTCCCACATATTATTATTTTCAAGCGTTTTGAATATGGCATTTTTGACTTCTTGGTTTGAAGGTATAGATTCAAAAGCTAGTACCTTAGCTGAATTTTGTAATCTTTCTAGATGCCCATCCAGAGCAGCAATTTTTCCTTTATAGACTCTTAACCCTTCCCATACCGCGTCTCCACCTTGAACAGCACTATCAAAAACAGATATCTTTGCCTCTTCCCTAGGCATTAGATGGCCATCAATATATACCAATATATTTTCATTTCTTGGATCGATATTTTGCATTTATTTCTAACTCCGTTTAGTGCTTAATGCGTTCTTAAGAAGATTTTCATAGTAAGGTCGGCAATTATTATATAGTTTTAATAATGTTTTTGGTAATTCTGGCTTAGCTGTATAAGGAATGAAACCTGATGATTTATGTACAGTATGATACCAATATTTAGACCAAATGCCGTCTTCTTTTATTGGTTCAGCCTTCCATTTTAGCATTTTTTTTGAAAATTTTATGCTTAAATGGTCGCATAAAAGAGTTAAAATGGCCTCAGGGTTAATCAGTAAATCTCGGCTATCAATTACAATTGGAGATGCTCCAGAGGATTTTAATGTCTGATAAAGTTGCCACTGAATATCTAATCCAGTATCTCTAACTGTGGCATTTGGTAACTGTACAGTCAAAGAAGAAAGTACCTCTTTGGGGTCACGGATGAGAAAAATGTTTTCTGTTTTCGTTAAGAAATCATTCTTTAAATATTGAAAATGATGAGACATTTGCTTTATAAACAAAACATCATAGCTATTACTCTCCAGATTGATTAGCTCTTGCATTACAGCATTGCCATCACAATTTGTACTTTGAATTACCTCCTCTCTTCCAGGATGAATCACTCCTGTTACCTCAAGGTAATGACCATATAAAGGTTCATCTATTACTTTTGTATCTTTGCGTTGAGCAAAACTATACATGAGTGCAGTAGATATATTTCTGGGTCCTGACCAAAGACAAATTCTTTTCATATCGATGTGATTAATTAGTTTAAAAAACTAACCATTAATAATTATTTTCCATGAAAAGTTAATTTTATTATCATTATGCGGCACTAATTCCTCCGTCAATAATGATTTCTGCTCCAGTCATAAATTTTGATTCATCGGACGCTAAATATAAAATACCGTAAGCTACATCATTGGGTTCACCTATTTGGCCCATAGGTATTTGACGAGACAATTTCTTTATGGCTGCTTCGTGCCCAATTTTTTTGCACAATTCATCGAGTATAGGGGTATCAATAAAAGCAGGATGAATAGAATTGCACCGAATATTATTTCTGTCTCTAGCGCAGTGCAAGGCTATGGATTTACTGAGATGCCTAACTCCAGCTTTTGCTGAATTATAAGCAGCCATATTGTGGCTAGCAATAATACCGGAAATGGAAGAAACATTAATGATAGAGCCTGATTTGGATTTTTTGATAGTCGGTATTGCATATTTACAGCCCAAAAAGACACTATCTAGATCAACAGAATGAACTTTTTTCCATTGTTCGAAGCTTTCATTTTCGACATTACCAATAGAACCAATACCGGCATTATTAACAAGAATATTTATCCCACCAAATTTATTTTCTATAAATTCAATGACATGCTTCCAATCCTGCTTATTGGTTACATCATGCTCTAGAGCGGATGTTTGATCTGGATAAATTTTATTAAGTGATTTTGATTCACTATTAGCTTTGTCTATATTGATATCTGTTAATAATACTTTTGCACCTTCTTGTGCAAATAATTTTGCAGTAGCTAATCCAATTCCTTGAGCAGCCCCAGTAATTAATGCAATTTTATTTTTTAGCCGTTCCATTGTATATCCCAGTATTGATTGAATTTTTATAATCTCATCAGATGCCTGATGATCATATAAATATTATTGTTAATTATTATTAAAGATACAATTAATTAATTTTTAAAAAATAGGAACATCTCTACTTTAATTTCAATTAAACTATATAGCATTAAACATAAAGGATAGATAATGAAAACAAATGCAATTCGAATTAATGAGTATGGTGGACCCGAAGTATTAGATTATTGTGAAATTGACCTACCTGAGCTTAAATCTGGTGAGGCTCGAATTCGACATAATGCGATTGGCTTAAATTTTATCGACACTTATCATAGATCTGGACTTTATCCTATGCCATTACCAACTGGTTTGGGGAGTGAAGCGGCTGGAGTTGTAGAGGAAATTGCTGATGATGTTACGGTAGTTAAGGTAGGTGATCGAGTTGTTTACACAGGAAGACCTGCCGACTCATATTCCGAACAAAGAAACTTTGATGCAAATCAACTCGTGCCTATTCCAGATGGAATCTCATTTGAGCAAGCCGCCGCTTTATTGTTAAAAGGGCTCACTGCTTGGTATCTGTTGCGAAAAAGTTACGCAGTAAAAACTAATGATGACATACTACTGCATGCTGCTGCTGGAGGTGTGGGACTAATTGCAAGTCAATGGGCGAGCCACCTGGGTGCTAATGTTATTGGTGTTGTGAGTACGCCTGAAAAAGCTGAACTTGCCCTTGCACATGGTTGTAGTGAAATAATCATGGTCGATGAAGATGTTGCTAAAAAAGTACTCAAGCTCACTAATGGAAAAGGAGTTTCGGCGGTCTATGATTCTATTGGGAAAAATACTTTTATTTCATCGCTAAATTCGTTAAAACCACACGGCGTTATGGTAACTTTTGGGAATGCATCCGGTCCTGTAGATCCATTCGCACCTTCCGAATTAGCTTCAAGGCATTCCTTGTATGTCACAAGACCAATTTTGGCGGATTTTATTAATACACGTGAAAAATTATTACATGGAGCTCAAGAATTATTCGATTTGGTAGTTCAAGGCATCATAAAAATCAATATTAACCAAAAATACGCATTAAAAGATACCGCGCAGGCACATAGGGATTTAGAATCCAGAAAAACAACTGGATCAACAATACTGATACCTTAGTAAAATAAATGACTGTTTATAAGCCAATAAATTCTGGTGCATCAAGCTTCCTGACCATAAGAGATAAAAAATATCATATCAAAAGTTGGGGTAAGGCGGATGCACCTTTATTAATTTATTTGCATGGATGGGCTGATACAGGCTCAACTTTTCAATTTGTTGTGGATAAATTTCAATCAAATTGGCAAATTATTGCTCCTGATTGGCGTGGCTTTGGTAGATCCGAAAATACTAATTCCAGTTATTGGTTTCCAGACTATTTAGCTGATCTGGATGAAATTCTACGATTATATTCATCGGATCAGCCCGCTACCCTAATTGGACATAGTATGGGAGCAAATATTGCCTCTCTTTATGCCGGTATTATGCCAGAACGCATTAGTCATTTAATTAATATCGAAGGATTTGGGTTGAGTGATTCAGATCCCAAAAATGCACCTAATAATTATCGCCATTGGCTAGAGCAGCAACAATCAAATCCTGAATTTAAGCCATACGCATCCATAAATGATCTCATTCCAAGAATTTTAAAAAGAAGCCCTAATATGAAACCTGAGCAAGCTGAATTTGTGGCGAGAGAATGGTCAAAAGCAGATTCAAATGGAAGGATTATTTTACGCGCAGATCCTTTTCATAAATTACCTAATGCTGTCCAGTACAGAAGGCAAGAAGCTGAAGCTTGCTGGAATCAGATTATCGCACAGACCCTATTTATCTGGGGAGAAAATACAAATTTTAAAAAACAGATGCAGTTATTACACGACATTGATTTTGAGGAGCATCCATTTTTTTGCGCCAGAACCGAATGCATTCTAGATACAGGTCATATGATTCATTTCGAGGCACCAGAGACACTGGCAAAAGCTATTGAAAATTTTTTATTAAATACTTGAGATTTACCTCAAGAAAGAAACATTTCATAAGCAGGGTTATCGCTTTCTTCCCAATAACGATAACCCAATTTAGAGAGATGCTCTTCTAGTTGATTAGTTTCATCATGAGAAGCCTGAATTCCAGTAAGAATTCGTCCAAAATCAGAACCATGATTGCGATAATGAAATAAAGTAATATTCCGTTCTGTTCCAATGGCGTCCAGGAATTCTAAGAGCGCACCAGGCCTTTCTGGGAACTCAAATCTAAGTAACCGCTCATTTTTAATCGAGGCTCTTCCACCGACCATATGACGTATATGAATCTTTGCCATTTCATTTTGACTTAAATCTACCACCGAGTAGCCAAGATCATTAATTTCTTTTATTACTTCTTGATGAGCATTCGAACTATTCATTAATTCGATCCCAACAAAAATTCTTGCACTACCATCATCACGATAACGATAGTTGAACTCTGTTATGTTTCGTTTTCCTATGGCTTTACAGAAATTTTTAAAACTGCCGGGCTTCTCTTCGATTTCAACTGCAAGTAATATCTCACTTTTTTTCCCTACAGCGGCTCTTTCTGCAATGTGCCTTAAACGATCAAAATTTACATTTGCTCCACAATTAATACCAACAAAGGTGTTATTTTGATTTAAATTTAATTCGATATATTTTGTGATACCAGCTAAAGATAATGCACCAGACGGCTCGACAATAGATCGCGTTTCTTCATATATTGCTTGAATTGCTGCACAAATTTCATCTGTATTAACAGTGATAATTTCATCTATATATTTCTTGCATAAGAGAAATGGAATATCGCCCACTCTTTTAACAGCCACCCCATCAGCAAATATTCCCACATGATCAAGAGTAATTTGTTTATTAGCGGCGAGCGATGCTTTCATGCTAGCGGAATCTTCAGGTTCGACACCAATTATTTTAATATTTGGTTGGACTTCTTTGACATAAGTAGCAATTCCTGAGATGAGGCCGCCTCCACCTATAGGTACAAAAATCGCATCAATAGTTTCATTAAGCTGCTCTAAAATTTCGATTCCTATAGTGCCTTGTCCTGCGATTACATAGGGATCATCAAAAGCATGTATAAACGTTAACGACTCTGATTGTTCAATTTCCTTGGCCTTGCTAAAGGCTTCATCATAGTTATCCCCATGCAAGATAATCTCAGCACCCAAAGCTTTTACTGCCTCAATTTTGATACTCGGTGTAGTTTGGGGCATAACAATGACTGCTCGATTCTTGTTAAGTTTAGATGCGAGTGCTACTCCTTGAGCATGATTACCTGCTGAACTGCATATGACTCCATTTTTTAAAGCTTTTTCATCGAGATTTTTTATTTTATTGACCGCGCCTCTTATTTTGAAAGAGAAGGTGGTTTGCAGATCCTCTCTTTTTAAAAAGATCTTATTATTTAAGTTTGCTGAAATTAGCTTGGCATAATCAAGAGGCGATACTTCAGCCACCGAATAAACATCGGCTGTTTTTATTAATTCTAGGTAATTTATTTTATTCAATTGGCGTAGCTCTTATAGGTTGAATTAGTATACTCTGAAAATTAAGGCAGAGTAATTTCTTGCCCATTTCTATCTAGAATTTTTATGTCATGGATAGATAGCGCGCTGATTGAATCTTCGATTTTACTGCGATCACCCACGATAACCCATATGAGATGTTCTGGTTTAATAGTGGATGCTGCTGCATCAATGAGGCGCTCGCGAGTCAGATTACGAACATTATTTGAATATTGGTCCCAATAATCATCGGCTAAACCATAGGTAATTATTTCACTGAGATCATTGGATATAGCTCTTATAGTTTCCCAGCGACCAGGGAGGCTCAATGTGGTGTTGTCTTTAACTTTATCTAGCTCTTCCTCAGTTACCGGATTACTAGCAAGATATTCCATGAGCTCTCTTTTTATTTCGGTGATGGACTCAGCTGTTTTATCGGTTTGGACAGGTGCATAGGCAATGAATGGCCGTTGTTCTTTTGTCTGAAGGATGAGGGTTCGCGCCCCATAAGCCCAACCTTTATCCTCTCGAAGGTTCATGTTAATGCGGGAAGTGAATGAACCACCAATTACCTCATTCATGGACTCAACGGCAAGTTCATCTGAGTCAGAAGGACTAGGTGCAATATTGGCCGCTAAAACAATAGATTGCTGGGCTCCTGGACGATCAATTAAGTATATAGTTTCTTCTTTTTGAATTTCTACAGGAGGAATATTTTTTTGCTGTAATGAACCGGCACTCCAATTTTTGAAATACTTTTCTAGTTTTGGTTTTATCTCTTGCATAGTGGTATCACCAACGACAATCATCGAAGCATTATTTGGTTTAAACCAATCTTGGTGAAACTTTATTAATGAGTCTTGGGTGATATTTCTTACAGAGACTTCTGTTCCCGAGCCTGTTAATGGGAGCGAATAAGCATGATCCTCACCATACAATAATCTAGGAAGAATTCTCAATGCTATACCAAAGGGTTGATTTTTTTCTTGTTGAATTTGTGCCAATCTTTGTTTTCTCAAGCGCTCCAATTCATTATTAGGAAAACTTGGATTTAGTATAATATCAGCATAGAGTTTAAGTGAATTATCTATATTTTCTTTGAGAGCACTTAGTGAGACTGTTGAACTGTCAATACCAGCACTGGCACCAATGATTGCTCCGATATTTGCAGCAGTGTCACTTATTTCAAGAGCACTTAACTTTGTGGTTCCTTCGTCTAGCATGGCCATTGCGAGACTTGAGGTGCCGGGCTCTGAGAATTGATCAGCGGCAAAACCTGCATCCAATAATAAATTAAAATTTACCACTGGTACGCTTGGTTGATGAGCAACAGTTAGTTTCAATCCATTTGATAATGTAGTTTGTTCAAAATCTATAAATTTAGCTTTAGGAAACTCCGTTGTTTCAGGAAGTTTAGATCTATCAGCTCCTCCGGTAATCACATCATAAGATTGAGTTGGATGTATCTCTAAATTATATGATCCTTTTTTTAGCCAAGTTTTTGCAGTTTCAAGTATTTTCTTTGGAGTAGCATTATCTAGTGCATTCAATGATTTTTTGTAGTGTCCAGGATTACCTGTATACACAGTATTTTGAGCTAAAATATCTGATTTACCGCCAAAACCACCTACTTTTTCGAGACCTCGGACGAAGCTAGATTTTAATTTCATTTTAGCGCGTTTTAATTCTGCTTTTGTCGGTCCATCCTTAAGAAAGCGTGACAATTCCTCTTCTATAGCAATTTTAATTGCTTCTGGGTCTCCATTGGGTTGGACGGTCGTTTCTATGTAATAGAATCCTCCGATGTCACCAGCAAATTGATAGGAACTAACATTTGTTGCAATTTGATCTTTATAAACAAGTCGATTGTATAGACGTGAAGTTTTGCCGGACGTCAGAATAATATCTGCAAGTTGTAAGAAGTCTGAATCGAGGTTACGAAATGCCGGTCCACCCCAAGCCTTATATAAACGAATTTGAGGAACATCGTCCTTTATGATTTCTCTTTTATCGGTATCCAGTCTAACCGACCAATCTAGCATTTTTTCTGTAGGGGGCGCAGCTGGTATGTCACCAAAATATTTTTGCACTTTTTCAAATACAGCAGAAGGCTTTACGTCGCCTGCAATAGTAATTACTGCGTTATTAGGGCCATAATATTTTTTAAACCAAGCATGAACATCATCCAGACTCGCTGCATCCAGATCTTCCATTGAGCCAATGGTGCTCCATGAATATGGGTGAGAACTGGGAAATATTCCTTCTAAGATATGATATTCAGCCATTCCATAAGGTTGATTATCTCCCTGTCTTTTTTCATTTTGAACTACGCCTCGTTGTTCATCTAATCGTTCTTGCGTGATAGCACCTAACATATGTCCCATGCGATCTGATTCCATCCATAACGCCATATCTAAAGCGGTATTTGGAACATTTTCAAAATAATTGGTACGATCAAAGTAAGTTGTACCATTCATATTAGTAGCACCAACCCGTTCAAATGGTTTGAAATATTCATCGTTATAATTTTCACTTCCATTAAACATTAGATGTTCAAACAAATGAGCAAAGCCGGTTTTTCCTTTGACTTCATTCTTTGACCCAACGTGATACCAGAGATTAATTGCTACTATTGGCGCTTTATTGTCTTCATGAACAATGAGTCTTAGTCCATTATCTAAGGTGAATTCTTCGTAATTAATTTCAATTTCGGATTCTGCAAATGCAGGTACTGAAATGAATATGCAAGCAAGTAGAACATTGAGTAATTTTCTTATCATAATTTTTGGCCTTGATATTTAATCTATTTTTTTATTGACTATAATTTTAGATCATACAAACTAATTGTAAATGCAGTAAAAAATAATGGCATTTTATTCGCCTTATTAAATAAAAATAATTAATACATTAAATTTTAAATAAATACAGAGAAAAATACCGTGAGTAAGATAATAATCCGAAATGCAAAAATAATAAATGAGGGAAGCATCTTTGAGGCAGATATTTTAGTTGATGGAGAGAGAATAGAGAGAATTGCCCCAAATATCTCAGTCGATAACAAGGTGTGCGCCATTGATGCTGATGGCCGATATCTTATGCCTGGCATGATAGATGATCAAGTTCATTGCCGAGAACCTGGCTTGACTCATAAAGCAGATTTAGTAACAGAATCCTGCGCTGCAATTGCTGGTGGCATCACTAGTTTCATGGAAATGCCTAATGTTGAACCCAAAACAACAAATAAAAAAGCACTCGATGATAAGTACTTAAGAGCAAAGGATCGCTGTCGAACTAATTATGGATTTTATTTAGGGGCAACTAATACAAATATTGAAGTTGTAAAATCATTACAACTTAATGATGCTTGTGGCATAAAAGCTTTTTTAGGTGCCTCAACTGGCAATATGTTAGTTAATGACCCGCAAGCGTTAGAATTATTGTTTGAGCACGCGCCAATTATGGTAGTAACACATTGCGAAGACTCACCTACAATATGGGAAAATGAAGCTGCGGCAAAAGAAAAATATGGTCTAGAAGTGCCAATGTCCGAACATCCATATATTCGCTCTGATTTGGCTTGCTATAAATCATCCAGTTACGCGATAGGACTGGCAAAAAAATACGATGCCTTGTTACATGTTTTACATTTAACTTCAGAGAAAGAAATGGCTCTGTTCTCTGATAAACATCGATCAGAAAAACGAATTACTGCAGAAGTTTGTTTGCATCATCTTTGGTTTGAAGAAAGTGATTATGAGAAACATGGTACAAACATAAAATGTAATCCAGCCATTAAATCTAAGGCAGATAAATTGGCCCTTCAAGAGGCGCTAAGAGAAGGTAGAATTGATGTTATTGCCACGGATCATGCCCCTCATACTAGTGAAGAAAAACTAGCCACTTACTTTGATGCCCCAGCGGGACTCCCTCTGGTTCAGCATGCTGTGCCAGCGCTTTTTGATTTAGTTGACCAGGGTATTTTAACTCATGAAATAGTGGTTGACCGAGCCTGTCATGCACCTGCGGATTTATTTGGTGTCGAAGATCGTGGATATATCAGGGAAGGATATTATGCTGATCTTGTACTCGTAGATATGAAGAAACCCTATGCAGTAAATAAAGAAAATATTCTTTATAAATGTGGTTGGTCACCTTTTGAAGGTCATATTTTTAATTCAACTATAGACACTACAATTGTGAATGGAACAATTGTTTATGAAGACGGTATTCTCACTGGGGCGATTACAGGGAAACGAATGACATATAACCGATCTAGGTAATAAAAAATGGTTTACTTTGTGCGGGATACCATTAAGCTTACAGAGGAAGGATTAGTTTGTTGAACCACTAGCAAAATTTATATTATTGCAGGAATGCAAAGAATAATTGAATGAAGCCAACAAATATCGAAGATCCAAATTATTTTCATAAGGTCGTTGACTGCCAATGGGCGTGCCCTGCGCATACTGACGTCCCAAGATATATTCGTATGATTGCGCAAGGGCGTTTTACCGATGCCTATATGGTGAATCGTGAGTCGAATATCTTCCCAGGAATTTTAGGAAGAGTTTGCGATAGACCTTGTGAGCCTGCTTGCAGAAGAAATAGGGTTGAGGATAAATCCGTTGCAATTTGTAGGTTAAAAAGAGTGGCTGCCGATCACCGTGATGACATAACTGACAGACTTCCAAAAATTCCCACCAAAAAAAATGGTTTTAAGATTGCCCTAATTGGGGCTGGTTGTGCCTCTTTAGCGGTAGCTAATGATCTATTGCCACTTGGTTATGATATTACAATTTTTGAAGCCTTAAATACGACAGGCGGCTTAATGCGCACTAATATCCCGCAATTTCGTCTTCCGCCTGAGACCCTTGATGAGGAGATTCAGTATATTCTTGATATGGGCGTAGATCTGAAACTTAATCACCGTATAAATAGTTTCAATGAATTTCTTGATAAACAGGAGTTCGATGCAGTTTTTGTGGGTACTGGAGCACCTAAAGGTAAGGAACTAGATCTACCGGGACGCTTTGAATCAAATAATGTACACATAGGGATCGAATGGTTGGAATCAGTTGCTTTTGAACATGTGGAATCAATTGGCAAGAAAGTATTAATTATTGGTGTCGGTAATACGGCGATGGATTGTTGTAGATCGTCTCTAAGAATTGGAGCTAAAGAAGTTAAGGTTATGGCTAGAAAGCCTAGAGGCTTTTTTAAAGCATCCGAATGGGAATTGGAGGATGCTGAAGAAGAAAATATTGAGATTATCGTTAATCATTCACCAAAAGCATTCGTCGTTGAGGGTCATAAATTAGTAGGTATGTTATTCGAGGAGATGGAATACCAAATAGACGATAAAGGTAATATTGATCGTGGAAAAGTGATTCGTGAAAAAATTATTTACTGTGATGATGTAATACTTGCTATTGGACAGGATAATGCATTTCCATGGATCGAAAGAGATATTGGTATCGATTTTGATAAATGGGATTGTCCGGTGGTTGACGAAACTACAATGATGTCTTCTCGAAAAGGGATATTCTTTGGCGGCGATGCGGCATTTGGACCAAAGAATATTATTTGGGGAGTAGCTCATGGACATGAAGCAGCTATTTCAATTCATAAATATTGCTCTAAAGAAGATTTAAACCATCGATTGCCTCCAGGTATGAATCTTGCTAGTCAGAAAATGGGGATGCATGAGTGGAGTTTTTCCAATGACTATGATGAGTCAGAAAGACGTTTGATGCCTCATGTTGATCTCAAGGAACGCTTTAAGCAACTCAATATCGAGGTTGAGCTTGGTTTTACCCTGGAACAGACAGTTACCGAAGTTGAACGATGTTTAAATTGTGATATTCAGACAGTTTTTACCGCAAATCTCTGTATCGAATGCGATGCTTGTATCGATATTTGTCCGGTGGATTGTCTTACTATAACGGATAATGATGACGAAGATAAATTACGCAGTAAACTAACGATGCCAGCTGAAAACACAAAACAAGACTTATACGTTTCTGAGGCCCTTCCTCAGACTGCTAAAGTAATGATTAAAGATGAGGATTTATGTGTTCACTGTAGTTTATGCGCAGAACGCTGCCCGACAGGAGCTTGGGATATGCAAAAATCGACAATATTATTGCCCTATGCTAAAGATGAGTTGATTTCGAATGTCGTTAGCAAAAATAGCAATAATTAAGAGGTAGAAGTAATCAATAAGAAGATGAAATCTTTGTCAAGAGTTAATGATCTTGTCATTAAGATAGCAACTGTAAATGGAACAGGTTCAGCCAGTGCCAACGGCCTCTTGATGAAATCAATTTTTCGAATGGGCATTCCTGTGGTTGGTAAAAATTATTTTCCATCTAATATCCAGGGATTACCTACCTGGTATGAAATTCGAGTTACTGGCGATGGGTATCAATCAGCATCAAATCAGATTGATATTATCGTTGCTATGAATGCACAAACCTACCAAAAAGATTTATCAACAGTAGAGCCTGGCGGTTGGTTGATATATGACTCAACATGGCCTCGAAGTAAATTGCTAGATCGGGAGGATATTACAGTCATCGGTATTCCATTTTCTAAATTGTGTAATGAAAAATTTGATGGAGTTCGATCACGAATATTAATGAAGAATATTGCCTATGTAGGAACATTGGTAGCTTTATTAAAAATAGATTTAAATATTATAAAAGAATTGTTGAATGAAACTTTCGCCACAAAAAAACATCTGGCGGCTTCAAATTTAGAAGCGATTATGTTGGGCTATGATTTTGTCGTGAATAATTTTAGCTATCCATTACCATTAACTGTGAAAGCTCTGAATAAAACTAAGAATCACGTGATAATTGATGGCAATACTGCCGCTGGTTTAGGTTGTGTCTATGCGGGTGCAACGGTTGGCGCATGGTACCCTATAACTCCTTCAACTTCCTTAATGGATGCATTTCAAGCTTTTTGCCAACAACATAGACAATGCAAAAAAACACAAAAAAATAATTTTTGCATTATTCAAGCCGAAGATGAATTAGCGGCTATTGGAATGGTATTAGGTGCCAGCTGGAATGGTGCGCGGGCTTTTACTCCAACAAGTGGTCCAGGGATTTCATTAATGAGTGAGTTTATAGGATTTGCTTATTATTCAGAATTACCAGCAGTAATTTTTGATATTCAACGAACAGGTCCATCAACAGGAATGCCCACAAGGACACAGCAATGCGATCTGATGATTTGCGCTTTCGCTTCTCATGGAGATACAAAGCATCCATTGTTATTTCCAACTAATCCTGAAGAATGTTTTTATATGACATTGGCTGCATTTGATTTGGCGGATGAATTACAAACACCAATTTTTGTTATGTCGGATTTAGATATAGGTATGAATGATTGGGTCTGCCCCGATTTACAATGGGATAAAAATTACCAACCAAAAAGAGGGAAGTTGCTTAATGCTGAGCAACTTGATGCTATGGATAAGTTTTATCGATATCTTGATGTCGATGGTGATGGTATTACATACAGAACATTACCAGGAGAACATGCAAAAGGGTCCTTTTTTACGCGAGGTTCTGGGCATAATAAATTTGGTGGCTACACGGAAGACAGTCAAGAATACCAGGATGTTGTAGATAGATTACTAATTAAATGGGAAACGGCCAGAAAGATGATGCCTGAACCTGTTATTAGTTATTCTAAGTCAAATACCAAGGCCATCCTTTCATATGGAAGTAGTCATGGGGCTTGTGAAGAAGCTCTTAATCAATTGCAGCATCAAGGCAAAAATTATAATTATTGTTGTATTAAATCTTTTCCATTTGGTGAAGCTATAAAAGAATTTATCAATAAGCATGAAATAATATTCCTTGTAGAACAAAATAGGGACGCTCAGCTGCGTTCATTGTTGGTTTTAGATTTAGAAGTAAATCCGGCAAAAATAAAATCAGTGTTGCACTATAATGGTAATCCCATCTACGCTAATTTTATTAGCGAAGAAATAATAAAAAATGAAAAAAGTGATGTAGCTTAAACTTGAGGAGATCAAAATGAGTTATATTGGTAAACCAAAAATATCACACCCAAAAGCAACGAAGAACTCTATTGGTCTTACTAAGCGAGATTATGAAGGAGTAGTGTCAACTTTATGTGCGGGTTGTGGCCATGATTCTGTAACTGCAGCAATCATACAAGCTGTATTTGAGCTCGATATTAAGCCACATACATTAGGCAAAATGTCTGGCATTGGTTGCTCTTCAAAAACTCCCGCCTATTTTGTTAGCCAATCACATGGTTTTAATTCTGTGCATGGAAGAATGCCTTCGGTGACAACTGGGGCCAATGCGGCTAATCGTGACTTAACCTACATAGGTGTTTCGGGCGATGGTGATTCATTGTCTATTGGAATGGGGCAATTTGCTCATGTTATTCGTCGCAATCTTAATATGACCTATATTATTGAAAATAATGGAGTTTATGGTTTAACAAAAGGTCAGTATTCCGCTTCAGCTGATATTGGTAGTAAAGCTAAAAAAGGTCCAGCTAATCAGCAAAAGCCAATTGATCCTGTGAGTATGGGAATTGCCTTGGGTGCAACTTTTGTAGCGCGAGGTTTTTCTGGCGATAAAGAACAATTAGTTCCATTAATAAAAGCTGCGATAAGGCATAAAGGGTTTGGGTTGTTGGATATCATCAGTCCTTGCGTGACTTTTAATGACAACAAAGAATCTACAAAAAGCTATTCTCATGTTAGAAAATTCTACCATCAAGTTATTGATACTGATTTTGTACCTCCCGCCGAAGAAATTAAAGCGAAATATAAAAAAGGAGAAGCCATGCCAATACATTTACATGATGGCAGTAAAATTGTATTTCGAAGAGTTGATAAACAATATGATCCTACCGATCGAGCTGGAGCTTATGCCTATTTGAGAGAAAGTATAAAGAAACAAGAAGTAACTACGGGTCTTTTATATATTGATAAAGAGTGCGATGACATGCATGAAATTGCACAAACTTCTGATTGTCCTTTATCAAAAATACCTTATGATGAACTCGCTCCTGGCAGCGAAGAATTAGCAAATATAATGAATCGCTTCAGGTAAAAGGAATTAATTTGTTACGTTTATTACTAGTAACTTCTTTTGCAGCAAGTTTGCTAGTTGCTTGTGGTTTTGATGCTAGTCAATTGTCACAAAAAGATGTTACTTTTTTTGGTACAGGAAAAGTATCTCGATACCAGCAAACTAAAAGTGCATCTCTAGAACGATTAGAACCTCTCTTTTTTGCTGAGATATTTATAACAGACGGTGGCTCAGTTAAAAATGCCACGATTAAGTTTCCTGGAATGAATGGAACGATTGAAGAACTTAAATATCGTTATTCTGAATCGGATGAAATTGGTGATGTTATGTATTTGAGTGGCCTTACTGAGAGCTATGAAGATCTAGAAGAAAAATATCCGATGGGTGATTATGCTTTTAGTTTCATGACATCTGAAGGCGATGTTAAAAACAGTATAGTGAGCTATAAAAACAGAACATTTCCTACCCATCCCATAATCATCTTCAAACAAGATAATAACAAAATAGCTATTGATGAAATTGATTCTACAAAAGAATTGATTATTACGTGGCCAAAATTTACTGAAGGTAAGGCTGATAAAAATGGTTTACTTGATGATCCTATTTTCGTAGCAATCGATAGCTGTAAAATTGAAGATATTGTTCATAGCGGCCGTCCGTTTGAAAAAAATGGATATTTAACTTATCGAGCATCACAATTTATTGTCCCAGCAGATACCCTTGAATTGGGTCAGAAATATAGTATGTATGTTGAGCATGCAATATTTACAGACACGCATAATAGGTCTGGTGTGCCTGCTTTTGCGACGTTAGCTTCATCGACTTACATGGACTTCATGACTCTTGGAGTTACGGATCTAGATTACTGTAATGATTAGTTATTCTTCGATTTTAAGTTAAGATTTATTTAAATAATAACTATTGTGTCGCTTCTCTCCCTACTATAAATTGTGCTAATGACATTACGTGAACAAGTCGAAATAATTTTACCCAAATGGAGAAGTTGGTATGCTAATCCTTTTGATGCAGCCATTGATCTTGGGCTATTAAGAGCTAAGGTATGTGATCCAGATTCATTAAATCTAAATAAACGACATTCACGTATTCGACAACAAGCCGATAATTTCCAGAGTGAATTATGGGGCGGCAGTAATGATTGAATGGTTTTATTTTAAATTCAATTCAAAGGTAAAATCATGAATTATAATCTTGACGAAATTCGAAGCATGTTTCCTGCATTATCGGTTAAAGATGAAGGTAAGAGAAGAATATATTTTGATAATCCAGCAGGAACTCAAGTCAGTCAAAAAGTTGTAGAAGCAATGAGTGATTGCTTGATCTACTCCAATGCAAATATCTTGGGTGGTTTTGAAACTTCAAATCGTGCCGATCAGGTTCTATCTGATGCACGCAATGCTATGACTAATTTTCTAAATGCTCGTTCTAGCGATGAAATTATTTTTGGTCAAAATATGACCACAATTACATTGCATATGTCACGATCAATAGGAAAAACTCTGTCTTCTGGAGATGAAATTATCTTATCTAGAATGTGCCATGATGCGAATATTTCACCATGGTTATTATTGGCGAAAGATTTGAATTTAAAAATAAAATGGCTGTCATTTAACAAAGAAACGTTTGAGTTTGATTTGAGTGAACTGGATACATTAATGACCGAAAAGACTAAGCTTATTTGTGTGGGAGGTGCAAGTAACTTACTTGGGACAATTAATAATATAAAATCTATCTGTCAAAAAGCCACTAGTATGGGGGTTCTTAGTTATATAGATGCGGTTCAGCTCGCTCCTCATGTGGCTATAAATGTTCAAGATATTGAGTGTGATTTTCTAATATGCTCTGCGTATAAATTTTTTGGTCCTCATCAGGGGATTTTATGGGGAAAAAGAGAAGTACTAAAATCTCTAGAGCCTTATAAGGTCAGACCGGCAACTAGTGAGCTTCCAAGTTGTTTTGAAACCGGTACTCAGAGTCATGAGGGTATGGCAGGAATTTCAGCTGCTGTAAATTATTTTGCCTGGGTTGGCGATAAATATGCCAAAGAATATACAGATAATAATCAAGATATCAGGCCACAGACTAGGTCTATTCATGCTGCTTTAAATTATTTATTTGAATATGAAACTATCTTGACAGATTGTCTTATTGAGGGATTGCAAACGATTAATCATTTAACAATTCAAGGAATTACTAAAAAAGAGGCTCTAGAAAGAAGGTTGCCTACAGTGGCATTTACAATCAAAGGAAAAAAATCTCCAGATATTGCAGCAGCTTTAGCCAGGGAGAATATTTTTGTGTGGAGCGGCCATAGTTACGCATTAGAGATAATGAAAACTTTAGATTTATATGATACTGGTGGGGTTGTGAGAATTGGGCCTGTACATTACAACAGTACTGAAGAAATTAAAGATTTTATAAAAATATTAGAAAAAGTACTTAGTGCAAAATAATTGAGGATGTAATTATGAATAATCTTTTTTCATTAAATGGTAAAACGGCTGTCATTACGGGAGGCAGCTCCGGAATTGGTGCGATGATTGCAAAGTCGTTTGTCGAGAATGGTGTAAAAACATATATTACCTCAAGAAAACAAAATACTTTAGAAGAAAAAGCCAAAGAGTTTTCGAATTATGGTGAATGTATTGCTTTACAGTCAGACTTATCAAGTAACAAAGGGATTATCGATTTTGTTAATACCATCGGTAAACTCGAGGACAGTATGGATATTCTTGTAAATAATGCTGGTACCAGTTGGAGTGCACCTATTGATGGATTCCCAGAACATGGTTGGGATAAGGTGATGGATATTAATCTTAAATCTGTATTTTTTTTAACACAGCAATTATTGCCTTTACTTAAATCAGCGGGAAATAAAGAAGATCCATCAAGAGTCATTAATATTGCCTCAATCAATGGGATTACTCACCCCAATATGCCAACCTATTCTTATTCATCAAGCAAAGCTGCGGTTATACATTTAACAAAACATATGGGTGCCGATCTCGCTAGAGAAAATATAAATATAAATGGGATAGCGCCGGGATATTTCCCCAGTAAAATGACTTCATTCATTGAGCATGATGAAGAAATGACTAGGATGGTTTTGAATAAAATACCCATAAGACGAATGGGGAAACCCGAGGATATTGCTGGTGCGGCAATTTATTTGAGCTCAAAAGCATCATCCTGGATATGCGGACAAACCATTGTAGTGGATGGAGGAATGGTTGCAGCAGCCGGCTAATTTTTGAAAATTCTCTAACAATCTAACATTATAATAATTATATTTAGGGCTTAATCTTCGTTAATAACTGTGACCTTAATAAGTGGGCAATATAGATCGTAATTATTAATTTAAATCATATAAAACAATAGTTTAAAATATGGTATATTTACTATTTACTAGTTTACTTTGATAGTTTAAGGATATTAAAATAGTAAATTGCCCACTATTAAATATAGAAAATATGCTTATATAATGTATGATCAAAATTTAACTTATTGATAATCTAAATATGCCAGCTGCCTCTGAAACTTTATTGAAAGAAATCATCTTATTTTGCAGTAAAAATAATATGGCTGAATCTACGTTTGGCAGATTAGCGATCAATGACGGAAAACTTTGTTCTCGGTTAAAAAGTGGCAAGGATGTTACTTTATCCACGAGTACCAGAATTAGAGACTTTATAAATCAGCAGCAAAATACTAAGTCATTAAATGCGCTTAATGATGCTGCCGATCAAACATCAGTGACAAGCTCTAATTCAAATAAGAATGAAGAAACTCCTAAAAAAGGACCACTTCGTTTCTATGATAATCGACAAAACTACTTATCATTTATCAATACTACAAATGAAAAATGGAAAGTGGCTGAACGTGCCGCAAAAGAATTAACTCATCTAAAGCCAAATCCACCAGCGTTGAGATTATTTGATGCTGGTATGGGCGACGCTTCGATTTTGACTCATCTAATGAGGGCTCTGCATAGGCGTAACCCAATTATGCCTTTCTTTATAGTCGCAAAAGAAATTAGTCTTGAGGATGTTAGATTATCTCTAAAAAAATTATCTGATCGTTTTATGGAACACCCAGCAACTGTAATGGTTGTGACTAATATGCATTATGCTGAAGCTCCTTGGTTAAGGCCTAATAACATTGATCTAGCCGCTGCTTTAAATTGGCATGAGGTAGCTCTAGAAGGCAATTGTTCACACCAGTACGGTGAACAATTAACAGAATTAGACCCAATGTTGGTGGATGGTTGGCAGGTAAAATCCAGCGAATTAACGGGAAATCCAGTATACACAAGACCCTCAGTTCTTGTCTTGTATAGGAAAGATCATTCGTTTTTATTAAATGATGTTATTCCTAAACCGGGCCAGGTGTTTGGCAACTATGATTTTATTATCGCCTCTCAACCATGGCGAGCAAAAACAAGTGCTAAATTCAAAGCCAAGAGAGTATTAGCGCCATTGGTTAAAGCACTTGCTCCTCATGGAAGATTACTGGCAGTTCAATCGTCTGGCTCAGATCCAGCACAAGAATTAATTAATCTAATCTGGCCGGATGAAAGACCTTTTGGAGTTGATAGGCATGATCTTGTCAGGGCTTTAAAAAATGAGCTAGGGAGAGAGAGTCGAAATTATAACTTTTTAACAGGTTCAGATACTAAATCCTTGATTCGATATAATATGCATGTGATGCCTAATGATTTGGAGCATGGTATTGGCACTTCAACTTTATTTGCTGCATGGAATGCCGCTGTCTATGTAAATCAAATTGAAGACCAACGGATAGAACCGATTATTCAATCGGCCGGGTATCTAGAGGTAACTGCAAAAATACTAAAGAAATACAATGGCCTTTGGTTCAATGATGAGAGTTTTGTAGTTTCCAAGAAAGGCATTTAATTTACTGTATACTGTTTCTCAGTTAAAAATCCTAGATTGGAAGTAAAAAGCGCCCGTAGCTCAGCTGGATAGAGTACCTGGCTTCGAACCAGGTGGTCGGGAGTTCGAATCTCTCCGGGCGCGCCATTTTATCTTATAAAAAATAAGGGAAATTTTAAATGAAGAATGCCAAGACAGAATTTGATAGCTGGCAATCCATTTCTTTATCTTTATATATGGCAATTGTTGGCTATGGCGTCATGGTTGGTATACCAGTGATTAGTACTGCGTGGGCAGGAAAACTCGGATTTACCGCTGAGCAAGTGGGTCGAGTTGCAGGAGCTGATTTGGGCGGCTTATCAATTGGTGCCATTATCACTGCTCTGATTATTTCAAGAATGAATCGCAGACATCTAGTATTAATAGGAATCTTTCTTACGATTGTTGCGAACTATTTATGCACAATCTACGACCATTATGAAGTTGTATTGTGGCTTAGAGCCCTTTCAGGAGTTGGTAATGGTATTTATACAGCGGTAGCAGTGGCAGCACTTGGCGCTACGATTAAACCAACACGTGCTTATAATTTTATGCTATTTGCCTTTGCTTTTTCTCAGGCAATGGAGGTAAGGGTTTTGCCCCAGTTATCGATGGATGGAATTTATTGGTTTTTTATTGGATGTTTTTTAATCACCTTGCTATTTATTCAATGGATAGTGCCTTATAAAGTTGATAATCATGACAACAACACCATAACTTCATCTAAAAAAGAAACACTTATTCCTGTTTATATTTTATGGTTGTGTATGGCGGCTATTTTTATTAGTTATATTAATATTGGCGCCTATTGGGTTTATATAGAATTAGCCAGCTTGAGCTATGGAATTTCAGAATCATGGACGGGCGGAGTATTATTTTGGGCATCATTGTTAACATTGGTTGGGTGCGTGTTTGCAGCATTTTTTAGTAAAAAATATGGTTTAGTGAAACCATTAATTGGTGCTCAGTTAATGATGATTGTAATTGTTGGTATGCTCGTAAATGGAATAACCAGCATAAATCTCCTGGTAAGTGTCTTTATGTTTAACTTTTTGTGGATATTTAATGACGTGTTTCAGATGTCAACAGTTGCCACAATTGATAATAAAGGATCGTTTGCGGCATTAATTGTCGGTGCGCAAGGTTTAGGGCAAATTGTTGGTCCCAATATAGCGGCTTCAATATTGGGTGCACAGTATGGATACAGTGGCGTATTTCTGATGTGTGCATTAACAACGGCATTAAGCGTTCTTGTATACCTATTTATGTATAAAAGATTGAGTTTGTATGCCCCAAAAATACTGACCAACCCAGCTTAGATACATGGTATAAATTTATTTATACATTAAAATTGTTTCTTTATTTTATGGTTGCGTGAAAGCGATCCATTAAATATTGACCAGCTTCGATACATGAATATTTTGGTGTGGCACTTTCTTCTAAACAGGTTGGGAGGCAATTAATTTTTGCATCAAAATTTGGGTTTTGAAAAAAGGCAATTGACTGTCTTCTTGCCGTGATTTTTTTCTCAGGGGTATTGGGTGTTACAACACGATGAAGTGTTGATACCCATCGATCATTTGTCCATTGAGCCATCATATCGCCAATATTGATTATGAAAGTATCTTCATCTGCCTCTATTGGTATCCATTCTTCATTTGGATGCTTCACTTCAAGCCCACCCACATTATGATCAGGAAGAAGGATAGTCAAACTACCATAATCTGTATGTGCACCTGCACGTTGTTGACCTGGTAAAAGAATATTTTTTGTCGATGGGTAATTTAATGCTCTTAATGCACTAATATGATTAGTATAAAACTCATCAAAATAGTTTGATTTAAGTCCTAGTGATACAGCAAACAACCCCATAATATTCAGACTTAGTTTTTCCATAGCTTGATAATATTGCTGCCAAACATCTTTAAAGTTTTTTGGTTCATTTGGCCATATATTGTTACCATAAAAAAAATCTAAATTGTCTTTCTTATTTTGTTGAATACCTTCTGAGCCACAACTAAATGCCTCTTTAAGATCGGGTGGTGTTTCAACTCCTCTGGATTTTGTTAAAGTTTCGGATTGCATAGGAAAATAACCTCTGGGGGAATTCGCAATCCTAGGTTTGCATTTATTTTTCTCCTTTTCAGGTAGAGAAAAGAAATTCTCAGCAGCATTCCATGCATTATCGATGACCACTTTAGGTATACCATGATTTTTTATTTTTAGAAAACCTATGTGACGACAGATGTCATCGACCAATTGACCTGTTTCAATTCTAGATCTGGCGGTATCGGAATTAAATAAACCAAGATCAATTGAGGGAATATTTTTTTGATTTTCCATAGTTTCAATACTTATTTAATTTGAGTGAAATTTATAGCAATTTTTGCAGCTAGGGCGGCATTATTAAAAACAAGTTGAATATTTGATGATAAGCTTTTTCCTCCGGTTTTTTCTGCAATCTTAGACAGAAGAAAGGGGGTAGTTTTTTTGCCAATAATTTTTCTTTCTTTCATTTCTATTAAGGCAAGATCAATCACCTTATTTATTTCTTTGGCTGGGAGTGAATATTTTTTTGGGATGGGATTTGCTATGACCATGCCTCCTTCAAAGTTCATTTCCCATTTCATTTTCATAACTTTTGCTATTTCTGCGCACGATTCGATATTATAATCCACTGAAGAGCCACTAGCGCTTGTGTAAAATGCTGGCATATTATTGGTTCTATAACCTATAACTGGAACACCATGAGTCTCTAAATATTCAAGTGTGCGTGGAATATCCAAAATAGATTTAACCCCTGAACAGACAACTGCAACATTGGTTTTTGCAAGTTCCTGTAAATCTGCCGAAATATCCAGAGAATCGTTAATGTCTCTATGAACACCGCCTATACCACCCGTTGCAAATATGTTAATTTTTGCCATAGAAGCAATAATCATGGTGGCAGCTACAGTTGTAGCGCCATCTTTCTTTTGAGAAAGGATGAAGGGGAGATCACGTCGGCTTACTTTTTTTATTTTTTCTCCATTTATTGCTAGATATTCCATTTCATCTGAAGTTAAACCTACTTTTAGGTGACCATTTATTATGGCGATAGTTGCCGGTATTGCACCATTATCAGTGACGATTTTTTCAACTGCTTTTGCAGTTTCAATATTTTGCGGATAGGGCATTCCATGGCAAATAATAGTCGACTCTAATGCAACAATAGGCCTCCCATCTTTGAGTGCTATTTGTATGTCAGGATTGATAACTAAATTTTCAGATATGTGATTATTATGCATACTGTTCATTGTATTTGTCTTCAAGATGTTTGAGGGACATAGAGGGATTGATTGTATCGGTGTTCGTAAGTGCTATCTGAGCGGCAATCAATGCTTTTTTTGCTGATTCTTTTGCGCTGTATTGTTCCTTCCAAGCATGAACGAGGCCTGCCATTGATGCATCTCCGGCACCCGAAACGTTTACAATTTTGTTTTTCTGTAAAGGTAAAGTTTCGATGCCAGATTCTCCTGGTGCACTATAGAAAATGCCTTTTTCACCAAGCGTAATAAATAATCTTTTCAATCCTTTGTCGTGAAACCAATTTGCTATTAATGGCAGTTTGCTTAGATCTTTGATTTTTATTCCTGATATTGACTCTGCCTCCATGAGATTTGGTTTCAAGGTATTTATTTTATCTAAAAAGGGCAGTATTTTTTTTGCTTTTATTGTTGAGACCGTATCTATAAAAATAGGTATACGATTAAATTTATTCATGACGTATTTAAGTGTGGCGGTCTCAAGATTTGTGTCTAAAACAATTAGTTCAGATTGAATGAGTGTTTTCTCAATTGATTTGATATAAGAAGGCGTAATCGCATTAATAACCTTCATATCAGAAATAGCATTAAGCATCTCACCTGAGCTATCGATAATTGATAGATAAGTGGAAGTCTGCATTTCTCCGTGTCTTAGTATATAGCGAGTGTCTATTCCTAGTTCTTGGCAATTTTTAACTAACATATCCCCATTTTGATCTTGCCCAAGAGCGGTGATCAATCTGCAAGGGAGCCCTAATCGAGCAATATTTTCAGCAATATTTCTGGCCACCCCACCAGGAGAACTAAAAAGATTTCCTGGATTAGAATCTCTTGGTTTTATTCTTCGCAAAGATATTCCATGTATATCAATATTTGCCCCACCAATTATTGAGATTAGCGGTTGCGTGCTTAAAATATAACCTCGACCTTTTATCAAGCCCTTGGCACTTAGATTCATTATATGTACAGCGATAGCAGACCTAGTAATGCCTAATTTTTCTGATAGATATTTCTGAGATACTTGAGGATTCGATTCGATTTCTGTCAGTATCTCTTGTTCTCGTTTAGTAATATTCATAACTTATGTTTATTTTATTAACATATGTTAGTAAAATACACTATTATCTAAAATAATTGTAATTATTTTTTATTATTTTTTAAGTATGGTTAAAATTATCTTTATAAAAAAAATATAAAGAGCTACATTATATTTGCCTTAGGTAGGGTGTCATCTAAATCATTTAAAAAGGAATTCTAGTGAAAGAAGAAAAAAGAAAAAATTTAAACTTCGATAGTAGAGCAGTTTATTATGCGCCTGATGAAGGCTCAAGCTCGATTGGTGCTCCGATATTTATGTCATCAAGTTTTCACTATGGTGCTGAGGTCTATAAGAAAGTGGTAGATGGGGAAAGGAAGTCCGTTAATATTTATGGTCGATGCGGCAATCCAAACGAATATCAGTTTGAAGAACAAATGATGATGATCGAAGGTGCGGATGCTTGTTTAGCTACTGCCTCTGGAATGGCTGCAATCTCAGTTACTTTATTTGGCCTTTTAAAAAGCGGAGATCATATCGTTTGCGATTGGACTACCTATAGCTCAACCCATGAAATGCTGGATCATCGTTTAACTGATTATGGTATTACTACAACTTTTGTGGATACCGCAGATCTTGATGCTGTGCGAAACGCCATACAGGAAAATACAAAAGTCCTTTATTTTGAATCTATTGCTAACCCATCAATGAAGGTGCCTGATTTTGATGGACTGGTTGCCATTGCTCACGAGAAAAGTATTGTCGTGGTTTGCGATAATACCTTTGCAAGCCCTTATGTAGTTAGGCCACTTGAATGGGGTGTCGATATTGTAATTGAAAGCGCTACTAAATTTATTGGTGGTCATAACGATGCTCTTGGGGGCGTTATTGCCATGAAATCAAGCATATTACCAGCTGATTTTATGGAGCAAATACGTTGGAATACGATGGTTAAATGGGGGTCACCTCTTTCACCTTTTAATGCCTGGGTTTTACTGCGAGGTATTCAAACATTATCAGTGAGATTAGAGCGACAATGTCAAACGGCAATGAAATTAGCAAAATATTTTTCTAAGCATCCCAAAGTGAAGAGTGTTTGGTATCCTGGCTTGGAAAACCATCCTCAGCATGCATTAGCAAAAAAACAAATGCCTAAATATGGCGGTATGCTAACCTTTGAGGTGAGTGATGGAGATAAAGCTTTGACTGTGCTTGATAGTTTGGAGTTAGCGTGTTTTGCTGCTAGTTTGGGTGGCGTCAGAACAACCACACAAATTCCAGCTACGATGGCTTTTTTGGATATACCTGAAGAAGAGCGACAAGAGATGGGTATCTATAGAGGGATGATTAGAGTCTCGACCGGCCTCGAAGATGCGGATGACTTG
This sequence comes from uncultured Woeseiaceae bacterium, assembly GCA_905182415.1. Taxonomy (GTDB): domain Bacteria; phylum Pseudomonadota; class Gammaproteobacteria; order Steroidobacterales; family Woeseiaceae; genus SP4260. The sequence continues at coordinate 42,801 of CAJJBK010000002.1, read as the reverse complement.
ATTGCTGATTTTGAGTCAGCTTTAGCTTTAGTTTGATTTTGAGGTTTTAGGTAAGTAAATAATGGAACTTAAACGATCATTAACATTTTGGGATGTTTTTGCTATTGCAATGGGCCAAGTTGTGGGTTCCGGTATTATGGTGTTGATTGGTATTGGCATAGGTTTTACTGCTTACGCGATACCTTTTGCGTTCATACTATCAGCTATATTATCCATAATTAAACAATTGCCGATTGCATTTATGGGTTCTGCTATGCCTGCTACAGGTGGTTTATATGTCTACTGTAAGCGTATCCTTGGACCAAAAGTTGGCTTCTTCTACCTGGCTATATTAACTTTTACGCATATTTTAATAGCATTATTTGCGTTGGGTTTTTCACAATACGCCATAGCTTTAGTACCACAGCTCAATGCAAATTTAACCGCGATTGGTATTATGCTTTTATTCTATATAATAAATTTATTTGGAGTTAAGCAGGCAGCATTTATCCAAAAAATAATGATTGTTTTTTTACTATGTGGATTATCCTCATTAATATTTTTTGGCATCTTGGAAGTTGACTATACTAATTTTAAAGATACAGAAAAATTATTTCCTCAGGGTTGGTATGGTTTTGGTTTGGCTTGTGTGGTGCTTTCATTTTCAACAGGCGGCGCTCAGTATATTTCAGAGCTAGGTGGAGAAATGAAAAATCCCCAACATGATCTGCCAAGAGCAATTATATACAGTACCGTTATTGCCGCAGTATTCTTTGCACTGGTATCTATTGTGGCAGTCGGAATATTGCCCATAGAGCAAACTGCAGGAAAACCTCTTGCAGAAGTGGCTCAAGCTATTTTGCCACCCACTGTATATGTGGCTTTTATCGTCGGTGCTGGATTATTCGCATTAGCGACCAGTATTAACTCCACTTTTTCTTGGGCCACAAAATCATTATTGATTGCATGCCAAGACGGTTGGTTGCCTCAAAGTCTCGCGAAAGTGAATCAAAGATACAATACTCCCCATATTCTATTGACAGTTATTTTATTATTTGGCTTGACTCCAATTCTGGCTGGAAAAGATTTGCGTTACATCATTATGTTGGGTGGAGGACTCGTATTTATATATGATTTAATACCCTTGGTGGCTGCTTATCAATTTTCAAAGAAATTACCAGATTTATTTAATAAAGCAACCATGCGATTGTCTGAAACAAAGGTTAAGATAATCAGTGTTGTTGGTGTATGTATCTTAATTGGACAAGGTGCGCTGTCTTTTTCTGATATAGACAAAAGTGGCTGGATTTTGGTACTTGCATACATATTGCTGGTCTTGATTTATATTAAGTATCGGGCTCCTTATAATGAGCGAGCTTCGCGTCAAGCGATAAGTGAAAAATGAAATAAATTATCTTGAGGGTTTAGTTATGAGAAAAGATATACAGATTTTTTTATTAAGGGCTTTTAGGGTAGCCATTATCCTTTCTTTGGTTTCCTGCTCAACTCAAAATGAGGCGAGTATAGAATTTGAGAGGTTATCTTCAATAGCTAAGAGTATTAATATTGTAAGGGACGATTATGGCGTTCCACATATTTATGGCAATACAGATGCAGATGCTGTTTTTGGTTTATTGTACGCTCAAGCTGAAGATGATTTTCCAAGAATCGAGAGAAATTATATTTGGGCTATTGGAAGACTTGCAGAGATAGAAGGTGAGCAAGCTATTTACAGTGATTTACGAGCGCGGCTCTTTATGACTACAGAAGAAGCTAAAATGGCCTATGCCTCTGCTCCCGAATGGTTACAATTATTATGCCAATCATTTGCAGATGGACTTAATTATTATCTAGCCTCAAACCCGGAAGTTACCCCAAAACTAATTACACACTTTGAGCCTTGGATGCCTATGTTTTTCTTTGAGGGGTCTATCGGAGGTGATATAGAACAAATTCCTTTAGCTGGTATCGAATCATTCTATGGTGCCGATGAAAATTTTGTTGTTAAAGATACCTCAAAAACAGCTGTTTCTGATTTTATTGAGCCCAAAGGATCTAATGGCTTTGCTATATCGGGAGAACATACGGCTTCAGGAAATTCCATGTTATTGATAAACCCGCATACCTCATTTTATTTCCGTGGTGAAGTTCATGTTGTAAGTGAAGAAGGGCTGAATGCATATGGAGCGGTGACTTGGGGCCAATTTTTTGTTTATCAGGGTTTTAATGAGAATACTGGTTGGATGCATACTTCAACACGATTAGATTTTATGGATGAGTTTATTGAGGATATCGATAAAATTGATGGAAACCTAGTCTATCGTTATGGCTCTGATTATCGTCCAGTTACGACCAAAGAAGTAACGCTTAGATATAAAGACGGTGAGAATATGGCGGAACGGACTTTTCCCATCTACCGCACCCATCACGGACCAGTAACACATAAAATCGACGGCAAGTGGGTCGCAACAAAAATTAACTGGGATCCTGTTAATGCATTGAAGCAATCTTTTATAAGGACAAAAAACAAAGGACATCAGGGCTTCAGAGAGATGATGGATATTCGTACCAACTCATCAAACAATACCGTATATGCTGATTCAGAAGGAAATATAGCCTATTATCATGGTAATTTTGTGCCCAAAAGAAATACAAAATTTGATTTCACTCAACCTGTTGATGGCAGTAATCCTGAAACTGATTGGCAAGGCATTCATGAGGTGGATGAGATAGTTACTCTTTTGAATCCTGAAAATGGGTGGTTACAGAATTGTAATTCAACTCCATTCACAGCAGCCGGAAAATTTAGCCCTAATCCTGAAGATTATGCAGTTTACATGGCACCAGATTTAGAAAATTTCAGGGGTCTACATGCGGTTGATTTATTGAGTAATATGTCTAACTTAACGCTAGATGATTTAATCACGATGGCATACGATCCCTATCTTCCTGCATTTGAAGCTTTACTACCTGGATTAATTAGCGCTTTTGACCAGCTAAATTCTGACAATAAAAGTCATGGTGCAGCAATTAATGTTCTAAGAGAGTGGAATTATAAAACAGCAAGCGATTCCATTGCTATGACGATTGCTCATTTTTATGGATTGCATTATTTAGCCCAGGGAAAAAATCCAGAATTACTTAGAGGTAATGATCGAATAATCTATTTTGGTTCTGATTCACCCAATAGTGAAAAGATAGCTATTTTTGAAAAAACGATCGCTGCTCTTGAAGAGGACTTTGGTGGATGGAATGTTCCGTGGGGAGAGGTAAATAGATTACAAAGAATTACTGGAGATATTGATCAACCTCATGATGATGATGCACCGAGCCTTGCTATTGGTATGGCTTCTGGAAAATGGGGGGCATTAGCAGCATTTGGAGCAACGCAATATCCAAATACAAAACGAATTTATGGTTATCGTGGAAACAGCTTCGTGGCTGTGGTTGAATTTGGCGATAAGGTGAAAGCAAAAAGCATTTTGGCAGGTGGGCAAAGTGGCGATCCTGATTCACCTCATTTTTATGATCAAGCAGTCGGTTACAAAGATGTAAAATTTAAAGATGTCGCCTATTACAATGAAGACGTTATGAGTCGAGCTATTCGACAATATAGTCCAGGCCAATAATTCAATAGGATTAATAAAAGGGGCTCTCTTACATTACGAGCCCCTGATTATTATCAGTAGTCATCACCGCTTTCCGCATCCTCGTCATAGAGCGCCATGGCAGTTAATTTTGGTCCCGTCTGTAAAATTATGTATTGCTTGCCTTTGTGTACATAATTCATCAAACCATAATCAGTGCGATCTTCCATCTCCACTCCACCGAGTTGTTCGCCTGATACTTTATCCACGAAATAGAGCATATTCGTTCCATCGCTCGCCATTGATGCGTACATGAACACTGTTTCTGTGACTCCCATTGCAGCATTGCTTCCGGTTCCAGTGGTAGGGATATCCATATCTTGAAGATCTGGATGATTGAGAACTCTTTCAGGAGTCTCACCAATAGGAAGTTGCCAAAGATGATCGCCCGTATTCATATCAATTGCAGTGATATGACTATAAGGAGGTTTAAATAATGGCAGGTCATCTGGGCCTTTTACATTGTCATATCTTAGTGAAGCAAAGTCAGAAAATTTAGCTCCAGTGGGAAGTTTGATATTTTTATCCCGCTCCTCTCCTGAAACAATAATTCTTCCTGTGCAAGCCTTCCTAGTTGATACATAAAGAATTCCAGTAGTTGGATCTGCAACACTTGGACCATCAATATTTGTACCTCCACCGTCTCCAGGGCACCAGAGTGCAGCACGATAACCTTGATCATTATCTCGGTGCAAAGGTGGATTGAATAAAGGTCCGATTTTATGATTTTTTAGAGCATCAATTGCTCTTGCGCGGAGGTCTGGAGTGTAATCAATAAGATCTTCGTGAACCAATCCTTGCATACCATATGCCAATGGCTTAGTTGGGAAGGGTTGAGTTTCAGAGAGTTTTTCTCCAGGAACATCAGAAGCAGGAACTGGAGTGTCTACAAAAGGCCAAATTGGTTCACCGGTTTCCCTATTAAAGGTATAGACAAAATTTTGTTTTGTTGTTTGGGCTACTATAGGGACTTCCACACCATCAATGGTGACATCCAAAAGGATTGGTGCTGTAGGTGTGTCATAATTCCAAATATCATGTTTGACTAATTGTGCATGCCAGACTCGTTCACCTGTTTTAGCATCCAAGGCAATTAAGCTGGTTGAAAATAAATTATCACCCGGACTAAATCCACCATAATAATCGATTGTTACTCCATTCGTAGGTATGTAAACAATACCTCTTTCTAAATCAGCTGACATCGGCGCCCAAGAAGATATATCACCAGTATATTTCCACGCATCATTCTCCCAAGTTTCATGACCTACTTCACCTGGTTGAGGGATTACATTGAATTTCCAGAGAAACTCTCCTGTTCTGGCGTCATAACCCAAAATATCGCCAGGGACATTTTCTATTCTTGATTGGTAATAACCTTGTTCATGAGAATTGCCAACAATAATGACACCATTTACGACAATGGGTGGTGAGGATGTGGTGATATAACCTGTCTCTAGAGGTAATCCATCATAAGGATCATAATCATGACCTAGATCAGCGAGCATATCTACAACCCCACTTTCAGGAAAACCTTCGATTGGTACAGGTGTTCCCCAGTTTTCTAGCGGCTGACCAGTTTTTGCATCCAAAGCCGTTAAAAAAAATGCGGGTGAACTAATATAGATTACACCTCTACCATCAATTTCAGCATAAGCAACACCTTTGCCGTAGTCTTTTCTCATGGAGTATTCATAACGACCCGTTTTTGGCTCGCCATATGACCATATTAACTCACCTGTTTCAGGGTTAAGTGCAGTAACATATCTACGCGCACCTGCCACAGTATATAACGTACCATTTATATAACTTGGAGTAGATCTTCCACTTTGTGCATTAAAGCTTGCTCCATCCCATGTCCAGGTTTCTTCTAAATCTTCAAAATTATCTGTGTTTATTTGGTTTGCTGGTGAGTAACGTGTGTGAGCTGCATCACCGCCAAGATACTCCCATTGGCCCTCCAATGTACCTTGTCCTGAAGTAACTGCGCCGATGGATTGATTTATCTCTGAGTTTTCAGAGCAAGCGATAATACCAAGGGTAATAAAGCAATAGGCAAGAATTCTACTAAGCAAAGTTAACGTTCTATTTTTTATGACAAGTTTCATATTATTTCCCCTAATACAGTTTCAAAGGTCCATTTGGAATGATTACTAATTTATTTTAAATTTATTTATACTACATTGAGTCTACCCCAACTGGCTAAAAATTAAACCTTAACTAATATAATTTCAATATGTAAAGTGTATTTATCACTATATCTAATTAACGTATTATTTTTTATAAACTCTATTTATTTGGATTGTAATAATTTTTAACTTAAGGTGTGATACATATCTATTTAAGGAATAAATCTATGTTTGATTATTTTTTACAGTTTATCGGACAATTGAGTGAATGGTTGTGGGGCCCATGGACGATGGCTTTTATTGCTTTTGTTTCGATTTATTTAACGGTAAAAACCCGTTTTTTTCAAATTCGTTATTTCAAGTTAATTTTTAGTAAAACATTGGGACGTATCTTTCACGAAAAGAAACAAACATCAAAAAAGAGCATTTCACCTTTTCAAGCTACAACTGCCTCCTTGGCTGGTACTGTCGGCATGGGAAATATGGCAGGTGTTGCTACCGCCTTATCAATAGGTGGTCCAGGAGCTATTTTTTGGATGTGGGTGATGGCTTTTTTTGGCATGATTACAAAAGCGGCAGAGATCACTCTTGCTGTGCATTATAGAGAGGTTGATGGCAGTGGGAATATTCGTGGCGGACCTATGTACTATATTAAAAAAGCGTTGGGTTGGAAGGTTTTGGCGACGTTTTTTAGTATCGGGATTATTGTTAATTGTATTTTTACTTCATCGCTACTGCAAGCTCATACGGTCGGTCGTGCCTTAGAAGCAAGTTATGATATCAATCCATATCTGGCTACATCTTTAATGGGTTTAATTACACTGACTGTTGCAGTTGGTGGTATCCAAAGAATTGGAAAAGTATGTGAAGCTTTGGTGCCATTAATGACATTGATTTATTTATTGAGTGGTTTTTTTATTGTATTGGCAAATTATTCTTCTATACCTGAAGCTTTTTCTCAAATATTTCACTTTGCTTTTGCTCCAGCTCCGGCGGTGGGGGGTTTTGCGGGAGCAGCTGTTATGTCAGCCATTCAAATGGGCATGGCAAGAGGTATGTTATCCAATGAGGCAGGTTTAGGAACGGCGCCTATGGTGCATGCAAATGCAGAAACTGAGCATCCATTTTTACAGGGACTATGGGGTTCTGCAGAGGTATTTATAGATACCACTGTTGTCTGCACAATTACGGCATTAATTATTCTTTGTTCTGGTGTGCTCGAAAATGGCAGCTCGGGTATTGAGTTATTATTGGAAGGATATGCCACATATTATTCTCCGTTGATTGCAAATGCGATTATCTCGATTGCTATTGTGACTTTTTGTTTATCGACGCAAATTGGTTTTTTTGTATATTTTGAAACCGCTTTGGTCGATTTATTTAATAAAAAAATATTCAACATTATTAAGTGGTTGTATTTTTTACCTGGGATTGTATTTGCCGGTATCAGTAATGTTGATCAGTTATGGATGCTGGCAAATATTTCAGTCGCATTAAGTGCCTTGCCTAATCTAGTGGCATTGTTATTTCTGATTGGTGTATTTCTTAAATTAATGCGTGACTATATGTCTGGTGAGAATAAATATGCGACCAAATTGACTGATAAAAATAAGCAATATATAAAGATTGCTGAATAATTTAACTTATAAATATTAAGGATAATTTTAAATGTTATATAACAAGCTTGATGAAACAGCCGAAGGTGTATTTATTATTTCAGCTACACCTTTTAAAGAATCTGGAGCACTTGATACAGAGAGCACAAAAAAACTCATTGATTTTTATATAGAGAAGGGAGTTCATGGAATTACTATTCTGGGTGTAATGGGTGAAGCGCCTAAACTTACTCCAGGCGAGTCTGAATTATTTATCAGTACTGTTTTAAAGCAAGTAAATCAACAGGTGCCGGTAATTGTCGGTGTTTCCAATGCAGGACTTGGTAATTTAGCGAAATTGTCCAATATGAGTATGGAGATGGGAGCTGCAGGTGTGATGGTGGCCCCACCCATGGGTCTTGGCACTGAAACAAAAATATATAACTATTTTTCGAATGTATTTAATGCACTAGGCGATGATATCCCCGTGTGTTATCAGGATTATCCGTTTCTAACAAAATCAGAAATTTCATTAGAAACATTTAATCGATTAGTCAATGATTTTAATCAACTGGTTATGTTAAAGCATGAAGAGTGGCCTGGTTTAGATAAACTATCTAAAGTTAAAGCATCGATTCAAGATGGAGGCATTCGCCCGATTTCTGTATTAACAGGTAATGGTGGTTTGTATCTTCCTCAGGAATTACAACGAGGCGCAGATGGTGCAATGACGGGTTTTGCTTATCCGGAAATGTTGGTAGAAGTCTATAATTTACACAAAAAAGGGAAAATCGACGCTGCAGAAGATTTGTTTGATACCTATTTACCTTTAGTACGATATGAGCAGCAACCTGGTTTTGGTTTAGCTATCAGAAAAGAGATATTATTTCGCCGTGGCGCTATTGATTGTTCGAAAGTAAGGGATCCAGGACCTCGTATGAGTGACAAAGATCTTACTGAATTATCCCGAATAATTGGACGTGTCGAGAGAAATCTAGGTACTAATTGAATATTAAGATTAGTTAATTATTAGAAAGAATCGAGGATATTACTTGTTATGGACTTATTTGATTTAAAGATAACCAATGGCACAGTAGCAAATGCTACCGAAACATTTCATGCAGATATAGGCATCAAAGATGGCTTAATTACAACAATAGGAAAAAATATTGGTGATGCCAAAAAAGAAATTGATGCTGCTGGGAAATTAGTGTTGCCGGGTGGGATCGAAGCGCATTGCCATATAGAACAAGAATCGTCTGGTGGAGTTATGACCTCAGATGATTATTATTCAGGCAGTGTCTCTGCTGCTTTCGGAGGTAATACCTGCCTGATTCCTTTTGCAGCTCAGCATCGTGGTCAAAAATTACAAGATGTCTTAGAGCTTTATCATTCAAGAGCAAAACCAAAGTCAGTTATCGACTATTCGTTTCATCTCATCATATCGGATCCTACAGATGAGGTAATTAACGACGAATTACCTCTTGTTATTGAGCAAGGTATCACTTCATTTAAGATCTATATGACTTACGATAAATTGATAGTAGATGATCAACAAATGTTAAATATTATGTCAGCGGCTAAGAGATTGGGCGCGCTTACTATGATTCATGCAGAAAACAATGCCATGATAAATTGGATGAGTGAAAAACTAATCGAAGGATCGCACCAAGAACCAAAGTATCACGCATTAAGTCATCCGCGTACCGCTGAGTCTGAAGCTATTAATCGAGCGATAGCATTATCGAGTTTTATTGATACACCAATTTTAATTGTGCATGTATCCACTGAGGCTGGAGCTAGAATAATAGCTAAAGCTAGATATGATGGCCAAAAAGTTTTTGGTGAAACTTGTCCTCAATATATGTTTCTTAATGCCCAAACTATGGATCTTCCTGATATGCAAGGAGCACAATTTTGTTGCAGCCCACCCTTAAGAGACAGGGCATCACAAGAAGAGATATGGCGTTGTTTGCAAAATGGAACATTTCAAGTTTATTCATCAGATCACGCCCCCTATCGTTTTGATGAGACGGGTAAATTACATGCTGGAGAAAAGCCACCATTCACTAAAATTGCAAATGGCTTACCGGGTATTGAAACTAGACTGCCTTTATTATTTTCAGAAGGGTATATAAAGAAACGGATTACTCTTAATCATTTTGTTGCTCTTGCAGCTACCAATGTCTCTAAAATTTATGGCTTGGATCATTGCAAAGGATCAATTACTGAAGGTAAGGATGCAGACATCGCAATTTGGAATCCTGAGATTAAAAAAACAATCACAGCAGAGGATATTCATGACAATATGGACTTTACTCCTTATGAAGGCATGCAAGTTACTGGTTGGCCTGAAACGATAATTCAAAGAGGGAATATCATTATTGAGGATAACAAGCTAAAAGCAGATCGTGGTGATGGGCAATTTATACATCGAAAGAAAATTGATTGTACGGGTATGCCAGGAAGACTTGCACCTGAGTTAAATACAACAGAAAATTTTGGCACAAAGATTGAAATTTAATGCATAAAATTTTAGTAATTAATCCAAACTCTAATGTCTTGGTTACTGAAAAGATGCAAGATTCATTTGATAATCATAGTCCTAATGGAAGTGTTGGCGTTGATTTTATTACATTAAGTGGAGCGCCTTTTGGCATAGAGACTGACGCGGATATTAAGTTTGTTGAGCCTTTAATTATTAATAAAATTTCAGATGAGCTTGGTGAATATGATGCTTTTGTTATTGCTTGTTACTCTGATCCAGGACTAAATGAGGCAACACAAACATTTAAAAAACCCATCTATGGTATTCATGAAACATCAGTTAAATTTTGTACTAAATTGAGACATAACTTTGGTGTCATAGCGCTCGGTGATGAGTCGATACAAAGGCATATAAATTATATTAAAGGACTTAATTTAGAGTCTTATTATATTGGGGAGAACGCATTAAATATAAGCGTCAATGAAGCGGTAAGTGACAAAAGTACGTTTAGTAAGATCATAATATCGGGACGTGATTTAATAGAAAAACAAAGGGTAGAAATGATTATCCTTGGCTGTGCAGGACTGGCAAAACATCGAGCTGCTGTTGAAAGAGAGTTGGGAGTCAAAGTAATTGATCCTGTTCAAACCTCGGTTGAGGTTGCGGTTGATAATTTAATTAATTAATAGATAGCAAGGAAGATAAATGAATCAAGATGAACCATTGAATGACAACAAAACTTCCCGTCGGAATTTCGTAATAGGGACCAGTGCGACACTTGGCTTCGCTGCCTTAAATCAAACCAATGTATTTTCTGCAACCCCAGCTGCATTAAATTTTGCAGAAGCAAAACGATCAGAATTAATTGAATTAATGAGTCAATTAGTAAGTATTAGGAGTCAAACCGGCGAATCAGCTGAAGTGGCACAAAAATTGGTTAAAAATTATCTGAGCAAGCTTCCCTATAGAGTTGAACAATCTGAAGACAGGCCAAGTAAATATCAACACCATGATGAATACATGACTCCAAATCCACCGAGCGACGGTCCATTTGTCAATATTGTAGGCTGGCCAGAGCAAGAAAAGTCTAATGATTGTGCTATTTTTTCACATATAGATACTCATACAGTGGAAGATGGATGGGATACTGATCCGTATAAGCCAGTTGTTAAAAATAATCGAATGTACGGTTTAGGTACAGCAGATGATAAAGGTGGTGTGGCAGCTATGCTCATAGCTGCAAAAGTATTAAGTGAAAATAATGGTCCGCTGCCAGTCGTGATGAGTTTGCATGGAAAAGGGGGTGGCAGTCGAGGTAGTCTCCCGATTTTCGAAAGGATTAGGAAATCTGACCATAATATAAAAGCAGTACTTTACGCACATCCAGCAGAAACAGGGAGAGGCTTAGAAGATATTAAAAATGCAGTTCAAGGGGTATTTGATCTTGAAATCAAGGTGGAGGGCTGGCGAGGTAGGTCCATGGAAATTGGATCTATTGATTCAGCTGCTTGGGATGAAGGAGGCAATGCGATTAATGCTTGCGTAGAACTTTTAAACCATTTGAGGTCGAACATTTTAACTGATACTGAAGTTAATCTTGGAAGAATATCTGGTGGTGACCGTATTGGTTCGGTAGCAGATAAAGCGATAGCAAATGTGAGATTGAAATTTACAGGTAAAAATAATTGGTCGGCATTATTAAAACAGATAACAGTTGAAGCGGAAAATTTTATTAAAGATATTTCTCCGGATACAGAAAAATTTGAAGTGAGTGTAATAGCTAAGGGTTATCGGACGAATCCTGGTGAAGCTGAATGGCAAGGACCTGAAAGTATTATATTGAGAGATTCAATAGCAAGCATTACAGGTCAAGAGCCAAAATCTTATCCAAATCATTATGCAGGAGACATTCGTTATCCAATTCGGTTACTTAATGTTCCTGCTTACGGTATTGGTTCATTGGCAGGTAATTTCTATGGCCCTAATGAGTGGGTTGATATAGACGACTTGGTTAAATTGACGGCTGTCCTTATAGACACCGTACAAGGATGGTCCAAATAAAAAAGCACCTGCCAAAGGCAAGTGCTTTTTTGAAACAACGATTAAAAGTTTCTAAACGTTACTTAATGCATCAGCCAGGTTATCAATTGCCTGTTTGATCAATGGTCTTGGCGTACCAAGATTCATTCTCATGTGACCATTGCCGCCTGTTCCATAACCAATACCTGGGTTAAGTTGAACTTTTGCATTATCAACAAACCATTTTTCGAGATAGTGAGTATCGCTTTTCATTCCTTCGTCACTGGCATGTTTTTCGGCATCGATAGCCTCTCCGACAGCGCTTACGTCAAGCCAAGCAAGGTAGGTGCCTTGTGCTTTTTTATATTTTACAAGTGGTAATTTTTCTTTTATGTAAGCTTCAGCAAAATTATGATTTTCATCGATATACGGTAGAAGTTGATCAAACCATTCTGCGCCATATCGATAAGCTGCTTCATTGGCTACTATACCGAGTGAATTTATATCAGCACGATGCATATAATTTACTCTATCTAAAAGCACTGGATTGGTTGAGAAGTAATAAGCACTTTTCATAGAAGCAAGGCTAAAGGTTTTGCTGATTGCTTTCATAGTGACACTATTATTCACAATTGCCTTATCCGGTAAGCTTGCAAATGGTATGTATTTTTGACCTTTCATTACAAAATCGCAATGGATCTCATCAGCGAGGACAACAATACCTTTTTTAAGGCAGAGCTCACCCATTTTTAATAAATCTTCTTCCGACCACATGTTCCCGGTTGGGTTTTGGGGGTTACACAAGATAAAAGCGTAAGTATCAGGTGTCATTTTTGCTTCAAAATCATCCCAATCAATGTGATAGACGCCATCATCATCCTTGTACATTTCACTGTCATTAATTTGGGTTCTACTCCAGCGAAGATCGCCATAAAAGCCATTATAGGTAGGAGTATTTAATAGAACTTTCGTATTTGGTTTGGTAACTGCATTCAAAGCTGCAATCAATGGGGTATGGACGCCCGATGATATTTTAACTGTCGCTGGATCTAATTCGTAGCCATGTCGCTCGCTATTCCATTGAACAATAGATTCGATATAAGATTTTCTAAGATCTTCATAACCCCAGTTATTGTGTTGAATTCTTTTATCGAGAGCTTCTTTGATAGCAGGAGAGCCACGAAAATCCATATCAGCAATACCCATTCCAACATCAATATTTTCCGCTCCAAATCTTGCGTATTGCGAATCCCATTTAATATTGCCAGTGCCATCACGATCATAAATTTCATCGAAATTAAATTTACCATTTTTGATGCCACCACGACCCGTTTCTGCAGCAGATCCAATACTAGTAACGCTCGCTAATGATCCACCAACAGCAGTCAGGCTAGCGCTTTTTAGAAAAGATCTTCTGTCTAATTGAATTAATTTACTCATTTCCACCCCATATACTTTGATTTTATTTGAATCTTAATTAATAAATACTTATAGCATGACCTTAACATTTCTTTGTAATGCTTAACAAATTATTTATTCATAATTACCAATAGATCTAATTTATCTTGTATTTTGTTACATTCACCGAGATTAATAGATATCTAATAGGTAATATTTATTTTTTTCTTGGCTGTATAGTAATTAAATTAAGATCATCAACAGAATTAGATAATTCTTCTTTCCCTGAAGAGTATCGGTTGAGTGACAATATATAAGCCAATATATCGATATATTCTTGGTGAACCAAGGAGCCAGGATTATTCTCTGGCATGGATGAGCTCATTACTAAAAAAAATGTGCCTAAGGATTGATTCTCCCACGTTTTAAATACTGGTCGAAAATACTTTTTGTTATGACAAATTAAGCAATTATTTTTGTAAAGGGCTTCTCCAGTTTTTGCCTGTTTTTTTGAGTATATCTTGTCATTGGTTGAAGGAGCATCATCCGCAAAAGAAAGACCAGCGAGACTTAACGCTAATAAGAGTAAAAAAGTCCGATTAAAACCGCTTAATCTATTAATTAATAGCTTTTTTAGGTCCATTTAAAAGAGCATCTTTAGTGAGCATGACGACCAAATCAACTTCTTCAGAGGTCATATTAAAGTGAGGTGTGTAACGTAATGAGTTGATACCACCATGGATTACACCAAGACCATTTTTTCTTAAATATTCTTCAGTACTCTCTGAGCCTGAACATTTGAATTGGGAGTTTAACTCACAACTTGCCAGAAGGCCGGTACCTTGGACATTAGTAATGTCCCCATCCAACTCTATGGTTAGTGAATGTAACTTAGAGACTAATTCATTGCCACGATCTTGAATATTCTTTCTAATTTCAGGGGATAAATTTTCAATTACAGCCACTGCTACATCCAAGGCTCTAGGATTACTAGTCATGGTATTTCCATAAATTCCAGATCTGTATAGGTTAGCAGCCTGGCCAGTCATAGCAAGAACGGATAATGGATATTGACCTGCATTCAATGCCTTTGAATATGTTTCCATATCTGGACAATCTAATTCCTGAAATCCAGGATAATCGATGATTGATAAAACACCATGAGCTCGAAGCCCCGCCTGTATAGAATCAATCAGCAGTAATGTCCCATAATTTTTTGTTAGCTCTCTGGCTTTTTTATAGAACTCAGGAGTAATAGCTTGTCCGGGATTTCCTTCACCCATTACTGGCTCCATAAAGAAAGCTTCGATAAAAATATTTTCTTTTTCTGCAGTTTTAAATATAGATTCCAACTCATTAATATCATTTGGTGTCACAGTCATCAGGGTACTATTTTCAAAAGATTTTAAATGTTCTTGGTAGCTTTTTTGAGTTGAATGTGAAAATTGTGCTGGTCTGTCAGTACGACCGTGGAAGCTTCCTTTGAGGGTTAAGCGTCCGATGGTTTTTCCTTCATGAATGGCACCTTTTGATGTTAATGCTTTTGCATTTACATCAGCTAATCTTGCCGCAATTGAAACCGATTCGGAGCCACTATTTAAACAACAAAAATCAGTGAAATTTATACTATTTTTTCTAGAGTGACCTATCTCCATTTTGAGCGTTTGAATAAATTTCATTTGACTGACTGAGGGAGTCATAATATTGGCCATAACATGCAGTTGGTTCATCGCATCAAGTGCTATATCTGGTGTATGTCCTAGTCCAAGCATTCCGTAACCACCACAATCATAGATAACCGCACCTTTAAGGGTCACGATCCATGGGCCGGCAGCGCTTATGGCTACATAGGGGTTTACCATATCTTGTGCATAAAAATTCACAATGCTTTCTTGGGTGATGCTTATTTGTTTTTTTTCTGAAGCTTCAATTAATGCTGGTTGTTTGAGCTTGAGAGATTGGAAATTCGAGAAACCATGATGAATAGCATTTTGAAGATCTAAGTCATGGGTTAAAAATTCTTTAAGGGTTTCATCATTGATACCGGTTGTAATTGCTTTACCACCGGCGGCACGCATTTCATTGAGACGATTTAGAAATATATTTTGACTTAGTATGTCTATAGCTTGAGCCATGCCCATCCCCTTTGCTTTTTAAGATTATATTATACCTAAAATATTAAAAAGTATTCTATTGCATATTGTAACAATCTAGTCAGAAGGACAATATTCAAGCCAATAAAATCATTATTGCGGTTAACAAGATTGACCCGCCCATGATTAAGTTGAATTTTTTAGCATATTTCTCGTCAGTTACCATTTTATTTACTAGGTTACCAAGAAATAACCAAACGCTTGCTGTAGGGATTCCTACAGTTATAAAAATCCCTAAAATAATAATTAAACTTTGAAAAGGTGTTTCTGAAATATCAATAAATGAAGCCGCAATAGTTAATGCAACAATGATTGCTTTTGGGTTGGCCCATTGCATAAAAATCCCTTCGTAAAAACGAAAGGGTCTGATTGAATTAGATTGATTTTTACCTTGCGTTTCAGAGTTATTAGACAGTCCTTTTTTTAAAAACTGTATGGACATATTTGTCAGCCATGCTGCACCAAGTAATTTAATGGCTACTAATAGCCATGGCCATGACTCAATAATTGCCCCTAATCCATAAACAGAAGCAGACACCATAAGAGCAGAACCAGTGGATATTCCCAAAAACATAGGAATGGTTCTCCGCCATCCAAATAAGGCTGAAGATGACATAACAATCAAATTTGATGGGCCGGGTGTAATAATACTTAAAAAAGTAAGGCTGATAAGACTTATGAGTAGGGTTGTATTGATCATTTTATAATGGTGCCCTGGATTAGTTTAAATCAATTGGTAGCATGGGCTCTGATAATAACCGCTCAAAATTTTCCCATCTTACGTTATGACTGATGCTTGAGGTTTCAATGTATTGTTTAACTATATCTTTTCCAAGATTATAGTTAATGACATAACTTCGATATTTATCGTAGAATTCCGTGCTCTTTTTTGCACCTTCTTTTGATGTCAGAGTATATTTAATGAGCCATTCAATGGCTTGATCGCGTGATATTTCTTTATCAAGATAACGTCTTGCCACCTCGTTACCAGCATATTTTAATTCATCCTGGAGAGCCAGCAATTGGTAATAACGATCTACATCGGTAACCTTCAATTTAGCTAGTTTAAATAAAGTATTTTTTTCAAAATCCATCCTTTCGGTATTTGGAAAGGCCAGTTGAATTCCATAGTTAGCACTTCCTTCAGCAATTAATGATTGCGGCCCAAATAATGGATAGAGTGAATATTCCTGCCAGTTTTTTTGCACTACTAAATTAGTTTCGATTAGGGAGTTATAGGTATGATGTCCGGGGTAACCCTCGTGACAGCCAAGATCAACTGCCCGATTGATCATGATAGGAAGATCGGTATTTATTTGTATGATGCTATGAGAATTACCTTGATACCAATTGTAACCAGACCAAGGCTTATTCTGGACATATTCAATGGTGAAGTTTTCATTTTCAGGTAATTTAATATATTGCAAAGTACGACGACGACATTCCTCGATGGCAGCATTGAAGACTGTTTCAAGATATTGAGGCTGTATAATAAATTGTTGTTTGAATTTATTAACACGAGTGGACAATTCATCCTTTCCAGGAATCAAAGCATCAATCTCAGTAAGTACAATGTCAAAATATTCAATATCGTTATTGGGGGCTACCACACTAAATAGTTCTTGTGTTTCATTATCAAAAGAAATTAATTCCCCTCTAAAAATTTTAATTCTTGTTTTTAGGGCGCGAAGTCTTGCTTCAAGGTTTCTGTTTCTCTGGATCGGCATTGTTGAGCTATGAGTTAGATTTTTTAATTGTGCGGATAGAATTTCTGCTTTCTCATGAATTTGATTTAGAGTTAATTTTGTTTCTAGTGCTAAATGTTTGAAATGATCTGGACCAAAATAGGCATCGACATGATCTTGGTGGTGAATTCCCATGCTCAATTCAAGTAAAAGGTACTCTTGGATAATTGTTTCGATTTTTTCATTGGAATTTACTTGTGTATCTTGTGGATTGACGCAAGCTTGGAGAATGAAAATTAGGATAATTAGATATTTTTTGAACATAAGTAAAAGTTTATTCTTTATTTGAAAGGGCTAAGTGAGAGAAATATATTTAAAATCATTAATTTAAGTATTATAGTTTTAGATAATGAGATCCATTAATATTGTATCATTAGGAGCCGATTAGTTTCGTTATTATGCAATGAAAAGATTTAACCCTTATCTGAATTACTCAATTGCGCTGATATTTATTTGTATGGTGAGTTTTCTGTATTTTAAAATGAAATCTAATGATGATTTTATATTTAATATTGATAAAACCGTCATTCCATCAGAATCAATCAAGGCTAACACTTCAGAAGGGCCGAGATTTCCGTTACCAGTAGCAACAGTTGATAGGATTCAAAGACCTGACTTGATGGCTCTGCCAGCTCTGAATCAGAGTGATCAATACTTACATTTGGCTTTATCGGAAACTCTCAATGATGGGATTGCTAAATTACTATCTCAAACTAGATTAATTGAGAAGGTTGTGGCAACAATTGATAATCTATCTAGAAAATATATGGCTGAACGGATGCGTCCTATTGCCGCTATCGAGGATTCTTTTCTTGCTGAGAGGTCACCTAGCGGTAATGGCTTTATCTTAAGTAATAAAAGTTATGATAGATATGCATTCTTAGTGGATCAATTGGCAATAATTGGTGCGAATGATTTAGCAGATATTTATCTTCGTTTTTATCCTCTTTTTCAGGAAGCTTATGAAGATTTAGGTTATCCAAACGCTTATTTTAATGACCGGATGATCGATGTTATAAATCATTTAATCGCTACACCTGAAGTTAATGATCCAATTATTTTACATAGACCACATGTTTTGTATGAATTTATACACCCCGAACTAGAAGCTTTATCGAGCGGTCAAAAAATACTAATACGACTTGGCTCTAGAAACTCTATAAAAGTGAAACAATTTCTTATTGAGTTTAAAGCATTAATTTCATAATGATTACTTACGGAGAAAATGAATGAGAAATTTTGCCTTAGCCTTATTTTTTATATGTATGCAGCAGCAACTCAATGCAGAAACTATTATTGGCTTTAGTGAGGAAGGGAGTTTATATCAAAAACAAATTGAAACAGATTATGATCGGAGTCTTAATGCCTTGGAGATGGATAAATGGATGAAATATTTATCTAAGGAGCCGCATCATGTCGGTTCCTTGGCAGGAAAAGAGAATGCAGAATATATTGCTCAATTGTTTGAATCATGGGGTTTTGATGTAGAGATAGAAGAATACTACGTCCTTATACCGACACCAATGATACGTGAACTCAGCTTAATTTCTCCAACGACATACAAAGCAACCCTGACTGAGGATTCGTTAGTTGAAGACCCCAGTACATTTGTACGTGAGAATTTATTGCCCCCCTATAATGCATTTTCAATTGACGGAAAAGTCGAAGGTGAATTGGTGTTCGTAAATTATGGTATGCCACAAGACTATGAAATTCTAGATCGTTATGGAATTGATGTTAAAGGAAAGATTGCCATCGCTAAGTATGGTAAATCCTGGCGAGGTATTAAACCAAAACTCGCAGGTGAGAAAGGTGCGATTGCTACTATTATTTATTCAGATCCTGCCGATGATGGTTATGGGATGGGTGATGTATATCCAAAAGGCCCCTTTAAAAATGACAGCGCAGTGCAGCGTGGTTCAGTAATGGACATGCCAACGTATCCCGGTGATGTATTGACACCAGGCATTGGCGCTACAAAAACAGCCGAAAGATTAAGTTTTGAAGAAGCGACAACTATTACAAAAATTCCTGTATTGCCTATTTCTTATCGAGATGCATTACCGCTATTAAGTGCCATGGGAGGCCCTGCAGTTCCTAAAGAGTGGAGGGGTGGTCTCCCTATTACTTATCATCTTGGACCTGGGCCCGCTAAAGTAAAATTAAATCTTAAGTTTAATTGGCAAACAACCACTGCCTATAATGTGATCGCAAAGCTTAATGGATCTCTATATCCAGATGAATGGGTCATTCGTGGTAACCATCATGATGGTTGGAATCATGGCGCTGCTGATCCTATATCAGGCATGGTTGCATTGTTAGCCGAAGCCAAATCGGTAGCTAAATTGGCAAAATCAGGTAAACGACCAGCGAGAACAATAATATATGCTGCTTGGGATGCTGAAGAAGTAGGCTTGATAGGATCAACAGAGTGGGCTGAAGAACATGCTGATGAACTAAAGGAGCATGTTGTTGCCTATTTAAATACTGATGGCAATTCACGTGGGTTCGTAAATATTGGTGGCAGTCATGTTCTAGAGCGTTTTTTCAATCAGATCATTGAAGAGGTTCGTGATCCTCTAATGGATATTTCTCTCAAGGAGAGAAAACGAGCAGATTTAAAATTAAATAATAATTCAGCGCAAAAACGAAAAGATGCTGAAAAAAGATCAGATATTCGCATTAATCCTCTGGGCTCAGGCTCCGATTACACCCCTTTCTTGCAACATCTTGGTATTTCTTCAGCTAATATTAGCTTTGGCGGAGAAGCAAGGGATGGAAGTTATCATACGCTTTATGATACCTATGAACATTATACAACGTGGCGTGATCCTAACTTAATATATGGTGTTTCACTGGCTCAGGTTGCGGGTAGAGCAACACTTCGACTGGCTAATTCCGAGCGACTTCCATTTGAATTTAAGGGCTTCGCTGACAACATTGATCTTTATATTGGTGAGTTAGAAGAGCTAGCAGATTCCATGCGAGTCGATACTAAAGATAAAAATAGTATGATTATTGATGGTACTTATACTGCAGCACTGGACCCGACAAAAACTATTTCACCGCCAACAATAAAGGATAGCGTTCCTTACTTTAATTTTTCACCATTGAAAAATGCATTGGCAGAATTAAAGGAATCTGCCACTAATTTCGAAACTGTGGGTCAAATCAACAAAAAATCAACAAAAGAGCTTAATAATTTGTTATATACCGTTGAGCGATTGATGATTCGAGATGAAGGTTTACCAAAGCGTGAATGGTATAAGCATTATATTTATGCACCCGGTTTTTATACTGGTTATGGTGTAAAAACAATTCCTGCGGTAAGAGAAGCAATTGAGGAGCGTGAATACGATCAAGTTGAAAAACAAATTATGCTATCTGCCGAAGTAATTGAGAATATAACAGCAAGAATTGATGTCATTGTGGAATTACTAAAGTAAATGACTTAAATATTTCTTTTTCGAGTTAATTTACGCTTAATAAGATCCACTCCAGTGGATCTGAAGCCACGTAAATAAAGTGTGGGCTGAGATTTATTCATCTCTCGATAAGCCACAAATAAGCCACTGCTGATAATAATAAATGCTCCAATAATAACAAAACGATCAGGAATTTCTTGCCATATCCAATACCCAGCAAATGCTGCTCCGATAAGAGCTATATATTCAAATGGCGCTAAAATTACGGGTGAAGATTTTTTGTAGGCATTGATAAATCCAATCCAAGTCCCAACTGAAAAAAGACCAGCAAGAAAAAAAATTAACCAAGCAGAAATTGTCGGGGTAGTGTAGTTATTGGGTAAGAAGAAGAGAGAGGCTACAAAAGGACCGACTAAAACATATACAGACATTGAGATTGTTGATTCAGTAGTGGCTAATTTACGTGCGGTTATAGCCAATAGCGCATAGCTAATGGCTGCTGCAAGTACAGATACCGAAGCCAATGAAAACATATTCGATCCAGGCCTAAGAATAATCAAAACCCCTAAAAATCCAATTAATACCGCTACCCAACGCCGCCATCCGACGGACTCTCTTAAGAGGGGTCCAGATAATGCGGTAACGATGAGGGGAGCAATATAGGCCAAGGTTAATGCGTTAACCAGGGGCATTAAGGTAATTCCATAAAAAAATCCGAACATAGCTACAATAGATAGAACTGCTCTTAAAAAATGCCATTTCCATCTTTTTGTTTTAATGCTCTCAAGACCACCATACCAAGGAGCAATAAAAGAGAAAATAATTAAAGCAAATAGACTTCTTGCAAATATGAACTGTGATAGGGAATATTCCTCAAGTAAATGTTTGGCCAGAATATCAAGCGATAAACCGCAAAACTGACCGATCATTAGAAAACCTAAAGCCAGTCTAAATGAATCACTATTTGTTGTTATTTTTTTCATTTTATACTCTAAGTATCATTATTTTTTGATGGATGATTTAAAATAATCGATAGAATTATTAATAAATATCAGCTTACTTAAGTCAATTAATCAAAGAGAAAGATTCACTTCGGGCAAGAAATTTGGCACTAATTTTTAATAATTAAATACTAGAAGCTTTGAATCTTTTTGAATAGTAATTAAGTGCATTTGCTTGAAGCATAAGAAAACTTGGAGTAAGAAGCAATGTTAAGATTGTTGCAAAAGCGAGTCCAACAGCTACAGCAGACGATAATTGAACCCACATTTGTGTGCTTGGAGCGCCGAATGAAACGTCCCGAGAAAGAAAATTAATATTCATACTTAATGCCATTGGCATTAAACCCATTATCGTTGTTACCGTAGTTAAAATTACTGGTCTTAGGCGAACCGCGCATGTTCTAATAATTGCTTCTATGGGTTTTTCACCCCTAGATCTTAGTACATTATAGGTATCGATCAGAACAATATTATTATTTACAACAATGCCAGCTAAAGTAATAACACCTACACCACTCATTATGATGCTGAAAGGCTCTCCGGTAATTAAGTTACTTAATAAGACACCACCAGTGGAAAAGACAACTGCAGTTAAAATTAAAAAAGCCTGAAAAAGACTATTAAATTGTGTAACTAGAATAATAAACATAATCGCGAGTGAAATTACCAGAGCTTTTGTAAGAAAATTCATTGCTTCTTCTTGATCTTCACTACCACCTCTGAATTTAACATTCACTTGAGGGTGAATATCTAGAGATGGCAATATGCCCATCATATCTTTAACAATTTCTGAATCTAAATAGCCCGATGCAACATCAGCCTCAACTTTCATTGTTCTTCTAAGGTCAGTTCTATGAATAGTGCTGACTTTTTGCTCTGGAACTCGAGTTATAAAATTAGAAATTGGTATTAAACCCTCATTTGAAGAGATTCTTAATTTGTCAATTTCATCTAAATTTCTTTTGTTGGGTGGAAAACGAACACGAATATCCAGTTCATCATCTGCGTCATCAGGGCGGTACTCTCCGAGTTTTATTCCATTGGTTACCAGTTGAATCATTGTTCCAATCACCGTTATATCAGCACCAAAACGGGCTGCTTCAGCTCGATCCACTTTGATTTGCCATTCTATTCCAGGTAACGGTCGGTCATCTTGTAAATTAATAATTCCATCGATAGATCCAAGAGCATTACTTATTTTTTCCACAGACCCATAGAGAAGTTCTGGATTTCTTGAGGAGATTTC
This sequence comes from uncultured Woeseiaceae bacterium, assembly GCA_905182415.1. Taxonomy (GTDB): domain Bacteria; phylum Pseudomonadota; class Gammaproteobacteria; order Steroidobacterales; family Woeseiaceae; genus SP4260. Next base: position 19,979 of record CAJJBK010000002.1, on the reverse strand, counting down.
TATAGAAATTGGTTTTCCTGAGGGGGGTCCATTCTCAGGTTTTCTTGTTGCTAGTTTTATACCCACTATTCCCGTTAAAGATTCACGAATATCATTAAGAATTTCATCAACTGGCCGTCTTTGGTCCCATTCTTTTAGGTTTAATGAAATAGTGCCAATTAAATCTTGTGACGCGCCACTTCCTCCTGGACGACCTCCACCAGAACTAGAAGAGCCAACTTTTACATAAATGCTTTCTGTTTCTGAAGAATTAATTACAAAACTTTCTATTTGTTTAACTAGATTATCTTTTTCAGTGATCGATAAGTCACCTCGAGCATAGATTTCAATATTCGCAAATTCAGGCTCTGTTTCTGGAAATAGTTCTACCCCTCGCCCGAAAAAGAAAAAGGTAAGATAAATTACAACTAATAGCATGGAGACAAAGAATATATTGATTGACGGACGTTGTAGGGCTTTTCTTAGGAATTTAATGTATTTACCCGTAAGACCAGTTACGGAATTGATGTCCCCTTTTTCTGCTGCTGAAAGATTGTGAATCATTTTTTGATCTGCCGAACCAGCCTTACCAAATAGAGAGCCCAGTGTAGGGATGAAGATTAATGCCATTACTAAGGACGAAGAGAGAACTGCAATGAGTGTGATGGGGAGAAATTTCATAAACTCTCCGATCATATCTGGCCAAAATGCAAGAGGAATAAATGCAGTTAATGTAGTGCAGGTTGATGCAATAATTGGCCATGACATTCTTCTGGCTGCGGCGGAGTATGCTACTTTCTTGCTGTCACCCTCACTCATTCTTCTATCTGCTAACTCAGTGACTACGATTGCTCCATCAACGAGCATACCAACTGCCATAATTAGGGCAAAAAGAACCATCATATTGATTGTTATACCCGCCATTGATATTAATAAAATACCTAGAAGGAAGCTACCTGGAATGGCTATTCCAACTAAAATCGCTGAACGTAAACCGAGTATTCCAATGATAATAATAAACACGAGTACCACAGCTGAAATGACGCTATTTTGAAGATCGCTTAGCATTGTTTTGACTTCCTTAGACTTGTCTCTGGATGCCACGATATTTATATTTTCAGGCCAATATTGTTGTTCGATTTTTATGAGTTCTTTAATTTCATCAACGGTGGAAATAACATTAGCTCCAGAGCGTTGAATAACTTCAATCGCAAGAGCAGACTCGCCATTGAGACGGGCGAGTGTTTGAGCATCTTTATATGTTCTTTGGACTGAGGCAACATCTCCAAAATGAACTATACGATTGCCGTCTACTTTTATAGGCATTTCTAGAACATCTGTGGCGGATTCGAATACTCCTGATATTTTAACTGGAGATCTTCCTTTGGTGTTTTGCATTGCTCCTGCTGAAACGAGTCGATTATTTGCATTGACTAAATTTAGGATATCAAATGGATTTAACCCATAACTCTCCATAGCTAATGGATCAATAATAATCTCCATTACTTCCTCACGATCACCGACTAAAACGGCTTCTAAGACCCCTTTATTTGCTTCTATTTTTTCTTTTAGGTCTTTTGCTAGATATGAAAGTGTTCTTTCTGGAACTTCTCCAGCAATATTAATTACCAACATTGGGTCGAAGCGAGAGAACTTAACTTCATTAACCGAAGGCTCCTCTGTTTCTTTTGGTAGTTTTGCCCTTGCTAAATCAACTTTTGCTCTAGTTTCTTGAAGTGCAGCATTGGTATTAGTGCCAGCATAAAATTCTAATTGTATATTCGCACCACCTTCATAAGCATCTGCATCTATTTGTTTGATTCCAGCAATAGAGCGAATCTCTTGTTCTATTGGCCTTATTAATAGTCGCTCTGAATCTTCTGGGGAGATTCCTTCATGAGTGATACTTATATATATATTCGGTATTTCAATATCAGGCTCAGCTTCTTTTGGCGTATTTATATAGGTCGTCATTCCAGCCACGAGAATAACAATCAAGAAAAGAATTGAGGTTCTAGAACGTGACAAAGCAGCATTAATAATCTGCATTTATTGACCTTGTTTTTCTCTCTGAGCAGCTAATGTTGCTTCAGTATCGCTTTCAGATATCAGATTTACTCGCATACCCGATTTAACATAACCTTGGCCAACAGTAATAATGGTCGAGGTAAAGGGTAGTCCTGCAATGTATACCCCTTCATCGGAAGCTAACACTATATCCGCGGGGATAAATTTTACTTTATTTTTTTCTTCAATGATTTTGATACCAATGATTCCTTCATCGTTAAGACTAAGTAATGCTGGGGATACGAGGTGCGCTGTTACTTCTTCTGCAGAAATAATTAATTGAGTAGAAACTCCAGCTCTGAGAGCTCCCTTATCATTTTTCAATTTTAGTTCTATATTAAATGTTCTTGTAGATTCTTGAGCGGCTGGTGCAATGTATCTTATGATTCCTTGAATTTCTTGCCCTGTAGATAATTTGGCTAACCCAAGATCACCGACTTTTAAGAATTTGACATCATTTTCTGAAATTTCAGCCTTTACTATTAGTGTCTTATCATCAATTATGGTGGCAATATTATCACCAGATTTTACGAAATCACCAATTTCGACGTATCGATCTTGAAGTGACCCTTCGAAAGGCGATTTTATATTCATGAAATCAATATCCAAAGATGCCCTTATTAACTGTGTTTTCGCCTTCTCAAGATTACTGACAGCTTCTTGGAGTTTTATTTCTGAAACTAAATTATCATTGGCTAATTTTTTTTGTCCTAAAAATTCGACCTCTCTTTGTTTTACAATGGCTTCTGATTCCGCAAGGTTTGCAAAACGATCACGCTCACTTAATTGAACTAACAGGCTGCCCATGGAGATCTTCTCTCCACGTTTAGCACCTATTTTCATCACTCTACCATCTGTTTCAGCTTTTATCGTTACTATTCTCGACGGAGCTGTTCTTCCGTTAATGGTTAGATTTCGAGTAATGTTTTTAGCTATTTGATCGCGTACTCTTACGCTAATCAATGGTTGCGCATTGATTTTCTTTGATTCCTGAGTTGAAACAGTATTTTCGGTTTGAGAGATTCCGCTTAGCAACCAAAGAACGATGGTAAAGAAAATACCAAAAGGTAAATACCAGGATTTGAATTTTTCTAAACTGAAGCTAAACATTTGATATTTATATAATCATTGTAGATGAATTAAGGGCTCGAATGATAACAAGCTATTTCCTATAATCCAGTTAATTAATGTTAAGAAATGTAACGTTTTGTATTGAAGTATATTTTAAAGATTGTCAAAAATTCTAGAATTATTATTTATACAACTGTATCGTTTGGTTTTGAAGTTTTGATTATGATAAATATTTTAGAATAGGAAATAAATTATGTTAGTTCAATTCCCGCCGATGGGCGTATATGAAACATTATTCAAATTTGCAGATGCCACCTCAAAATATATGGGCGATCATGGAACTCATCCTTGGGCTCAGGGTTATCCATTGACTTCACAATTACCAGGCGGCCCTTCATTACCTGATTCGATTGCTTTGAATAATTTAGATTTAAAATATCCGAAGGCAACCGGTGAGATAGAGTTAAGGTCAGCAATAGCTGATTATTACAATGATTATTATTCTGCGAACATTACTCCTGATCATGTTGGGGTTTTTGCTGGAGGAAGGCCTGGTCTTTTAGCTAATTTAGCTTTTCTTGAATCAGATGTATGCGTGGCTCTTGAAGAGACTGAATATACTCCATATTGGGACATGTTGAGACTTTTAAATAAAAAAGTACATATTATTCCCAGTAATATTAGCAATGAATTTAGGCCAAGCGATAGTGATTATGATATAGATCCCGTGGAAGGTAGTAAAAGAGTATTGTTACTTAAGAGTAATCCATGTAATCCCACGGGAGTTGCCCTTTCTCCAAATAGACTAAAAAATATGGTTGAGAAATACAGTCAACCTGGTCGTGGAGCTATCTTTGATGAAGCCTATGAGTTTTATAATGACCCGAAACCGATGAGTGCAATTAGTTATGTGAAAGATATCGATAATACAGATATCTTTATAGTGGGGGCCGCCACTAAGGGGCTCCAGGTTCCTGGAATGAGAGTAGGGTGGGTCATTGCCGCTGAAAAACATATTGAATTATTTAGGAATTACTCCTCTTTCGGAATGGGAGGAATTTCGAGACCCTCTCAATTATACGTTACAGAATTACTTGAAAAAAGTCGCGTTGCTCATGCTCGTCAAGCAGTCTGTGATTTTTATAAATCGCAACGAGAAAGATATCAGACAGGGCTTCTAGAGCTCGGCTTTGAGCTTTTCACTGGGTGTGGAGGTTTTTATCACTGGGGACTGCTTCCGAATAATCTGACCGCGGATGAGTTTAATGAACGTTTATTTAAGCATGATGCTGGTATCTTGCCTGGTTACTTATGTGATATGCAACGTGACGGCGTGTCAGCGAGTCCATTGGATAAGTTTATTCGTTTTTCTTTTGGGCCATTAGAGGCAGATTCTTTCGATAATGACATGAAGATACTCTCTGAGTGCATCTAGACACTAAAAATATTGATTTTTTAATTTGGGTGAAATGAATATGGAAATAAAAATACTACCTCAAAATATTACAGATGCTGCAAATCGGATTGAAAATCATATCAGAAAAACTCCTTTGGAATTCTCGCCATATTATAGTGATATGAGTGGTTCAAAGGTATGGCTGAAACTAGAAAATCTTCAAATAACGGGTTCATTTAAAGCTCGTGGTGCATTCAATAAAGTGCTTCTTTTGAGTGAGCAACAAAAGAGGGGTGGTTGCGTTACTGCGTCAAGCGGTAATCATGGTGCTGCATCAGCTTATGCCATGAAAGAATTGGGCATTGCTGGTCTTGTTTTTGTTCCTGAAGGCACCTCAAGTATTAAGGTTGATGCAATTAAAAGATCTGGCTGTGAGGTACGATTTTTTGGAAAGGATGGAGTAGATACTGAGAATTATGCACGTCGATATGCAGCAGAAAATAAGTTAACATTTTTGTCTCCTTATAATGATGAAGAAGTTATATCTGGCCAAGGTACTTGCGGTAAAGAGATTGTTTCCCAATTACCTCAATGCGATGCAGTATTCGTCGCGATAGGCGGCGGTGGCTTAATCTCGGGTGTTGCAGCCTATATGAAATCTTTATTGCCTGATATTCAAGTGATTGGCTGCCAGCCATCTGCCTCAGCAGTAATGACTCATTCTATTAAGTCAGGCAAGATCATTGATATGATCAGTGATCCTACCTTATCAGATGGAACTGCAGGAGGGATCGAAGAGGGTGCGATTACATTCGATCTTTGCCAGAAATATGTTGATCATTATGAATTGGTTTCTGAACAACAAATCAAAGAAAGTATGCAAACATTTATTGATGTTCATCGAATGTTGATCGAGGGAGCCGCTGGTGTTGCACTTGCTGGTTTCCTTGCTAGAAAAGATCTTTATAAAGGAAAGAATGTCGCTATTGTGGTTTGCGGTGGAAATATTTCTAGGAAGACCTTGGCGTCAGTAATATAGTCTTTTATGATCCTTTAGATATATCATCCCGGTTCTTTTCCGCCATCGATAATTCATTTTTTATATGCTCACGTTGCGAAATCGGAGTATATTTAGACGGTTGATCTTTTTGTAAAAATTCTTGTAGTGGCTTGATAATTATTTCATCATTTACTCCAAAAAAAAGAACCATACTGTATCTTTGCCATTCTCTATTGTGGACTCGATGCTTGGTAGCTTGAATTAATCCGTTCGTCCAAGTCTCTAACATTTTGCCAATAATTACGATAATTTTTTTATTATCTGAAGAAGCTTTGTACCAATCACCATTAGTGCCTAAAAGCTCTAAACCAGGGGCGGTTTGTGAGATTAGGGTTATGCATTCAAAATCAGTATGAGCGGATATACCAACATTATTTTTATCAATGGCAGATGAATCAACAGCAGGATAATTAAGAAGTCGCATGGTACTGAGATCTTGTGATTTACAGGATTCAGCGAGAAAGTCTATAGGTAAGTTAAGACTTTTAGCGATTGCTTTTAAGGTAAGCATGCCTACATTTGTATATTCGCTCCAAATTGATCGAATATCCTTTCTGAAATCAGTTATATTTGGCCACTGATTTTTGGTGAAGTTTTCTGATTCTATTTCTTTTTCACTTCTTCCGAAATCAAATGATTCAAGATGTGCAATTGTTCCAGGCTCATATGCAGGTTCTTGAAACATTGGCATCCAGCCATAGGTATTGGATTTTCCGGTTACATTAATATCTTGTTTTACAGGGTTATCTTCTTCCATTGAAAACAAATATTCCATGTGACTAGCTGTTACATCAATCATTTTTTCCGTATCTGAGGATAAATTCTCTAGGCAAAAAAATCCAGGATTAAGGCAGCTTGTTTTAATTTTAAGGATAGCTGCATTATATTCTGGCGAGTCCTCTTGAAGATGACTAAGATTAATACAGGGAATATTTTCTGAGTTTAAGTATTTCATTTTTTATTGACTGTTTTTAGCTGAACTCAGAGTATTAAACATAAGCATAGCGATAGTCATCGGTCCAACACCACCAGGGACAGGAGTAATGGCGCTTGCAACTTTTACCACTTCATCAAAATCAACATCTCCAGTTAATTTTGATTTCATTTCACCATTTTCTTCAACCTCGATTCTGTTGATACCTACGTCAATCACTACAGCTCCTGGTTTAATCCAATTTCCTTTGATCATATCTGGCCGTCCAACAGCAGCAACTACAATATCTGATTGTTTCACGATACCGGGGACATCTATAGTTGCTTTGTGGCAGATTGTGACTGTCGCGTTGGCTTGGAGCAATAAACTTGCCATGGGTTTTCCAACTATATTAGACCGCCCAATGACAGTCGCATGTAAGCCTGATAGATCTTTGCCCAGATGATCTTCAATCATTAACATACAGCCAGCAGGAGTGCAGGGTACAAAAGCATTTTCTAAATCTCCCGCTGCTAATTTACCAATATTGATATAATGAAATCCGTCAACATCTTTTTCAGGAACAATAGATTGTGTGATTAATTCTTCATTTAAATTTCTAGGTAACGGCAGTTGAACTAAAATACCATGAACCGCTGAATCTTCATTGAGGGTTTTGATTAAATTTAAAACCTCTTGTTCGCTAACATCCTTACCCAAAGAATGTTGGGTTGATGAAAAACCACACTCCTCAGCAGTCCTTTTTTTATTTCTTACATAGACCTGGCTGGCTGGATCTTCTCCAATAATAACAACTGCAAGTCCTGGAATAATACCTTCTTGCTTTAATCTTAAAGTCGCTTCTTTGATTGTTACTGTCAATTCCTGTGCTTTTTGTTTTCCATTGATTAATGCGGCTGTTGACATTTTTTTATTCCTTGATTTATTCTCAGATATATCTGAGGTTTAATTATGCGGATGAATTGTGAGCTATTATACTGATTTCATGTTTTAGCTAAATATATTTTTTTTGAAAGATTAGAAATAAAAGCAAAAATATTTTTAATATACTTATTGGGTGAAATTATTGCTTAGAGAATGGAGAGATAGATGGCAAGATAATCGGATTGGCTGGCATCAAGAACTAGGTAATGCCTCTTTAAAGAAACATTGGTCACCGGTTAATAGAAGTTGCACTGTATTGGTGCCGCTTTGTGGAAAATCAAAAGATCTGGTTTGGTTGGCCAATCTTGGGCATCGTGTGATTGGTATAGAAGTATCAGAAATTGGCGCTAGAGCCTTCTTTTTAGAAAATAATTTAATCTACAAAGAGAGTACGTATAAGAATTTAAAAATCTTTGAAGCGATCAATATTCAGATTTCTATTTATTGTGGAGATTATTTTGATTATGATTTGTGTGATGCAGAAGCATTGTATGACAGAGGCTCAATCGTTGCCATAAGACCTGAAATAAGATCTAGTTATGTTCATCATATGAAATCTTTGTTAGGGCAAGAAGCTTATAAATTTATAATATCACTGGAATATGCAGAAGGTTTTGTTGAAGGGCCACCATATTCAATAAAACCTGTTGAGATGTTATCTTATTGGTCTGATCTTATAGAAAAAGATTCATATAATGATATTGAGAATAGTTCACCGAAGTTTAGAAAAAGCGGACTTAATCAAGTAATTGAGACAGTCTGGGTGTCATAAGCGACTTCGGAGAAGACAGGATGTATGATTTATTTAAACACAATTTAAAAAGGTAATAATTATGGCAAAGGCAACAGCAAGACATATTTTGGTAGATTCAGAAGAGCAGTGTATATCACTAAAAAAACAAATTATTGAAGGTGCTGAATTTTCTGATTTGGCGAAACAACATTCTTCATGCCCTTCAGGAAATCAAGGCGGAGATCTTGGTGAATTTGGACCAGGCATGATGGTACCAGAATTTGATAAAGTGGTATTTAGCGCTGAAGTGAGTTCTGTGCAGGGACCTGTAAAGACTCAATTTGGTTACCATTTACTAGAAGTAACTAGTAGAACAGATTAAATGAATCATTTTAATGCTTTTATTTTGGCGACATAGTGTTTAATTTGTCACTTATATTATGAAAAACTTACAAGGCATTGTTGTCCTCATGCTTTTGATTGTAAATACAATTATTTGGTTTGTGCCATTAATTCTATTTGCGATGATTCGTGCATTTTTGCCCGGAGATTATCTAAAAAAATTATTTACAAAATTACCCTCAAAAATGGCTTCATTTTGGATTAGTTGTAATTCCTTTATTTTTTCCACTATTAACAAAACACATTGGAATGTAAGTGGTATTGATCACTTGGATGAAAAAGATTGGTACTTATTATTGGTTAATCATCTGTCATGGGTAGACGTTATTGTTTTGCAGACCGTATTTAATGGCCGAATCCCTTTCCTTAAATTTTTCATTAAACGAGAATTAGTTTGGCTGCCGTTTCTAGGATTATCTTGGTGGGCCTTAGATATGCCGTTTATGAAACGATACTCTAAGGAATTTTTAGAAAAGAATCCCTCAAAAAAAGGTCAGGACGTAGAAGCCACGAAAAAAGCATGCCGTAAATTTCGTAATGTGCCTACTAGTGTAATTAATTTTGTGGAAGGAACTCGTTTTACTGAATCTAAAAAATTAACCACCAAATCTCCTTATCATAATTTACTAAAACCTAAGGCTGGAGGTATTGCTATGGCAATATCTGCTATGGGCGATATGTTTGATAAAATTCTTGATGTCACAATTGTTTACCCAAAAGGAATTGTTAGTTTTTGGGATATGCTTTGCGGTAAATTTGATTCAGTTGCGGTCGATGTTGTGAAGAAACCCATTGAGAAATGGATGATTGCTGGTGATTATGATAATTGCATCGAGGATAGAAAGCGTTTTCAGTTATGGTTATCTGAATTATGGAAGATCAAGGAAGCTAAAATAACAAAAATGAAGCGCGGCGATCTATTATCTAATAATATTCTGACTTTAGAATGAAAAAATGGAATATCTACCTCGTCCGTTGCAAGGACAATAGCCTTTATACTGGCATCACCATAGATGTTAATAGACGAATCAGTGAACACGCTTCTAGTAGCAAGAGAGGGGCAAAATATCTACAAGGAAAAGGACCTTTAAAATTGGTTCTTTCTATGGTTGTGGGTGAAAAGAGTGACGCTCTTAAGTTAGAGAATTGTGTTAAAAAATTAACAAAAAAAGAAAAAGAATTATTAATTTTAAACCCCAAACAACTTAATAATCTCATGTCGGTTGCGAAGGAGGCTAGCCTTTAGCATAGGGTAAATATTTTCCATCAACCATTGATAGGCCAATATTAATCCCATAAGCCAGCGAAATATTTTTAGCTGTGATTATCTTTTCTCGAGGTCCATCAGCAATAACAATTCCTTTACGTAATAATATAACTCGATCAATGTCTTTATTGATTTCTTGGAGATTATGAGTAACTAAAATTATATTACGGCCTCTATTCTTAATTTTTGTTAGCAGTTTTAAATAATGAAATGTGCTGATTATATCCAACCCGGTAGTGGGTTCATCCAATAATAATGTTTGAGGATCATTTACTAACGCTCTGGCAAGTAAACATCTTCTTTGCTGTCCCGTTGACATTTTAAATAAAGGCTTATCGATCAAACTTAAAAGATTTAATTCAAGCATGATTTCTTTTGTTTTTTTTAGTTGCTCATCAGTTATCTTTTGTTGAATAGATCCATGAACTCCTATGCTTGAATGAAAACCAGAGAGAATGATTTCTAACCCTCTCACTTCAGGAGTATAAGCTTTATATATATCATCTGAAACATAACCAATCATCGATCTTAGTTGCCAGACATTCCAGTTTTCTTTCCCGTATATTTTTAACCAGGAATTAGGTTTAGAGGCAGGATAAATTTCTTTATTTAGAGCTTTTAAAAGGGTGGTTTTGCCTGAACCATTAGCGCCTAGAATGGCCACAGATTCATTTTTTTTTATTGCGAGTGTTAAGTTTTTAAATACTTGATATTGATCGCGATAGAGATCAACTTGATGAGCTTCAAAAAGATTTTCTAACGACATTTATGAATAAACCCTTAAATACTTATTTTTTGCCAGTGTCCTTTTTTGAAAACTGCATATGCCATTATAGTTAATGTGACTTCAGCAATCAGTAAACCAATGAATACACCATTAACTTCTAATTCAGTATTGGTTGAAAGCCAATAAGCCAATGGAATTTGTAAAACCCAGTAACATAAGAAATTTATGATTGCAGGTGACTTTAAGTCTCCAGCGCCATTTAATGACTGCACAATAATCATACCAATCGCTAATGCTGGATAGCCAATAGCAATGATTCTGAGACAGTTAACTCCATAATAAATGACTTCAGCATCGTTGCTTAGTAAATTGATAATCTGATGGGCAAAGATAAATTGCAAAACACCAATAACAACCATAAAGATCAATCCATATTTCATGGTCAGTTGAACTGATCTTATGGCTCGTTGAGGTTGGTTTGCTCCCATATTTTGGCCGACTAATGTGGCAGCTGCATTACCTAATCCCCATACAGGTAACCATACAAATTCCATTAGTCTCATGGCGATGGTATAGGCCGCAACAGGGGCTGTTCCAAATAAAGCAATGATTTTGATAAGAATGAGCCAGCTCGATGTTGAGATGAGAAATTGGCTAATTCCATAGAGCGATGTGCGGATTATTATTTTTATATTTTTAATTTTAATTACTAGATCGTTGGCGCTAAGTTGTAGGCGATTATTAGCATTGAATATTGTGTGTGCCAAATAAAGAACGCCCATAGATCGACCAATGGTTGTCGCAATTGCTGCACCGGTAATTCCCAGTTCTGGGAATGGTCCCAGTCCAAAAATAAGACAAGGATCGAGAATAATATTTATTGCATTAGAGAGTGCTAAGGCCTTAAATGCTATCGAGGCATCACCAGCACCACGAAAAGCTGCATTCAGTAAAAATAAGTACGTGATACTAGCCGATCCACCAAATATGATGGCGGTATAACTGGTGCCGATATTAATAACGTCATTACTGGCCCCAAGTAACTTAAGTAAATCTGCAGCAAAAGAATAGCCAATTAATCCAACTATTATTGATATAACACCAGCAATCCAAATTATCTGTCCAGTAATTTCTGCAGCTTCTTTAGGTTTATTGGCGCCAATTCTTCTTGCTACCATGGCAGTAACAGTCACCCCAATACCCATGCAAATAGCATAAACAACTGTTATTAGAGCTTCAGTGATTCCAACTGCCGCGACTGCATCAGTTCCTAAAAAAGAGACGAAAGTAATATCCACCACAGCAAAGATAGCTTCCATACTGAGTTCTATCATCATAGGAATGGCTAGGAGGGGAAGAGCAATCCTTAGTGGAGCTTTAGTGAAGTCTTCATCGTTATCTCGTAAGGAGTGAATGAAAATTGATAACCATCTTGGGTATCGTTTATTAAATTTTTTTTCTATATCGCTCATTATCAAGATTAATATTTTATTAAGGGGGTCATATTTTACTATAAAGCTTAAAAATTAATCATGTAATGAAGTAGACTTTATTGCAAGATGATAGCCAGACTATGGAACATTTTTGTAGTAATAATTATTGGTATTAGATTTATTAGTTACACAGAAAAAGTTGAAATTTATTATATTTATGGATAAACAGTAACAATGCCAAAAAAACTAAGAACTTTATTTTTCATTATTGCTGTAAATTTTTCATCAATTTTCATCAATGTCTTATGGGCGAATGATGCTATTAAAATATTACCAAAGGGGACTCGAGCTATTCTCGATCTCAGGGATTTGCCATCTAACTCACTGAGTGTCTATGCGGTTAATATTGATACTAATGAGGTTATATTATCCTGGAACTCCTCAACACCAATGAACCCTGCTTCAGTCATGAAAATATTAACTACCGCTGTGGCACTTGACAGGCTAGGTCCAACATATCGATGGCATACTGATTTTTATTTAAATGGTTCACTTGACAATGAGACATTGGATGGGGATCTCATTATTAAAGGATTTGGTGACCCATATTTAACTGCTGAAAAAATTTGGGGGATGTTAAAGGATTTTCGTAAAAGAGGAGTTAGAAATATTACTGGAGATTTATTACTTGATGATAGTCATTTCTCTCACCCTAGTTACGCTCCCGGTGTATTCGATAATGAACCACTGAGAACCTACAATGTGGGACCTAATGCCCTAATGTTTAATTTTAAAGCGATAGAATTTCATGTAGAAGTAGATATAAAAAATAATCGTGTCAATATTACTCAAGACCCAAAACTCGAAAATTTAAGTATCATAAATAAATTAATTCCCATTGAAGGGGATTGTGAAGGATTTCAACGAGGCATAAGAATAGTACCAAACAAAGTATTTAATAAACTGACTTTTACGGGCACTTTTCCTGATGCCTGCAAAGATTTTAGTTTGTATCGATCTATGCTTTCTCACAATGAATATGCTTATGCCCTGTTTAAAGATATTTGGCATCAAGTTGGAGGAGAGTTTTCGGGAAATTGGCGAAATATTAAATTTGAGGCACTGGATGAACCTTTTTTTTCGCATGATTCTGAAACTTTGGCTCAGGTAATTTCTAATATTAATAAACATAGTAATAATGCCATGACTAGAAATTTACTCTTAACCCTTGCAGCAGAGAGGTATCCGCTACCTGCCACACAAAAAAAAGGTCGCATGGTTATTGATGAATGGTTGGAGGATAAAGCTTTGAATAGAGCTGGCTTTGATTATGATAATGGGGCCGGTTTGTCACGTCACTCAAGATTAACAGCGGAACAGATAGTCGAAATTCTCCTGGATGTATATAAAGGTCCTTTCATGCCAGAATTTATGGCCTCACTCTCACTATCAGGACTAGATGGAACAATGCTAGAGCGATTCTCCGACGGAGAGCTTACTGGCAAGCTGCATGTCAAGACAGGTATGATCAATCATGTTAGCTCGATAGCCGGTTATTTGTATTCAAAAGATGGAAAACGATTTTCCTTCGCAATCATTCAAAACTTTAATGATATACATAGGGGTTATGGTGAGGAAGTGCAAGAAACTTTAATACGATGGTTATACGATAATTGAAATTTATTTAATATAAATTAAAATATTGATTCAGTTAAACCAATAGCCATTAATTTTCCTAATTCTTCGCATTCTATCAATGCGCTTTCACATAACACCCCACTAATAATGATTGGTTCTTGGATTTTCTTTAATCCTAAGCCAGATACAATTTTTTCAATGCTATTTTTCGCACCGTTACCATCATTACCAGCTTTGATGTATACCGAATATGGCTTCCCACTGACTTTCTCTAAGCATTCATAATAGATTTCATCAAAGAAAAATTTCATTGCACCGCTCATATAGCCAAAATTTTCGGGTGTTCCAAATAAAACCCCATCTGACCAAAGCAAATCATTCGAATTAGCTTTTAGTGCTGAAAGTGAGCGAATATTGAGATTTTTATGCTCAGATCCACGAATTATTGCATCAGTCATTTTTTTTGTATCGCCCGATTGCGTATGATGGACAATAAGTAGATTTTTACTTGTATGCATAAATAGATAATATCACTTAAGTTATTAAATATATTACATGGATAATTTTGTTAATTAGAAAAACCAATAAGAAGTTTTACGCTCATGAATGATCAAGATAAGCTTAATCGTTATCTTCAGAGTTTCCCGGCGGAACTGCATGATCAATTTTTAAATTACATAAGTCTTCTGGAGCAACAATATGCGCCTAATGAATTAATTCCAAGTTGTAATGATCAATATTTATCATCTGTAATTAAATTATTATTATGCAGTGAGTTTGCTGCTAAGAGTGCGATAGATAACTGGGAATGGTTTATTGATCAGATTAATCAAAAAAAAATCAATAATCCGCTCAATGAGAAAATATTAAAAAATCTATTTTCACAAATAGATAAAGTAGATATCACAGACCTTATCTACAATAAGAACATACGAAGAATAAGAAATCGATGCCTCCTACATATTCTCTGGAGGGACATAATTTGTGGTTGCGATCTTAGTGAGACTCTTAGTTCATTATCATTACTGGCTGATTTTTGTATAACATCGGCCACAAGATACGCATCAACAGTAATCGAATCTCGTTATGGTTTTATCCCTTTTCAAGGGGATAAAATGTCAATCAATATTCTTGCGATGGGTAAATTAGGCGGAAATGAACTGAATTTTTCGTCAGATGTTGATTTGATATTTTTATATCCTGAAAATGGTCAAAGTAATGGAAAAGATAAACTTTCTAGTGATGAATATTTTTTACGGATAGCAAGAAAGATCGTATCAACCCTAAATGATAATCTTGAAGATGGTTTTGTTTATCGAGTTGATACTCGACTTAGGCCGTTTGGAGATAGTGGTCACCTGGTTCATTCCTATGCCGCATTTGAGAATTATTTAATGAATCATGGAAGAGCATGGGAGCGATATGCTTATGTTAAAGCCAGATTGGTATACGTTGGTGAAGAAATAAAGCAAACAAATAGCATTATCGATTCTGTGATTAAACCTTTTGTATTTCGTAAATATTTAGATTATGGGATTTTAGAATCTTTAAGAGAACTTAAACAAATAATCTCAAAAGAAGTCCTAAGAAAGAAATTATCTGAAGATATTAAATTAGGACCAGGTGGAATTCGTGAGATTGAATTTATTGTACAATCTATTCAGATTATTCGAGGAGGTAACTCTCCCTTGTTGAGGCAACCAGGTTTAAAGCAGGCTCTTGATCAGGCCATCAAGGAGCGTGACTTGGATCAAAAAATGGGAGAAAAATTATACCTAGCCTATATTTTTTTGAGGCGTTTAGAAAACTATATTCAATGTATAAAAGATCAACAGACACATAAAATACCTGAATCTAAAGAACGGCAATTACAGCTTGCTTTGATGATGGGTTATAAATGTTGGGAAGAGGTAATATCGGACCATATAAAACATAAAGAATTTATTAGTGAGCAATTCTCTGCAATAGTATTTCGCGGCCAAGATGAAGCACAGTCAAATAAATTAACTCACGAATTTAAATATTTGATAAAAAATGATTCATCCCATGACGAGTGGAGGGAAATATTGATCAAAAAAGGTGCCCTAGAAACCAATAATTTATCTAAAGTAATTTTTGATTTCCTATCTTTTTTGAAACTTCAAAAAATAGACAAAACGACACAACAAAGATTGGAGCAACTACTCCCTCAAATACTTTCTATAGTGATTAAACATCAACAGTCAGATTTAATTTTAGAGCGAATTGTAATTATTCTTTATCAAATATTAAGACGTAGTGCTTATATTGCTTTTCTTAATGAGAATAATGCGGCACTTATACGATTAATATTTTTTTGTGAAAGAAGTATATATCTGACAGAAATGATCGCCAGAGCGCCGTTACTCTTAGATGAGATACTCAACCCTTCTGAAGATGATCTTGAGGAAATAAATAGCGAACTAACAAAAAATATTAAAGTTCAATGTAATGAAGGAGCTGAAAATAAAATTGAACTAATTAGTCGTTTTCAACGAAACGCAATTTTTCATTTGGCTATAGCGGATCTCGATGGAAATATTCCTATTATGAAGGTTAGCGATAAATTAACTCGAGTCGCTGAAATTACTATCAGCCAAGCATTAAAATTAGCCTATCAAGAGCTTTCCATTAAGTTTGGCGAGCCAGAATATTCAATTGATGGGAGAAGAAAAAAAGCCAATTTTGGCGTTGTTGCTTATGGAAAATTGGGCGGGTTAGAGCTTTCATATGGCTCTGATTTAGATCTAGTTTTTTTGCATGACTCAGAAGGAGAAAAGCAAATAACCAATTCTAAAAATTCAATTGGAAATGATATTTTCTTCTCCAGGCTCGCTCAAAAACTTATTTTTTTATTGACCACGCAGACAGCAACAGGGGCTCTTTATGATATTGATACAAGATTGCGTCCCAGTGGGAAATCTGGACTTTTGATCAGCAGTATTAATGCTTTTAAGAATTATCAGAAAAATACAGCATGGACATGGGAGCATCAAGCATTATTGAGATCTAGGCTAGTAGCCGGGAATGAAGAAATAAAAAACTCATTTGAACTCATCAGGCTAGAGGTATTGACGCTGTCAATTAAACAGAAATCTTTGAGAAATGATGTATTGTCTATGAGAGAAAAAATGCGATCACAACTTGATCTATCAAATATTAGACAGTTTGATTTGAAAAATGGGGCTGGTGGTATTGGTGATATTGAATTTATAGTTCAATTTCTCGTACTTTCTTATGCTCAATTACATCCAGAATTGGTAACTTATACTGATAATATTCGTCAATTAGATACCTTGTATTCATGTGATTTGATCTCCAAGCAGTATCAAATTATGTTGCAGGATATATATAAAATCTATCGAAAAAAAGTGCACTTGTTATCTCTAGATAAGGGTTCAAATCTAGTTGATATTGAAATCTTTGCCACCGAAATCAATACAGTTACTGATATCTGGAAGTATTATTTTTTAGAAAAATAAAAGAAAATTTATATACTTACTTGATATAATCGAATATCAAACGATGAGATGGGTAATTTATGAGAATTAAAAAAGGTGCAGAGAATGAGAATCTGGAGCAAGCCAATGCTCGGGTTCGTTACCAAGTAAATATCGATGATATCCCTTTATCTTGTCCAATGCCGGAAATGTATTTATGGAATTCTCACCCAAAGGTTTACTTGCCAATCGAAGAGACTGGTGAAGCAAAATGCCCTTATTGCGGTTCTGAGTATTATTTAACAAATAAGAGTTGAGTTTATGTATATCGTTACGGGTGGTGCGGGTTTTATTGGTAGCAATCTAGTTCGCATGCTCACCAAATTTACAAAAGAAGATGTCTTGGTTGTAGATAATTTATCTGACGGTAAAAAATTTCTAAATATTTCAGACCTAACTATTGCTGATTATATGGATCAAGATGAGTTTCTTTCTCTCATTAAAAACGATGACTCTTTTTTTTCTAATGTAAAATGTGTGTTTCATCAGGGTGCCTGTTCTGACACTACAGAATGGGATGGGCGCTATATGATGAAAAATAATTATACTTTCTCAAAAATATTATTGAATGCGTGTTTAGAAAAAAATGTGCGTTTTATTTATGCTTCTTCTGCTGCGGTCTATGGCTCTTCTATGGATTTCAAGGAGCAGAAAAAAAATGAAAAACCTCTGAATATTTATGGCTACTCAAAATTACTTTTTGATCAATATGTTAGAAAACTTAAATTAACCAATGAGCAACAGGTCGTTGGACTGCGTTATTTTAATGTTTATGGACCTGGGGAGTCCCATAAAGGCTCTATGGCCAGTGTGGCTTATCATTTTAATGAGCAGATTAAATTAAAAAATACGGCAAATTTATTTAAAGGTTCTCATGGCTACTCTGATGGGGAGCAGCAACGAGATTTCATCTATGTCGATGATGTTTGTAATGTTAATTTATGGTTTTTAGCAAATTCACATATTTCAGGAATTTATAATTTAGGTACGGGCAAGCCAACTTCATTCAATGCAGTTGCTAGTGCAATTATTAGTTGGCATAAAAAAGGAGCTATCAATTATATCGATTTTCCTAAAAATTTGGAGAACGCATATCAATGCTATACCTCTGCCGATCTTAAGAATTTTCGCGACACTGGTTGTGACATAGAATTTAAAGATATAAACGAAGGAATTCATCAATATTTAGATCATCTATCCGGGTGATTGCATGAGCCAACCTAAGTTACTAGTTATGGGCCCATCTTGGGTGGGGGATATGGTGATGGCTCAGTCTCTTTTCAAAACAATCTTAAGTCAGTCACCAACTACACTTATAGATGTAATTGCACCTGAGTGGTCATTGGCTCTGACAAAAAGAATGCCTGAGGTGAACAAAGGAATTATATCTTCATTCAAGCATGGAGAATTTGGGATAATGAAACGATTCCAGCTGTCAGAATGGATTCGTCCCAATAAATATGATCAAGCAATAGTGATGACACGGAGCTGGAAAGCGGCTTTAGTTCCCTGGTTTGCAGGTATTCCTATTCGAACTGGATATAGAGGCGAGATGCGATATTTTTTAATCAATGACATGCGCTCATTGGAGACAAAGACTTTAAATCAAACTGTAAAAAGATTTGTGGCTTTGGGTTCTTTGAGTAGTCAGCTACCAGCTATTGAGGCACCGAGCTTATCGGTTTCTGGTGAAAATATTGAAGTAATACTAAATAAATTGAACTTGGATTTAAAGAAGCCGATTATGGCGATCATGCCAGGTGCTGAGTATGGACCTGCCAAGCAATGGCCGGCGGATTATTTTTCAACAGTAGTGCGAACTTATTTATCTAAAAATTGGAATGTTTGTATTTTGGGTTCACAGAAAGACAAAGAGGTTGCCTCAGAGATAAAATCATCAATTAGCTTAAATATTTCTGATGGATTATTTGATCTAACTGGAATGACAACGTTACTTGATGCGATTGATTTGCTGTCAGTATCGAAGGTTGCACTAACAAACGATTCTGGATTAATGCATATTGCTGCAGCTGTCAATACTCCTCTAATAGCACTTTATGGACCAACCAGCCCGGAATTCACTCCACCATTAAGCAAGAATTCCAAAGTATTAAGGAAAATTACTGGTTATATTCGAGATAGGCAGGGAACCGAAAGAAGTGGTTATCATAAAAGTCTAATTGATTTAAGGCCAGAGGAAGTTTTGGATGAGCTAGAGATTTTTATCAAAAAGAATCTTTAGAGATAAATATTTATCTTCTTTATTAACTTAGCTTGATATCACAATAAACCACCTCTAATTGCATCGATCTTCTAGAAAAATTTATCTAATTATTCAATATTTATATTTAATTTTAAAAAATATCCTAAAAGTTCGTTTAAATAAACCCATTGTCTTTTATATGCGGTTATCTTCTTTTAAAGTAGAAAAAAATTCATCAATTTTTTCTTTTACCATATCGACGGTAATAATTGTCATAACTTCTGGGTTTCTTATGCGTTGACCCCAATTTACTTTGTTGGCTTTTTTACCTAAATATTTAATACATGCATCTGGATAAGCATTAACAGTATATTTTTCACTCTGGTATGGACCAGTGCGATTAGGGTTTGAGGAGGCGTATAATCCTATAACTTTAGTATTGACCGCTGTGGCAATATGAGCAGGTCCGGAATCTGGGCAGATTACTAATTCAGACAAACTTATGATCGCCGCCAATTCCTTTAAGGAAGTTTTACCAATTAGATTAACAATGGATTGCTTATTTATTTTTGATAAATGAGTGCCGTAATTCTTTTCATTATCAGTTTTTCCACCAGTTAATATAAT
>CAJJBK010000001.1 GCA_905182415.1 uncultured Woeseiaceae bacterium | reverse complement strand
CAGGCTTTCACTGCTATGGCGCTTGGATAAGTGAACCGTTCTTGATGTGAGTGATAATATTCAACGAGTTCATCATCACTTGGCTGTATGGCTGCCACTTCATTATTAATGGAAGCTATTAGTGCCCTTACAATAGAACCTCTAACATCATTATCAGTATCTAGCATACCTAAAGCTAAACCTCTTTGAACCAGAAGTTCTTCTTCAATCAGTCGTTGTAATACCCATTCACGATCAATAGTGTTTAATTCATCTTTCGTATCGGTATTAAATCTATCAAGGGCACGTAAATAAGTTTCCCTGGAGATTGTTGTTTCATTGACTACTGCAGCAACCTCAACGCCGACGGATTGACTATTGTTGACTCCGGTAAAGATACCGTAACCTGCAAATATTAATCCAGTAAATGCACCGACGAATAGCCACGCTAAATTAATATTATAATTTTTTCTTTGTATCATCGGGATAGTTAGAGATTTGCTTAATTTAGAGAAGCTTGAGTGTTGTCATTACCCCAATCTACAAAGATCGGCGACGACCAAGCACGCTCTTCGTTAATTGCTAGGCAATCATCATTCATATCACCGCGCCGATCTCCGTAACAAAGATTAACTTTTTTACAGTTACCCTCTGCATCATATTCACACCTGAGATTATCAGCATTCACTGCGAGACTTGGCGACTCAATAGCTCTTACATAATAAACGGCATCTCTCCCAAGAGTGGGATACTCCTCATCAATAAAATTAACTTCACAACCATCAGGGTCGGCAGAGCAGTCGAAGGTTTTCCATGGATCTTGAATTAGACCAGCTATATCCTCATTGGGTGTAATTTGAGGAAGTATTCTTATTATTTCAATACGCGTAATCAACTTTCTAGTATCTGATGGGTTGTAGCATTCCCCACGACATAAATTCTCCAAACGTTCAGGAGTTAGGGCATTGTAGGTGTAATCAGGGCAGCCGGGCTTTTGTTCAAAGGCGCCGATCGCCCTCACTTCAAATTCAGGTGCAGTGGTCATGGCAACTTCATCACCCATATTGACTGAGGCATTGATGCTATTTTCTTTTGTATTGAACCAAAGTAATATCCGATCACCGCTAGTTCCATAAACTGCTTTTTTCTGCATCGAATCCCAAATAGAGTTCCGATCCCTTCCACTTGAATGGACGGCCATTAACCCGCCGGTAGTGAAGAACGAAGCTTGTCTCTCTCGTTCAGTGATCATTAAGGGTACTATATCCAATCTTCTGACTTTTGAAGTGGTTTTGATCAAATTTAAGTCCTCTCTCCCAATCATTAAATCTGATCCTAAGTCGATATTATCGGAAGAGGCGATTGGCTCACCATCATTAAAACGAAAAGCTCTTTCAGCGGTCTTTGTGGCTGGACCGAGAACTGATTCTGTCATCCCTCTCCTTGAAAATTCTTTATATCCAGTTCCTGGTCTCGCTGAATGATTATCACTTGAGGCCATAAAACCAAATCTAAATCGACGAGGATTTTCAGGGTCATCAAAATTAGTCTGTGCCATTATGTATTGTGCCGCACCGCCAGGGCGATAATTAAATGCGGGTATATAACAATCTTTACACTGTCCAGAATCTAACCAATCTTCAGGACCTTCTCCTCGAACAGTCAAATGACCACCGGTACCGGCATTGACATAATCTTGTCTCGCGGTAGCAGCTCGCTTCGCACATTCGGCGGCAGATTCACCAATAGCCAGACATCGATCTTCAATTATTTGTCCAGCACGATGACAAGATGGTAGATAATCATTGGTTGGGGCTGGACAAATCGGCTGTTGCTTATCATTCATTTTAGTCGCTCTAAAATCACGATATTCCTCTGAATTCCCGTGACCTGAAAATACCTCAAGAAGTGTTTGTCTGTCCGGATCAAAATTATCACCAATGAGTTGTTTATTGAATTCAGAGGCGGGAGGCGTATAAAAACCCCAAGTAGTGCCATGCGGAATAACCATTGATTCAAAGCCCCAATCATCTAATTTAGAGAAGAGTTCTGCCGGAGTTTCTGCACCTTCTCGGCAATCACTTGGGAGTTCCCATACAGATTTTCCAGGCTCACATTCCTTTGATTGTCTTAGTTCATGTAAATAGAGATTGAAATCAAGCATTCGTTGATTTGGATCTAATGCGAATAAAATAGGCCCATTTCTTAGTGGTAAGCCTCTTAAAGCAGAGTTAGCAATACCCCCTGAGTGTATCGGTCGCTTAGGAACTTTTTCAGTTTCAATATCTCTGAATATTACATTTTTATGACCAAAATGAGTATCTGGAGTGGCCCCCACTTGCGTCCATTCCCACCCAAGAAATGCAACGGTATCAGGGTTTGGTCCATTACCTCCAACCGCATTACACTGCTGAATAGAGCTAACAGTCTCTGACCAGCGTCTCGGGGTAGATGCTTCGGCATGATCGTTGATTGACCAAAAATCAAGGGCAGAGCAAAATCTAGCAAAATCACATGCATCAGCAAGTGGATGTGAACCCTCACCCTGAAGCATCGGGAGACTTCCCAAGAATGCATCAAATGAGAGAGTGGTATGAGCATGTAAGTCACCAAATAGAATTTGCTTGGTATTATCTGCACTAATATTTGTGGCCGCTTGAGTTTGTATCAGAGCCCTTTCTTTAGTTACCTCTATGGGAATCATTTGGTTGGTAATTTCACCTGGCCCATCATGGATACCTAACCAGCCATATGCGATTACAAAAAAAGAACCTATTGCCACTGTAGTTAGAGTTAATAAACTAAATATAATTTTATTTATTGGTTTTGAGAGCATTTTTTATTCCTTTTTTCAGGACCTTATTTGAATTGGTAAAAATTTTTCTCAATTTTTTGTTTAAAGCAATTCAATCGAAGGTCAAGCATCACTTATATAGAGCCTCAAAGCAATGATGTTTTTTATCCAGATTAAAAATTATATCTGCTTTATTTGGCATCTTAAGTAAATTTTCTTTTGTCCATCGTTCAAAATGCTGCATGAAAAAAATTAAATTTTTTTCATGCATTAAATTAGTCTTATATTTTTTATTTTTATTTATAAGTTTCGATTCTTGCTTAGCTCGCCAGATATTTAAAATCTCCATATCTGGTGGGTTAAGAACCAGTAAGCTATTAATTAAGTTAGATAGATCTTGGTAATTATGAGCTAATTGTTGATTTACATAGTTTCGCCATACACCATCAGTATCCATGAATTTTTCCAGATGGTTGATTGGCTCTATGAGAAGATTGGATTTGATTGGAGCACTCGCAAGACACCAACCCTCAATAATGATTAGGTCTATAGATCCAGTCACCTGTTGCCATTTTGTGATGGGCTCACGATCATCGTTCGCTTTATTAAATTGAGGGAGCAGAATCTTTCTACCTAACTTAAGATTCTTTAGCTGATCGACGAAATCTAATAATAAATTTATATCATGAGTGCCTGGAACACCTCTAGTAATTAATAAGGGATGTTTGGTTTCACTCAGATGTAACCTTTCTTTTTTGGTGAAATAGAAATCATCGATTGATAACACAACGACACTGCCGTCCAGATGTGGCTGCATCGATGATTTTATAAAATCCGCTAAAGTGGATTTACCAGATCCAATAGGGCCATTTATTCCGAATATGTAAGGTGAAGAAGTATTAATTTTTTTTCTTAGCCATGAAATCAGAGGTATATAATAATGAATTATCAAATCACTAAAATCATCAGGTAACTGGTGTTTATCAATGAAACAGTTAATTGATTCTTGTGAAATTACCTGAGCATAATCTGATTTAGTTTGAATTTTTTTATTCATCAATTAATAAGTATTGGCTAATTCTAATTCCTGAGTGAATCCAAAGTTTGCATGATTTTCTATTTTATCTACATATAAAAGACCATCTAAGTGATCTAGCTCATGCTGGAATACTCGTGCATGGAAATCTGAAACATCTCTCGTAATTTTTGTACCCAAAAGATCATATCCTGAATATCGAATTTTTTTGAATCGTGGCACTAAACCTCGCATACCAGGAATACTCAAACAACCCTCCCAGCCGGATTCAGATTCCGCCTCTAGTATTTTAAAAGTAGGATTAATTAATACTGTCAATGGGATGGCAGGACTTTGAGGGTATCTTGAGCTTTCTTCAAAACCAAAAATTATTACACGTTTTAGTATACCAATTTGGATTGCTGCCAAACCGACACCATCGTTTGCTATCATAGTATCTTTCATATCTTCAATTAATTGAGATAGTTGTGGCGTATTGAATTCTTTAATGGGCTTGGCAATTTCACGTAAAATCGGATTACCCATTCTTAATATTTTTCTCTCGGCCATAAATTTTTACCATTACTTCATATGAAAATACTGTTGAGATATATTTATGATAATAAATATTTCAAATTACGTTCAATAAGCATACAAGAATGTTAAATTAATTTATGAATTAATTTTTTGGAAAAATTATATATGCATAATATTTTTTACTGGTCTATGGCCGTTGCTGTTGGTGGATTTCTCTTTGGCTTTGATACTGCAGTTATATCTGGGGCTGATCAACCTCTGCAAAAATTATGGAACTCAAGTGACCTCCTTCATGGGGCGATGGTCATGTCATCAGCTTTATGGGGTACTGTTTTAGGCGCCCTCAGTGGAGGGGTATTATGTGAGCAGTTTGGACGAAAAAAGATTCTAATTTCGTTAGCAATACTGTATCTATTTTCAGCGCTAGGTTCAGCTTTAGCGAGTGATCCATATTTTTTTGCTTTAATGAGATTGTTGGGTGGATTCGGAGTTGGTTTATCTTCCATAGTAGTTCCGGCTTACATTGCTGAGATAGCTCCAGCTAATCAGAGGGGTAGACTGGTTGCTCTTTATCAATTTCAGATAGTATTTGGGATTTTAGTGGCATTTCTGTCTAATTACATTCTCTCTGAATACTTTGCTTTGAATTGGAGATGGATGTTGGGCATAGAGATATTACCTGCGATGATATTTTTAGCGATGGTAACAAGAGTACCCGAAAGCCCAAGATGGTTACTTCTGAGAAGAAATAATGAGGTTGAATGCCGTCGAATATTAAATATTATTGATCCCAAATTGGCTGCAGAAACTATAACCAGTATTAAAGATGCGCAGCAAGATTTTAATCAGGATCGTTTATTTTCTGGTTTATATAATACCCCGATAGCACTAGCTTTTTTTATTGCTTTATTTAATCAACTCTCCGGTATAAATTTTATTATTTACTTTGCACCACGTATATTTTCTCTGGCGGGATTAAGCGATTCGATTGCCTTATTGTCTTCTGCAGGAGTTGGCATGGTTAATCTAGTTTTTACATTACTCGGAATGTTATTGATTGATCGTTTTGGCAGAAAACTGTTAATGATCATAGGCTCTTTAGGGTATATTTTTTCATTAACGATAATTTCATTGGCCTTTTATACAAATGTTGATGGATTGATCGTTGTATTCCTGGTGTTTCTATTTATTGCCTCTCACGCTATCGGACAAGGTGCTGTAATTTGGGTTTTTTTCGCAGAAATATTTCCGAATAATGTCCGTACTAAAGGTCAATCTTTAGGCAGTGGAGTGCATTGGATCTTGGCAGCCTTAATTGCTTTATTGATGCCTTATTTCTTAGGTCAGTATCAAGCTCATATCATATTTGGTTTTTTTGCTCTTATGATGATGATGCAATTAATTTTTGTAATTTTCTTCATGCCAGAAACCAGAAATAAAACCCTTGAGTCTTTGGCAAAGAGCTATAAGTAATACTAGGCTAATTTTTTAGTCTAGATAGAGTGGAGTTAGAGTTTGCAGATCTTAACAAAACTTACATAGACACTCGAGCAAATAAAATTGTAGACTGATACACACAAATTCGTGTGATATTAATAAGCAAATGTAAAATAATGGAGTCTATGAGGATGAGTTTTATTAAGGATATTAAATTATTAATCGTAATTTTGATGGGTAGTTTTTTGATGGGTTGTTCCCAAACAACAAATACTTCTGCTCAGAATTTTGGAAATATTAGTTTTATGAATTCGGGTTCTCCAGAAGCTCAATTAGCATTTCTGACGGGCGTCAAGGCATTACATAGTTTTCAGTTTGATGGAGCTCGTATTGCTTTCGAAGAGGCACAAACCATAGACCCAACATTCGCGATGGCTTATTGGGGCCAAGCTATGAGTGATAATCATCCGCTCTGGGCTCAACAAGATAAGGCAGCTGCTGAAAAAGCACTACATCGTCTTGCGCCAACTTTTGAGGAGCGTTTAGCGAAATCAGGTAGCGACAAAGAAAAAGCATATATGACTGCTATTGAGGCGCTATATTTTTCTTCTGAGGATAAGCTTCAAAGAGATTTTGCTTATTCATCAGCATTGTCTCGTATGCATGAAAGATGGCCCAATGATCATGAGATTTCAATTTTTTATGCGCTTTCATTATTGGGAACCATGCGTCCTGGTGATGATGGTTATCGTCGGCAAGCGCTTGCTGCCTCTATCGCTATGGCTGTCTTTAAGGAAAATGAAAACCATCCTGGTGCCGCACATTTTACAATCCATTCATTAGATGATCCAGAGCATGCAATTCTTGCACTCCCAGCAGCAACAGTTTATGCAAATATTGCACCATCATCGGCTCATGCATTGCACATGCCTTCGCATATTTTTTTACAGTTAGGTATGTGGGATCGAGTAGTGAATTCAAATATTGAAGCTTTTGCAGCTGCAGTAAGCAATAACAAAAAGCTAGGCTTAAAAGAGGGTGGAGAAGATTTCCATACTTTATCTTGGTTAGCTTATGCGAACTTAATGCTTGGTCATTTTGATCGAGCTCAAGAAAATTTAGCTATAGCATCAGCTACTGTTGAGAGAAATCCAGATGATAATCGTGTACTTTCCCGTTATTTGAATATGCGTGCTAGGAATGTAATTGAAACTGGAAATTGCCAGGAAACTGAATTGAAAAGTACTAATTCAGTTGAAGGCCAGCACACAGCATGGATTACAGCAGTTGGCATGTGCGCAGCAAAGAATCTTGATATGGTTACAGCTATTGAGGCGCTAGATCGTTTATCAATGAAGCGAAAGACAACCGAAGAGTCAGGTGAGAGTTATAAAGCATTTGAGATTCAGATTCATGAAAAAGAACTAGGAGCATTAATTAAAATGATGGATGGTGACTTTGACCGGGCTGTTGTTTTAGCTAGGGAAGCTTCTTTAATTGAGCTAGAAAATATGTCAGCGCCTTCCGGCCCACCAGTACCAATGAAACCTGCTGCTGAGATGTATGGAGAAATATTAGCTGCTGCTGGTCGATATAATGAAGCGGTTGATGCATTCAAAGCAGCTTTGAATTGGGTTCCAAATAGAACGCCTTCTATTCTTGGTCTGTCTCTCGCCGCAGCTAAAAGTGGTGATACGGAATTGGCAAAAGAAATGGAGATAAAATTACAATCTACGCCTGGGATTAACTCAGTAAAATTTACTGCCTCACTTTGAGTAAAAATAATTAATAGTAATTAAAAGATATTTATCAGGTGGCAATATAAAAGATTCTCTGGAAAATAAAAAAGCAAAGAAAGGAGTTACCCGTCGAGCATTTTTGGGTACTTCAGCTAGTGCTGCTGCTGTCATTGGAAGTGGTTCCAATGCTAATGCACAAGCGAGCGTTAAAAAAGATACAACAGTCAGTATTCCGGCACCTTCCCCATCTCAATTGGATCGTGATGTTGGAGTTATAAAGCCGCCTACTTCAATCAAGAGAGCTGCCCAGCGCCCTGGCTCTGATTTGATGGTACAGATATTAAAAGATTTGAATATAGAGTTTATTGCAGCCAATCCTGCCTCAAGTTTTGAGGGCCTGCAAGAATCAATCATCAATTACGGCCCAATACCAAATACTATGCCTGAGCTTATTACTGCACTTCATGAGGAATCAGCTGTTGATATGGCTCATGGTTATGCTAAGTGCGAAGGTGCTCCCATGGCAGTGATGTTACATGGAACAGTTGGTTTGCAACATGCTTCTATGGCTATTTACCAGGCGTATCATGACAAGACCCCGGTTATAATTATTGTAGGCAGGGATGATAAGTTTTTCCGTCAAGAGCAAACTGCTAATGATATTGCTGGTCTTACTAGAGCATTTACTAAATGGGACGCACAACCCACATCTCTTAAGGATACCCTTGCTGCAATCCAGCGTGCTTACAAGGAAGCTATAACTCCCCCTATGGGTCCAACAGTGATCGTAATTGACACAGAGTTTCAGAAAGAAGAGGCGGGTGAACTAAAAATACCAACGTATACACCTCCTATTTTTAAAACCATCAATAAAAAACAAGCAAAAAACATAGCACAGAATCTCATGGAGGCAAAAAATCCAAGAATGCAAGTGGGTAAACTTAGGACACCAGAAGGTATTTTGAATGCGATTAAATTAGCTGAATTATCTGGATGTTCAGTAAGAACTGCCGCTACCAGTGGATCAATGAGTTTCCCCGAAAGGCACCCCCAATCTGGCAAAGGAGACGACACAAACTATGATTATATATTAGGGCTGGAATCGGATGGAGCCGATGTTTCAATTCAAGGGCCTACTTTATTATCAAATGTTGAGAATAGAGATCTTACAGAAATTGGTTTTGGTTTTATAAGGGACCCGGTTATTCCTCCAAGACGCAATCTTTCTGGAAAAAATGATATGACAGCAGATGCTGAAGCCAGTCTTCCTATTATTATTGAGCAATTCAAAAGACTTCAGACTCAAGAAGCACTTGATAAAATCTCAGTGAGAATCTTAAGGCATGAAACCGCAAACATAGAAAGTTACGAAACAGAATTAAAGAAAACACTCGA
The DNA here is from genome assembly GCA_905182415.1 of uncultured Woeseiaceae bacterium. Lineage (GTDB taxonomy): Bacteria > Pseudomonadota > Gammaproteobacteria > Steroidobacterales > Woeseiaceae > SP4260. The sequence continues at coordinate 80,023 of CAJJBK010000001.1, read as the reverse complement.
GAAAAAAAGAAAAGGATGGGATTCAAGTCCTGTCAGTCTAGCAAGATTGTATTCGGAATTATGGCCACTCATTAGAGATCTTGATTGGTGCCTGTCTTCTCCAACTGTATTTTCTAGTCGTCATCATGTTGGTCTCTGGGATCACAATAAACCCTATAGTTATTTGGGCATGCATGGGGCTGGAGGTATTGGGTACTGTATTGGTGCATCTGCAGGTGCAGGACTCGCTGCAAAAGAGCGAAATCGAATAGTAATTAATATTCAATGTGATGGAGACTTGAATTATACGCCCGGCTCTCTATGGACTGCGGCACATCATAAATTGCCATTATTAACAATCATGCACAATAATCGAGGTTATCATCAGGAAGTCATGTATCTTCACTATATGGCAGGAGTAAGGGGAAGAGGGAGTGACCGAATGCATATTGGTACCACTCTTAGAGAGCCATTTATAGATTATGCAAAACTTGCTGAAGCATATGGTGTTCAAAGTGAAGGACCTATTGAAAATCCCGAAGAACTTACCGCTGCTTACAAAAGAGGTATAAAAACAGTTTTATCTGGCGAGCCATATCTCATAGATGTTATCACTGAGCCAAGATGAAGAAATTATCTCTATATATACTTATATTGACTGTATTTTTATATGTCCCAACTATAAATTCAGCTACAAATATTAGTAGCGGCGCGTCCCTCTATTTGGATCATGGTTGTTATAGTTGCCATGGCTATAATGGTGCCGGCAGACACCCAATTGCTAATAATGTGAGTGGCATTATGACAAGCGAAACATTATTTATTACTTTCTTGAGGTTAAGAGCTGATATTAATCCATTGAAACCATCAAATAGTATGCCTAATTACAGTGCAGCTGTGATTAATGATCAGGAGGCTAAAGATTTATATGCTTATATAAATACCTTAACAGATAAGCCACCACAGATTGAAAATATACCTACTCTTAAAAATATACTTGAAAACGCTATTAGGAAAACCGAAAAATGAATAAAATCACTCAAAATCTTAAATTATTCGCCTTCATTCTATGTTTAATTTTCTCTCATCAAGAACTGATGGCTCATCACTCAGCAATTGCCTTTGACAAGACAAAATCAGTAACCGTTTCGGGTAAAATCACGCGCTCAGTCTGGCGCAATCCTCATATGGCGATCAATATAGAGGTTCCTGGCGATACGGATAATTCGATTCTTTGGAAGATTGAGGGACCTGGAACCACAATTCTCGCTGGAAAAGGCTTTAATAAAAAATTGCTTATGGATGCAACTAAATCCAGCGAATTTATCACCGTAGTTATGCATCCGCTTCGTTCTGGCAAACCAGGTGGTTTACTGCAAAGAATTACGCTTGCCAGTGGTGATTCTTATCAAGTTGGAGAAGAATATCAAGATCCAGCTGCAGGCGAACAAGAGAGGGTAATCCCTTCTCTGGTGGAATGGACACCTCCACCGAAAGGTGAAACCTGGCAGCAGAGAGAAGCGAAAACCCGCCCAAATAAATTACCTATTATTGCCAGTGACGCAAGACAAACTGGACCGGGTGCATTGGATCCCGAAAACTTAAATAAAAAAAGATCCCCAGCCCCTTTTGATTTAACGGGTATCTGGTCTTTCAGGGGTGAAGATAGGGGCGATCAAAATTATACATCTATGTATGGCTCTTATGAATTTAAACCTCATCCTAAATTTACAAAAAAAGGACAAGCAACCATAGATGAATATCGAAGTTATGCCAAAGCTGGTAAACGTTATTATGAACCGACAGCGAGATGCTATCCAGCCGGAATGCCTCGCTTGATGACGCGCTATGGATCTCTGATGATGCTTCAGCATCCAACAGCAATTTTTATGATATCGAGATTAAATAATGAATACAGAGCAATTTGGTTGGATGGAAGAGATCGTGAGCCAGTTGAAAGTAGAGATAATAATTGGAATGGAGAATCTATTGGACACTGGGAAGGGGATACATTAGTAATAGAAACAGTTGGGTTCACCGATGAAAACCATTTAATACAGCAAGGAATTTTTACTGGTGATCAGCTTAAAATCGTTGAGCATATTACAATGCTTAACGATGCGAATACTTTAAAAATTGATTTTACTATGACTGACCCTGAGCATTGGGAAGGAGAATGGAAGCATACTAAATTCCGCGATCGAACATTACGTGCTGATATTAGAGAAGCTAATTGTTTTGCAGCCGATAATGAACTTCTTCCAGGCATGTAATAACTAAAGGCAACTCATGCAAATAATAAAAAAATTATTACAACAAATTCTGTTATTAAGCCTTCTTATATTTGGCTACTATAGCGCTCAAGCACATCATTCACATGCAAATTTAAATCGTGATGATGTTAGAACTTATAGTGGAATTGTAACCAGATACAGTTGGACAATGCCGCATGTCTTTCTTAAGGTTAAAGCTCCCGATAAAAATGGGAATGTTGTTGAATATAGTATTGAAATGCTTCATCCACCTGCTATGGCTAAACGAGGCTGGGAAAAGAAAAGTTTTGCTAAAGGAGATTTAATCACTTGGCAAGGACCGCATGATTATAATGAATTACGACATTATACGGGACTAAGTTGGGCTGAACGTAAGGATGGTTCAAGGTTATCAATGACAGAAAAGGAAGAAGGGATTGTTGTTCCATCAACAGATTTTTCAGGATTATGGAAAAGATCAGACTTTGATCCAGCGACAGGAAAAGCCAAATTTAATCCTCATTACAAACCTCCTAAAAACTGGCCTCTTACTGAACTTGGCCAAGAAATGGTAGATAATTTTCATGAAGATCAAAACCCTATGGTTAATTGCGGTAACCCTGGACCGCCGAAAGCAATGATCGTTCCTTATCCGGTTATGATTACTAGACCCAATGACAAGACCATCATATTTGAGAGAGAGTTAATGCGTGATGTAAGAGTGATTCATTTGGATCATTCTGTTAAGAGAGAAAATCCGTCTAAACTTGGGCATTCTCTTGGTTGGTTAGAAGGTAATAGTTTAATTATCTCAACGGATAACTTTGTTGATGATCCATGGGGATCTCATACCGGAATAAACTCAAGCAACCAGAAACAACTAACTGAAAAATTTACCTTATCTGGAAATGGTACTTATTTGATTGCAGAAATTACGATCAATGACCCGGTTTATTTGACGAAACCGCATACTTTTTTTCATCGTTGGAAGAAAATTGCTGATCGCGAAGTTATACAGGCACCATGCACAATGGAGAGTGCAAAATTGTACTTACAAGGGGGTTAAAATAACTATTTAACCTCCATTGAAGCTACAAGACAGCCGCATGCAAATTCTGGTATCGGTTGGTAAAAATATATATCACCTTTCCCGCCCGCAGCACCGGCAATCGCAATTGATGTCCTGATTTCAAATGCACCCTGCCCAGCAATATTTAAAACATCCTCATCTTTATAGTTTGTCATAGCACTGTGATTGTTATCTTGCCAATAACTAAGAAATTCTCTGTCCCAGGCTTCATTGATTTTGCCACTGTCCGGCGTGCACGGCCAATGAGAAGTGCCACCGGTTCCGATTAAAGCTATTCTTTCTGGCATATTATCAAATACTTTTCTAAGAGCTGCTCCAAATTCATAGCTTCTGGCTAAAGACGTAAACGGTGGCGATTGACAGTTGATATTTGATGGAATAATGGGAATATCGTAATTGGGTGTCAGATGATGCAAGGGTACCATCATGCCATGATCAAATTTCCATTCTTCAGAATAAGAAACATCAATATCATTCAACAGAGAAGCAACTATTCTTTTTGATAAACTAGAATTTCCAGGAACCTGGACTCTTGCAATACCTAACCATTCAGGATCTTCGATTGGCCCCTCATAATGATTGGCCATTCCAACTGCATAAGTAGGCATATTATCGTTAAAAAAGTTCGCATAGTGTTCTGCTGAAACTAAAAAAATGGCATCTGGACGTACCGCTTCAATTTCATTTCTCAAACGATCAAATTGATTTAATAATAAGGAAAGATCTTCTTGATTGGCTTTTTCTGGACGGCTTGTGATGCCTGGTGCATGACAGCATATACCCGCATAAACCATCGTCATGTGTTTAATTTCATCTTAATTAGAATAACCGCAATAATTTTTTCTATTTATCAGTGATATTTTGAGCATTAATGCCTTCCTTTAAGAATACTTTTTTTGTTGCCTCTCGAGCTTCTATTCTTTTTCTATGCGCCATCCAATTTGGCATGTCAGCAACATACTCAATAATATCATCTCGTTGACTCCAGATATGGAATACCAATAAGTAAGGATCGCAGATACTGTATGTATCTCCCAAGGCCCATTTTTTCCCAGTGAGGCGTCTCTCTATCTCTAAAAGAGTTTTTTTAAGGTTTGGGATACCTTTTTTTCTAAGTTCTGGATGTAATTCTTCACGATCTAATAATAAATTGGGTCTAAATAAAGGTCGAAATGCAATGTGTACGGTACTAGATAAGAAATTTAACCATTCATGCGCGCGCGCTCTGGCGAGAGGGTTTTGTGGGATTAAATTGATAGAAGATAGATCGGCAATATAAGACAATATAGCATGTGTTTCAGTGAGAACTTCTCCATTGAAGGAAAGTATTGGAATTTTCCTCCAAGGATTGATTGCTTGATATGCGACAGTTTTATGTTCATCCATTCTGATTTTAGTTGAGGTCGAGATATAGTCTAGTCCAGATTCTTCGAGTGCAATATGACAAGCCAATGAACAGGCTCTTGGGCTAAAATAGAGGTTTAATTTATCCACATTATTCCTTCCTGTATTATAAGCAATCAGTTATTTTTTCTATAACGTATCATAACTTTATTTTTTTCATTGTAAGTTAAAATAATTCATTTTTGCTCAATTGAGCACATACCGTTAATATTTATTATTAAGCAAACGGAATCAAATATGAAAATAAAAAATATTATTCTTTTATTACCACCTCATATTTGGATAAATTGCCTCACCATACTTTTATGTGGTTCAGCTATGTCCCAAGAAATAAAAACACTTCCTGATTGGAGTGGTGTTTGGGAGCGTTATGAAGGCAATGGCGGCATGTTTGATATTGCAACGACAAAACCTCCAGAGGGTCGGGCAGGGAGCTTAGGTGTCAGGCAGTTTCCACCATTAACTGAATTTTGGGAAAAAAAATACACGCACAATCTAGATTTGGTTGCGCTTGATAGATTGCCTGATCCAATATCAATTTGTGGCACACCTGCCGGTTATCCAAGGTTACTGGCCTTGCCAGATGTTTATGAATTTATAGTTAGAGAAGAAAAAACATGGATTATTACAGAAAATGGTCCCAATATAATGAGAATATATACTGATGGTAGAGCCCTTCCAGGAATAAATGAGCGCTGGCCAACATACACGGGTGAGTCCGTAGGAAGCTGGGATCAAGGGGTTTTAGTTTTCACTACAGTCAGTATGATCGGTGAAAAAAACACCGTTCTTGATCGGAGCGGCTTGACACTAAGTGATCAAGCTGAAATTTCTACACGTATGTTTTTAAATGAGGAAGGATTATTGCGCGCAGAACTATCGATCATTGATCCCATTGCATTGACTAAGCCTTGGAATGTGATTCGTCATTTTAGAAAACTACCATCAGGGACACGAATTTTTGATTATGCTTGTGCTGAGAATAATCGTAATCCAATTACGAGCTCAGGAAAAACATTAACACTTGGGCCTGATGGCATTCCAATTGATGTAAATTTTGATTAAGAGGTAATCATTATGATTTTTAATAAATCTTATTTACTAAATACCATTTGTATTTTTCTTTTATTAACTTTCTCACAATTTACATTCGCTCACCACTCCAGCGCGATGTTTGATAAAAATGAAATTCGTACTTTAACTGCAACAGTGAAGGAATTTCAATGGGCAAACCCACATGTCTGGATTCAAATATATATCGTGAACTCAGACGATCGTCGAGAGGAGTGGAGTATTGAAGGAATTGGTATCAATACTTTATTCAGAAGAGGTTGGCGACCTAATTCCTTCATTGCTGGTGACATAATAGAAATTAGCTTTAATCCAATGCTTGATGGTTCAAATGCGGGAGCATTTATTGGAGCAAAATTTCAAGATGGAAAAATACTGGGAAAATGGGAATAAGCTAAAAAGTCAGAAGGTAATTATTAAATATATGAGCTGCTTCTGATGGACCTGTGTAATTCTAGTCAAGCATGTCTTGATTATATTTATCCTTAGTACCCCATTCATTATAGAAATCCCTTACCTGCTCGGTAGTATTCAGAGTATGAATGGGTATTCTGTTTCCAATATCTTTTTGAGCCATAAATTACTTTTTATTGTTGCAACTAAACTCGATACTCTCAGAATAAAGCTACGACGCTTCATATTTATTAGTTTATTTGCGTATCAATTTTTCTTTGCTGTGCGACGAGCGAATTAATCTCATCAAATAGGGATTTTCTCAATCGAAGTAGGCCAAAAATTTCGACAACAACAAAAAATGGAGCAGCTATATTTGCTTGAATCGGATGTTTGATTAAAACAGGCATTGATTTTTCAATTGCATGACCAATGAATTGTAATGCGTACCCACCAAAGAATGCTAATGCTGAGATAGTAATTGCTGACGGATGGGCACTTAAAAATATTGCATATTCTATGATAATTAATCCCATTATTAGAAAGACAACAGAAAAAGCTGTATCCAAGGTTAAATAAAATAGAAATAATCCCACGGTAATGATGTGCGCTGCAGTAATGGTATAACCTAAAATATCAAAATTTATCCAGCTGAGTGGAATATTTATTCCAAGCATAATCGTTGGGATTCCAATTAGATGGAATAAAATATTTGTTTTATTTTGATGTGCTGACGCATAATTTACCAGCATATCCATGAATTTATTTTTATTTGTCAATATTATTCCAAAGCTTACTTAACACACTATTAACTTAGCATGACAAAAGAAAAAAATCTTGATTGGCTATTAATTATTCTCGCTGAGACTCTTAAAAGCGGATAGTGCCCTTTCTCTTGATAATTTTAGATCAACGATCGGCAGTGGATAGTCTTTATCCAAGATTATTCCTGCTTTTAAAAGAATATCTTCAGGAGCTTCCCAAGGCTTATGAATAAATTTTGTCGGTATTTGAGATAACTCAGGAATATATTCCCTTACATAATCTCCATTAGGATCAAATTTTTCACCCTGAACGATTGGATTGAATATCCTGAAGAAAGGAGCGGCATCTGCCCCACATCCAGCTATCCATTGCCAAGAGGCACTGTTATTTGCTAGATCAGCATCCAGCAGAGTATCCCAAAACCATCGCTCTCCATGTCGCCAATCAAGCATTAAATTTTTAACCAAAAATGAACCGGTGACCATACGTACACGATTATGCATATAGCCAGTTTTCCATAATTGACGCATACCTGCATCGACAATAGGATAACCGGTTAACCCATGCTGCCATTTTTTGAGATTTGTGGAATCATTTATCCATGGGAATCGATCGAATTTTTTTTGTAAATTATTTTCGGGTAATTCTTGCCAGTAATATAAAAGGTTATTTGAAAATTCCCGCCAACCTAATTCACTCAAAAAGTGTTCAATACTATCTTTTGTGTCAGATGATTGCGTCAGATTTTTTACTCTGAACCATGCTTGATGTGGGGATAATTCACCAAAGTGAAAATGGGCACCAAGTCTAGATACGAATTCTTTATCTGGTCGATTTCTGCCAATTTTATAATTTTGAATACCGTGTTCTAAAAATTGATTCAGTCTTTCGTTAGCGCCTTTTTCCCCTGGCGACCAAATCTCTTCCATATGACGATACCAAGGTATATCCGATAAAAGACTTAAATCGGATAGATTTTTTGAAGAAATGTTTTTCTTGAATATTAATTTTGGTAAATTCGTAACTAATTCACGTGGTGGAGGACCATTTTCAACGCAGCCTTTTTTATAAAAAGGTGTAAATACCTTATAAGGTGTATCATCTGCTTTTTTTATATTAGGCGGCTCAAATAGAAGAGAGCCATTAAAGCTTCTTACTTTTATATTATTGGTTAATAATTCGGCTTTTATCTTCTTGTCTCTGGAAATTCTCCAAGGTTCATAACAGCGATTCCAGTAAATTCCTGTAGCGTCTGTTTTTTCTATCAGATCTGGGATTATTTCATCTGCTTTACCATTAAATAAATGTAAATTTCCATTAAGGGATTTATTCAAAGATTGTAAACTTTTTTGAAGCCACCAACGGCTAGCTTCTCCCATACACCAGTCATTTGCGTTTTCATCATCTAAAATGTAAATAGGTAAAATTATGGCATTTTCAGCAGCTTTAAATAAGGCGGGATTATCTTCTATTCGAAGATCTTGCCTAAACCAGACTATATTTAATATATTATCCACGGTTAAATATTAGTGTATACAGTGATTAAAACCCATTGTATTTTGTATAACATTGTAACAAAGCTAAAGTTTGTGACGCTGGGCTACTTATTGGTGTTATTTTGTAAAAAATAATAAACGGAAAAAAAGTATGCGTGTTGCTATTTTTGGTGGAACCGGTTTTGTTGGTTCTTATTTGGTTAAATTGTTACTAGAAGAAAAATATGAAATATCTTTGCTAACCCGTTCTGAAAATAAAGATAAAATTATTTCTTCAAATGACTGTAAAACCATAGTTGGCTCTATACAATCTAAATCTGCAATCAAAGAAACGATTCTCGATTGTGATTGTGTAATCTATAATATTGGGATCCTAAAGGAATACCCAAAGCAAGGCATTACTTTTCAAGCATTACAACTTGATGGACTAAAAGCCGCTGTCGATGAAAGCAAAAGAGTTGGAATTAAGAAATTCATCTTAATGAGTGCTAATGGGGTAGATGCAAAGATTACCCCCTATCAAAAAACCAAATATGACGCCGAAGAGTATCTTAAGAAAAGTGAGCTTAGATATAGTATTTTTAGGCCATCGATTATCTTTGGAGATCCTTCTAAAAAAATGGAGTTTGTTACTCAATTGTATAAAGATATGGTGCAACCCCCAATCCCTGCTATTAATTTTTATAATGGGAGCTCGCCAATTGAAGGATCTATTAAAATGTCACCAGTTCACGTTGAAGATGTTGCAATTGCATTTTATCAAGCAACAATAAAAGAGAGTACTGATTATAAGACCATTGTTCTAGGTGGGCCTGAGACATTGTCATGGTATGAGATTCTTAATCGTATAATGCTAGTTACAAGCAAAAAGAAGATTATTTTTCCAATGCCAATAAAACTAATGAAAATAGCAGCAAGCTTATTCCAATGGATTTCATTATTTCCAGTAACATTAGATCAACTGAAAATGCTCGAAGAGGAAAATATTGCCAATTCTAGTGACCTTTGTGAGTTGATTGAGAAACCCTTAACTTTGTGTGATACAAATAATCTGAGTTATCTTTTAAAAAATGACTAATCTAAGTTCATTTTCTTCGAAATTAAATGTGGTAGTAATTGGCTCTAATGGTGGCTTAGGTAAAGCTTTTTTGGAGGCTTTTGAAGCAGATAGCAGAATTAATTCTATCTATGCTTTTTCTAGAAATACAACGATTAGCAAGAATCATAAAACGCAGTATTCCTATATTGATCTAGAGAATGAGGATTCAATTAAAGCAGCGGCAAAAACGTCAAGCTCAGTCAGTAAAATTGATCTTGTTATAGTGGCAACTGGTATTTTGCATAATGAAAAAAATATCAAACCAGAAAAAAGTATGGCTCAAATTGATCCTGATGCGATGAGAGCAGTAATTGGTATTAATACAATTGGGCCTATAATGATTGCTAAGCATTTTTTACCAAAGTTGCGACGAGATTCAAAAACGGTATTCGCTGCGTTATCAGCCAGAGTGGGGAGTATTAATGATAATCGCATGGGTGGATGGGCATCTTATCGAGCATCAAAAGCCGCATTAAATATGCTCATTAAGACTGTTGCAATTGAGCAAAAGCGCCTTCTCCCTGAAAGCATTGTTGTTTCTCTTCACCCAGGAACTGTAGACACTCAACTTTCCCAGCCGTTTCAAAAAAATGTAGGGAAAAGTTCTTTATTTAAAGCTAGTGACGCCGCAAACAATTTAATTAAAGTAGTAAATAATTTAACTATTGATGATACGGGAAGTTTTCTTGCCTGGGATGGGAGTTCAATTGAGTACTAAAAAATCATTAAGCTTGGCTGCATTTTGCAGTGACACTAAACAGATGAAATTATTCTTATTATTCGCTATTTTTTTTGGAGATACTGTGAGCGCACTAGAAGAACCGAAATATCAGGTGATCGATAAAAATTCTAACTTTGAGATAAGGCATTATGATGAATATCTAGTTGCTGAAGTCACGCTCGATGGAGATTTTAAATCATCAGGAAATCAAGCTTTTAGAATATTAGCGGGATATATTTTTGGCGCTAATCAAGCTTCCGAGAAAATGGCGATGACCGCTCCTGTTGAGTCTCAGCTTACTTCTTCTGAGAAAATGGCGATGACAGCTCCGGTCTTATCGATTAATGATGCAAGTGAACATATTTATCGTTTTGTTATGGAGAAGAAATTTACTTTAGATACATTGCCAATTCCAGATGACAAAAGAATTCGCCTACTTAAGGTTGAGCCTAGATATATGGCGGTAAAAGAATTCTCAGGCCGCTGGAGTGAGAAGAATTATAAAAAATCAGAACAGGAACTTCTTGTAAATCTCAATAACAATAATATAAGAGTTATGGGTGCTCCAATATTTGCCAGATATAATGCTCCTTTTGTTCCTTGGTTTATGAGGCGCAATGAAGTCATGGTAGAAATAAGTTGGCGTAATTAGGAGCCGAATCGATAGCGTAACTTAAGAATAATCTGATCGCTCATCGGATTATCCAAAGTGTCTTCATATAATTCATTGAAAGAGGTAAGCATATTTCTGCTTGATCCTGTCTTAGTAGCGACAATATAAAGATCTGAAAGAGGCGCTATTTGCCAGCGATAACGAAATTGGATATTCAACTGAGAAATACTAAAATTATCAGAATCACCGATTGGTTTAGTTGTTTCTGTTAAATCATAACTGTTGCTATTAATAAGATAGAATTTATCTTCATTAGCTTGAATTCCTACCCACTGTAGATTGAGACTGAGTTGTTGTTTTGCTGTGATGAAATAATTAACTTTGAACTCAGGTTGCCATTTTTGAGCATGAAATGTAGTAAAGTTCTTATCCTCTTGATGTAATAACCAGCCAGTTGCATCTACATATTGTATTTTTGCATCAATACTGAGGTTGCTTTTTAAGTACCATAATACTTCTAATTTGGAGGTTAATTTCTCACCATATAAATCTTCATCTTGATAAGTTATTTTGCCTAAATAAGAAATCTTTTTTGATTTATTTGTTGAATACTCAAATTCAAATCGATTGCGTTGTTTAATTTTATAAGTGCCATTACCAAAGCTATTTCTATCTTCATAACGTGCTGGGAAGTAGGCGAAACCAGTTTTAATTCCATGCAAATTTTTCAAAAGTAGCTCAATCCCTGAACCAAAACCACCAGTAATTTGTTGGCCAGTCAGATTTTCTCCATATCTCATCCAATTTCTAATTATTCTATTTTTAAATCTTCCAGTATTTGAATTGATGAAATTATTGCTATATTGCAAATCACGTACGTTATTTCTTTGGTTAAAACCAAAATCATTGACTTGGAGATGTTTATCAAAAACGGTGAGCTTTAAATCATGTTTTTGTCCGCGTTTTGGTGTGAATGACATATCGGCATAACCGCCATTTCCACTTCCATTACTCTCTGTATTTGAATTGATGTATTGACCATCAAGCTTGAAAGCACCAGATCTATTTAAATAATGGAAATCCATGGCATTTACAAGTGAGTCACTGGCGGGTTTAGTGACGATGGTAGATAACAAGCCAAGACTTCTAACATCTCCTTGGTCACTATCCTCATAGAGTAGGCGTATTGCTCCAAAATCACGTCCAATTTGATTATATATGTTATTGTCATCCGCTCGATAAGCAGTACTTTCCTCGAAAGCGGCCAGAACACCATAACGTAGTTTTTTGTATTGACCTGTGGTCTTAAGTGCACCGATTAAATCAGCCTTAATGGTTTTTTCGTCACGAGTAGAAATGCTTACACTTTCAGGTAACTCAGGCAGTGATGGAGCACTCCCAATACGTCGTGTATTGATCACAGTAAAACGATTTCGACCTCCACCTTGCCGGCTTGCTCTAGGTGTGGCGCTAAAGATCTCATTGCCCTCTTGAAAGAACAATCTTTTTTCTGGAAAAAATGTCTCATTTGCAGTCAAATTGACGACTACATTATCCGATTCTACTGCACCGAAATCAGGTTTAATGGTGGCTGTAATTTGAGCATTGGTTGAAGGTCGCCAAAAGAAATCAGCACCAGCTTGAAGGCCTGTTTCATCATCAATACGATCACGAGTAACGGACATATAAGGAAAAATACTCCATTGCTGCTTGAGATTAACGTTATTCATTCTTGTCGGTTGAAAAAGGCTTAAAAATTGGGGTATTGAGTCTGGGAGGGCAGGCCAAGACCACTCTTCCTCTAAATGAGCAACACGACGAGTAGTAGATATGTTAATTATTCGATCGCCAGTTTTTTTAGGCATCGCCATTTGTGACCAAGGAATATAAAATTCAGCTGACCAGCCATCATTTGTTTCAGTTGTGGCGCCATACCATGCACCATCCCAGTCCATGCTGTACCTTCTTTCTGGCAAAAGCGTTCCATCACCTTCTGAATCACCTAAAGATAATGCCATCCAATATGCATATTTTGCTTCACCAGAGGTATCTAAAGTAATTGACACTTTGTCAGAGGCACTTCTCCAGTCGTCTCTGTTGGTAAAGCGTTTAACCAATGTATCTTTAGGTTGTTCCATATCTATTGAAAAATACAATCCATCAGCAGTATAGAAAAAACGAGCCACACTTTTATAGATTGGCTCTTTAAGTGTATCTGGTTTCGTTACTTTCATTCGCTCGAAAGGGGTAATCTCTTGCCATGTGCTTTCATCAATTTTCCCGTCAATATTTATGTCAACATCAATATCTCGTTGTTGCACGTCAATGATTTCGGTCTTGTTAAAGGAAAGTTGAATTGATTCAGATGTACTCTGAGCAAATAAAGGAGAGAGAGTCATTACGATCAAGTAAAGTGCAAGCAAGCCTTTCAGCTGAGAGTGTTTTATGCAAATCATGGCGGGGATTATATAGTGTATTGACTAGGAACCAAACCGATAACGTATTTTTAAAATTATTTGATCACTCATAGGGTTATCCATGGTATCTTCAAAAAGATCATTAAAGGTAGTGAGGTTATTTCTACTCGATCCTGATTTTGTTGCCACCAGATAAATATCTGATAACGGCGCTATTTGCCAGCGATATCGTAATTGAATATTTAAATCAGAGATGCTGAAATTATCACTTTCTTTGTCTATTTTATTAATTTCTTTTAGGTTGTAACTATTGGTATCAAGGGAATAGAATTTATTTTCGTTTGCTTGAATACCCACCCATTGCAGATTAATGCTGAGTTGTTGTTTGGCATTAATAAAATAATTAAATTTAAACTCTTGTTCCCATTTTTGATGGAAAAAAGAAGTAAAGTTTTGATTTTCTTGATGAAGTAACCAGCCACCACTTCCATGGACAAACTTCGACTTTAAATCAAAACTTATATTGCTTCTTGGGTACCAAGTGAATTCAAATTCACCTTCAAGTTTCTCACCATACAAATCTTCTTCTTGGTATGTAAAAGTGGTACCAAAAGCTAATTTTTCAGCTGGATTAGTGCGTAATTCAAGCCTCAACCTGGTTCTGCCAGGCATTTTATATGTTCCATTGCCGAAGCTATTTCTATCTTCAAAACGAGTAGGCCAATGTGCAAAAGATCCCTTAATCTTATTTAAACTATTGAGAGTTAAATCAAGACTACCCCCTATGGCATTTTTAACGCGATGACCGTCAAAATTTTCTGCATATTGCAAATACATTCGCATCTCAGAATCTCTGAATTTTTTGAGATTTGAATTAATTGCTTCATAGTTGTATTGCAAATTACGGATATTATTTCGTTGATTATAACCAAAATCGTTAATTTCAAGATGTTTATCAAATATTGTTAGTTTTAATTCACTCTTTCTGCCTTGTCTTGGTGAATATTCTAGATCAATAAAACCACCAAGACCGGAGCCATCTTCGGCAGTCTCAGAGTGCATAAACTGAGCATCTGTCTTCCAGACACCCGAGCTAGTTAAATAATGAAAATCAGCCGCCGTGACCACAGAATCGATTATTGGTTTTGTAACAATAGTTGATAGCAAGCCGAATGCTTTAGTATCACCTTGTTTTGTATCTTCATACAGCACACGGATTGCACCAAAGTCACGGCCGATTTGATTGTAAAGTTGCTTATTATCAGCTCTGAAATCTGTGTCTTCCTCAGAAGCAGCGAGGATTCCATAACGAATTTTTTTGTATTGACCCGTTGTTTTAAGGGCGCCTATTAGGTCTGCTTTGGTTGTTTGTTTTTCACGTTTTGAGAGGCTGACACCTTCTGGCAATGAGGGTAATATTGGGGTACTACCAATACGCCTAGTGTTAATAACAGAGACTCTATTTCCTCCCCAGGCATACTCACTTGCTCTGGGTGTAGCTGTAAAGACCTCATTTCCCTCCTGAAAGAACAGCCTTTTTTCAGGGAGAAATGTTTCATTTGCTGATAAATTGACAACCACATTATCTGATTCCACGGCACCAAAGTCAGGATTTATGGTAGCCGTAATTTGGGCATTTGTTGATGGCCTCCAGAAAAAATCCGCGCCACCTCGATAAGAAGATTGGCTATCTATTTGATCTTGGGTTGCTGAAGCATAAGGGAAGATGCTCCATTGTTGCCTGAGATTAACGTTATTCATTTTTGCGGGCTGAAAAAGACTCATGAATTGAGGTGATGAATCTGGCAATGCTGGCCAAGACCACTCTTCTTCTAAATGAGCCACTTCACGAAAAATAAATAGCTTGATAATTCTATCACCGATTTTTTTAGGCATCGCCATTTGTGACCAAGGAATATAGAATTCAGCAGACCATCCGTTATCTGTTTCTGCGGTAGATCCATACCATGCTCCATCCCAATCTGTTGAGTAAATTTTTTCTGGCATGATAACGCCATCCGCTTCTGAATCACCCAGAGATTTAGAGAACCAATAGCCATACTTAGCTTCTCCTGAGGTATCCAGGGAAAATCCAGTCTTATCAGATTTTGTTTGCCAATCATCTCGCGATTTAAATCTTTTTACTAAGGTTTCTTTGGGTTGTTCCATATCCATTGAGATATAGAATCCATCTGCTGTATAAAATATTTTTACATCGGTTTTATAAATGGTTTTTCCAAGAGTATCGGGTCTAGTTACCTTAAAAGCACCATAAGAAACTAAATCATTCCAGACAGCATCGTCAATTTTACCGTCAATTTTGATGTCAACATCAAGCGGTTTATTTTGAATATTAATTGCTTCATTGTTGTTCAAAGAAAATTGCAATGAGTCATCTGTAATTTGAGAAAATAGTATTCGTGGAAATATCAAGAATAATATTAATACAAGATTTACTATCTTCTTTAATGCATGTTTTTTAAGCACATTATTCTCTATGATCGCAGTAATTCTTATTATTTTTTAAATCTTGATGGACTGACTCAAAGGCTCCTAATATTTTTCTTAACTATTTTTTTATAATTTTAATCAACAAAAGATTGATTTATTATCCTGAGATAGAGAAGATACAAATAGCATTTGAGTCGACAGTATAGGCACTTTTAATCGAAAATGCGTAAATATTGATAACAATTTCACAGGGTGAAACGAGTGATTCTATTCATGAAAAATAACTATGCATCTTTTGTCTTGATATACCTTTCTTTTTTGGTTTTATCCGGTACAGCGAATGCCGAACGTTTAGTTCGGGAATTTAACGGAAATAAGTCGATCACTACTGCCGAATTTGTAGTTAAGGAGCCTTGGATTCTTGATTGGCGAGTTAACAGTAATTTCAAGGAAAGTATGGGTTTGGAGGTATCTTTGGTTGATGCAAAAACCGGTTTTCTCATCGGTAGAATTCTTAAGACAAAATATGCGGGTAATGGCGTTAAGATGTTCAATAAAGATGGACGTTATCGCCTCAGAATTAGCTCTTCTTTGACTAACTGGAATTTCAAAATTAAAGAGTTATCAGTTGATGAAGCTGATTCATATTCAGCCAAAAGTCAATGAGTTAACTGTTATAAACCCGTTTAAATACTTCGGCAAATTCCCGTAAATCTTCCATCTTTCCCATACTTACTCGCAAATGATTCGGATACAGTGAATAAGCTCGATGAACCAGAATATTTTCTTGTCGCATCCTTATTTCGAAATCTTTTACATCTCTACCTATATCAGCAAGGACAAAATTAGTTTCCGATGGCAGTGGCTCGATTCCCTGTTGGATAAATACCTCATTCACCAAGTCTCTTCCTTGATTGATTTTATCAATTGAGTATTCGATAAAATCGTTCTCATTATAACAAGCATGAGCAGCTGCAAGACCTACAATATTAGGCCAAGCCATAATATGATTACGTACTTTTTTTATGAGGTCTTTTCTGCCCAATGCATAACCTACTCGCATTCCAGCCATGCCATATAATTTTGAAAAGGTTCGCATCACAATGACATTTTCACCTTCTCGGACAAGGTCGACCATCGAGGTATATTCTGGGTTGTCGGTTAATTCGTTGTAGGCTTCATCAACCAAGACTGTCACTTTTTTTCCAACAGCACGACAGAATTTTCTTAACGTATCGCCATCAATCGTTTTTCCAGTTGGATTATTTGGATTGCACAGATACACCATACTCACTGATTTATCTACAGCAGCTTGCATGGCATCCAGATCAATAGACATGTCATTATCAAGTGGCACTCGAAGCACTTTTGTTCCTATTCTTTGAGCATAACCCAGGTGCAAGTCATAAGTAAAAGAGGGAGAAATTATTTGTCCCTCCTTCCCCCAACCCACAACAGCCGCTGAAAGTGCCTCATTGGAACCAGAGCTGATTGCTACTTGATTAACTTCTAATTTATTTTTATCCGCGATCATTTGCATGAGTTCAGCGGCAATTTTACCCGGATAATAAGCTCCCTTATTGCTAGCTTGGGCAGCAGCCTTTAAGGCATTACTACTTGGGCCGTATGGATTTTCATTAGCGCTTAGGCGGACGATACTTGGATTAGGCCCTACCATAGAGAGTACAGTTGGGCTCACTGTCATACTTGCAGTGCCTAGCAGTATCCCGTTTAGTAATGAGCGTCTTGTAATTTCCATAGCCATCTTAATCTCCTTGTTATTATTTTATACTAACCTTGACCAGAAAGATTAATCTATTAATTCTATATAAACGCGTCGATTTCGCTTACCTTTTTTTTCAACTTTGCCAATACGTATTTGCCCCACTTCTCCAGTTGAATTGAGATGAGTGCCTCCACAAGGTTGAAGATCAATATCCCCTATCGCTAGCAATCTAATATTTTGATCTGTTGATGGAGGTTTAACAGACATAGTACGGATTAGTTCTGGTTGCTCACGGAGTTCTTTCTGACTGATCCATTTAGATTGTATTAAATGATTTTCATCAACCAATTTTATTAAGTCTTGGGCAACTTTTTCTTTATCGACAGGCTCTTCCATATCAAAGTCTAAACGACTTTTAGAAGCGGATATATTGCCTCCTGTTACTCCATATTTTAAAACTGAACCCAATAAATGCAGCCCAGTATGCATGCGCATATGTAAGTATCGTCTTTCCCAGTCAATCGCAGTGGTCAGTATTTCGCCCATCTTAGGAATGGGGCTTTCTGCAGATAAGATATGTTGGATTTCACCTGCTTCATTTATTGTGGTGTTAATTACCTTAGCCTCATGACCATCCCAAGAAAGTGTTCCTATGTCACCGGGCTGTCCTCCACCTAAAGGATAAAATATACTGCTTTCGAGGATAATTATATTATCAATGCTTGAGGTCACTCCAGAAATATTGGTCTTAAGATAAGCGTCTTGTCTGTATAATTTTTGAGTCATAATCAATTATCCTGCCGTAGAAATATTATGATTTAAATCGTTAGGTAGTATAATAACTTACATCAATTAAAAAAATAATGATCTAATTCTGCGTAAAAATGACTCGAAACAAGAATATATATACAAATTTCTTTGGTATTAAATCAACGGGACGATCTTTTATAAAAATGCATGGCTTAGAAAACCATTTTGTTATTTTTGATGGGCGCGATGTTCCTTTTTTTCCTAACAACTCTGAAATATCCAGAATCTGTAACCCGAAAACGGGCATTGGTGCTGATCAACTAATTATATTAAATGAACCAAGCAGCGATGGCTTAAAGTTTGGTGCAAAGGTATTTATGAGGCTACTTAATATTGATGGTCGCGAGGTGGAGGCATGTGGTAATGCAACTAGATGTGTGGCTTCGTTGTTAATGGAAAATGAAACTCTGGCGACAGTGAAAATCGAAACGCTGGCTGGTGTATTGGAATGCCATAAACTGAAAGATTCTCGAGTGCAGTGCAATATGGGTATCGCCTCTCTTGACCCCAGAAAAATACCCCTATCAATCGATATAGATACCCTTAATGTGAAATTAGAGTCTGGACCATTATCTAACCCAGTCATTTCAAATATTGGAAATCCTCATGTTACTTATTTTGTTGATAGTATCGAGGGTATTAATATTGAAAAATGGGCACCAGCTGTACAAAAAAATTCTTTATTTCCAGAGCAGGTGAATGTGGGTGTGGCAGAAATCATGGATCAGCAGACTCTTAAACTTGAGGTTTATGAGAGAGGTGCGGGCTTAACATCAGCTTGCGGATCAGGTGCTTGCGCAGCTGTTTATGCTGCCAATAAAAAAAAGCTCGATGTTTCAAATAAAATGCAAGTGATTATGCCGGCTGGTTATGTTGACATTGAGCTTCTTGATGATGATTCACTTATTATGAGTGGCCCAGTTGCCTATGTTTACAGTGGGTTACTATCATAAGCTTAATAAGATGAAGCCAATAATTGAAATAATGCCAGCTATCATGGCGTAAGGCAACTGAGTTCTGACATGTTCGATATGATCAGTTCCTGCCGCCATTGAGGCAACAACTGTGGTATCACTAATAGGTGAGGCATGATCTCCAAAAATTCCACCAGAAAGAGCCGCCCCTAAGAACATCGGCACTGAAAGACCAAGGGTTGTGGCAATGGATATGGCAATGGGAATCATGATCGCAAAAGTACCCCAACTCGAACCCACTGAAAATGCGATAAAACCGGACACTAGAAATACCAAAGGAGCTAAGAAAACAGCAGGCACATTTGCTCCTGCAATACCTGCCACATAGGGTCCAGTACCTAGAGATTTTGCAACATCACCTAACGTTAATGCCAATAGCAGTATGGTTGCAATGGGAAGTAATTTTCCGGCTCCTTCCATAAAAAATTGCATTAATTCAGATATATTGTGTCTCTTTTTAATCAATAACATGGCCCAACAAACAAATAAGGCGGCACATATGGACCAAAAAATGGCTGTAGGACCGTTGCCTTTCATTATATTTCCACCACCCGTTAAAAAAAGGAAAGCAGGCATCGAAAGAGTCATTGTTAATATTGGTAGGATCATAAATATGGCAGAACTTTCTTTGGCATCCGATGATTTTTCGTTTGAATTATCAGGTATTTCTGTTGAATGCTCGTTACTCTGCCAGCTGATTTGACCTTGTTGAGTTCTGATTTCTGCTGCGGCCATTGGCCCTAAATTGATATTTTTCCAAACTACAATGAATGCTAAGATAATCGCAGTAATTGCATAGAGATTATAAGGTATGGATTGTATGAACACTCCAAAAGCATTCTCCATGCCGGTGGAAGCGATCAATCCTATAATTACAGCCGTCCAAGCATTCAATGGCACCATTACACAAACCG
This sequence comes from uncultured Woeseiaceae bacterium, assembly GCA_905182415.1. Lineage (GTDB taxonomy): Bacteria > Pseudomonadota > Gammaproteobacteria > Steroidobacterales > Woeseiaceae > SP4260. The sequence goes on along the minus strand of CAJJBK010000001.1, from coordinate 59,848 downwards.
GCGCAGCAGTCGCATCGATAAGATAAGCTAATTTTTCTCTTGAGATTTTATAGCGATCAAACAATGGTCTACTTACTGAACCCGCGACCAATGAAGTAATATTGGATTCAATGAAAATTACAATTCCTGTCATCCACGCTAGAATTTGTGCTCGAAGACCAGTATGTACCCATTTTCGATTCTCTAAGAAGGCAACAAAACCGCTTACACCTCCGGATTTTTCGATGGTTGTAATTAATGCGCCAATAAGGAGGGTGAAAATCAAAATGCGAGTATCACCAGGATCACTAAAAACATCAATGATACTATCAAAACCCTTAGCAAGACCAATCAATGGATTAAAATTATAGAGAAGTGTGCAGCCAATCCAGATTCCGGCGAATAATGAAGGCAGAACTTGTTTCGTTTTTATCGCTAAAATAATGGCAATGATTGGTGGTAAAACAGAATACCATTGAGGTTCGTTTAACATAGCTTATATTTTCCTTCCAATAATGAATCCCTCAAGAAAAGAAGAGAGGTTAACCCCTAACTCAGGAGAGAGATAGCCACCTTCTTGAATAATTACAGTCGGTAGCATTGTATCACCTATCGCAAGACCAATTTTCTTGAAGCCTTCGGTGGTAATAGATAAACCTTGTAATGGATCTTTTTCGTAAGCATCGAGACCTAGAGCTATAACCAAGGCATCAGGTGCGAAATCTTCTATTTTTTCTAATGCAGAGCGAAGTGTACTTAGATAATCATTATCTTTTGTACCGCGAATTAAAGGCAGATTTAGATTGAAACCCACCCCTTTATCTTTGCCAGTTTCATTCGCATGACCCCAAAAAAATGGATAGAAGCGAATAGGGTCAGCATGAATTGAGACGGTGAATATATCATCACGTTCATAAAAGATATCTTGCGTACCATTCCCGTGATGCACATCAATATCTAATATGGCAATTTTATTGAACTTCTCTTTTAATGTTTGGGCAGCAATTGCTGTATTTCCTAGATAGCAAAAACCAGCTGCATAATCCTTAGCCGCATGATGTCCCGGAGGTCTTGATAGAGCATAACAAGCTTGCTCTCCATTATTTACTAATATGGCGGCATGAGTTGCAGAATGAGCGCTCCAGAAAGCAGCCTCCCATGTATATGGACCAATTGGACTAGATAAATCAGCATGGTGAAAGCCAATTTGACCTTCCGCAGAATCTGGGTAACCACAATCTCTGCGATCGGGATGAATACCGGGCATTACCTCAAGTGAAGTATGTTTTTTTCGCTCCCATCTTTGGTAAATAGTTTGTAAGTAGTGAATATATCTTTGGGTATGAACTTTGGTTATATATTTTAATTGATAATTTAGGGGCGATTCTTCTGTGAGACCAAATTTTCTTGCAGCATTCATAAGTATTTCTGCACGTTCAGGTGACTCTGGGTGTGTTTGTAATTTTCCAGTTACCATAAATTTTTCAGGCGCATGAATTAGTTGTTGTTTTGTGTGAATGACTTTCATGTATTTTACCCAGACTGAACTATAATCAGTTTAATTAGTGGTTTAATTGATATTTACTTACTAACGAATATATATTGTTGAGTAATTGAGATCAAAGTTAAGGAAAAAATATAATGAAACGATTAATTATTGGATTATTTTTAATTTCAATCATCGCTTGTAGTGATCCTGGTTCAAATAAAATTCATTACTTAGAAAATATTGATCCTATTGTGAAGGGGTTGAAGGGTGAAGATGTTCGTAAGCACATGGAAATACTAGCGAGCGACGACATGCAGGGTCGTGAAGCTGGAACTGAGTATTATGATAAAGCCGCCCATTATGTCGTTCAAAATTTTAAGGATCTTGGACTTCAACCTCTTGGTGAAAGTAATAGTTACGAGCAACCAATACGTTTTATTGAATCAAGACTCGATATTGAATCAACTGCGATGACAATCCATAAAGAAAATCATTCTATAGATCTTGATTTTCGAGATGATTATATCCGTTCTGGCGGTTTTGGCAGTAAAGATGAAGAAATTAATGCGCCATTAGTGTTTGTTGGCTATGGAATTAATGCCCCCGAATATGATCATAATGATTTCGAGGGTGTAAATATTAAAGATAAAATTATAGTCGTCCTCAGTGGTGCACCATCACAGTTTGATACTGATCAACGCGCATTCTATTCTTCTGGTCGAACCAAGGCTCAGTTGGCAATTGATTTGGGTGCATCTGGAATTATTACATTGCGAACACCTGTAGATCAAAAAAGGAGACCTTGGGCAAGATATCTTCCTGGAGTAGGTTCACCGGGCATGCGCTGGCTCAATAAAATCAATGAGCCATTTAATGGATATATTCAGTTGCAAGGAAATGCCACTATCAGTCAGAGTGGGGCAGAAAAAATATTTGAATTATCTGGGCATGATTTGAATCAAATTTTTACTTTGCATGCCGAAGGCTCGACTAATAGTTTTGATATGGGGGTTACTGCTACCCTTAAGCGGTCCTCGATTCAGAGAGAAGTAATATCCTCAAATATCATTGGATTTATTGAGGGTGAAGATCCAATCCTCCGAAATCAATACGTAATTTATACAGCACATCTTGATCATATCGGTATTAGAGTTGGTAGTAGCAATGATCATATTCATAACGGAGCTTATGATAATGCCGCGGGCATAGGTTCTATTATAGAAATAGCCAGTAGTATTATGTCTATGGAGCAGCGACCAAAACGATCTATTATTTTTGCTGCATTAACAGCCGAAGAAAAAGGATTACAGGGATCATCATATTTTGTAAAAAACCCAACAGTACCAATTGAAGATCTTATTGCTAATATAAATATTGATATGCCATATCTTGGTTTCCCTGTAGCCGATATACATGCTTTTGGTGCTGAGCACAGCTCACTTTATTTGTCTATGGAGCAGGCAACGCAATATACAGGAGCACTATTTACCCCTGATCCACTTCCCGAAGAAGTTCGTTTTGTGAGATCCGATCAATTTTCTTTTGTTAAAGAAGGTATTCCGGCACTCGCACTAAAAGCCGGAACCATATCCTCGGATTTAAGTATTGATGGAGCCAAAGAGTTAGATAATTTCTTGAAAAATCATTACCACCAACCAACTGATGATTTGAATCTACCTTTTAGTATTGAGGGAACTGAGCATTTCGTCAGAACTGGATTGGTTTTAGGTCTTATTATTGCCAATGATGAGGACCGACCCACATGGAATAACAATGATTTCTTCGGCGATAAGTTTTCTATGGATTGAATAAATCCTTATAGTGTTCTCGCAAGATATTTTTTTGTACTTTTGACATTGAATTACGAGGCAGTGCGTCAGCAAAAATTATTTTCTTTGGAATTTTGTATCCAGCTAAATGTTGCTTACTGTGATCAATAATATCCGTCTCGTTGAGATTTTGGGTCTCTGAACAAATGACAACTGCAATGACCGCCTCACCGAAATCTCTGTGATATATACCAATTACAGCTGACTCCTTAACGCCTTTAATATCATCAATGATTAACTCGATTTCTTTTGGGTAGACATTTAGTCCACCAGTTATAATCATGTCTTTTGATCGACCAACGATGGATACATAACCATCTGCATCAATTTTTGCCTTATCTCCGGTTTTAAAAAATCCATTGGCAGTAAAATCCTCTGCAGTTTTTTCAGGCATTTTCCAATAACCCTTAAAAACATTGGGGCCACGCACTAGAAGATTACCAATAACATCTTTATCGACACGCTTATCATTATCATCCACAATTTTTATTTCGATGCCCGGCAAAGGGGGGCCTACTGTCCCAGGTTTACGTGATCCATCTATTGGATTGCTGGTGTTCATATTGGTTTCAGTCATACCATATCGTTCGAGTATTTTATGACCAGTCATGCTTTCGAAATCGTGAAATGTTTCTTCTAATAAAGGCGCTGAACCAGAAATAAATACCCGAACATTCCTGCAGTTGCTTCGCGTTATTTTTTTTGTCGCTAATAATCTGGTATAAAATGTTGGTACTCCCATTAACACCGAGCATTGATTTATATTTTGTACTACTTTGATGGGATCGAATTTATTCAACCAATACATTGAAGCTCCGGTTGATAAGGCGCATCCTATTGCAACAAACAGCCCATGCACATGAAAGATGGGCAAAGCATGCATCAATATATCTTGCTCTGTAAATTTCCAAGTTTTTACTAGTGTCTTAGTATTACTAATCAAATTCTCATGAGTGAGCATTATACCTTTAGGGGTGCCCGTTGTTCCTGATGAATAGAGAAGAGCAGCTGTATGACTGGGCGGTGTATCAAACGTTTGAAAGTTACATGCCGATGCATCCAATGAATCAAATAATGTTCCATCCCCATTTGATTGAAGAGTAAAAACATATTTAATATTATTTTTCTTAGCCAAATTTTCAAATATAGGTAGATTCTTTTCGTCACATATAATGATACTCGGTTCAGCATTGCCAATAAAAAAATCAAGTTCATTTGCTGTATAGCTTGGATTTAAAGGGTGATAAGTAAAACCGCCTTGCAGACAAGCTAAGTAAAGAAAGAGTGATTCAGGGCTTTTATCTACCTGTATCGAGACTCTATCTCCAGGCAAAATATTGATCGATTTGAAAAATGAGGCAATCTGTGATGATTTATTTATTAATGTCTTATAGTTATGGGTGATTCCATCATCAAGAATTAATAAGGGTTTTTCTCCAACCTTTTTGAGGGCATTGTCAAAATGCGTGAAAAGATTAATGTTTTCGACTGACATGCTGTTCCTTATTAAAAATAAATGTTAAAACATGATTTGAATGATAAACAATTAATGGCAGTGAGCACAATAGTGGAGATTATAAATGGTGGTATATGGAGTAGCTTTACTGGCATTTTGTATGTTGGTTGGTGTTTTTTTAGGGGACCTGCTGGGTAAATTGATCGGTGTAGATGCTAATGTTGGTGGTATTGGTATTGCCATGCTCCTACTTATTATTATTGCTAATAAAAGAACTCCATTTTTTGAAATAAATGCCATTACTAAATCTGGTGTGAATTTTTGGAGCGCAATGTACATTCCTATCGTTGTGGCAATGGCTGCAAAACAGAATGTTTTTGCAGCACTTTCAGGAGGATGGATGGCCGTCACAGCAGGAGTACTTGTTGTGATTATCAGTTTTTTAATGATTCCTCTTCTATACCGTCTCAACAATAGAGAATAATCATGCTTAAGGAAGCCATATTTAGCGCTTTGTCGAATAATTCAATTATTACGGCATTTTTATTTGTTGGTGTAGTAACAGCTCTTTCCTACTGGATCTCTAATCATATGACTAATGGGAAAATTCATGGTTCTGCTATTGCCATTACAATTGGACTATTTCTTGCATATATTGGTGGGTATGTTTCAGAAGGGGACAAGGGCCTTGCAGATATCTCAATATTTACTGGTGTTGGCATTCTTGGCGGAGCAATGTTTCGAGATTTTGCCATTGTTGCTACTGCTTTTGGCGTCGACCTCAAACATCTTAAAAACGCAGGGATGATTGGTGCTATTTCAATTATTTTTGGAGTGATCTTATCATTTATTATTGGTGCTATTGTGGCGTTAATGTTTGGTTATGACGATGCCGTTTCAATTACCACAATTGGTGCAGGAGCTGCTACTTATATCGTTGGGCCTGTGACAGGAACAGCTTTATCAGCTAGTTCTGAAGTAATAGCCCTCAGCGTTGCTGTTGGATTAATAAAGTCAATTCTGGTGATGATTATGACACCATTTATTGCTCCATATATAAAATTGGATAATGCTGAGTCTGCGATGATTTTTGGAGGGTTAATGGGAACCACTAGTGGCGTTGCGGGCGGTTTGGCTGCAACAGATCCAGAGTTAGTGCCATACGGGGCGATGACAGCAACATTTTATACCGGGGTTGGTTGTTTGCTTGCTCCTTCGATTTTATTTTTAATTGTGAATACATTAATAAATTAAAACAAAGGATCTTATTATTTTTAAATTGAAAGAAATTACTCGTCGTGATGTTATCAAAACATTCAGTTCTATCGGTTTGTTAAGTGGTTTAACTAATATTGCACAAGGGCAATTATCTTCTGAGATAACTCATTTTAGCGCATCAGAATTATCAATTATGATTCGATCCCAGAAGGTAAGTTGTGAAGAGGTAATGCGGGCATATCTGACGAAAATAGCTAAATACAATCCAATATATAATGCTATCGTAAGTATACCTGATGAAGATTTATTAATTGGACAAGCAAAGGCTGCAGACATTGAGTTATCAAAAGGCAGTTATCGAGGCTGGATGCATGGTATGCCTCATGCTATTAAAGATTTAGCTTATTCAACGGACCTTCCAACCAGTGAGGGTTCACCAATCTTCGCCGGAACATATGCATCAGCAGATGATTTATTTGTCTCTCGCTTGAGAGCGGCTGGTGCAATCTTTGTAGGTAAAACAAATGTACCTGAATTTGGTTATGGCTCGCAAACCTACAACCCAGTATTTGGACCAACACGCAATGCTTATAATCCCTCGCTTACCGCCGGTGGAAGCAGTGGTGGTGCGGCTGTTGGATTAGCCACACAAATGTTACCTGTGGCGGACGGAAGCGATATGATGGGTTCCTTAAGGAACCCAGCTGCTTATAATAATGTTATAGGTTTTCGCCCAAGCCAAGGAAGAGTCCCCTCCTATTATGTGAATTCGGATAGTTTTTATCAGCAATTATCTACAGATGGGGCTATGGGTAGAAATGTTGAGGACATGATGAGGTTGTTATCCATTATGTCTGGTCCAGATAACAGAGTTCCATTGAGTTTAAAGGATCCATTGCCTAATTATGACGATCTTAAAGCACCGAATCTAAGAGATCTTAAGATTGGATGGATGGGTGACTATAATGGTTATTTACCTACCGAAAAAGGCGTATTGCAATTATGTGAGACAGCTCTAAATGACCTTGAGGATGAAGGTCTTAGGACAGAATTTTGTATGCCTAAATTTGAGATGCAAAGATTGTGGCAAGCATGGCTAACATTGCGTCATTGGTCATGTCTTTGGGCTAAAAAATATTACGATGATCCAAACACTAGAAAATTACTCAAACCTGAATTAATTTGGGAGGTTGAAGGAGCTTTTAATATAAATGGGCACCAATTGCATGAGGCAGGAAAGATAAGAACCAGCTGGTATGAATCTTTATTAGCATTATTTAATAATTATGATTTTTTGGCGTTACCTTCTGCTCAAATATTTCCTTTTTCGATTGATTCGCACTGGCCAAAATCAATCAACGGAGTAAAAATGGACACTTACCATCGATGGATGGAGGTAGTAATTGGAGGAACCCTAGCGGGGCTTCCGGTAATTAATTTACCAGTAGGTTTTGATGCTCAGGGTAGGCCTATGGGTATTCAATTTATGGGTCGAATGGGTGAGGACGCGAAACTAATTGAATTTGCAATGGCCTATGAAGCCAGTACAGACCATTTAAATAGAAGACCTAACCTTCAGCGATCACTCTAGTTTTAGTAAACTGCTGCGCCACTATCCTCAGCACGAGAATCAGCAGCCCCAGAAACTATACCAGTTTCAGGATCGCGATAGACTCCCATCGCACTTCCTATTGAGTTCCTTGTACGAATTTTATGTCCGTAAGATTCATAGATAGCTTGTGTGTCAGCTGAAATTCCTCGTTTCTCAAAGGTTGTGATATCAGGAAGCCACTGGTGATGAATTCTAGGTGCCTCTATTGCTTCAGCAATGGTCATTCCATGGTCAACCACATTGAGGATAGTTTGCATAGTGGTATTAATGATGGTTTTTCCACCTGGACTGCCGGTAGCGAAAAGTGGTATTCCATCTTTTGCTACTATTGTTGGAGTCATGCTGGACAACATTCTTTGTTCTGGTCTTATTTGATTCGGAGGGGTACCAATTTCTCCTTTTATATTAGTTACTCCAGGCTGTTCATTAAAGTCACCCATTTCATTATTTAAAAGGAAACCTGCTCCCTCCACTACAATATGTGATCCATAACCAAATTCTAAGGTATATGTTAGAGAGACCATGTTGCCTTCTTTATCTACCACTGAAAAATGAGTGGTTTCATCGCTTTCGTAGATTTCTGCAAATAACGCCGGATCACTTTCTGATTTTGTATTCAAATCAATGGTTTTTTGTAAGTTAACGGCATGTTCTTTTGATAATAAACGCTCGAGAGGCATATCCTCATTAAAGTCAGGATCACCAAGATAGTTTGCTCGATCCGCATAACCGCGACGCATTGCCTCAGTTAAAATATGTAGATATTGAGCTGAATTATGACCAATTTGGTTGAGATCATATTGTTCTAGGATATTTAGCATTTCAGATATTATTACTCCACCCGAACTTGGTGGTGGCATGCTGACGATTTCATAATCACGATAGTTATTTTTAATTGGTTTGCGTTCAACCGCTTCGTATTTTTTCAGATCTTCAAGTGTGATAAGGCCATTATTAGCAGTCATGAAATTAGCTATTAACTCTGCAGTTTTACCACCATAAAAACCTTCTTTACCATTAGACTGAATACGTTCTAGAGTGTTAGCTAGATCATTTTGTTTCCATACATCTCCGACTAAATAAGGTTTACCTTGATCTTTGTAAAAGATTTTTTGTGAGCTAGGGTACTTACCAAACCAGGATTTTCTTCTTTGGTTATTAAAATCATCATGTAACTTAAAAGTGATTGGTATTCCTTGGCGAGCTAACTTAACTGCAGGACTGAGTAATTTTGCCCATTCGAGTGATCCAAGACGTTGATGCGCTAACTCTAAACCAGCAACTGTTCCCGGAACACCTACAGCTTTGATGCTAAAATGATCAATAGGTCCTATTTCATTATTAATAACTTTACCTTCCGCATCGAGATACATATTTTTAGTTGATGCGAGTGGTGCTTTTTCACGAAAATCAAATGTGGTGGTTTCCCCATTTACTCCATGATAAACGAGAAATCCACCTCCACCTATGTTACCAGCTGTTGGGTGTGTGACCGCCATCGCAAAGGCCGTAGCCACAGCTGCATCGATTGCATTTCCTCCCTCTTTTAATATTTGAACACCTACTTCTGAAGCTATCAATGAAGACGAAGCTACAGCACCGTTATTGCCTCGTTCGGCAGTTTTTCCAGCAGCATGCAGGTTGGTTGATGCGATGAATAATAAAACACCGATTGATATAAAAAGTCTTGAGGATTTTATGTTGAGCAAAATGGCACCTATTTTTAGTGATTTAGATTTAAATTGATGTTCTATTATTAATCATTTTGTTGCAAAGTAAATAATAAATTGAGTAGGTATGCTAATATTAGATACAAATACATTCAAACTTTAATGCAAAATTTAGTATTATTGAAATGTAAAAAATATTTATCGTAAAATATATTTCCAAATTAATTTAAATATATTTTCCATTTATACAAAGGAAAAGCTATGAGAAGTCTTACAACAATTATACTGTGCTTATTAAGCATCACTGCACTGGCTTGTAAAGGTACACTTTTAGATCATAATTTTAAAAAATTAGCGTCAAGCGAAGAAGTTAATTTGTGTGAGGCTTATTCAGGTAAGGTTGTTCTGGTCGTGAATACTGCATCCAAGTGCGGATTTACTTATCAGTACGAAGGTTTAGAGAAACTTAATGAAGAATATGGCAATGAAGGTCTGGTAGTACTTGGTTTTCCCTCTAATGATTTCCGAGGTCAGGAACCAGGAACCGAAGAAGAGATACAAGATTTTTGTCGTCTTACTTATGGCGTGAAATTTCCAATGTTTGAAAAAACAACGGTTAAAAAAAATAACGCTCATCCTTTCTATCATGGCTTAGCTGATTCTGCTGGAGGTTACCCACAATGGAATTTTCATAAATATTTGATAGGAAGAGATGGTGAACTTATTACTGATTTTAGTACCAGAACAAAGCCATATGATGATGTGATAATTGGTGCGTTAGAAAAGGCACTCCAAGAAAATATATAATAAATATTTACTTTGAGTGAAACGAGCTTTGTATCTCTTTTACCTGTAGTCGCGACACTATGTGTCTCATTAAGCTCAAGAAATGTCCTCTTAGGATTATTCTCAGGAGTTATTCTAGGCGTCTTTCTTCTCCATTCAACGTCGCCACTTTTATTTCTTCCCTTAGTAATAACTGACTACTTAGTTCCCGAAATTGCCGATACATATAACGCTAGTATTCTTGTATTACTAGGGTTTATTGGTGGTTTTGTAAAATTAATCCAGTATTCGGGTGGTGGCATAGCTTTCGCAAAGACCACTATGAAATATATTGTTAACAAAGCATCAGCTCAGATTAGTGCATGGTTTAGCGGCATTCTTATATTTTTTTCTGATCTTGGAACACCACTAATAGTGGGACCTGTATTTCAGCCTTTATTCGATCGATATGGCATTTCAAGACAGAAGTTAGCTTTCATAATTGATTCAACCTCATCCCCGATTGCAATATTAATTCCCTTTATTGGATGGGGGGTATTTACGATGAGTGTTATCAAGGATAGCTTTGAGATTAACCAGATAATTACCAGTGAATGGGAAGTTTTTATTTCTGCTATTCCATATCAATTTTATGCTTGGCTAGCTATTAGTATTGTTCCGATATTATCAATATTGGGTTTTGATTACGGGCAAATGCGACTCGCAGAAAGTGCAACAAAAATTTCACACGAGTCATCTGAAAATCATTCTAAAAATATTGCAGCAATTTTTGTTTGGCTCCCTCTTTTGGTATTAGGTGTAACATTATTTTCTGTTCTTAATATCCATGGATTCCCAGATAAACAGATACCAGGTTCTGATTTTAGAGCGGCACTTGCATCCGCATATTTTTTGGCTACCGTCACCCTTATTTCTTTGGTGCTATATAAAGGAGCAAAAAAACTCAGTGATTTGTTTTCTGTCTATATAGAGGGCATATCTGGAATGCTCCCTATTGCTGCGACACTCATTCTCGCATGGGCATTGGGTCAAGTTAGTGAGGAGCTTGGGACGGGGCAATATGTCGGTAATGTAGCCAAGGAAATAGTGAGCCCAAGTTTATTGCCGTTAGTGATTTTTCTTGTATCTGCCGTTATATCTTTTGCTATTGGTTCTTCTTGGGGAACCATTATCATCATGATGCCCCTGGCAATTCCTTCTGCTTTAGCTACGGGAAATGAGTTTCCAATAATCATTGGCGCGGTTCTCTCGGGTGCTTTGTTTGGTGATCATTCATCACCCATATCAGAAACAACTATCCTCTCTTCAATTGGCGCAGGTATTGAGCCATTGTCACATTTTCGTACACAAATTCCTTATGCACTAACAAATGGTATAATTGCTTCGATCGGTTTTTTGATAGCTGGACTCACCTCAATGACAAGGATTGTCTTATGTATGTTCTTATTGCAAATATTGACCATAATTATTCTTAGGTATCTTCGTCATTAAATTCTTTTAGAAGTCCGATAAAAAAAGTATATTATTCTTTACAAAGGATATTTTAAAAAACAATGGAGAGTTTGAAGAAAATGAATAGGAGATTATTTTTTGAAATGCTGGGAACAGCAGCAGTCGCCTTGGGTGTTTCCAAAAGTGCAAATTCACAAGCGTCATATGGTGCAGAAATAAAACTCAAGCAATTAGGATTTATCTTACCGGAAGCTGCTCGGCCTGTTGCAGTTTATGTTCCCTACCGAATATCGGGCAATCAGGTATTTATAGCAGGACAGATCCCCCCAAATGGTTTGGATACTCCAACATATGGTAAGTTAGGAAAAGATTTAACGGTTGATGATGGCTATATCGCGGCGCAACAAGTTGGTTTAAGGATAATCGCCCAGCTCAAAGCAGCTTGTGATGGTGATCTTGATCGAGTTGTTAAATGTATACAAATTCGAGGATTTGTAAATTCTACAGATGACTTCACTAAACAGGCGAATGTTATAAATGGCGCTTCGGAGTTATTACGTGATGTCTTTGGTGATGCAGGATTGTCTGCCAGGGCTGCCCTTGGTGTTAACACATTGCCATTGAATGCTGCTGTTGAGATTGAATCAATGTTTGAAATAAAAGTGTAAGAAAATTATTAATTAATACAGTTATGAGGAATAAGAAATGAGAATAATATTATCTATCTATCTACTATTTTTTTCCATGGGATCTGCGTTAAGTCAGAATCCACCCCCATTTGAAATAGAGAGAATTGCCAGTTTTAATAGTCCTTGGGCAATGGCATTTCTACCTGATGGAGATATCTTGGTTACTGAAAAATCGGGGCGTCTTTTGATGATGAATCCTAAGAGTGGAGACATGATTGAAGTTCAAGGGATCCCTTCTGTTGCCTATGATGGCCAAGGTGGTTTGGGGGATGTCACACTTCATCCAGACTATGCAGAGAATAAAATGCTTTATTTGAGTTTTGCAGAAACTGACGAAGATGATAAAGACAAGAAAGGTGCAGCTGTTATTAGAGCAAAATTAAATATCAAAAACAATAGTGCTGAGCTTACTGAGATAAAATATATTTGGAGGCAGGTACCAAAAGTTACTGGAAGTGGTCACTACGGCCACCGAATAGAATTTTCCAGTGATGGCTTTTTGTATATCTCTTCGGGCGATCGTCAAAAATTTGATCCAGCTCAGGATATGAACATGAATTTAGGTAAAATCCTTCGCTTATATGATGATGGCAGCATTCCAGAGGATAATCCTTTTTATGCTCGTGGCGGAGTTGCTGCAGAAATATGGTCACTAGGGCACCGCAATCCGTTGGGTTTTGATTTCGATGCAGATGGACAACTTTGGGAAACAGAAATGGGACCAAAAGGTGGAGATGAATTGAATCGAGTATTTAAGGGAGCGAATTATGGTTATCCTCTGGTTTCAAATGGTAGGCATTACAATATGGGAGAAATTCCAGATCATCACACAAGGCCCGAATTTGTAGATCCGAAAGAATGGTGGACTCCAGTAATTTCTCCAAGCTCATTTATAATTTATCAAGGTGATCTATTTTCTGACTGGAAAGGCGATGGTTTTATATCGGGATTGTCTTCGAAATCTCTGGTACATGTAAAGTTTTCTGGTTCATCGGCCGAAGAAATAGAACGCTTTGACATGGGCAAACGTATTCGTTCAGTTGAGGAGGGTCCTGATGGTGCACTTTGGCTGCTGGAAGATAAAAAAGGTGCTCGGATGTTAAAGTTAACACCAAAACTTTAATGCTGAATAGAAGCATTCATTAGAGAGTCTTAATATTAAAATGAATCATTTTTTTAGAGTCTCGATAGTACTTGCTTCTCTCTCATCTTCTTTTGTATTTGCAGAGGATTTTGAAGATATAAGGGAAATATTACCAGAGCAAATCTCAAGTCAACGAATTGAAGCTGATATAAGACAGTTGGTTAGTTATGGGACACGACATACTTTATCAGAAACCAACTCAGACAAGAGAGGTATTGGTGCAGCTCGTCGATGGATTGAAAATGAATTCAATAAAATCTCATCAGCTTGTGATAATTGCCTTGAAGTTATTCGAGTCAGTGGTGTTGTTTCTGGGAAAGAGCGAGTGCCAAGAGCAACAGAGGTTGTCAATATTTTAGCTATTCAAAGAGGCAGCGTAGATCCCAATAGAATGGTTATGATGAGTGGTGATATAGATTCTCGAGTGAGTGATCCCATGGATTATACATCAGACTCGCCAGGAGCTAACGATAATGCCAGCGGTATGGCTGGTGTTATTGAGGCAGCTAGGGTCCTCTCTAAATCAAGGTTTCCTGGAACTATTATTTATGCTGGGTTGTCTGGTGAAGAACAAGGCTTATTTGGCGGAGAGATCGTGGCACGTCATGCCTTAGAGAAAGGCTGGCAAATAAAAGCAGTTTTAAACAACGATATGATCGGCAATATTACGGGTATTGATGGCGTTACAGATAATTCGTCAGCCAGAGTGTTCTCAGAAGGTACTCGCTTTCTTGAATCCAAAGATGAGGCTCTAAAAAGACGCTATAGAGGCGGAGAAGTAGATTCGCCATCAAGGAATATTGCTCGTTACGTAGATAATATGGCCGACCAATTTATAACTAACCTTGATGTGATGATGATTTATCGACTTGATCGTTTTGGAAGAGGTGGACATCATCGTCCCTTTAATGAGCTTGGTATTCCTGGTGTGAGAATCATGGAAACGCACGAACATTATCACCGTCAACATCAAGATATTAGGTTGGAAAATGGCATTGAATACGGTGACGTGATTGAGGGCGTGGATTTTGAATATGCAAAAAAATTAACCGCATTGAATGTTGTTTCATTAGCCGGCATGGCATCAGCTCCTCCTTTTCCCTCTAATGTAGAGATAAAGGGCGCGGTAAGCGCTAATACTAGCCTTGAATGGACTCTCCCAGAAAGTAATGTTGCTGAGAATTTAAGAGGATATAAGATATATTGGCGCCTCACGTCTAGTCCTCAATGGACCAACAGTCGATATGTTGGTTTGGTGGATAATTACACATTAGAAAATATTGTCATTGATAATTATTTTTTTGGTGTAGCAAGTGTCTCTAATGACGGGTATGAGTCTCCAGTAGTATTTCCAGGAATAATGGGATCTTTTGATTAGAATTAAATTTCTGAAAATTTATAAATGAGAACAATTAATGAGTGAACCACGCCAAGCTTCTTTATTAGAGTCATTGATACCAATCATGAGCCTTGTTTTTATGTTGGGATTTTCAGTATTTTTCTTTGGATCTGATTCATCGTATGGACCGAATCAAATTGCTCTGATAATCGGTGCAGCCATTGCAAGTTTGGTGGCCATTAAAATTGGACATACTTGGTCAAATATACTGGAGTCCATGGTTGCTAGTATCAGTACCGCCATGGGCGCATTATTAATTTTTCTTTGTGTGGGTGCGTTGATCGGAACTTGGCTAATTTCTGGGACTGTGCCAACACTGATCTTTTATGGCCTTGAGTTACTTAATCCAAAAATATTTTATCCCGCAGCATGTCTTATTTGTGCGATTGCCGCTTTAGCTACCGGGAGCTCATGGACTGTTGCAGGCACTCTGGGTGTGGCTCTGATAGCTGTTTCGATTGGCTTAAATCTATCACCCGCTATAGCCGCAGGCGCTATAATTTCAGGAGCTTATTTTGGCGATAAAATGTCTCCACTTTCAGACACTACTAATTTGGCTCCTGCAGTTACAGGTACTGATTTATTTGCGCACATAAAGCACATGGTCTGGACAACTACTCCATCATTTTTATTGGCTTTGGTAATTTTTATGATATTAGGTTTTGGTGTAGATTCAGATATAGAAGATTCTACAATAACTCTTTTGACTGAAACATTAGATGCCACTTTCAATATTACTTTATTAGCATTGTTGCCTTTATTGGTAGTTTTCCTTATGGCCATTCGTAAGATTCCAGCATTACCTACAATTTTATTTGGCGCATTATTGGGCGGAGTTATGGCATTTTTTCTGCAGCCGGAAGCTGTCATGATTTTTGCAGACTCAAATGATTTATCTCCGACGTTATCCTTAATTAAAGGTATTTGGCTAGCCTTAGCAACTGGTTATACCTCAGCGACTGGTATCCCAGAGATAGACAGCTTACTTTCACGTGGTGGTATGCAATCTATGCTTAACACTATGTGGCTTGTAATTAGTGCAATGTCATTTGGTGCTGTTCTTGAGCATGCAGGAATGCTGAAAACAATCATCAGCTCATCTCTTAAGGCAGCTAAATCAACTGGTTCCTTAATTACTACAGTTATCCTCAGTTGCATTAGCATCAATATAGTATGTGCCGATCAATATATTTCGATTGTGTTAGCAGGTAAAATGTTTAAAGCAGAATTCAAAAAACGCAACCTTGATCCGAAAAATCTTTCGAGAGTAATTGAGGATTCTGGAACACTAACTTCTCCTTTGGTGCCTTGGAATACATGTGGCGCGTACATGGCAGCTACCCTTGGCGTCCCTACTTTTACATATTTACCGTATGTCTTTTTTAATTTAATCAATCCAGTAATTTCAATGATTTATGGATTTACAGGTTTTACTATTGAAAAATTAGATAAAAATAAAGGGTAAGTTTTATTCAAGTTTATATTTTTTATTTGAATGATTGGATTTGTCACAAAACTTTACAATTAATTATTACATTAATTTCATAACTTTAGATTAAAATGCGTTATGACAAAAAATTATAATTTGTCGGTGATGTTGATTCTAATAAGTTGGATGTCAAATTGCCTAGCGGGCGGAGGTGTTTTGCTCTCTGAGGATAGTTGTATCATCTCGATTGGATTTTATGAGGCTCATTTCACTGCTTACCAACCAGATACATCTGGTGATAAGCAATTTTGTGAGGATCTTGATGAAGCAGGGAATACAATTTTCGTCCTAGATTATCTGCATAAAAGTTTAAGTCAGGTACCCGTAGATTTCCGTATTATTAAAAATGTGACTGATAAAGGTGAGTTTGTGCAAATGGCTGACATAATAAAAATTCAAGATATTGATCGTGTTACGGTTTTTTATCAGGAACCAATTATTAAAACCAATGCATCCTATGCTGTGACCCATGAATTTCTAGAGAACGGTGATTATGTAGGTATTGTCACAGCCGGCCATCCGACTAACAATAATATTTACTCATCGGTTTTTCCGTTTAGTGTTGGGGCGAGTAATTTGTCATGGTCAATTATTGTTTTCTTTGGCCTTATACTTATATTTGGTACTTATTTATTTCGGATGATAAGAACGGACTAGATTGATGCAAATAAAAAATTCTAAAAAACAGTATTTACTATTAGTAATTTTAATACTTTCTATGTTTTTGGTATATCCATCTCAATGGTATCCCTTTGATATGCGCTTAACGCTTACCTCTTGGTTTGGTGCGGAAAACTATCGTCCCTTACCACAATCAACAATGACTTCAAATTCAGAATCCGAGTTGGCATGCCCCGAGGATCCATCAGGTTGGCGTGCTTCTCAAATTATCGACGGAGTCAACATTGAGGAATCGTTACCTTGTTTGGCGGATAACCCATATGGTGTAGCAGCATTTGTATTGGGTACAAACAATGTCAGCAAAGAAACATTGCAACGCAGTGGATTAAGCTCAGATGCAATTGTAAAAGGTAGAGACCTCGATGGGGATGGCGATCCAGATGAAATTCACATTCGCTTAGAAGTTGCGGAACTAAATGGCAGTTCTCCAATCTCGAAAAGACCAGTTACAACTTACGATATCGCTCCAGGCGTTCAACCCGGTATATGGGTATTTGCTCCAAAACTAATTGGAATGGCCGTTGAAAATTTTGAAACTCAAGAAGCCAGATATTCATTAAAACTTCCTTCACCAGCAATTCGTGTTGAGCAAGGAGATGTGGTTAAGATTACACTTGAGAATACTCATTATATGCCACATACATTGCATTTGCATGGCGCCGACCATGGTTTTATTGATAGTAATGGGGAAGGTAATGATGGTGTTCCTTTAACAAGTGAATTACCTATTCTTCCCGGGCAATCACGAACCTATGATTTAACACCCAGGAAAGCTGGAACCATGTTTTATCATTGTCATGTTCAGCCGCATGTTCATGTTCAGATGGGCTTACAAGGTTTATTCATAATAGAAGAAAATAGACCAAATAATAATTTACAAACAATGAACTTAGGGGCCGGTAAAGTAAGGGCTCCATCGCAATCTCTAAAAGAGTCATACGATAGTGAATATGATTTACATTATCTTGATCTTGATAAAGAGCTTGGAGTTAGAATTCAAGAAAATAATGACCCAAGATTAATTACACAATCGATGCATCGTGATTACGATATCACGGATGCAAATGTCGACTATTTCACTTTAAATGGACGTTCATTTCCTTATACTTTTAGAGAATCTTTGATCGTTTCTAGAGAGGGTGAAAAAGCAAGATTACGGGTTGTAAATGGAGGTAGTAAAGGCATTGCCTTACATACTCATGGGCATAAATTTACTGTTATTGAAAGAGATGGAGTCAAATTACCCAAATTAAGCCAAACTCCTCAAGATGTTCTTTGGATGGCAACATCACAGCGTTATGATATAGATCTTTCTTTTACAAATGATGGCACTAAAACTTATGGACCTGGTATTTGGTTGTATCATGATCACCAGAATAAAGGTACGACTACTGATGGTGTCGCCCCCGGAGGGAATATAAGTGCCATAGTTGATAAAGCATATCTTGATGAATCAGGTTGGCCAATGACTCGTGGGGTCGATTATGCCCAATATTTCAGCGCCGATTATTATAGAAAAAAGATTCCGGTTTGGGAGAGCTATATCCCAGCTTTTTACTCTGAACCTGGAAAAGACAATATATTATTAATTAGGATTCTCTTGCTGACGTTATTTTTTGGGAGTTTCCTGGCAATATTACGGTCAATATTTACACAAAGAAATAAAGGTAGATCATGATTAATCAAAAATTATGGGGCATCTTTTTATCTCTATTTTTTATTCATCCGTCATATGGATTGCAGCATTCAATGTCTGACAGTCACTCAATGTCTGGCCATCATTCAATGAATGGAGACAATGGCAGTATTGTTATGAATAGTAATCATAATAATTTACCGTTGGGCTGCGAGCGTATTTCTGGAGAAAAGAATATTACCGTAAGCGCTGGGCAAAGATACGCGAAAGAAATTCCTGGAACAATTTTTGGTATGAGTGAGCATGAATGGAAAGTTGATCCATGTACAAGAGTGACAATAACGTTTATCAATGAAGATGATGTTCGTCATCAATGGATGGTGCATGGCCTTCCTAAATATCTATATCCAGCTGGAATGTTTCATATAGAATCAATGGCTGGAAAATCTACGACTGGAACATTCATTGTTCCAAGTGAGAACCGAAATTATTTGGTTCATTGTGATATGGCTCAACATATGGAAATGGGGATGCGAGGTCAACTCGTTGTGGGAGAGGGTAATGGAGATTTATGGGCCGTAACTGGAATCACTGATCCCTTTTATCGAGCTTCTTACTTGCCAGATAATTTAATATATTTGTCACTGGTTGTTTTGTTTTTAGGATATTCTTTAACATCATGGCTTGTGCGTATGCGTCAGAAGCGTTAAATTTGATTCACTAAATTGAAATAGAGGCTAGCGATAATGAAGCAAACTGAAAGTAACAATTATTCAATCCTTATCAGTTTAGCTGCATTATTTATTATTATTTATGCTCTACAAGCAGCTGCAGCACTAATTATTCCTTTTTTATTGGCAATTTTTCTTGCTTTAATTACTTTGAGACCATTGTTTTGGCTGCAAAGTAAAAAGATACCCGCATTCTTAGCAGCCTTGATTATTGTAGCATCTATAATGCTTCTCCTATTGTCTATTGGTGGTGTATTAGGAACATCAATTGCAGAATTTACAACGGCTTTACCCGAATACCAAGAAAGGTTGGATACAATACTAGAGAATTTTATGGGTGCTGCACCTAGTTATTTTTCAGGCGATCAGACTTCTCTGAATTTTAGTCAAATTCTGGATCCTGGTTGGGCAATGAGTCTTGCGGCATCGCTATTGAATGCATTGCGTGATGTTCTGACAAATGCATTCTTGATTATGTTTACAATGATTTTTATTTTACTGGAAGCATCAGCCTTTGAAATTAAATTACTTGCCGCCTTCAAACGCAAACGTGATTCATTCGTGAGGCAAAAAATATTTGTAGCTAATTTAGGACGTTATTTAGGAATTAAGACCATTATGAGTATTGCTACAGGTACTTCTGTTGCATTGGCAACATCATGGATCGGCCTTGATTTCCCCTTGTTGTGGGGTATGTTTGCTTTTCTTTTGAATTATGTACCTACTATAGGCTCGATCATTGCGGCTGTGCCCGCAGTATTGATGGCATTAGTTCAACTGGGGGTTGGTGATGCGATTACTACAGCAATTGCATTTTTTGCCATCAATCTTGTATACGGAAATTTTATTGAACCCAAATTACTCGGTTATGGAGTTGGATTATCTCCTTTGATAGTCTTCATCAGTTTATTTTTCTGGGGCTGGGTATTTGGCCCTGTTGGTATGATCCTTTCTGTGCCCTTAACTATGGCACTAAAAATGACCTTAGAGAGTGACGAACAAACTCAGTGGTTGGCAATTATCATGGGTTCAGAAGACGATGCTCAGCATGAGATTACGACTAAATAATTATCCCAATAGTTTTCTGGATTTGTTAATTGCTCTTACCGCACGGTCAACATGATCGACTGTATTGTATATGTGAGGAGAAAGCCTCAACCCTCCAGTTCCAGCCAGTATTACACCTCCATCCTTGAGTACATTATCGAGTAGCTGACGTCTATTTTCTTGGGGTGCTTTTAGAATAATTACATTACTAGTGAAATTCGAATGATGTGACGAGACAAACTCTACATCGATATCAATCAATGATTGTCGAAGATAATCTGCAATTTTTATAGCTCTCCTCTCAACACCTGAAGGGGTGATTGAGGTATGAAAATTAACTGTTTCGGAGAGAGCTGCAAGGGCTGCATCATTTCGCTGACCAAATGCTTCGAATTTTCTCGCGCCTTTAGCATTGGTTTCTGCAGCATTACCCCAACCGATACTGACGATTCCAGGCCAGATACGATTTATACTTTCTTGGCGCACAACCAATAAACCTATTTCTCTGGGTCCCATATACCATTTATGAGAACTACCACTAAAAGTATCGCATCCCATTGCATCAAGATCTACATCCATCAAACCCCAGGTTTGAGCGCCATCTACGTGAATATGTACTTGTCCATGCTTAGCTTTTATTGCCTGGCATATCTCTTGTGCGGGTAATCTAAAACCAGTGATATTTGAAATATGAGTAAACGAGATTACTTTGGTTTTATCGGTAATTTTCTCGAGGAATAAATCGACTACCTTATCGATATCTTGAGTATTAACGGGGACATTAATATGCTTAATTATACAGTTACTGCGTTTCGCTCTTACTGACCATGAGACATCATTGGAAGGATGGTTTTGATCCCATAATAAAATTTCATCACCCGCCTGAAGTGATATCCCTTGGACTACAATATTATTGGCTTCAGAGGTATTTCGAGTAATAGCAATATCATCAGCGCTTATATTGAGCTGCTTTCCGAGTCCATTTCGGGCAACTTCTTTTATTGCCATGATACGCGATCTATTTTGACCACTCATATCGAAATCTAAATCATCACTAAAAGAATCTATGGATTTATTTATTGCAGTTGGCATTGGACATAAATTAGCTGCATTCATAGGTACTTTGTTGTCAGAGAATCCAAATGCTTTTTCAGGAGAAACACCTGCAATATCTGCAGCTGCAATTTTATACCCAATAAGACTGCCCGCTATTGGAGCAGCAGTGATTGCTTTGATAAAGTGCCGACGCTTAATATCCATGATCAATCCTTTAGTTAATTACAAAATTTAATTAAGATTTTATATCCCCAATAGAAGCATAATTATTTTTTTCAGTCAAAGTGAAATATCCACCATCTCTTGTCCATGCTATCGTATTACAAAATAAATAATTATGGATATTATTGATGGATTTATTTGATATTGAGCAAAAGAAATTACCTGTCAATGGAAGCCTTTTGGAGTTTCCAGTTAATCGGGTCTATTGTGTAGGGAGAAATTACACTGATCATGTAATCGAGATGGGCGGAGATGTTGTGCATGAATCTCCATTTTATTTTATAAAATCGACCGATACATTATTCATTAATGGTGGCGATGTTAATTATCCTTCTATGACAGATAATTTACATTATGAGATTGAATTGGTGGTCGCTATTCATAAAGGTGGCAAGAATATTCAACCAGAAAACGCTCTTGAGCACGTCTTTGGTTATGCTGTTGGTATTGATTTAACTCGTCGTGATCTTCAATCTGAAGCAAAAAAATTAGGCCGTCCCTGGGATACTGGTAAGACATTTAATCAAGCAGCACCCATTTCCCCATTGCAGTTGGCTGCAGATATTGGGCACCCTGTTAATGGTAAAATTCGATTGATGGTGAATAATTCGATTCGACAAGATGGAGATATCAATGAAATGATTTGGAGTGTGCCAGAATCAATTTCCAAGTTATCAGCATTTTTCGAACTTGTGCCCGGAGATATATTATTTACTGGCACACCATCAGGAGTTGGAAAGATTGTATCGGGTGATAATGTTAAAGGTAAAATTGATGGTATTGGTGATATAGAAATTAATATTATTTAAAATAATTTTTAATTGGAGCATGAAAGGTGAAAGAAATGAATAAGAGTATTTTATTGTTATTTGGCTTAATTTTAACTGGATGTAGTCAGAACAAGGAACCCGAGCTTGGGGCCGATATGATCCTTACCAATGCTCGCATTTATACAATGCGATGGGATGAACCAGACACTAATGGTATTTTATCTTCTAAGGCACCTAATAAAGAAGGGTGGCGGCCTGATGCAAATGCAGTGGTTATCCAGAACAGTAAAATTAAATTTGTTGGTCAAACTACCAAAGCACTCTCATATAAAGGAGAAAGCACTCAAATTATCGATCTTGCTGGAGCCACTGTTTTACCTGGCTTAGTTGATTCTCATACACATATTTTTGGTGTGGGTGCAGCACTTGAGAGAGTTGATTTAATTGGAGTATCAACCGAAGAAGAAATGGTGGCAAGAGTTGCCGAAAGAGCTAAGATAACTCCCAAAGGAGACTGGATTGTTGGCCGTGGATGGGATGAGGGGGTTTGGGCGAACCGATATCCGGACAAGGATCTATTAACTAAATTTGTTCCTGATCATCCAGTATTCTTATCAAGCTTACATAGTTTTGGAGGGCTGGTTAATCAGAAAGCATTAGATGTTGTCGGTATTAATTCAACCACGAAAGTACCTGTTGGTGGAGAGATTAGATTGGGTCTTGATGGAGAGCCGAACGGCCTGTTTTTAAATCGAGCGGTACCTTTAGTAAGAGATGCTATCCCGCCACCATCGCAAGAGGCCATGATGATTAGAGCTCTAGCTGGTCTCAATCAAATGGCAGAAGATGGTTTTGTAGCAGTGCATGATGCAGGGCTTGATACATCAATGATGAGAGCTTTAGAGCAACTCGAAGAACAAAATTTACTGCCAATTAGGGTTTATGGAATGTTGTCACTCAGGGATGAATCATTGATGGAGAAATGGATCAATAAAGGTCCTGATGAGGATATAGACAGTATGTTGGTTACTCGATCTGTAAAGGCCTATTACGATGGAGCCTTGGGGTCAAGAGGCGCGAGGTTATTATCTGATTATTCAGATTTGCCCGGTCATCGAGGGATTAGCGGTAATGGATACGGCTTTAACGAGGTATTAATGACCCGAGCTATGCAAAAAGGTTTTCAAGTTGCAATTCATGCTATTGGTGATGCTGGCAATCGTGAGGTTTTAGATATATTGGAAAGAGTCTTTGACGAATCTCCTTCAACTAAATCTAATCGTCATAGGATCGAGCATGCTCAAATCCTTCATCCGGATGATTTACCTCGACTTGGGCAGCTTGGCATAATTGCTTCAATGGAGCCACAGCATGCAGTCGAAGATAAGACTTGGGCTGAGGTCCGTTTGGGGGCGAAGCGAATTAAAGGGGCTTATGCTTGGAGATCTTTAAGGCAGAATAAAGCTCATTTAACATTTAACTCTGATAATCCGGGATCAGATCATAATATTTTTTATGGCTTGCATTCGGCCATTACTCGGCAAGATAAAAATTCTCTTCCTGAGGGTGGTTGGTATAAAAAAGAAGCGATTAATGTAGACGAAGCCATTCGTGCTTATACTTCTTGGTCGGCTTATGCCAGTTTCAAAGAAGATGTGACTGGCGTTATAGATGTTGGCAGATGGGCAGATTTAAGTGTTATGAATGTAGATCCATTCTTAATATCAGACGATAGTCCTGTTGATCTATTAGATGGGCAGATTCTAATGACCATTGTCAATGGGTCAATTGTATATGAACGATAAATCTATTTATTAATAGAGGGATAATATGAAATTTAATAAGAGCAATAACTGTTTATTTTTTGTTAGTTTGGTTTTTCTATTATTAGTAGCTTGTTCTGAATCAGAAAAAACCAAAGTCAATGTAGTACCTGAGTATGAATTTCAGTCATCCGGTACAAGGCAATTTGAATGGGATGACGAAAAAAATGTTGGTTGGATTAAAGTTTTACTCGAAGAAGCTAATTTTAAAGATACCAAGGTTGAGGTAGCTGAAATATATTTTCCTCCCGGTTATCAAGATATCGCTCACATGCATGAATTGGAATTACTTTATGTTCTTGAGGGTAGACTTGATCATATTGTGAATGGAAAATCACATATATTAATGCCAGGTATGTTAGGAATCGTAACTAAACCAGATTTAGTGGTGCATCGTTCGGATTCGGATGATGGTGCACGTGTACTTGCTATATGGCCTCATGGAAAAGAGATAAAAGCCTTGGAAGAAGAGGAGTTACGAGAAATTTCCTTGATTGTTAGTCGATAATCTTCATATTATATTGAACAAGCAAGACGTTACCTTATGCCCAAAATGAAAATAGATTAATGCAGGGAAAATTAACCAGAATCTTAAGTTATAGGGAAGTTATAGCACTCTCGTTTGGCGCTATGATTGGCTGGAGTTGGGTGGTTATGTCCGGTACCTGGATCATGAACGCCGGGAGCTTAGGTGCTGTATCGGCTTTTTTGGTTGGTGGTTGTGTAGTTTTGCTCGTGGGACTCACTTATGCTGAATTAGCATCAGCCATGCCTGTAGCTGGTGGAGAGCACACATATTCCCATAGAGCCCTGGGATCAACTGCATCTTTTGTTTGTACTTGGTCTATATTATTTGGTTATGTTTCGGTTGTTTCATTTGAGGCAGTGGCATTACCAACGGTAGTGGAATATATACTACCAAACCTGAATCACGGTTATTTATGGACGATATTAGACTGGGATGTTCATACTAGTTGGGTCATGGTTGGAGTAATTGGGGCATTTTTAGTTTCTTTGATCAATATTATGGGTATTAAGACGGCAGCAAAGATCCAGTTATTAGTCACTGGAATGATTCTTATAGGTGGTTTTATTTTAGTCATGGGTGCTAGCAAAACAGGACAAATAGGTAATATGAAGCCATTCTTTCAAAATCAGTCTCAAGGTTTTCTGAGTGTATTGATGATGGTCCCTTTTATGTTTGTTGGTTTTGATGTCATTCCACAAGCAGCCGAAGAACTAAAAATTTCATTTAATAGAATTGGTCATACAATCATATTGTCAATTTTAATGGCAATTACTTGGTATATTTTAATAATATTAGCCATCTCTTTATCACTTGATCGCCAGTTTATTTTTTCCTCGAAATTACCTGCCGCCGATGCAGCCACTTTTTTATTTGATTCTAGATTAATGGGTAATTTGCTTGTGATAGCTGGCATTGGTGGATTATTAACAAGTTGGAATGCTTTTTTAATTGGCGGCAGTCGTGCTATTTATGCGATGGCAGTTGCGGGGCAATTACCGTCGTTTTTGAGTCACCTACACCCCAAATACAATACCCCTTATAAAGCGATTATATTGATAGGATCAATCTCAATGATTGCCCCCTTTTTTGGAAGACCAGCACTGTTATGGCTTGTGAATGCTGGCGGACTGGGTATTGTTACTGCTTACGTAATTGTCGCATTTTCTTTTTTAGTATTGCGTTATCGTGAGCCGGAAATGATTAGGCCATATCGAGTTCGTTATGGGCGCTTGGTAGGTTTTTCTGCATTTTTTTTGTCGTTAGCCTTAGCTGGATTATATTTTCCAGGTAGCCCAGCAGCATTGATTTGGCCTTATGAATGGATGCTTGTTTTTATTTGGATTGTTATAGGAGTAGTTTTTTCTTGTTTCACTAAAAAAGACATATGAAAATGATTTAATCTTTAAGCAATTAGGTGTAAATAATCATCAAGCCGCTACAATAGTTTAAGGCCTTAACTCTGAGAGATAATGAATTGGTATCCTTGTTTAGAATTAGAGAAATTGAATAATGCAAGGTAACTCTTTGGAAAAAAGTATGAATAAAAATAATAATGAAACTAAAGTATTATTAAAAGAAGAATTAGATGAAAATATCTTACGTTTGACACTAAATGACTCCGAGCGTCGAAATGCTTTGTCCTTGGAGATGATAAGACAAATGAGTGACGCAATTCAGAACGCGTCATTAAATCAAAAAATAAAAGTTATTATTATTGCAGCCATAGCTCCGACATTTTGCGCGGGCCATGATTTAAAGGAAATGACTGCAGCACGAAAACACTCCGATCAAGGCTGTGCATTCTATGCTGAATTATTCTCTAGTTGTTCAGCGCTAATGCAACTAATTATCAATAGTCCTAAACCAATCATTGCTGAAGTCTCTGGTGTGGCCACTGCTGCTGGCTGCCAGTTGGTTGCTAGCTGTGATATTGCAATAGCTTCAGATCAAGCCACATTTGCTACGCCAGGAGTAAATATTGGTCTCTTTTGTTCGACACCGATGGTTGCTTTATCTAGGAATATAGCTAATAAACATGCCATGGAAATGCTTTTGACAGGCGAAATGATTGATGCGAGTAAAGCAAAGGAAATTGGCTTAGTAAATCATGTGGTTGAAGAGTCTCATTTATCGGCAAGAACAACAAAGTTAGCTGCTCTGATAGCAAGTAAATCATCGGTTACAGTTTCGCTTGGTAAGGAAACATTTTATCGTCAGTTGAACCAACCTTTGAACGAAGCTTATAAGTTATGCTCTGAGGTGATGACTCATGACATGTTAAAAGATGAGGCAAAAGAAGGTATAAATGCTTTTCTAAATAAACGTTTGCCTGACTGGAAAATCGAGGATGAGTGATCAGAGGTAATTCGATAATTTTATTGAAATTTTTGTATGGGATTCGGGTTTTATAAACGTGATATAATCCTGCTTTAAGCGATCATTTGATAACGAGTAAGGTGATGTAAAGTGAAAAATATCGTACGTTATAGTATACCAAATATGTTTACAGCAGCCAGTCTCTTACTGGGTTTTGCCTCAATTATTACCAGTCAAACCGGCAATATAGAACAAGCAGCATGGATGATTATATGGTGTGGAATTTTGGATGTAATGGATGGTCTTTCTGCGAGATTATTGAATGCAACATCACCGTTTGGTGCCGAGTTTGATTCCATGGCAGATTTAGTGTCTTTTGGTGTCGCACCAGCAATATTAATGTTAAACGCAGTAATGTATCTTAATGATATAGATCGCTATTCGTTAGAATTCTGGGTTCTCTCAATTTCAGTGAGTGCTTTTGTTCTTGCGGGTGCACTTCGATTGGCAAGATATAATTTATCATCTGATAAGCCAATGAAAGGTTGGTTTTCAGGTATTCCAATTACGGCAGCAGGTGGAGGCCTAACCGCTACAGCAGTTATTTTGTTATTACGTTATGACGGTATTCTAGATGCTGAGTTGATTAATTTATATGTCCCTATTTTCATGTTTATTTTAGCTATTGGTATGGTATCAACATTTAAGTTTCCAAAAATGATGAAGCGTGATGGCCTGTATATCAATTTTTTTCAAGCGTTTAACTTTTCTATTTCATGCTATTGTGCTGTAACTCGAAGTTATCCAGAGTTTCTATTTTTCATGGGTATTTTCCTCTTGATTGCAGGTACTTTGGCAGGTTTTTTTGCAAAAACTGAAGAAAAATAGTGCCCTCTTAAATAATAAAGAATTTACAAGAAATATAATCAGAAATTGAATTACAAAGAAAAAAATCTTCCTCTTGATTCCATGCTTGAAAGACGCAAGCGATTTCTCGGTCCAGCTTATCGTTTATTTTATAATCGCCCATTGAATATTGTGAAGGGTGAGGGCGTATGGCTTTTTGATAATAATAACAAGCGTTATTTGGATATGTACAATAATGTGGCGCATGTCGGGCATTGCCACCCTCAGGTCGTAGAAGCCATCAGAAAACAAGTAGGCATATTAAATACACATACTCGTTATCTTCATGATAATGTCCTGCATTATGCAGAAAGACTTCTGAATAAAATGCCCGATGCACTCGATGTTGCAATGTTCAGTTGTACGGGCACCGAAGCAAACGAACTTGCACTCAGGATTGCACGAACTTATACGGAAGGTACTGGAATTATTGTCACCGAAGATGCTTACCATGGAAACTCCGAAGCGATAGCTGAAATATCTACTGAAGATAATGAGCCTGAAGATCGATCAGATTATGTCGTGACTGTTCCGGCTCCTGATACATATCGTGGTTTATATACTAGTAAGAATGCCGCAGAAAAATATGCAGCACACATTGAAACTGCAGTGCAAACATTAGAAAAAAGAAATATTAAAGTCGCGGCATTTATCATAGATACAATTATCTCTAGCAGTGGTGTCGTAGGTGCCCCCCCTGGTTATTTAAGAAAAGCTGCAGAAATTGTTCGTAAGGCCGGTGGATTATTTATAGCTGATGAGGTGCAACCAGGTTTTGGACGGACCGGTAAATCTTTTTGGGGTTATGAGCCTGATAATTTTGTTCCTGATATTGTTACCATGGGCAAGCCTATGGGTAATGGGCATCCCATTGCGGCAACAGTGATACAACGCCCATTCGTTGAAAAGTTTTCGAATAAAACTGGATATTTTAATACTTTTGGCGGTAATCCCGTATCTTGCGCTGCCGCAATGGCTGTCATGGAGGTTATTGAAAACGAAGATCTTCAGGATAATGCATTGAAAGTAGGTACATATTTAAAAGAGGGTATTAAATCTATCGCAGAACAATATTCTCTCATTGGAGATGTTCGAGGTAGTGGATTTTTTATTGCAATTGAAATGATAGAGGATAGTAAAAAAAATCCAGCGACAAAAACGGCTACTAAAATTGTTCAGGAATTAAAAGAACGAGGTATTTTGACGAACACCATCGGACCTGATGAAAATATATTGAAACTGAGACCGCCGATGGTTTTTACTGAAGAGAATGCCACTTTCTTTCTCGAGCAATTAGAAAATGTAGTAAAGAAATTCAGTTAAGATGTAGTGAGTAAAAACTAGATTTAATTTCAATTAAAGGATTCATGATGTTTGGATTACCATGGGAAACAACTTTGTTGGTTTTTGGGTTTCCTTTATTTTGGATAACTTACACATTAGTTTTCCTTTATCGAACACGCAACTGGCCTAAAGATTCCAATGACAAGGGCCAGTCTTGAATACTACTGTAATCTTTTTTTTAATCATTTATTACATAGTGGTTTTGGGGATAGGTTATTGGGCTCTTCGTAACGGTGGCAGTAAAGATTTAGAGAGCTATTTACTTGGCGGACGAAAAATTGGTCCTGCGACAACAGCATTAACTCTTCAAACCACCTCAATGAGTGGCTTTATGTTTCTTGGTGCAGGAGGACTTGGTTATATTCAAGGTTACTGGGCTTTGTGGTATGCCGTGGGTGATATCGGCGGAGGAGTGTTAAATTTTTCAATCATTGGACGAAGAATGCGAAAGCTGTCCCAATTATTTGGGGCGCTTACGGCTATAGAGTACTTAGAAAAACGCTATCCTTCTGGCGCTCTTAGGTTAATTTCAGGTTCGCTTACAGTATTTTTGCTTGGTTTTTATGTGCTTGCACAATTTATCGCGGGCGGAAAAGGAATGGCCCTAGTAACTGGCATACCTTATCCCATCGCTCTAGCAATTGCGGTAACTGTTATTGTTCTTTATACGTTTATGGGGGGTTATTTAGCGGTCGCTTATACAGATTTTTTTCAAAGTTTGGTGATGTTGATTGGGGTACTTTGGATTTTTATTGCAGTTTTATATGAATTAGGAGGATTTACTGCAGCAAATAATGCACTGCATACTCTTGACCCCACCTTACTTTCTTTGTGGGGAAAAGACCTAGGATTTGAAGGTCAATGGGGTGTTGTGGCGGGAGCACTTTTAATTTTTTCAGTTGGCTATCTTGGCTGGCCGCATGTTGTTACAAGACACATGGCTATGAAATCTCCTTCAACTGCTAGATCAGCTGGTGCATGGGCAACAGTTTGGAATTTATTTTTCGTGCCAACGCCATATTTGATCGGTATTTTCGCAGTGTTAATTCTTCCGAATATGACTGATCCAGAAATGGCTATCTTTCAAGTTGCAAATAAATTATTGCCGGCAGCCGCTACTGGGCTAGTTATGGCAGCAATTATGGCGGCGATAATGTCAACTGCTGACTCGCTTTTATTACAAACAGGCACGATCGCAGCTCGCGATTTATATGAACGTTTTATTAACCCTAACGCATCAGAGAAACAGATGATTTGGGTTTCAAGAGGACTGGTATTGGCAATAGCCATCATTGGTTATTTCATTGCTCTAAAAGAACCACCGTCTATCTTTAATGTAGTGATATTCACCACATCAGTGTTAGGCAGTGCATTTCTACCCGCTTATGTTTGTGCGGTGTGGTGGAGAAAAGCCAATACACCAGGAGCACTTTCATCAATCATTGCAGGGGCATTAACTGCATTTTTTTGGCAGTATTTAGAAATTACCGCAATGACATCAATTGCACCTATGGTAGCGGGTGTCGTGTCCTCAACCTCAACTATGATTCTAGTTAGTTTGCTGACTCAATCAAAATATCCTGTGCCACAAAATGTACTTGAATTAATTGATGAATCATCACTAGTAAGATCAATTCCAAGTCTTGATAGCGCTCCACTTAAGAACTCCTTGTCCACCGAAGCATTAGAACTTGAGAGATTTTTGGGAAAGAAAAAATGAGTCAAGATAATTTAATTTCAGTTATTCAGCATGATGTATCTCAGGTGAGAATTGAAAAAATAGCTTCCAATATTTTAAGGAGTGATGAGTTATTAAAAATAAGTCATTTTTATTATCCTTATTTTTATTTTAAAGCGGACTGTAAAATGCCATTTTTATATGGCCGTAAAAGCTTTGCAATAAATGCTATGGTGGATGCCTGTAGTGGTCATGCAGCCACATCAGATTTATTTACTACTGAAAGAAAAGTGGTACCAGAGGGCCAGTTACTGACTAAGAAAATAACTATAGAGACTGCCCAAATAAAAGCAAAACGCTATCTTATTGATCATTTAAATCGTAAATTTAGGACGCTTGGTAATTACGATATTCTTTTGGACAATGAAGAGGAGGCATACAAATTATTTTGGGTGCTAGAATATAAAAATCAGTCGATTATGGTTGACTCTGTTACAGATGAATTTGAGGCTTTAAAGTTAGGTAAAAGTGCTTAATAAGGCCGCACTTTTAATTATCTCGAATCAATAATTTAATGGTTTCATATATTTTAATTTAGGAAGGGGTTTATGAGTAAATATTCAAGAAGAAATTTTTTAAGTACTTCAGCAGCTACGATACCTTTTGGCTTAGGTGTATCTTCAATCTCACATGAAGTAAATGCAGCCTATGTAACCGGTCAAGCCGATATTTTAGTCACGGGAAAAATTCTTACCATGGACCCTTATATGCCCGTTGCTCAAGCAATGGCAATTAAGGGTGATCGTATATTAGCAATCGGTGATCTTGAAGAAGTTTTACCTTTTGCAGGGGCCAGTACAGAGAGGATCGATGCAAGAGATCATGTTGTAACGCCAGGATTTATTGACGCACATAGCCATCCTTTATTTGCTGAAGAAGCGATAGGCGTTAATGTTAATCTGCCTAATATCGATGAGGTAAAAAAAGCACTAGCTTGGAAGGCTTCACAAACTCCACCGGGGCATTGGGTGAGAGGTGTGATGTACGACGATACTAAGTTTTCTGATGAAAGACCGTTAGATATTAGTGACATTGATGAAGTAGTAAAAGAGCATCCGGTATATGTTGCTCACCGTGGAGGTCATACTGCTGTAGTTAATTCCATGGCTCTTGAGATTGCTGGAGTAACTATGGAAACTCCTGATCCAGTAGGAGGAAAATTTTATCGTGAAAATGGAAAATTTACTGGAAAGGTTGCGGAGCATGCGGTTGATGCATTTTTTAAAGTCGGCACTTGGCCAATTATGAATCGCAGTGTCCGCCAGGAAGCTGCTCGTATCAGCTCTCAAAATATGGCGGCTGCAGGATTAACTTCAACCACTGACGCTAGTGGAAATCGCAATGATCTATTGGCATATCAAGATGCCAGAAGAAATGATGAATTATTTTTTAGAGTTTCTTTTATGCCAAATGGAGGCAGCCAGGTATACAGTGGATTGAAGGAAGCTGGAATAGGATCGGGTTATGGCGATGATATGATCCGTATAGGCGCGGTGAAATTTGCAGCTGATGGATCAGCTTCGGAAAGGACCATGAGCATGAGCACACCATATGAGGGCAAACCCGATGATTATGGTATTTTAACAATGACTCAAGATGAGGTTTATGCAGCAGTTGATGATGCTGTTGCCCATGATTTTAGAGTTGGTATTCATGCTAATGGGGATGTGGCTATTAACATGGTTTTGAACGCTTATGAGAAAGTACTTAAAAATCATAATGGTGCCAATCCAAGGCATCGAATAGAGCATTGCTCGTTAGTAAATGATGAGCTTTTGAACCGAATAAAATTAACCGGAGTTATTCCTACTCCATTTTATACCTATGCTTATTATCATGGAAATAAGTGGGTTGATTATGGCTATGAAAAAATGCAAAGTATGTTTGCGCATCGCAGTTTTCTGGATGCCGGTATACCAGTCGCACCTGCATCTGATTATACTCCTGGACCATTTGAACCGATGATGGCCATTCAAAGCATGGTAACAAGAAAAGATGTGCGTGGAAGAGTTTGGGGTCCTGATCAGAGAATTTCAGTTTCAGAAGCCATGAGAATTTGTACTATGCATGGGGCTTATGCTTCTTTTGAAGAAGACAGTAAAGGTTCATTGGAAGCAGGTAAGTTGGCAGATTTTGTCATTCTCGAAAAAGATCCACATGAAGTGAATCCAGATGAAATTATAGACATAAAAATACTTAGAACCGTGCTTGGAGGAAAGACTACTTTTGAGGCATAATTCACATTTCTTAGAATTGTGCAATCCTGATTGCCATATTAAAAATAGCTTATATTTGTTTTCATAATGTAACGAATATTTTAGAGTTATGGCAATCATTTTATGAATACATTATATTTCGCAGTAACTTAGATATTTAAGGGGGGGAGAGACATTTATTTTGAAAATAATGAAATATTTAAAAATATAATAAATTATTGATAAATATAATATTTTTCCTATCTAATAAACTTTAAGTAAGTAATATTTTGACAATTATTTAAATTGTGAGAAAAAAAAATTGCGCACTAGAGAGTAAGTAAAGTCGTAATTATGATTTTTGATAAAATAAATTAAGGATTCATCGAGTATGTCAATGGCAATTGTTCTAATTCTTTTGGTTGTGGGTTCAGTGGTATTCCATTTTATAAGTCCTTGGACGTTTACTCCATTGGCATCAAATTGGAGCCAGATCGACGACACAATTAATCTTACATTTTGGGTGACTGGTTTCGTTTTTGTCGCGATCAATTTATTCATGGCGTATGCCGTGATTAAATATAAAACAGCACCTGGCAAAAAAGCTTCATACGATCCCGAAAATACCAAATTAGAAACCTGGCTAACTATTTTTACTACTATTGGTATTGTTGCAATGCTAGCCCCGGGACTGTTTGTGTGGGGGCGTTTTGTCGATGTACCTGAAAATGCAATGCAAGTAGAGGTATTAGGTCAACAGTGGCATTGGAGTTACCGTTTGCCGGGTGCAGATGGTGAGTTTGGTAATGTAAGCGGCAAGTTAATAACGCATGATAACCCATTTGGTATGGATTATGATGATCCGGTTGGACAAGATGATATCCTCATAAGCAGCCCTGAACTTCATTTACCTATTAATGTGCCAGTTAATTTGAATTTACGTTCAAAGGATGTGTTGCATAATTTTACTGTGGCACAGTTTAGAGTGAAAATGGATATGGTTCCCGGCATGGTTACCAGCTTATGGTTCACGCCGACAAAAACTGGTCGTTATGATCTTTTATGTGAAGAGTTATGTGGTATCGCTCACCATGCAATGCGTGGAGCAGTCATTGTTGAGGACGGCCAAGACTTTGAAAAGTGGGTGGCATCTAACCCAACATTTAATGATACACAGGTCCGACTTGCCTATAACCCAGAGCCAAGTACTGCAGCTACACAATATGCTATATGTGCTGCATGCCATGGACAACAAGGTGAAGGCATGACTGTTTTGAATGCCCCAAAAATCTCAGGCCAGAGTGAATGGTACCTAAGAAAACAATTGGAGAATTATAAAGGCGGTCTGCGTGGCTCTCACAAAGATGATATTTATGGCCAGCAGATGGCACCAATGTCAATGGTTCTATTTAATGATGAGGCTATTGATAATGTAATCGCACATATTCAAACTTTTCCTGATAATCCAGCACCAAAAACAATTACAGGTGATATCCAGAGCGGAGAAAAATCCTATGCGGTTTGTGCCTACTGTCATGGTGGTAATGCACAGGGGATTAAAGAAATGAATGCACCTAGAATGGCTGGGATGACTGACTGGTATTTACAAAGACAGTTAAAGAATTTCAAGCATGGGGTTAGAGGTCAGCACCCTAAAGATTATTATGGTAAGCAGATGAGCTTTATGGCAAGAATTTTGCAAGATGATAAGAAAATAGACGATCTTGTGGCTTACATAAATACATTATAAAAGAAGTTTAGATATAAATATTCAATTTCAAATCGATAGAAAAGTAAGGGGAGCCGAATGGCCTTTGTAGCATTTGCAGATAGAGATCATGAGCAAGAGCACCATGATCCACAAACATTTTTAACGAAATA
Organism: uncultured Woeseiaceae bacterium; assembly: GCA_905182415.1. Lineage (GTDB taxonomy): Bacteria > Pseudomonadota > Gammaproteobacteria > Steroidobacterales > Woeseiaceae > SP4260. The sequence goes on along the minus strand of CAJJBK010000001.1, from coordinate 24,761 downwards.
TGTATGGAGTCAAGATCATAAAGTGATTGCCATTCAATATGGTGGTATCGCCATTCTTGTCGGATTAATCGCTTTAGGTCTATCAATATTAATGCGACTGCAATTAGGGTTCCCAAATTCCTTCGCAGTGATTAACCCTGAAAGTTATTATCAATTTGTTACTATGCACGGCATGATCATGGTGGTATATCTATTAACCGCCCTCTTTCTCGGTGGCTTTGGTAATTATCTAATACCATTGATGTGCGGTTCGCGTGATATGGTCTTTCCATTTTTAAACATGCTTAGTGTTTGGTTTTATTTACTGTCTGTAATAATCCTTCTTGCAAGCTTCTTTGTTCCTGGAGGTACGACAGGTGCTGGATGGACGCTTTATCCACCTCAATCAATTTCTGCTGGTACACCAGGGGCCGGAATGGGGATTATTTTGATGTTGGTCTCATTGGCAGTGTTTATTGTTGCTGCCACGATGGGTGGATTAAATTATGTCACTACAGTCTTACAGGCTAGATGCAAAGGCATGACGTTGATGCGTATGCCTTTGTCTATATGGGGCATCTTCATGGCAACCGTATTAGCATTATTGGCTTTTCCTGCACTTTTGGTGAGTGCAATCATGATGATTCTAGATACCACAATAAAAACTAGTTTCTTTATGCCAGCGATGATCTCTGCTGGTGAGCAGTTAAGTTACAATGATGGAAGTCCGATTTTGTTCCAGCATCTATTTTGGTTCTTTGGTCATCCAGAAGTATATATAGTTGCACTCCCAGCATTTGGACTCGTATCAGATGTATTAGCCACACACGCACGTAAAAATATCTTTGGATACAGAATGATGGTTTGGGCGATCCTTGCAATTGGTGGTCTCAGTTTTATAGTTTGGGCTCACCATATGTATGTTAGTGGAATGAATCCATACTTTGGATTTTTCTTTGCCACCACAACACTCATTATTGCTGTTCCCACGGCTTTGAAGGTATACAACTGGGTCCTAACGCTTTGGCAAGGTAATATTCATCTTAGGGTTCCTATGTTATTTGCTATTGCATTTATCTTTACATTCATACATGGAGGCTTGACAGGAATATTTTTAGGAAATGTTGTAATTGATTTACCGTTATCAGATACATATTTTGTAGTCGCGCACTTTCATATGGTGATGGGTGTTTCTCCAGTATTAGTGGTATTCGCCTCTCTTTATCATTGGTTCCCTTTGATGTCTGGTAAAATGTTTAACGAAACACTGGGCAAATGGCACTTCTGGTTGACATTCCTAGGAGCGTATTCGGTTTATCTGCCAATGCATTATCTAGGCTTTCAAGGTGTTCCTCGACGTTATTTCTCAATGGGCACAACTGACTTTTTACCAGAATCAGCACAAATGTTGAATGCTAGTATCACAGTTGCTGCAATTATCTTAGCTGCTGCTCAATTACTCTTTTTCATAAATATCTTTATGAGTCTATGGAAGGGAAAGAAAGCTGAAAAAAATTGCTGGGGTGCCACGTCACTTGAATGGCTGACACCTGATCAACCGCCAAAACATGGAAATTGGGGGCATGATTTACCTGTAGTGCACCGATGGGCTTATGATTATAGTGTTCCAGGACAAGAACAAGATTATACGCCACAAACTGTGCCTGCTAGCGAAGTGCCTGTTGGTCGTGAGCATGGTGTAAGCACTGGTTTTTCATTTGAGACAGATCAAGAGAAATGACAATAACGCTTATATTTCTGGCTGTTATTATGGCAACTTTAATTTTTTGGTTGCTAAGACAGACTCTTAATATGCAGCCATGGGTATCCGATGCTGAGGCGGACGCTGTTTCTGGGAAGTCTCTTAAATCAAATGCACAAACAATTGGACTTACTACATTTTTAGCTGTTGCAACCTCAATGTTTGCATTATTTGCTAGTGCATATACATTGAGAATGACGATGCCAGATTGGAGCCCCATGAACGAGCCAGTAGTACTTTGGGTTAATACTGGCTTTTTGGTGCTTGCAAGTATTGCTTACCAGTGGACCAGCTCAGTTGCATTAAAGAAAAATGCGAAACAGATTAGATTGGGATTAATTACCGCAGGAATTTTTTCAATACTCTTCCTTGTTGGTCAGTATAGTGCTTGGCAACAACTTATAGATAAGGGTATGTATGTTAATACGAATCCTTCGATCGCATTTTTCTATGTCTTAACCGCTATGCATGGACTTCATCTTTTAGGGGGTCTATATGTCTGGGGTAGATCGGTGATTAGAGTATCTAAAGACACTGATATTGAATCCATTCGTATAAGTGTAGATCTATGTACCGTTTATTGGCATTTTTTATTGCTGGTTTGGGCATTGTTATTTAGTTTAATGATTTCAACTTAATTAAGAAGAAGGATTACATATGTCAGATGCACCTATGACAGAAGCAGTAGAAGCTGGAGATACCTTTGCAGGTGCAGTTGCTGACTACTCTGCCGATAAACAAGCTTTTCATGTGCCTTGGGGTAAGGCAATGATGTGGATTTTTCTACTAAGTGATACGTTTATATTTAGCACCTTTTTGATAGGTTACATGACAGTAAGAATGTCTGTTCAGGACCCTTGGCCACTTACTAGTGAAGTATTTGCATTGAGCATGGGTGGAGAGCCGATACCATTATTGCTTATTGCTATAATGACTTTCATTCTAATTACCTCAAGTGGAACGATGGCGATGGCCGTGAATATGGGTTATCGGAAAGAAAAAGAAAAGACATTTTGGCTAATGGTGGCAACTGCCGTGCTGGGTGCTTCTTTTGTAGGAATGCAAATGTTTGAGTGGACTAAATTGATTGTCGATGAAGGTGTTAGGCCTTGGTATAATCCAATGGGTGCGGCTCAATTTGGGTCTGCCTTTTTTATGATTACGGGCTTTCATGGATTGCATGTCACGGGCGGTGTTATTTACTTGCTTGTGGTTGCCTTTAGGGTAAAGAATGGCTTCTATGAAAGACGTGGTAACAATTATGAGATTGTCGAAATTGCAGGTTTGTATTGGCATTTTGTCGACCTTGTGTGGGTATTTATTTTTGCATTTTTCTACTTATGGTAATGATGGGAGTATTTTCATATGTCAGGTTCTGAACAAAACCAACATCCTTTAAGTATCTATTATTCAGTTTGGATACTATTATTTGTAGTCAGTGGGTTTTCATATGCGGTTGATTATTTTCAACTTCAAGGCACATTAAGATGGACATTGATTTTAGTTTTCATGTTTGTTAAAGCTTATTTTATAACAGCTATCTTTATGCATATGACATGGGAGAGAAAGGCATTGCAATTAGCTATTTTATTGCCGCCCGTATTTGTTGTTATATTTATCGGCCTTATGGCTATAGAAAGTGATTATACATTTCTAACGCGGGTAGAATTTTTCACTGAAAGTGATTTTGTCCCTGTTTATCACAATAGCGGCGCTGAGCACTAATTTATTTGATTGAAGTAGCTATTTTGGTTGACATAATAGCTACTTCTTTAGATATTTTTTCCGTATCTAAGGTAAAAAATTGATCCTTATGCATCAATAATTTTCCATTCACAATAACAGTTTCAACATCTTGTTCATCCGTTACATATACTAAATGGGATGCAATATCATAATTAGGCTGATGATGAACATCATCGAATGCAACTTGTATTATGTCAGCATCCATTCCAATTTCGAGTTTGCCTACTTTTTCGTCGAGGCCAATTATTTTTGCAGCATTCGTTGTGGCCATTCTTAATACCGTTGTGGCAGGTAAAACCTCGGGATTCATTTGAGTAACTTTTTGCAAAAGCGCTGCTAAACGCATTTCTTCCCACATATCTAAGTCATTATTGCTGGCCGCTCCATCAGTACCTATCCCAATAAGAATACCAGCATCTAACATTTCCGTGATTGGTGCTATACCACTAGCCAATTTCATATTAGATGTGGGATTATGAATTACTCCCACATTACGTTCTGCAAGAATTTCAATTTCTTTTTTTGTAGGCCAAACCACATGCGCTGCAATAGTTCTTCCTTTGAAGAAATCAATCGAATCAAGCGCTTCAATACTCGTCATTCCATAAGTTGTTTTTGAGTATTCTAATTCAAACTCTGATTCAGATAAGTGAATACTGATTGGAGTATCAGTGAGATTTGCTACTCGACGTGTCTCTTTTAATTGATCAAGATTCAAAGTATAGATTGCATGAGGGCCTAAAATTGGAGTGATGGTAGAAGTTTTATTTGTCCAACGATCAATATATTCTTTGCCTCCATTAATGGCATCTTGAGCATTTTTAGCGTTAGGTGTTTGGTTATTACTAACTGTCGATGAAATTAGACCTCTAAGACCACATTGAGCAACAGCTTTAGAGATAACTTCTGGGTAGAAATACATATCGACAAAAGTTGTAGTACCACCTCTGATCATTTCCCAGCAAGCTAGTTCTGTGCCAATTCTGACAAAATCTGCGTCAACAAATTCTTGTTCTAATGGAAATATGTAATTATTTAGCCAATCAATGAGAGAGCGATCATCGGCAATACCTCTAAGTAATGTCATTGCAGCATGAGTGTGGCCATTGATTAACCCAGGTAGTGCAATTTTATTTTTGCCTGAGATTCGCTGATCAGTCCGATATTTTTGATCTATGATTTTTTTATCATCTATATCTAAAATCACACCATTATTTATAGCGATAGCTGCATTTTTGAGAATAGTGTCTGAAGAGTTCATTGTGAGGATATGATCTGCTTCTAAGATGATATCTACATGACGTTTTTCAGTATTGACTCCTTGAGTGCAGGAATTGGATGAGACCATTACTAGGAAAAGCAACAAGTAGGATAAATTTATATTTCTATGCATGATATTTTTATGTGTATTTAAAATTATTAAGATAACCTATAGTATAATTCTTTTAAAAGCTACAGCCCCTTCTTTTGGTTATGGGTTAAATGGAGAATATATATTATTAGTCTATTAGGTATGGGTGCAATCCTCGCTATAGCTTGGATATTTTCTGAAAATCGTAAAGCAATCAATATTAGAATAATTGTAATGGCGTTTTTATTGCAATTTCTGATTGCATATTTTGTTCTAACGCTGGATTTTGGAAAGCTCATAATCCAAACACTCAGTAATGGCGCCAGACATATTATTGATTTTTCTCAAGAAGGTGTCTCATTTGTATTTGGTCCATTAGCTAACGAATGGAGTTTTGCAATTAATGCACTTCCCGTAGTAATTTTTCTATCAGCTTTAACTGCAGTCCTTTACCACCTTCGAATAATGCAGATATTTGTTAATGTAATTGGCGGTGCACTTAATAAGATACTGGGTACAAATATCATTGAATCAATGAATGCTGCAGCGAATATATTTCTAGGAATGGACAGTTCGCCATTGGCTGTGAAGCCATATCTAAGCAGAGTAAGCGATGCTCAAATGTTTGCAATAATGGTTTCAGGTTTAGCATCCGTTGCGGGTACTGTACTTTTAGCGTATGCCCAAATGGGCGCCCAATTGGAATATCTTTTGGCGGCATGTTTTATGTCAGCTCCGGGTGGTTTGCTGATGGCAAAAATTATAATGCCAGATGACTCTAATAATGATTCTGGGATTAAAAATATAGATATCAATGCCACAAAAAGCCCTCATACGAATATCATCATGGCAGCAGCCGTTGGGGCGAGTGATGGTGCTAGATTGGTAGTTAGTATTGGTGCTATGTTAATTGCTTTTGTGGCGTTGATTGCTATGATGAACAGTTTATTTGTAAGTGTGGGCTCTTTAGTTGGTATTGAAGATCTGACTATGCAAAAAATACTTGGTTGGATTTTTTCTCCAATTATGTATTTATTAAGTATTCCTTGGGATGAAGCACAAGCAGCAGGAGCATTATTCGGGGAAAAATTAATTTTAAATGAGTTTGTTGCTTTCAGTCATTTGACTGAATATTTGTCTGGTATGAGTGAAAAAACTATCGTTATTGTCACTTTTTCTTTATGTGGATTTGCAAACTTTGCCTCAATTGCAATTTTAATGGGATCAATGGGTATATTGGTCCCAGAGAGAAAAGAATTTATTGCTCGTTTTGGCCTCAAGGCTGTACTTGCTGGTTCTTTGGCGAATCTAATGAGTGCAGCATTTGCTGGCTTATTATTTGTTTCTTAACGAGGCTACTCATATTATGCGTGAAAAAATAATTATTGATTGTGATCCAGGTCAAGACGATGCGGTTGCACTATTTTTGGCAATGGCTTCATCTGATGAATTAGATATTCTTGGTATCACCGCTGTGGCAGGCAATGTTCCTTTGGAGCTTACACAGAGAAATGCTCGTATTATTTGTGATATTGCCGGAAATAAAGACATGTCAGTTTATGCGGGCTGTTCAAGGCCAATGTTATTGAATTTAGTAACTGCCGAGAATGTACATGGTATGTCGGGTTTAGATGGAATTGATATCTATGAGCCAGTTAAAAAAATTGATGAAACTCATGCGGTTGATTTTATTATTGAAACACTGAAAGCCTCAACAGATAAATCAATTACTCTTGTTCCAACAGGCCCATTAACTAATATAGCGATGGCAATAATTAAAGAACCATCGATATTAAATAATATTAAGCAAATTGTTTTGATGGGAGGAGCTATGCGAGAAGGAGGGAATCTATCGCCTTCTGCTGAGTTTAATATTCTGGTTGATCCCCATGCCGCTCACGTGGTCTTTGATTCTGGACTGCCAATTATTGTGATGAGTTTGGATGTGACCCACCAAGTACTCACAACCAAAGAACGAGTGGCTAAAATTAGTAAGATAAATAATCCGGCAGCCCAAGCGACGGCCGGAATGCTTCAGTTTTTTGCAAGATACGACTCTGCAAAATATGGATTTGATGGTGCCCCACTTCATGATCCATGTACTATTGCTTGGCTCTTGGAGCCCGATTTATTTCAAGGAAAACCTTGTCATGTAAGTATTGAAACTGGATCAAATTTAACCATGGGTCATACTGCGGTTGATTTTTGGGGTATAGGAAATACCAAACCTAATGTTACTTGGATGCATACTATCGATGCAGATGGTTTTTATACATTATTGACTGAGCGTTTAAGGAATTTTGCTTAAATAATTAGTTATATTTCGTATTCTTGGGTAATCGTTTTATCAAGTCTTGCTCCAACTTGTTGTATGACTTTAGAGGCGGCCCATGAACCTAACTGAGCACATTCTTGGAGGGATTTTTCTTGAGTTAAGCCGTATAGGAAACCCGCGGTATAGGTATCACCAGCACCGGTTGTATCAATTACATTATTAGTATAATTCGCCTTTTGCTGGATGATATTAATCCCATCAATAATTAATGAGCCTTTTTCACCTCGTGTAATAACAAAAAGTATATTTGTGTGGGAGGAGAGTCTTTTAATCATTTCTTCTTCAGAATCTGTTTCTGTGAGAGCCATCGCCTCATCTTCATTGCCAAAAACAATATCAATACCTTGATTAATGATATCTTTAAAAGCTTGATGATGTCGTTCAACACAAAATGAATCGGACAGAGATAGTACAATTTGTGCCTTTGTTTTCAGTTTTATTTTCATGGCTTCTTCGGCAATAGAGCGACCATCTTCAATATCCCATAGATATCCTTCGAGTAAAATAATCCCCGACTCGCCAATGGTACCTTGGTTAATATCACTCGCAGCTAGTTCTGTGCAGGCACCTAGGTATGTTTGCATAGTTCTCTGGCCGTCTTTGGTTATTAATACATGACTCCGAGCAGTTGGTGATCCATTCTCGGCAGGAGTTAATCTCACATCAACGCCCAAAGATCGCATATCATTGACGAATATTCGACCTAACGAATCGTTTTTTACTTGACCAATATAACCAGCTTCACCTCCAAAATTTGCAAAACAAGCAATTGTATTTGCAACAGATCCACCTGACATTTCTTTTTTAACTGATAATTTTTTATATAAATCAGATGCGGTTAATTCATCAATAAGTATCATTGATCCTGGCTGCGCTTTAAGGTCTTCTAGAAATTCATCTGTTACCTGCGCCAGAATATCGACAATTGCATTACTTATCCCTAAGAGTTGAACTTTATTTTGCATTGATTTCTTTCCTATTATAAATGTGCAAAACTGCATTATTTTTATCTTCTAAGTCACTATTATAGGTGTATTATTTGGGTTAAGCATTATTTTGTAGCGATATTTAATATGAAAAAAATTATTCTTACGGCTCAAGAGTTACTTGATGATTCATATCGTCTTGGCTTGCAGGTGATTGAAAGTAAATATAAGCCAACTTTTTTGTTAATTCTTTGGCGCGGAGGAGGTCCAATTGGAGTAGCTATTCATGAGTTGTTTAAATTTAAAAATATTAAAATTAATCACATGGTATTGAAGACATCCTCATACACGAATTTTGAACAATCAAATCAGATTCATATCGACGACATGAGTAATTTGGTAAAAAATATTTCACAACAAGATAAATTATTAATTATCGATGATATTTTTGATACAGGAAGAACTTATGCTGCTGTGATGGATGCACTGGTCGAAGAGTGTGGTGAGAATCACCCATCCGAAATCCGTGTGGCTGTTCCTTGGTACAAACCAGAAAGAAATAAAACTAAATACATCCCCGATTATTTTATACATACAACAGATCAATGGGTTGTTTTTCCACATGAGTTAGATGCTCTTAATGATCAGGAATTAGCAGTTCATAGACCGATTGTGAGAAATGAAAAATAGCCTCAATACCAATAGATTATTTATTTGAGTAACCAATAGTAAGAGAATAGTTATGAAAAAAAATTCGATGGACGCGAATCAAAAAAATCCGCTGGATATTATTTTATCTGAAGCACCTAATTTTTCAGCTCATGAGGCTGTTGATATGATTAGGGAAAATTATGGATTAGATGTAACAGTAAAAGAACTAGTGAGTGAGAGGGATCAGAATTTTCTAATTAGTACTGTGTTAGGAAAAAGATATGTTTTTAAAATAGCAAATTCTGAAGAGGATATAGAGGTTACTGATTTTCAAATTAAAGCGCTCACACATATCCAGCTCAAAAAAGATGATTCTATCATTACGCCTGAAATAAAGAATTCAAAATTGAATCTTGATTCAATTCAAATTAGCAAAGATGGAAAAGTTTTTAATGCAAGAGTGGTAACGTATCTAGATGGCGAACCTATGTGGTCATCAGATAACTCAATACCAGATCTCTATGTAGCAAGTGATATGGGTAGATATTTGGCATGTCTAGGCAAAGCATTAAAAGATTTTATTCACCCAGGATCAAATCAAAGTTTGTTATGGGATATGAAGCAAGCATTATTTTTGCGTGAGATAACGGGGCATATTTCAGATAATCACTCCAAAAAAATGGTGAATGAAGTCTTAACTGCTTTTGAGGATTACGCATTACCAGTTTTTGATTCCTTGCGTTGGCAAGTTATTCATAACGATATGAATCCAGATAATGTCTTGATTGATACAAAAGGAATGAGACGAGTCTGTGGTGTCATAGATTTTGGCGATATGGTTTATTCTCCTTTAATTATCGATATTGCCGTAGCGGCTTCTTATTTAGATACGGATGATGGTAATCCACTGTATTTAATGAATAACTTTATTGCAGGATATAATAATGTAACGAAACTTACTCTTGATGAGATAAGTATTTTATTTGATTTAATAAAAGTTCGTCTTGCAACGACTGTTGCCATCGCAGCATGGCGCAAATCATTTCGTGATTCAGATGATCCGTACTTAGTGCTTAATTCTGATGATACTTCTCTTAAATTACTTGAAAGATTGATTGAGATACCACGAGAGCATGCAATTCAAACATTTAGACAAATTTGTGCCTCCAATGATTAAAAAACAATTACAGCAGCTAATTTTTAAAGTAGTTCATATAAAGCCAAATGAGCTTAAGGCTACTTTATTGTCATTTTGTTTTGTTTTTTTATTAATGACCGCGTACTTTATTCTCAGACCTCTAAGAGATGCTATGTCGAGCGATTGGTCAGATCCTGAATTAAGTTGGCTATGGACTTCGACTTTCTTCTTTAGCTTCATTGCCGTTACTTTGCATGGAGCAATCATATCTAGAGTAAAGCTTAAATATGTTGTTCCAGGTGTTTATATCTTTTTTTCATTGTCCTTTGTTTTGTTTTACTTATTTGCTGCTGTAATACCCGATCCAGATTTTTTAAATAAATGCTTTTATGTATGGCTTAGTGTATTTAGCTTATTTCATGTATCTGTTTTTTGGAGCTTTATTTCAAATTTATTTTCTACTGAACAAGCACCTCGCTTATTTAGTTTTATTGCCTCAGGCGCTAGTATTGGCGCTATTATTGGCCCCACGATACCAATTCTATTTGCAAGTGACCTTGGTGTGATGAATTTACTCTTGATTGCTGCAGGAATATTACTGCTTCCTGTACCTATAATTAATTACCTGGAGTCACTAAAAACTACTGAATTAGGCAATAAAAATCTAGATACTCAGCGATCCAATAAAAAATTAGAAAGAGATCTTTTATCCGGTTTTATGACACTCATTAAAGACCCATATCTTGTTTCAATTGGGATTTTTATCTTACTTTATGTTGCTATGAATACATTTGTTTATTTTGAGCTTAGAAAGTTCTTAATTGATTTTGATAGAGACACTCGTACCCAAATATGGGCTTCTATTGATCTAGCTGTCAATTTATTGGCTATAACAACAGCAATTTTTGCAACCAGTCGAATAACTAAACGCTTTGGAATGCCAATGACTTTGGCAATAATTCCTTTGTTGATGATTGTTGGTTGGATGGCAGTGGCTGTTTCTCCGATATTGATGGTTTTGATAGGTTTGCAAATAATAAGAAGAGCTGGAAATTATGCAATCACTAAACCAGGTAGAGAAATGTTATTTACCATGGTCAGTAATGAGGCTCGTTATAAGGCAAAACCAGTTATTGATATCGTGATTTATCGTGGAGGTGATATGTTGACAGCTTGGTTTTATACGTTATTGACTGCATCTTTTGGGCTTGGTTTAAATTTCATTGCATTGATTGCCGCTTGCTTGGCGGGTTTGTGGGCTTTTACTGGCGTTTATCTAGGAAGAAAATATAATAATCAGAATGACGTCGTAATATAGTACGAAAAATTTATTAATCAAGGAATTATATTTGTTATGTCTTATGAATCATTACAACAATTGGCAATAACGATAAGAGGTCGACGAACGATTAAAATGTTCGAACAACGATCAGTGGATCCTAATATTATCAAAGATGCTATCGAGGTCGCTCGCTGGGCGCCAAACCATCATCTCACTGAACCTTGGCATTTTTATCTTTTAAATGATGATGTAATTAAGAGAAGTATTGATTTGATTCGTATTATCGTGACTGAAAAGAAGGGCGAAGAAATAGGTAATTTCAAAGCACAGGACGCAAAAAAAAGACCAGGATGGTTGATTGTTACTTGTAAGAAATCTGAGGATGAATTAACCCAACAGGAGGATTATGCAAGTGTGTGCTGTGCCATACAGAATTTTAGTTTGTATTTGTCGGAAGCAAAATTAGCATCGAAGTGGGCCACTGGTCCAATAATTAGAGACCAACGTTATTATGAGTTATTAGATATAGACAGCAACAAGGAATTCATTGTAGGGCTTATCTGGTATGGCTATCCTAAGATTTTACCTAAACAGAATCGCAAGGAAATAGATGAAATTATAACTTACATCGATTAAGTTAAATTCAAACTTACAATATGATGCTTCATAACTCTAAAGCTTAATACATAGATTATTAAAGTCAAAAAGCCAAAAATTGCCATTACTAAAATGGTATTTCTTATTGAATTATTGTAAATAATACCTGTAGTTATAGCGCCTAATGAAGAGCATAAATTTTGTAATGTACCTATGATTGAAGCTGCTATTCCAGCTGTTTTTGGCACTGGATCAAGAGCCATAGCCGTTGCATTAGAAATCAAAAAACTGGTACCAAACATATAAATACAGACACTAGACCACAACCAAATGAAACTCGCTTGATTTTGCCAGGCAAAATACATCAAAAATATGGACCCAAGCCCTACCAAAAATGCCCCTAATCCCACTATTTGTAATATATTAAATTTCTTTAGTAAACGTCGATTAATTGCTGAACCAATCAACACGGCCAATCCAGCGAGAGCGAATATAGTACCAAACCATTTAACTGGAAAATCGTATATCCCTATAATCAATGAAGAAGAAGCGCTAATCAAGGACATATAGCCCATCGTCGGAATTACAATTAATAGCATGCTAATCATGCTTTGTTTGTGACTAAAAAATTCTTTTATACCAGCAAATAACTGCTCTTTAATACGCTTATTTTTTTCTGGTATTTTTGTTTCATGCAATCCATGAGTGATACTGAAAAATATAATGACACCAAATATCGTGATTGCAATAAATGGAGCTCGCCAGTCAAATTGTGATACCAAATAACCGCCTATAATCGGTGCTAGCATCGGCGTTGCAGTAAATATCATAACCATGATAGACAGAATGCTGGCGGCTTTTTTACCGCTAGCGATGTCTCTGACTATAGCTCGCGATACCACCACGCTAGCTGATGCCCCTAGTCCTTGGAGAAATCTTCCTACTAACATCATTTCCATGGATGTGGCTAAGGAGGTGACAATGCCAGCAAATATGAAAATTAAAGTCCCGCTTAATAATATTGGGATTCTACCGATACGATCAGATAATAAACCTGCTGGCAGCTGACCAAGGGCAAAACCGGCCAAGAAAATTCCAATAATAAGCTGTCCAGCGGATAAATTACTGGAAAGATCAATTACCATATTGGGTATTGATGGCAGGCTCATATCGATTGTGAGCGCACCCATGCCGGTTAGGCAGCCAAGAACAACGATGAATCTTCGCTTTACTGCAAATTCAATATTCATTTAATAGGTTTTTAATAATTTAATTAAATAGATGAAGTTCTAATGATACAGAAAAGTAAACTCAGTTATTTGCTTATATATTGATTAAGAGCTGACTAAATGCCGGCAAAACTTCAGAGAACACAGTCAGAATTCATGCAAGTCGAAATCTTGCCAATTACAAAATTCCTAAGGTTTTTCATATTGTCGATGAGCTTCCGCTAATGCCGAATGGCAAAATTAATAAAAAGTTGTTAACTCAATGGGCGGAGGATTATCTCGCCTAAATTATATACGCAAGACAAATATTAGTGTGTTTTTCCCTTGATATATAAAGCAGATAATTGATCTAACCCGAGCCAATAAGATAGTTCATTCGGATGATTTATATCCCAAACAGCAATATCAGCTTGTTTGCCTTGCTCCAAAGTGCCTTTTGTATTTGTTGCACCCAAAGCTTTAGCTGCTTCTCTTGTAACCCCTGCTAAACATTCTTCAGGTGTTAGATTGAAAGTATTTGATGCTAGCGTCATTGCTAGTCTTATTGAGCAAAGTGGTGACGTACCTGGATTACAATCTGTGGCTACTGCCATGGAAACACCAGAATTACGAAGTTCTTGAATTGGCGGTAATTGTGTTTCGCGTAATGTCATGAATGCGCCAGGAAGAAGTACGGCTACACAATCAGCTTCCGCAAGAGCATGAACTCCTTCCATCGAAGTATATTCAAGGTGATCCGCTGATAAAGCATTAAAATCTGCGGCTAATTTTGCCCCATTCGAATTAGATAGCTGATCGGCATGAAGCTTAACAGGCAATCCTAAGGAGATTGCTTTTTCAAATAGTTTTTCAATTTGATTGTTACTGAAGGCAATTTTTTCGCAATACGCATCAACAGCTTCGATGAGTCCAAGATTATTTATTTCTGGAAGAACTTCCTCGCAAAGGTATTGAATATAACTATCACTGTTATTTTTATATTCAGGTGGTATCGCATGCGCACCTAGAAAAGTTTTATGAACTGAGATACCTTCATTTTCAAGATTGGATGCAACTTTTAGCATTTTTATTTCAGTTTCTAAATCAAGGCCATAACCGGATTTAATTTCAATGGTTCCGACGCCTTCTTGACGAAGAGATAATAAACGTGCCCTTGAGGTATCGGTCAAAACGTTGATATCGCAATCACGAGTTGCGTTTACAGTTGACACTATGCCGCCACCTTCATTAGCAATATCTACGTAACTCTTTCCCTTAGCTCTTGCTTCAAATTCCCAAGCACGATTACCACCAAATACAAGATGAGTATGACAGTCAATTAAAGCAGGTGTTAACCATTTACCAGGCATTGATAGTGTTTCTTTAGCTGTTTTATTAGGCAAGTCTTTCATGGGTCCTAGCCAAACAATTAAACCCTCCGAAATAGCTAATGAACCATTTTTAATTAAGCCATAAGGAGTTCCATTATTTGCCATCGTTGCAATATCAACGTCAGTAATTAAAAGGTCCCACTCAGTCATTATATTGCTCCATTAGATGGTATTTCTTGCTTTAAAAAGTAGCATGTAATAGCCTGTATATACAACTAATTTTTAGAATAATTATGCAATCAATTTACGCAAAAAATATATATTTAGAGGATAGCTGGCAGAAAAATGTTCGTTTGGATATATCTAATGGAGTAATCCAAGATATTAAGCTTGATGCTACGACTCAATCTCAGGATGAGATTATTGATATCCTTATACCGGGTTTATGCAATGCGCATAATCATAGTTTTCAGAGAGCCATGAGTGGACTTACTGAATTTAAGCCTGCCAGTACCCAAGATAATTTTTGGACATGGCGCGAGACCATGTATCAACTTGTAGAACAGGTTGATGCTTCAATTATTTCTGCAATAGCAGCGCAGGCTTATCAAGAGATGCTTGAGAATGGCTATACCTCGGTTGTGGAATTTCATTATCTACATCGAGAGCAAGGGACAGATGAGTTCAATCATACTTTATTAGAGGCACTTGTTGAGGCGGCTACTTCTACTGGCATTAGATTAATATATACCCCTGTCCTTTATCAAAGAGGGGGTTTTAAAGACGAGATATTATCAGCTAGGCAGGAGCAATTTTATCTTACTTGTGAAGAGCTAATTCTTCACTATCAATACGCAAAATCAATTCTTGCTAAACGACATTCTTTGGCAATTGGGGTACATAGTTTGCGTGCAGTGACAAATGCTTCTATGCAAAAGATAGTTGATTTCGCTAAAGAAGAACAAGTTCCTTTTCATTTGCATATTGCTGAACAACAAAAAGAGGTAATGGACTTTTATGAGATATATGAGAAGAGGCCCGTTGAATGGTTAATAGATAATTACGCTGTTGACGAGAATTGGTGCCTTGTTCA
Organism: uncultured Woeseiaceae bacterium; assembly: GCA_905182415.1. GTDB lineage: Bacteria > Pseudomonadota > Gammaproteobacteria > Steroidobacterales > Woeseiaceae > SP4260. The sequence continues at coordinate 9,362 of CAJJBK010000001.1, read as the reverse complement.
TGCGACACATCTAGATGAAGAAGAGTTAAATATTCTGGCAAAATCAGGGGCTGTTGTCTGTTTATGTCCAACTACTGAAGCAAATTTAGGTGATGGCATTTTCAAGTTACATGATTATGTGACTCAAGGTGGAAAGTTAGCTATAGGTTCGGACAGTAATATTTCGATTAATCCTTTTGAGGAATTACGTTGGTTGGAGTATGTGCAAAGATTGGTGAAGCTAGAGAGAAATATAACATCTTCAGAAGATCGAAGTAGTGGATATTGTTTATTTAACATGGCTTTAGATGGAGGAGCGCTTGCCTCAGGTAATAAGAAAATAGGCTCACTTAAAAAAGGAGGCTATGCAGACTTTCTTGAGCTGTCCAGTGACAATCCCTCTCTTGTAGCGCATGAAACTAATACGTTATTGGATGCGATTATTTTTTCCAATCATAATTCTTTAGTAAATCGAATTATGATTCATGGAGAGTGGCTTATGACTGATCCTCTTATCAAGAAAAACTTCCAGATAGCCATGCATAAAATATCTAACAGAAAATCGAGAGACTGATGATGTTAAGGAAAACTCCTCGTTATCAGCAGCTCAAAGAATTAATCATTGATCAGATATCAAGTGGAGCTCTAAAGCCATCACAAAGAGTACCATCAGAAAACCAACTTGTTGTCTCAATGGGAGTTTCAAGAATGACAGCAAATCGAGCATTGCGTGAATTGAACGATGAGGGTTATTTAGATCGTAAAGCAGGAGTTGGATCGTTTGTTTCTGATCTCAAAGCAACATCACATTTACTTGAGGTGAGAAATATTGCTGATGAAGTGAAATCGCGAGGCCATGAGTATTCTTCAAGAGTCATAAAGCATGTAAAGAAAGTTGTTCCTAAAGATATCGCAAAGGCAATGAATATAAATAAAGATATGGAGGTAGCTCATATTTTGTTGGTGCATTATGAAAATGATATACCAATTCAAATTGAAGATCGTTTTGTTGATACTTCATTTGCTCCTGGTTTTATGAAACAAGATTTTTCTCTTGTAACTCCAAGTGCTTATCTGAGTGGTATCGCACCGCTCCAAGAGGCAGAGCAAGTGGTTAAAGCGGTAATACCTGAGAATGCTATAAGCAACCTTTTGCAAATTGATCAGGGTCAGCCATGTCTTTTGATTACCCGGCGAACATGGGTTTTAGGTAAGCCAGTAACTTACGGAAGATTCTTTCATCCTGGCGATCGGTACGAACTGATTGGACATTATAAACCGCCACAAGAGAAAAATATCACAACATTAAATAAATTATGATGAGAACTATTATGAAAGAAAAGCGCGTAATTAAATCACCAGTAGGATCAAAGCTTACAGCCAAAAGTTGGTTAACAGAAGCGCCTTTGAGGATGCTAATGAATAACCTTGACCCAGAAGTAGCAGAAAATCCTGATGAGCTGATTGTGTATGGTGGAATCGGTAAAGCAGCAAGAAATTGGGAGTGTTTTGATTCTATTGTATCGAGCTTGACTGCACTTGATGACGATGAAACATTATTGATCCAATCTGGAAAACCAGTTGGCGTATTTAAAACTCACACGAATGCTCCTCGAGTATTGATTGCAAATTCAAATTTGGTCCCAGCTTGGGCGAATTGGGAGCATTTTAGAGAGTTAGATAAGAAAGGTTTAATGATGTACGGTCAGATGACAGCCGGCTCTTGGATCTATATTGGCAGCCAAGGGATTGTGCAAGGCACATATGAAACGTTCGTGGAAATGGGGCGGCAACATTTTAATGGCGATTTGAATGGTCGTTGGATACTTACCGCTGGTTTAGGTGGAATGGGAGGCGCACAACCGCTTGCAGCCACAATGGCAGGAGCATCTATGTTAGCGATAGAGTGTAGTGCTGAACGAATCGAAAAAAGATTGGAAAGTAAATATCTTGATCGTGCAGTAGATTCACTTGATGAGGCAATGGATTTAATCAATCAATCAATACAAAAGAATATGCCTTTATCTGTTGGCTTGTTAGGTAATGCTGCAGAAATTCTTCCAGAAATGATTAAACGAGATATCAAACCAGATATTGTCACGGATCAAACTTCGGCACATGATCCTGTAAATGGTTATTTACCTATTGGATGGACTATTAAAGAATGGTATGAGAAACAAATCTCTGATCCTGAGGCAGTAGCCAAAGCTGCAAAAAAATCAATGGCGAAACATATAGAAGCAATGCTGGAATTCCATCATGCTGGAATTCCAACAGTTGATTATGGTAATAATTTAAGGCAAGTGGCTTATGACGAAGGCGTAAAAGAAGCCTTTGCATTTCCTGGATTTGTTCCAGCTTATGTAAGACCTCTCTTTTGTCGAGGCATAGGACCATTTCGTTGGGTAGCACTATCTGGTGACCCTGAAGATATCTATAAAACCGATGCAAAAGTGAAAGAATTGATACCTGATGATATGCATTTACATAGATGGATAGATGCAGCACAAGATAAAATAAAATTCCAAGGATTGCCCGCAAGAATTTGCTGGTTAGGTCTAGGGCAGCGAGATCGTATGGCGCTTGCATTTAATGAGATGGTTAGAAATGGTGAATTAAGTGCACCGGTTGTAATTGGGCGAGATCATCTAGATAGTGGATCAGTTGCCAGTCCTAATCGTGAAACTGAAGCTATGCTAGATGGCTCCGATGCGATTTCAGATTGGCCTTTGCTAAATGCACTCCTAAGTACTGCTGGCGGTGCGACCTGGGTTTCGTTACATCATGGGGGCGGTGTTGGTATGGGTTATTCTCAACACTCTGGATTAGTCATTGTTTGTGACGGTACCATTGAGGCAGACCAAAGAATTTCACGTGTTTTATGGAATGATCCGGCGACAGGAGTTATGCGTCATGTGGATGCTGGCTATAAAGACGCCATTGATTGTGCAAATGAGCATGATCTCAATTTACCAATGATAAAAAATTAGGTTTAACAATGAAATTACATATAGATAACAAACCATTAGATTTAGACTCCTTAAGAAAAATTGCTTCTGAATCTATAGAGATATCAATTGATCAATCTGTTAAAGATAAAGTTGATCTTGCTTTTCAACAAATTCAAGCCTCGATTAATAACAATGAAACTGTTTATGGGGTGAATACTGGTTTTGGTAAGCTAGCTAAGATTCGAATAGAAAATCAAGATTTAGAGGAGTTACAAAGAAATTTAGTTTGCTCACATGCAGTAGGAGTGGGTGAATTTTTGCCAGAGAAGATAGTTAAGATCATTGTTGTACTTAAAATAATGGCTCTTTCTCAAGGTTTATCGGGGGTATGTAATAATGTCATACAACGCTTATGTGATCTTATTAATCATCAAATATTTCCTTGTATACCCGCGAAAGGCTCTGTTGGGGCCTCAGGTGATCTGGCGCCTTTAGCACATCTTTCCCAAGTACTTATTGGGGAGGGGCACGCATCTTTCAATGGGAAAGTTATCAGCGCTGAAGAAGCTTTGAAAGCCTGTTCACTTGAGCCTTTGAAATTGGGACCAAAAGAAGGTTTGGCTCTACTAAATGGAACGCAAGTCTCAACAGCTATAGCAATTAGTGCGTATTTTGAATTAGAGAACTTATTCCAAGCGGCCATATATGCGGGTGCATTAACGGTAGATGCAATAAAAGGGAGTCAAAAACCATTCGATTCTCGCATACATGATGCCAGAGGTCATTATGGTCAAAAAGTTGTTGCAAAAAAATTAAAATATTTGCTTCAAGGCAGTGAAATTATGATTTCACACAATGACTGTGATCGAGTACAAGATCCTTATTCTATTCGATGCCAGCCACAAGTTATGGGGGCATGTTTAGATATTATGCACCATGTCTCATCAATTTTAGTTATTGAAGCTAATGCCGTTACTGATAACCCTTTAGTATTTGTAGACACTAAAGAAATTTTATCTGGCGGTAATTTTCATGCTGAACCAATAGCTTTTGCAGCTGACCATCTTGCCTTAGCCATTGCTGAAATTGGATCTATAGCTGAAAGAAGGTGTGCTTTGCTAATAGATCCACAATTAAGCGGATTACCTGCTTTTTTAGTTAAAGAAAGTGGCTTAAACTCGGGTTTTATGATTCCTCAGGTCACAGCTGCAGCACTGGTGTCTGAGAATAAAAATCTAGCATATCCTGCGAGTGTCGACAGCATACCCACCTCTGCGAACCAGGAAGATCATGTTAGTATGGCTACTCATGCAGCCTATCGTCTTCTGACTATGACTCAAAATCTGGCTCATGTGATTGCGATTGAATATTTAAGTGCCGCACAAGGCGTTGATTTTCATAAACCTATGAATACCTCCAAAAAGTTACATAATATTATGAATAATATACGTGCAATATCAGATCCTTTAAATAATGATCGATCGCTAGCTCCAGATATTGAGCATTTATCTAGGCTCATAATTACTGGAGAATTGTGCCCGAAAGAGCACGAAATATTCTCTAAATGAATCTTGTAAAGACATCTGATCCATTTACATTTCAGCATGGGCGATCACCATTACTGTTGAGTATCCCTCATGATGGAAGAAAGTTAAAAGTAGGAATGTCTAATCAAATGACTAAAGAAGCACTTACGTTGCCCGATACTGATTGGTATGTGAATAACCTTTATAATTTTAATCATGAACTTGAAGCAAGCGTTATTAGTGCTGATTACTCGAGATATGTGGTTGATTTAAATCGATCTTCGGAGGATATAAAGCTATATGAGGATCAAAAATCAACAGGCTTATGCCCTTTGAAGACATTTTCTAATAAAAATATTTATTCTCCAAAGAGTGATATTAATGCAGATGAAATAAATCAGCGTATTGCATCGTATTGGTCTCCTTATCATGAGAAAATAAAAGCAGTACTTAATCAGAAGAAAATAGAATTTGGCTATGCGTTATTATGGGACGCACATTCGATAAAGACATATGTCCCTGATTTGTTTGATGGAAAGTTACCTGATTTAAATACTGGCACTAATTCTGGTCAGAGCTGCCCTTTGGAGATTGAAGAAGCAGTAACTAGAATAGCTAGTGAATCAAATTATTCATCAGTATCGAATCAGAGATTTAAAGGTGGTTTTATAACCCGTCATTATGGCGTACCTCAGGATCAGATTTATGCAATTCAACTTGAAATTGCACAAAGTTGCTATATGAATGAGTCCTTATTAACCTATGATAGTGTTCTAGCAAAAAAATTAATGATTACCTTAAAAAAGATGCTTGAAGCATTTATGATGGCTGCAGAAAAATACAATAAATCTCTGGACTGAACATGAAAAAAATAATGGGATTGCACAAGCTTTATGAAAACAATTCAGTGTTGGCAGATGAAATATTATGGGGCAGAAAGAGTGACCCGTTAACGAGGCGAGGTTTTTTAAGAAAAAGCGGTCTTATTTCCATGGGTGCTGCTTTAGGTGCGTCAATTCCATTTGCAAGCAACATGCCTGCTGGACTAATACCAGCAGCATTTTCTCAAACTGATCAATTATTTGAGTTATATGGAAAGGACGGTCTAACGTTACTAAATGATAGGCCTGTTAATGCTGAAACTCCCCCACATCTTCTTGATGATAAGGTGACTCCTGCCTCACGATTATTCATAAGAAATAATGGCATTCAACCTAGTCAAGAAACTGTTAACCCAGATAAATGGGAGCTGACTATTGAAGGTGAATCTTGTGTTGAAACTAAGACTATTACTCTTAATGAGCTGAAAAATAACTTTGCTCATCATACTTTACAATTACAACTTGAGTGTGGTGGCAATGGAAGATCTGAATTTTTTCCACCTGCCAAAGGTAATCAATGGTCAACAGGCGCAATTGGCTGCCCACAATGGACCGGAGTTAGATTGAGTGATGTCCTTAAGTATGCTGGTATTAAAGAAGATGCTGTCTATGTTGCATACGAAGGAAAAGACAGACACCTTTCTGGTGATCCTGCGAAAAAACCAATATCACGTGGCGTTCCTTTATACAAAGCGTTGGAAAATGAATCGCTCTTAGTGTGGGATATGAATGGCGAACCACTGCCATTAATTCATGGCGCTCCATTGAGAATGATTTGCTCAGGATGGCCAGCATCGGTAAGTGGAAAATGGCTCTCTAAGATATTAATTAGGGATCAAATTCACGATGGCCCGAAAATGAATGGCCAATCTTATCGAGTACCTTGCAAGCCAGTAGCACCTGGAACAAAAGTGGCTGATGAGGATATGTGTATTATTGAGTCTATGCCGGTGAAATCGATTATTACTTATCCAAGGTCTGGAATTATTCATAATCTAAAAAATAAATTGAGAATAAGAGGCCATGCTTGGGCCGGTGATTTTAGTGTAAAAAACGTATATGCGTCTATTGATTTTGGTGCAAATTGGCAGTTGACCCAGTTAGAGAAACCAATAAATAAGTTCGCATGGCAACACTGGATACAAGATATAATTTTTCCAGAAACTGGCTATTATGAGGTCTGGATCAGAGCTGAAGATGATTATGGAAACTCGCAACCAGTAATCCTTCCGCAATGGAATCCACGTGGCTATTTAAACAATGCATGCCATCGAATAGCTATTAATATCGTTGCTTGATATTTATGCCTAAATTAATTTTAATATTACTTTTTCTCTCGTCAGCCAATGTATTTGCTGTCGATAAGGATTTAAATACAGGGCTTCTTATTGCACCGGGGTGGGAGCTTGTCAGAATGCATTGTGGAGCTTGCCATTCTTATAGACTCGTAACTGCCCAACGAGCAGATAAAGAAGGCTGGCGAAGCATGATTCAATGGATGCAAGAAACGCAAAATCTATGGGAATTTGACGCGATCACTGAGGAAGGTATATTGAATTATTTGTCAAATTCATATCCGCCACAAGCAAACCGAAGAAGAGCTCCAATAGCAAAAAATTTAATGCCAATAATGTGATAACAGGAAAATAAAAATGAATTCAGTAAAACAAAGACTTACCGTATTTTTCTTCATGCTGTTGTTTGGTACTTTTATACAAGCACAGCAACTCAATGAGACACTCAACCAAGCTATGCAGTCGGTCAAGAGCTCTCTGAAGGATATTGTTGAAGCGACCGCTGCTGAAATTGATCGTGATGCCAATACAGCTTTAGGTTTATTAAGCAAAGAAATTGATGATTCAACTTTATATATTGATCAAGCTTATGGTTATTTGATATTTCCGAGAGTGATTAAAGTTGGAATGGGTGTTGGTATTGAGACTGGCGAAGGCGTTCTTAGGGTAGCAGGTTCCAGTGTAGGTTATTATCGACTTTCATCAGGATCATTGGGCTTTCAAGTTGGTGCTCAAGCAAAAGCAATTGTTGTGGTTTTTATGACTGAAGATGTTTTGAATAATTTTCGTAATAATCCTGGCTGGAAAGTTGGAGTAGACGGTACCGTCACAATTATTGATAAAGGTCTTGGTCAATCAATTGATAGCGATAAAATTTTAGATCCTATTATCGCTTTTATATTTGATAGCAGAGGATTAATGTATAGCTTGACCATGGAGGGGACGATCTTTACTTTATTGGATAAATCGAATTAGTTATAGGATGCTTTTTGTAGTTTTGAAAATTTACGAAATCTTAACTAGAAGCTTTTTTGGTATCCAAAGATAATTTGGTAATCCGTTTTCATCTGAAGATTATTCTTATCTTGTTTTAATGGTTTAAGTATTTCCAGTCCAATATGTTCTTTGCCGCCTGGCAAGAGATCTAATGCTTGACAGTCTCAAGTATTTTGCCTTCTTTCTTGGAGCGAATGTGGAATTCATTTTGCCATTTTGATCGATGAGTGGCAGGCGCAACTTGAACCGCAGTGACTTTATATTCTGGACAATCAGTCGCCCAATCACTGTATTCAGTAGTGACAACATTAGCACCAGTTTCAGGGTCATGGAAAGTCGTATAAACCACTCCTGGCTGGACTTTTTTAGTGATTTTAGCGGTTAATGTAATATCCCCTTTTCTGCTAGCAAGAGAGATTCGACTGCCATCCTTAATACCCCTTGTCTCTGCGTCATGCGGGTGAATCTCAAGAAGATCCTCACGATACCAGACAATATTTTCTGTTCGTCTTGTTTGCGCTCCCACATTATATTGTGTGAGTGTTCTTCCAGTCGTTAAAATTAATGGGAATTTTCTTGTGGTCCTCTCTTCGGTAGCCACATAATCTGTTTCAATAAATAAACCTTTTCCTCTGACAAAATTATCAATATGCATAATAGGTGTTCCTGTGGGCGCTTTTTCGTTACAAGGCCACTGAACACTCCCAAATCGATCTAGAAAATCATGAGAAACATTTCTGAATGTTGGGGTCAATAAAGCAATTTCATCCATAATCTCAGATTCACTATTGAAATTCATTGGATAACCAAGTGCATTAGCAAGGTTTTGGGTAATTTTCCATTCCGCCATACCTTGCCTTGGTTTCATAACCGGCCTGACTCGATTGATTCGTCTTTCTGCGTTAATAAAAGTGCCATCTTTCTCTAGAAATGAAGTTCCAGGAAGGAAAACATGAGCAAATTTTGCTGTTTCATTTAAGAATAAATCTTGTACTACAATACATTCCATATTGCCTAGTGCTGCTTCTACATGCTGTGTGTTAGGATCCGATTGAGCAATATCTTCTCCTTGAATGTACATTCCCATAAATTTTCCAGCTATCGCTGCATCGAACATGTTAGGAATACGATAGCCAGGTTCAGGATCAATCTTTACATTCCAATTCTCTTCAAAAACACTTCTAATAGCCTCATCTTTAACTGACTGATAGCCAGGTAATTCATGTGGGAAGGAGCCCATATCACATGATCCCTGGACATTATTTTGTCCTCGGAGTGGATTAACACCAGCCCCAGAGAAACCAATGTTACCAGTTGACATCGCTAAATTAGCCATTCCCATAACCATGGTCGATCCTTGACTATGTTCAGTAACACCAAGACCATAATAAATTGCGCCTCTTTTTGCGTTGGCATACAAGCGAGCCGCATCCCTTATCATTTGTGCATCTACACCAGCAATACCAGCAACATTATCTGGGTCATTCTCGGGTTTGATTACACATTGCTTCCAAGCAGCAAAAGATTCTAAATCACATCTTTCTTTTATATATTCCTCATCAAGTAAATTTTCTTTTACGATCGTATGAGCAAGCGCATTTATTAAAGGTACATTTGTGCCCGGTAACAGCGGTAAATGATACTCAGCTTTAATATGTGGACTTTTTACTAAATCAATTTTACGAGGATCAAGAACTATAAGTTTTGCGCCTTGACGCAGTCGTTTTTTCATTT